>NZ_JBITPN010000017.1:0-562821 GCF_050467985.1 Brevibacillus sp. NRS-1366 | reverse complement strand
GGATTTTTCTTCAGCAGGAGCAGGGTTTGATTTTGCTGTAACGGGCTTCTCTTCTACGGCAGCTGTCTTAGATTTTACTTTGATGGATTTTTCTTCAGCAGGAGCAGGGTTTTGTGTAGCTATTACGGGCTTCTCTTCTAGGGGTACAGACTTGGATCGAGCTTTAATCTGTTTCTCTTCTACAGATTCTGGCTTTGAACTAGTTTGGGAAGATGCTTTTTTTGGTGCGTTCGTTTTTATTTGAACGGTAAAGGACTTTTCTTTTCCCTTTGCTTGTGTTTTTTGAACCATAGTAAATTTTTCTACTACATCTGATGGTACTTGCTCCACGATACCAGGTTCAAACAAAACCGAAGTTGCCTCCTCAATTACTTCGACAGGCATTTCTTCCAAGGCAAATGAGTGCAACAGAACCACGGGGTCCTCCTCCACCACATCAGCAGGTATTTCTTCCAATACAACCGGATCAAACACAACATTCGCTGTGTCCTCCAACAGCTCTGCAGGCACTTCTTCTAAGATAACGGGTTCAAACGGAACTGCGGCTGTCTCTTCAACCACATCAGCAGGTATTTCTTCCAATACAACCGGATCAAACACAACATTCGTTGTGTCCTCCAACAGCTCTCCAGGTATTTCTTCCAATACAACCGGATCAAACACAACATTCGCTGTGTCCTCCAACAGCTCTGCAGGCACTTCTTCTAAGATAACGGGTTCAAACGGAACTGCGGCTGTCTCTTCAACCACATCAGCAGGTACTTCTTCCAATACAACCGGATCAAACACAACATTCGCTGTGTCCTCCAACAGCTCTGTAGGCACTTCTTCAAAGATAACGGGGTCAAACGGAACTGCGGCTGTCTCCTCAACCACATCTGCAGGCACTTCTTCCAGGACAACGGGGTCAAACAGGACAGCTCCTGTCTCCTCTACCACATCTGCAGGCACTTCTTCCAGGACAACGGGGTCAAACAGGACAGCTCCTGTCTCCGCAACCACATCTGCAGGCACTTCTTCCAATACAACGGGGTCAAAGAGAACTGCGGCTGTCTCCGCAACCACATCTGCAGGCACTTCTTCCAAGACAACGGGGTCAGACAGGACAGCTCCTGTCTCCTCTACTACATCTGCAGGCACTTCTTCCAAAACAACGGGGTCAAAGAGAACTGCGGCTGTCCCTTCAACCACATCTGCAGGCACTTCTTCCAGGACAACGGGGTCAAACAGGACAGCTCCTGTCTCCTCTACCACATCTGCAGGTACTTCTTCCAAGATTGCAGATGTTTTTTGTTCCTGTGCTTGAAGAAGCCAGCTTGTTTGTTCCTCCTTGCTTTCTGAAGCAACACGCTGTATCTGGCGTGCCGCGAGTACCTGCTCATAATTTCCTGACATATATTTCGATTTGTCCTGATTCATCTCAGCGAGTGCTTGCCACTTGGTTTGATCAGTTGCAACAACACGCTGCAAAATGGATCCTGCTTCCGTATTTAAAAAGATGATGGGATCGAAAAACATCTCTTTCAAGTGCTTGTAAAACTCGTTAGGCATGGACATATCGATGAGAAGAATTTCAAATGATTCCAGATCAAGCGGGTTGGCCTGATGGTAAGCATCAATCATTCCTCTCATCCAGCTCACATCCCAAACACCCATATCATCCATGGTGCTTGTTATCAATTTGCGTAAATCTCGAAATGGTAAGTCGTATGCCACCCCGTCAAGGTCAATCACCCACAGACCTCCTGGTCCATTCTGACCATTTGACCAGCCGTAGTCCTGGTGCACAAGTCCCCAGTGCGGCTCCCCCAGCGCAACCATTTTGGAATAAGCCGATTCTTGGAGTCTTTTCAGTGCATTTAAAGCTTGCTGTTCGTATTGATCAACAACAGCCAGAATAGCTTCGCTTGCGATCGTGTCTCTGTAAGAAGACGCCATATCTCGCATCCAGCCAATTTTCTTCGCAATTTTTTGATAGTAATTGGGCCACCGAAATAAGCGAGATGAATTTTTTGCACCAAAGGGCGGAATATAACCTTTTGAATGACGGTGAAACTCACCCAGCCCATAGCACAATTCCTGGGCACCAGCCAAATCAACTTTCGTGGCTGGTTGCAAACTGATCCAGTCCGTGACAATCCACAGCTTTCCACCCATTTCAACGAATAACTTTCCATCTCTCGCCGGGATCAGCTTTGGGACTCTAGCGCCTTGTTTAACGACATACTCTTGAAATCCCACGCTATAAAGGCTTCGTTCGGGACTTCTGTGCAACAATTTCAAGCTGCGGGGACCTTTGTCAGTGTCAATACGCCATATAGCTCCACCCTTGTCAGGTTTGGAGGTAATCAATGTGCGATTGCTCACAGACATGTCGTATTGCCTCATTACTTGTTCCGCAATTTCATCTACTTCCGGAGGCACGTGCATATCCCAGTCGACAGGAGCCGTTTCAGAACTTCTCGAGACGTCCCACGGCTGAATCAGGTACTGTTCCATTCCTTTCCCCCTGTACTCGATTTGCTAATGAATTACTAATCTTATACAAGTATTCACGGTGGGAAGAACATGATACGGACAAACATCTTTAGGGGTTGCACGTCCATTACCGGATGGCTTAGAAAGATGCTGAAAACTAGAGAACAAGCTTGAAAATTGTGATACGTACCATACTCTGTGTTATATGAGTTTATCTTCGTCAAACCGAAGCTTTTTGGTCCTGCTCCTTCCCGACATGGATTTCGAATCATACCCTACCTCATAATCAGATTGCAGTCCAAACTCTTTGAATAACCGAGATCACTGTGGCTCGAGTTATACTGACTTGGAATTAGATTATACGATCGTTTCACACCAAAAAAGACGCTTCCCGTAGGAGCATCTTTACCATTTTAGAACAAATGTTCGATTGTTGGAGCAGTTAAACTAAAGGGGTGTATTTTTGACCTTCATATTATTAGTATAATCCACGCATCATTATAAGTCTATATTTTGTCAGGAGAATGTTCTATTGTTTATTTACCTGGCCGGAAAGCATTTCACCATGTAACTGTTTTTAAACGTTACATGTGTTGTTGTGTCAAAAAGAGGAGGATCTGGATGCAAATACGGTTATGGAATAACAATTTGAAAGTCCGGTTAATCGGGGAAGCACTGTTTAACATGCTTTTTTGGATGTACTTTCCGTTTATAACCGTATACTTTGGTGCTGCATTAGGCAATCATATGGCAGGCATTTTGATGACAGTACCCCCAATATTCAGCCTGATAGGCAGCCTACTCGGAGGTGCTTTAGCGGACCGGTTAGGACGGCGTCCCGTAATGCTACTGGGTGCTTCGCTACAGACCATGATGTTTGCCTTGTTTGCGGTGTCACCTTCCCATTGGGTTGATTATATTGCATTTATGGGTCTTGGGCTGGGTGGTGCCATTTATAGACCAGCAAGCACCGCCATGGTTGCTGACCTTGTTTCCCCACAAAGCCGTCGGCAGATATTCGCAACATTTACGACCGCTAATAACATTGGTGCTGTGCTTGGGCCAGCACTCGGAGCCATTTTCTTCTTCCATTACCGGCAAGAGCTATTGTGGACCTGTGCATTAGTCTTGTTGCTCTATTTTATCGCTATTTATTTTAAGGTGCATGAAACATTGCCACATTCGGCAAAAAGCCCGAAAGGCTCGACTTCGATAACCCAAGTTTTCAAGGAACAATGGAAGGGATATGGCATTATTTTTCGCGATAAGGTGTTCCTTGTTTATACGTTGGCAGGCATCTTTGCCCTGGTACCCATTATGCAACTGGACCTTTACTTGCCGGTTTACGTGATCAATAATGTCCCTGCCCAAGCTCTATTTACATGGAATGGTGAATCCCTCATGCTGTCCAGTACAGAGATATATGGATGGATACTGGGGTTTAACGGTCTATTGTTTGTCCTGTTTATCCTTCCTGTTACAAAATGGTTCTACGATTGGAAAGAGCGAAATGTATTCATTCTTTCATCACTGTTATCCGGTATAGGCACATTCTCTCTGGGACTGAACAGTAATATTTGGTTCTTGTTTGTGATTACCATCATCTTCACTTTTGGTGAGATTGTACGTTCTCCAGTGACACAGAGCTTTATTAGCCGCTATGCCCCGGAGCATGCAAGAGGACAGTACATGGGAGCTGACAGCTTACAGGCAACGATAGGTAAATTTTTGGCGCCGGTAACGGTTTTCTTGTCGAGTTGGGTACCCCCAATGGGAATATTCAGTATCATTTTGTTGTTTGCCTTCATCAGTATCGCGTTCTACATTAAGTTATTTCGCATGTACGTGGAGAAGCCAGAGAAGTCGGGGCTGTAAATCGGCAGGATTGCTAGTAAACTCATTTCCAGTGATTATCAATTGATTATCATTATCATTTTATATATCATGATATATATTGTTTGATATATTTTTTCTATACGCTGTTGTTTCTTGCTTAGCCTATAAGAGAGAAGCTACTGGTAAGGAGGTATTTGTAATGAAAGTTAGCCCATCTGTAAAACATATATGTGAAAAATGCAAAACAATTAGAAGAAAAAGAACGGTCATGGTGATCTGTGAGAATTTGAAACACAAGCAAAGACAAGGTTAATTGAGCCTGTATGGAACACTGTAGCCAAACCTATAGTGTTCTTTTTTTACTGGTCAAGCAATGTTATTATTTTTTTGCCGTAAGCATTTGCATGACCGAAGCGTACACGTTAAAATTCCTATCCAGCATATATATCATTATCTTCAGCCCCATACACTTCTTCTATATCGTCTTGGTCTACGATATCCTCTTGTTCTTCTATCCTTTTTGCTGCTCCTTCGTTATCTTCTGTTTGTTCAAGATATTCTTTGCCTATTCTGGACTGTTTGTTCATATGGTCTCCCTTCGATCACGTTATCTTTATTATTTCCTCTGACCGAATCTTATTACACATAATGAGAATGCCAACGAAAAAAGAGCCGCGCATTTGCTGCTTTGGCTCTTTTTTTCTTCGTGCTGTAGATCGAGATTATAGCTCAATGACTTTTGTAGCGATATTTTTGCAAAACTCACTGTCGTGCTCCACAAAAAGAATGGTTGGGGAGAATTCAAGTAGCAACTCTTCCAGTTGCATACGAGAAATCACATCAATAAAATTAAGCGGTTCATCCCAAATATGCAAATGGACTTTCTCACAAAGACTTTTGGCAATCAGCACTTTCTTCTTTTGACCGCCGCTATAGGCCGAGATATCCTTTTCAAATTGAACCCTTGAAAAATCAAGTTTTCTTAAAATAGATTTAAAAAGGCTCTCATCAATCCCATTATTTCTAGCGTAATTTGTTAAATTACCCTTTAAATGGGAAGTATCCTGTGAAACATAAGATATTTTAAGCTGACTTCCCTTACTGAAAGTCCCCGTATAGTTTAGTTTCTCCCCGCAAATCAGTTTGATAATACTTGATTTTCCGGAGCCGTTTTTACCTGAAAGGGCAATTCGCTCCCCTTGCTCAATCGTAAAACTTATTTCCGTACAAACCATCTTCTCACCGTATAAAATCGAAACCTTTTCAAGTTCAGCAAGTTGGTTTTTATGATACGCAAGCTGGGAAATCTTCAAGCTATCCTGGCTTTCTATATTTTTAAGGAGCTTGCCTCTTTCATCAATTGCAGCTTGCTGTCTTTGCTCAATGGATTTGGAGCGTTTCATCATTTTAGCGGCCTTGTGACCAATATACCCTTTATCAACCTTGGAACCTGAATTTCTTGTACCATTTTTTGTTTTCTCCACCTCGTGAGACCAGTTGCTCGTTCGTTTAGCGGACTCCGACAAGCGCTTCATGTCTTTTTTCAGTTTTTCGTTTTCTGCAAGCTCAAAGTGATCTTGTCTCTTTTTATTCTCCCACCAATCGGAGAAATTCCCTTTTTGAATTTCGATGTTAGTCTTATTGATTGCAAGGATGTGGTCTACGCAGTTATCCAGAAATGATCTGTCATGCGACACCAGAATAAAACCGCTTTTGGTATTAAGGTAATCACTGACGAGTTTTCTGGCATGCATGTCGAGATGATTGGTCGGTTCATCAATTAACAGAAAGCTATTTTCCTTGAGAAACAATCCAGCCAATAGCACTTTCGTTTGTTCCCCGTTGGACAAGGAAGCAAAGGGCCGATAGAGAACATCCTCAGAAACCTCTAGCAATGAAAGTTCACGCATTAATTCCCAGTGAAGATAGTCTGGAATCATGTCGTTGATTATATCCAGGGTATTCTTTTCCTTGTCTTCAACAGCGTAAGGAAAATATTCAAAACCGACATGAGCAGAGATATTTCCGCTGTATTCATATTTACCCAATAGCAAGCCCAGAAATGTTGTCTTGCCTCTACCGTTTCTTCCCGTAAAGCCCAATTTCCAATCCGTATCGATTTGGAAGCTTACATTTTCAAATATGTTATCGAAGCTGCCTTCATAAGCAAACGTCAGGTTTGTAACATTTATTAATGACATGGACATATCCTCCTGTAAAAAAATAGAAAAGCTGCAAGAAAGTTACATTCTTGCAGCTCAAATAAATACAGCAAATCCACCCCATAACAGAGTCAGATTTGGATATATCGTCTGAGTGAAAAGAATTAGTAACTTTCTTGCGTAGTAATAATAAAACAGTCGAAGCCTATCGCTTTTGTTGTTTTATTTTCGCAGCAAGAAAAATTACATTATCCTTTTCAACTCCAGTCATTAAGTTACGTGTATATTACCATACCCTTACTTTTATTTCAACAAATAAACTGTGGATTCATCGGTTTCCCCTCTCATACTAGCCAGCCCATTCGTTATGCAAAAGCTGTCGTAAAGCTGCCAGGAGGCTAATTATGGATTATTTTGTAGATCATTCGTTAACAATAAGTCCAAACAGTTTTGCAAATAGGAAGGCTTGTTCACGAGAAATAATACAACCTTTCAAATCCTCCACTGTCACGCCTAATCCATCAAACTCACAATCACTTAAATCAATTCCGTCTAGCTTCGTACCAGACAATTGAGCTTGATCTATATTGGATTGGTATATTTCAACTTTTTGCAATTTAGAGCTGCTAAAATCTGTTTTGCATAATGAACTATTTTGAATGATAACTTGTTTTGAGTTCGAAAATCTGAATGTTGCATAATCACCTAAACAACTATCAAATAGGACATTTCTTAGGGTTACACCAGTAAAATTTACACCAATCATTTTGCATTCCTCGAACTTTGTTCTATGGATAATAGCATCACGAAAATCCACGTTAGAAAGATCGCATTTTTCAAATATGACATCTGTAATTTCTACTCCGGTTAATGTTGTTTCTGTAAATGTTACATTTTTAAAGATGATTTTTTCAAAAGTAACTTTATTTGCCTCTAGATTTTCAATCACACAGTCTTGCATCATTCCCATTTCTAATAAATCATTGGACTGTATTTCAATTTGTTGGAAGACAGAGAGGTCACTTGGGAATATTTTAGGTTGTTCGATTTTCATAGCTTTTTTCTCTTTATTCATGTGTGCATCCCCTTTGTGTTGCTGCTACAATTTTTCAGCTCTAACATATAGGCCAGTGATTTCTCGTCAGTTACGCCAGTTTTGTTCCGGCCAAAAGCGTCATCATTAATGGTTCAGCATTATTAAATGGTCTGTTTGGAAATCTCCCCAAAATATTCTACAACCACCTCACGAAATTCCAGAGCAGCCCGCGAAATGTACCGACTCCTGTGCCATAATAAAGCTATCTCCCGTACCAATTCGTGATTCTCTACTTGGAGATATTTGATATGTTCCCGCGAATCCCTTGCTGTGCTTGGTATAAAGGCTATACCAATTTCGGCTTCCACAAGAGTGATTAGCCTTGCGGGTTCATCCCCCTCATACACATATTTAGGTACAAATCCAACCGCTTTGCATACAGAGTCCACTAAATCACGTGTACCGTAGCCCCTCTTTACACCAACAAACCATTCGTCCCTTAGTTCTGTCAAGGATACGCTACTTCGGTCTGCCAGTCGATGCCCGTTTGGAACAGCTACAAGGATTGGGTCGATGAACACGATTTGACATTCAATGTCATCCCCTACTATCGGAGGTGAGGACAAGCAGAAATCGACCTCTCCTCTGTGAAGTAGCGTAACCATTTCTTGCGTAGTCAGCATTTTCACATGAAATTGGATATAGGGCCGCTTTTTCCGAAACTCTCGAAGGATATTTGGTAACGTGCTTGCGGTGGTCACCGCCAATTCGAGTGTGCCATATTCCGGGCTGGATAAATCGCTGAGCTCCTGCTTGCCCTGTTCTAATTCAAACAAAGCCCTTTCTGCACGGTGAAGGAATCTGCTTCCGAACTCATTCAATCGCAGCTTCCTCCCTATTCGATCAAATAGGGGGACCCCCAGATCCTGCTCCAATCGTTGAATCGTTTTGCTTAGTGACGATTGTGTCACGTGCAGACTTCTTGCAGCTTCGGTCACATGTTCCAATCGAGCTACCGCGAGAAAATATTGCAGTTGAAGAAGTTCCATTTCGTACCTCCACTCATTCCCTCAAGTCAATGAAATCATAGCATAAAATGCGTTGGAGTAAATATCTGATTTCAAGTACGATGACATCAACAGACTTTTAGGGGGAACAAAAATGAATAGTCGCAGCAGGTGGTTGATGATTTCCGTTGGACTGGGGGTGCTGTTGAACCCATTAAATTCTTCGATGATTTCTATTGCTATTCCAAGGCTTCAACATGTGTACGGCCTTGACTTTACAGTTGTTTCCTGGATTATTTTCTCTTTTTACATTGCAAGTGCTATCGCTCAACCTGTCATGGGCAAGGCTAGTGATTTATTCGGCCGTAGGAAGATATTTCTTGCCGGACTTATTGTATCCTTTGTTTCTTCTTTACTAGCTCCATTATCACCAAATTTTGGATGGCTTATCGTGTCCCGCATTGTGCAATCGATCGGAACAAGTATGATGGTTGCGGTTGGAATGGCTATTGTACGAATTCATATTAAGGAGAGACAAGCGACTGCACTGTCCGTTTTGTCCATATTTTTGTCCGGAGCGGCAGCCATTGGCCCCTTTATTGGCGGGGTTTTAATTCACTGGTGGGATTGGCCTGCTATCTTTGCCGTCAATATCCCATTCGTGGTGGCGAGCTTTCTATTCGCTTGGAGGATGATACCTAAGGACGAAGCGGCAGCATCCGTGCTACATAGCATGTCCTTTCGTAAATGGTTGGATTTGATTGATGCGACAGGGATCGTACTATTTACAGTCGGTCTTGTTGCCCTGCTTGTTGGCCTGCTGTCGGCAAAATCATCTGGCCATGTCTCATTAGGGAATATCATGGTCGGGTTGATCGGCCTCGTGGCGCTGGGGGCTTTCGTACGACATGAGTTAAAAACGACGTCGCCCTTTATTCCTTTGCGCACATTCGCCAAATATCCTGCGATGACATGGGTCAATGTCCAATTCATGATCGTTAACGTACTTTTTTATGCTCTCTTTTTTGGACTTCCGTCTTACTTGCAAATGGTACGTCATGTCAGCGAGTTCCATACAGGGATTCTCATGCTAACCTTGGGCTTGTGCTCGCTTGTTGCTTCTCCAATAGCAGGCCGGTGGATCGATAAATCAGGACCCGGGCCCGCATTGCTGGTATCTGCAATACTGATGACATTTGGGTCCGTGTGGATCGTAACATTGGATCAATCTTCACCGGTTATCAGTGTTTGTTTGGCATTGGCTGCATTCGGCATTAGCAACGGGTTGAACAGTGTCGGGCTGCAAGCGGCCTTGTTCCAAAGTTCGCCAAAAGAAATAATCGGTGTCGCATCCGGAATATTTAATACTTCGAGATACCTGGGAACCATTCTCTCTTCACTGTTGATAGGCATCATAATGGGAGGTACGTTCAGCTTCGGTGGATTTCGACTGCTCGGGGTTTTTCTCACGGTCATTGCATTGCTATTGGTATTCATGAGTTGGGGGCACCGGGAGGCAAGACAATTGGAAGAGTCGTAGTTATAGCAGTTTCGAAATTGGAGGAGCTTTTACCTAGTTTGTATAAGTTTGCAGTACTTCAAGAAAGGGGAATTTGGAAAGTGGAGAGGATTGTTATTGACGATATATGGATCTAATGGCATAAACAAGGCTGCCGAATTTCAACCGGCAGCCGTGATCTTGTATTTTCCGTGTAGCCCTATTAATAAAACAGGGAAGCCCTTATAATCGTCGCTGCCTCGTCACTTTGGTTGGAGATCGCAATGGTCTTGGCCGCGCTGATCTTGCTCATGAGCAGCACATCCCCTGCGGATAACGCTATTGCTTGCTTGTCATCTATGCTGATGGCAATCGAACCGTCAATACAATAAAAAGCTTCATCTACATGAGGATGTGGCTGCTCTCGCTCACCTACTCTTTCATGCTGGATGCCTGGCTGCGCATGAATCGCTTTTAGCCTTCCGCTGCATCCTTTTGCGACCATTAAATTAAAGTCTCTTACCTTGCCCTTGCTTCTGGTTGTCCATCCACCACTAAAAGCATCCTGTTCAAACGGCTGCAAAGAAGCGCTGTGATGCCCCTCATGTTCAATGAACAGCTCTCCTTCCAGGATCATAAGCAATCTCCAAAAGCCGGGAAGAGGGGTAAAAGCGGATTCTTCCACTTCAACTAACGCTGAACTTAGCCGCCACGTAAAGTTACGCTGATTATAGTCTGCATCATCTGGGTAAATAGCCAGTTGGGTCGTCGAACCGCCGGACCAGCGATTTGTGACCTGCTCATCTTTTCTGCTGATTGTGATTAAATCCGTCATCTGCTCGTATCCCTTCACCTGTCATTCTACTGAGCCAGCTGGCCCTGCTCTTTTTTTACTGAATCAGAGAGGTGCCTCAATTAAGGCTTTCTTAACTTCAATTCCATAAATTTTGCGCCTTCAATTGGATTAAAGACATAGGGCTCAATTTCATAAAAACCGAATGAACGATATAAATCCTGTGCCTTTATCATCGCTGGGAGTGTATCTAGTCTCATATAATCGTAAGGTAGTTGTGAAGCTTTTTCAATAATCATCTCAATCAGACGTTTTCCAACCCGAAATCCTCTGTACGCATCACGAACATACAACCTTTTCATTTCACATATCCCTTCCGCAATTTTGCGAAGAGCAATACATCCCGCTGCTTGACCATCAATGAATGCTACGAGTAAAACACCATCCGGAGCTGCATATTTTCCTGGTAATGTATTGAATTCTGTTTCAAAGTCTTGAAAAGCAAGATCTAATTCGAGCGATTGCGTATATTCCAAAAAGAGTTGTTTTACTGTTTCTATCTCATGTATGTCTTGTCCCGTGATAGCCTTGAACTCCATTCTATTTCCCTTGTTATTCCCTATCGTTTTCATATTATTTTGAGCCTCCGAATCTATCTGAATGCTACCTTGCGAAAGTTCCATTTCCCCATTCAAATACTTGCAATTGTTCCTCTAACTGCTCAACTGCATAATAACATTTAATCACTTAGAAAAGACAGTGCTTATGCTTACTGTTCGGTATCTTACCTGCGTGTTATGCTCGTAAACCCGGTCCCGAATCCCGTTTATTTATTTTATTGACAGTTACAATATCCATTCTTTTCCCCCTGTAATTTTCTACGAAAAATTTATTATCCTTTTTAGAGGAAAACAGGCGTTCTCGTAGTACTCTTCCATTATCTTCTGAAAACCAGTATGATGTACCTTATCTTGATTGAAAGGATGTTAAGCCCATGAACAAAACGGAATTGATTACGAAAGTAGCGGAAGTAACCGAACTCACTAAAAAAGATTCGACCAAAGCAGTAGATGCTATTTTGGATACGATTGCTAGTGCTCTTCAAAATGGGGACAAGGTGTCGCTGATCGGATTCGGTAACTTTGAAGTACGGGAACGGGCAGCTCGCAAAGGTCGAAACCCTCAAACCGGTGAAGAAATTGAAATTGCTTCGGCTAAACTCCCTGCCTTTAAGCCAGGAAAAGAATTGAAAGATCGCGTGAAATAAACTGGTTCGCTTGCGTACAAGAATTACGCCCGCTTTGAGGGCGTTTTTTTTATTGGAGTAGAAAATGACAAAAGCTTCGTTTATGAATCGAGGACGTCAAGTGCCCTTTGGTATTACTGTAATTCGTTCGTGTAACCATCCAATTTTCTATTTTTTTGACCATCCATGTTCAACAGATTGGAATTGTTTTTTCCTAAGATCAGCTCACGTGAATGTTATGATGAAATTATTCCTTACCTTATAATCCTTTACTTCATTTTCAAGGTTGTGATTATCATGTGGAAGCTTGATCGCTCAAGCCATCAAACTCTGTATCATCAAATTGCCGACGAAATGGAACGCAGAATTTCTTATGGCGAGTTTCCTTCGGGAAGTTTGTTGCCATCCGAAAGAAAATTAGCAGAGTTACTGGGTGTAAATCGTAGCACTGTCATCCTTGCTTATGAGGAGCTCCGATCACTGGGTATCATCGAAAGCAGGACGGGAAGCGGTACACGCGTAAGCAAATACAAGTGGGGTGCTATACCAAAACACACCCCGAATTGGCACCATTATGTTGAGGGTGGACATTTCCTTCCTAACCTGCCTTTCTTGCGTCGCATCAGAGAAGCGCTTCAACAAGATCGCACTTTAATTGATTTCGCCAGTGGTGAATTGGCTCCAGAGCTTTCTCCGAATGAGGAAATAAGCTCTCTGATAAAGGAAAAAACCTTTTCCGAATACCTGGGATATGACAATCCTCAAGGTTTTAGCCCATTACGCGAACAACTCGTCTCTTATTTATCCCAATATCGAAACATCCAAACAACAGAATCATCGATTCTCATCACATCCGGATCCCAGCAATCGCTGTATTTAATCACACAATGTTTGCTTGCTCCCGGTGATGCAGTTGCCATTGAAGATCCGTCTTATATCTACTCTTTGCCTATGTTTCAATCGGCAGGACTCCGTTTATTCCGTTTGCCCGTCGATGAGAAAGGAATTCGACCGGAGGATATTCGCACGTTGTATCAGAAAAATCGGATCAAGATGATCTTTGTGAACCCGAATTTTCAGAACCCAACCGGTACCTTCCTCGATTCTGAACGCCGTATTCAGTTGCTGCAGGTTGCAAGCGAGTTGGGCCTTCCGATTGTAGAGGACGATCCTTTCAGCCTGACTTCCTACGATGGAATACCTCCTAATCCGCTCAAATCCTCTGATCAACTCGGCTCGGTCCTCTACATCGGTTCCTTTTCCAAAATAGCGGCTTCTGGATTACGTGTTGGCTGGATGGTTGCCCCTCATTCTGTGGTGGAAAGGCTGGCTGATGCGAGGCAACAGATGGATTTTGGGCTAAGTGTTGTTCCCCAGCAAATTGCAGCCCAGTTCTTGAAATCCTCCTATTTCGAGCCTCATTTAGAGCGTTTGCGAATGCAGTTGCTTTATAAAAGAGACCTTCTGATTGAAGCATTGCAAAAGGAACTGCCGGAAGAAGTCACTTTCATGATTCCGCAAGGGGGGTTGCACTTGTGGTGCAGGATTATTCCGAAGGTGAATGACCACAAGCTATTTGAAGAAGGAATACGAAGGGGAATCATTTATGCTCCTGGGAGTGTTTACGGATCAGACTCTGGATACGTTCGCTTTACTTTTGCAAGGACAAAAGCCGAGGACATAGCTCCAGGAATCTCCAAATTTGCAGAGGCTCTTCGCTCAATTCTGTCGTAAAAAGAAAACGTGCATCAGAAACGGACTGACACTAGTCTTCTCATGCACGTTCAAATTTAAAAGTTTGCCATCTTCACCTCCACCTCCACGCTTAGGCTTCAGAAGGGCTCAGGACTCGCCTAGCAACTCCACACTCCATGGCAGAAGTGATCACCGCTTGACTGACTCTATCTACCACGAGCTGATTAAAGACACTCGGAATAATGTATTGCTCATGCAGTTCTTCTTCTGTGATGACCGATGCAATCGCATAGGCAGCACTGACCTTCATCTCTTCTGTAATAGCGGGCGCCCTGCAATCCAGTACACCCCGAAACATACCAGGAAAGCATAGCACGTTATTTATCTGATTCGGATAATCGGAACGACCTGTAGCCATTACGCGTACATATGGCTCGGCCTCTTCTGGAGTAAATTCTGGATTTGGATTTGCCATGGCAAAAACGATCGGGTCAGTTCCCATTTGTTTCAAATCGGCCACCTTCAAGACCCCCGGCCGAGATAGACCGATAAAAACGTCTGCACCTTTGATCACTTCTGAGAGGCTGCCTTCAAGCTTATGTGGATTCGTATGTTCCGCATACCGGTTCCATTCCTCGTGCTCATAAACGGTTCCTCGAACGAGCGCGCCATTCTTGTCCACTCCGATCAGATCAGTCACCCCGGATGCCAACAGGATTTTGGAGCAGGCAATTCCTGCTGCCCTTATTCCACACACGACAATTCTGCATTCGCTCAATGTTTTACCGACTACTTTTAACGCATTGATCAAAGCAGCCAAAATCACAACTGCGGTACCATGCTGATCATCGTGGAAGACGGGGATGTCCAATTCTTTGCTTAATCGCTCTTCTATCTCGAAGCATCGCGGAGATGAAATATCCTCCAGATTAATCCCTCCGAATGACGGGGCAATGGCTTTCACGATTTGTACAATTTCATCGGTGTCTTGTGTATTCAAGCAAATCGGAAAAGCATCTACATCAGCCATCTGTTTGAATAACACCGCCTTTCCTTCCATCACAGGCATTGCTGCTTCCGGTCCAATATTTCCAAGCCCAAGAACTGCCGAACCATCAGAGACTACCGCAACTGTATTACGCTTGATCGTAAGTGTGTGCGCCCGAGCCGGATCATCATGAATGGCCATACAAATACGTGCTTCTCCAGGGTATACACACGGGATAGGTCATCTCTGTTTTTAATAGGTACTTTCGGTTGAGTTTCGATCTTACCACCCAGATGGAGAAGAAATGTCTGGTCCGAAACGTTTATGACTTTAACCCCAGGCAATGTTTCTACATGGGAAATGATGCCGTCCATGTCGCGTTGATCACGTAGATTGATCGTAATGTCATTTACTGTCTTTGTTTTACTCACTCGATTGACATCAATTGCTGCTATGTCTGCACCAAAAATCACTCAATGAAGAAGTGATTGAACTGATGGTAACGAACTCGTGATTGTACTCCAATCTCAAAATGATGGTTGTGCTTATTCCAGATGTCTTAGTCATACGTTCTTTCCTCCTGCTTCCTTAAGTTGCTTGATTCAATCAGTCTCCCTCTCCAACACCCCAGATGCCTATTTTTGCAGCAATTTGATATCGTTGATCATTTCATCATAGGGAGTATCCGTCATCCCATCGTATTTTGCGATGACGGTGCCGGTTTGGTCGACCAAATAAAACGAAGTGCCATGTATCACCTGGTCGGTAGCGGAATCCTTGACGATCGTTGATTTGAACGATTTGAGGATAAATGTTTTGATTTCCTCAAACTCGTAGCCTGTCAGCGCATTCCAATTCGTAAAATCGGCATTGAACTTACTCAAATAGTTTTTTAATGCCTCGGGATCGTCTTTTTCCGGATCAACTGAAAAAGAAACCAGCTCTGCTTCCACGCCCGCACTTTTTAGTTTCTTTTGCAATTGCGCCATATTTGCTGTCATCGTAGGACAAACCGTTGTACAGTACGTAAAAACAAAGTCTGCAATCCATACCTTATCTTCAGGTCGGTTAATGAAACTGTCTTACCGTCTTGGTTGACGTATTCAAATGGTTGCACCTGTATATTGTAGGGGTTTGATTTGCCATTTCCGCATGCTGCTACCAAGATGGTCACAAGGCACAGTATGGAAAAAAATATCACTCTTTTCATGTAAACGACTCCGTCCCCTCTTTCTTTGTTGAGAGCCATTGCGCTAAAGCTTCCAAATCCTCTGGACTCAGTAACTTCTCAAATGACGGCATTCCCTTGGCCCCATCACGAATTTTTTCCATGATCTGCTCCTCTGTCAGCCTCGTGCCAACCTGCTGTAGGCTGGGACCCACCAAGCCACCTAGATCGGCGGCATGGCAGGATAAACACTGTTTCTTGTACAATGTCACAGCTTTCTGCTCTTCTGTTGATGGAGCCGTACGATTCTTCGATGAGTCCACCGAATCTGGGTTGCTACACGCGGATATGACAGTGATGCAAAAAAGGATCAATACTCCCCATCGCGAATCCACATACATGTAAGAACACAGCCTTTCTTACTGCTCATAGAGCAACCATGTTGTACATCATGATCCAGATCGAGCCAATCACAATCAGCAGCACAATAAAAATCCCGAGGATCAACGACATCAAGTTGTAACGAGGCTTATCCTCTTCACGAAGGTGCATGAAATAAACGAGCTGAATGATAAACTGCAGAACCGCTGTCACCAGAAAGACGATTGTACTTCCATTTCCCTCCAGCCAATTGTTAGTGAGTACGACGATTGGAATGATCGTGAGCACAAGAGAGAGTAAAAAGCCGATAACATACGATTTTAGTGAACCATGTGAGTTACCATGGTGCTTTGTCATACCATGTACGGATTGCTTTCCCATTTATTTCACCCCCATCAAATACACGATGGTAAAGACGAAAATCCACACGATATCGAGAAAATGCCAGAACAGGCTGACAATGTTAACTTTTCGCTTCGTCACAGGTGTAATCCCATGCTTCGCAAGTTGAAAGATCAGGACAACCATCCAGACCAGTCCAAATGAAACATGCAATCCATGAGTCCCTACCAACGTGTAAAAGGAAGATAGGAATGCACTCGTGCCAATCGCTGCGCCCTCATGCACCATGTGGAAGAATTCATTGACTTCCAACGTGATAAAAGCCGTTCCGAGTAAGACCGTGATCCCAAGCCAGCCAATCAGTGCGAGACGTCTCCCCTTTTGCATGGCAAGGAGGGCCAGTCCACTCGTAAAGCTGCTCGTAAGCAATATAAACGTACTCGCGTAAATGCCATTCATCTGGAATAATTCTTTTGCCGTCGGGCCACCGTTTGTGTTGTTCTGCAGAACGACATATGTCGCAAACAAGGTGGCAAATAAGATCACATCGGTCATCAGGTAAATCCAAAACGCAAATGTACGCATTTCCTCCTGATCCGGATGACCATGGTGCTCGGCATGGGCTCCATCCGTGTAGTCATGTCCGGGAACATTTATTTTAGCCATTAGTGGTTCACCTTCCTTATTGCTGCTTCTGTGCGTTCTATCTCTTCCACGGAAATATAGTAGTCAGTGTCGTAGTTACACGAATGAACAATCATACTAACCGCTACTCCAAGCAGACCTGGAATCACTAACCACAGCCAGTCAAACACAAATCCGAATCCTGCCAAAAACCAGAAAATGGACATAATGAACGGAATCCCGGAATTCTTCGGCATGTGAATCGGCTCTAGAATCGCCGCCGTCTCAACTATTTGTCCCGCATCCTTGCGCAGCTTTCTCTCCCACCAATCATCTTGGGCGGACACCTGCGGCAGTGTTGCAAAGTTATACAGTGGAGCAGGAGAAGGAATCGACCACTCCAACGTACGAGCGTTCCACGGATCACCTGTTGTATCTTTTTTCATGTGCTTGATGCTGTGTGCGATATCCCAAATTTGGATGATGAAGGCAATTCCCATGATCATCGCACCAATGGTAGAAACCAGATTCATTTCGAACCAGCCTTTGTCCCATCCGTACGTATACACCCGTCTGGTCATACCCATGAGGCCAAGTGCATATTGCGGCATGAAGCATAAGTAAAAACCGATGTTCCACAACCAAAACGCCCATCTGCCGATTCGCTCATTCAGCTTGAAGCCGAAAACTTTCGGCCACCAGTAATACAAGCCAGCAAAGAAACCGAAAACAACACCAGCGATGATGACTTGATGAAAATGGGCGATGAGAAAATAACTGTTGTGATACTGAAAGTCAGCCGGGGCGACTGATAGCAGCACGCCAGTCATTCCCCCAATGACAAAGTTCGGGATAATTCCAATCATCCACAGCATCGGTGTTTCGAACGTAATCTTTCCTCTAAACATCGTAAACAGCCAGTTAAACACTTTGACACCTGTCGGAATGGCGATTAGCATCGTCGTCAGGGCAAAGAAAGCATTGACGTCAGCACCTGATCCCATCGTAAAGAAGTGATGCGCCCACACGAGGAAAGAAAGCACGCTGATGATGATCATGGCAAACACCATTGATTTATAGCCGAACAGCTTTTTCTTGGAAAAGGTAGCGACGATTTCCGAAAAAATACCGAATGCCGGCAGCACGATAATATAAACCTCCGGGTGACCCCACATCCAGATCAGGTTGATGTACATCATCGGATTGCCGCCGCCATCCAGCGTAAAGAAATGCGTACCTACATATCGGTCCATAAACAGCAGCGCAAGTGTCACAGTCAAAATCGGAAACGCAAAGATAATCGCGATGCAGCTGGATAATACCGACCACGAGAACATCGGCATTTTCATCAGGGACATTCCTGGTGCCCGCATTTTCAAAATCGTCACAATGAAATTAATACCGGTCATTAAGCTACCAATTCCGGAAATCTGAATACCCCAGATGTAGAAATCCAATCCTGCTCCGGGATTAAAAGCTTTTCCCGAGTAGGGAGGATATGCTAGCCAGCCTGCATCCGGAGAACCTCCGATGACGAACGAAAGATTGAACAGCATGGCTCCAGCGAAAAAGAGCCAGAAGCTCAGTGCATTTAGAAATGGAAATGCCACATCTCGTGCACCGAGTTGCAACGGTACGATGACATTAAACAAACCGAACATCAGAGGCATCGCCATGAACAAAATCATAATGACGCCATGTGTCGTAAAAATTTGGTTGTAGTGTTCGGCTGGTAAGAACTGCATATCAGGCATGGCGAGCTGAGCCCGCATCAAAAGAGCGTCTACTCCTCCCCGAAATAGCATGAGGATCGAAGCGATAATGTACATGATCCCAATTTTTTTATGGTCGACACTTGTTATCCATTCGCTCCAAAGCCATCCCCATTTTTTGTAGTACGTCAACACGAATACAATCGCCATCATGGTGAGAACAATGCTGACATCCGCACCGTAAATTAATGGATCGCCTGTGACGAAAAATTCCGAGGCGAATTCTTTTATCTGATCCCACATCGCTTTCTCTCTCCTTCCATTTCCAAGCGAAATCCGTTATTTCTCGACCCGGACTTCCTTCATCTCTGTCGTAGATAAGCCGTGATTGTGCGAGGAAGCATACTTGGTAACCGTCATCTCAAACAAGCCTTCTGGAAAAGCTGAGAAAGATTGAACATCGGATGTCCCTTGTTCAGCCAGCTTTTTATAGCCATCCAGTGTTAACACCGGCGCTGAATCTTTTACTTCCTTCACCCACTGATCGAAAGAATCCTGAGATGTCGCTTTAGCCGTAAAATACATCCGGGCAAAATCTTTTCCCGTAAAGTTGGCTCCCGATCCCATGTATTCACCTTGTTCATCTGCCTGTAAATGCAGGACCATCGCCATTCCCGACATCGCATACATTTGACCGCCAAGTTGGGGAATCCAGAATGAATTCATCGGCGCGTCGGACGTAATCTCGAAGCGGACGGGCACATCCTCCGGGAATTGGACATAATTCACTGTGGCAATGCCTTGCTCTGGATATTGGAACAGCCATTTCCAATCTAGATTGGTCACCTGGATCGTAATCGGCTTCACATCTGATTCCAGGGGCTTTGACGGCTCAAGCGAATACGTGGACCGTACAGTAATGACCCCGATGGTAATAATGATAATGATGGGAATCCCCCACCAGATTGCTTCCAAAGTGGTGCTGTGCTCCCAATTTGGCGTGTATGCTGCCTTTCTTCCATTCCTGTCACGATACCGCCATACAATCACGGCAGTAAGAATCAATACAGGGACAATCACGATTAAGCATAAAAGCGTTGAGACAATCATTAAGTCCTTTTGTTGCGCACCAATGGGTCCTTTCGGATCGAGCACAATATATTTTTCTGTGCACCCGGTCGTTATGAACATCAGCAATATCATGTACAAAGATGCCATACAGCGTACTGCTTTGGACGTTCTCATGCTCTCATCTCCTATCACCTAACAGGGGTTCTGTTGTAAACAAGTCTTACTGTAAGGGTGATCTATACGTGTGTCACCAGCCATTGACAAACTGCGCGAGCCAGCCAAGTTCAAGAAATGGAAGCAAATATGACAAGGTTTTGCCACATAAAAAGCCCTTCAACTGAATGAAGAGCATGTTCCGACAGTTCATGTTCAACAGCTATCTTTCAAGCGCTTTTCCCTTCTCCTCTGCTCATTTCATTTTTTCTCGTCGGCTTCCGTTCTATCTTTTTAATGGCTAACACCGCAACAAACATAAATATACACAGAATCAAAGAATCGATCGCCATGGCGGCAAATTCAGGCAATAATATTTCATGGTCATTCATCATAACAGAAGTCATAACCATCCCGATGATAAAAGAAATAGCAATGATGTAGGCAATTATTGTTGTTTTCTTTGACACATTCGTATTCATATTTGTATACTCCCTTCTACTTTTGTTCCTACGAATAAAAAAGGCCACCAAAATGGAGTTGGCAACCTTTCGTTCAACGGCAATTTGTGTGGTTAGCTTTGGGTTATTTGGATTTCCTACTCCTCTTCTTTAATGACGCGAATGGTTTTCAGATCTGAATCTTCTGGGCCTTGAACAGGCAAGCCCGCCTCTATATTTCTCCTGGTATATGCCAAATTTTTTTCAGAGATCACCTCACCGGGAATGAATATGGGAATACCCGGAGGATAGATCATCACAAACTCTGCAATGATTCTGCCAACAGACTCCTCGAATGGAATCACTTCTGTTGGTGCGTAAAAAGCGTCACGTGGAGTTACAGCCAATATCGGAATTTCAGGCAACTGCATCACAGCATGATCTTGCAAGTCTTTTTGGTCTTTGAAAAGATCGGATAGTTCTTCCAAGGCGTACACGAGAATCTGCAAATCTTCTTTTCGATCACTAGGGGTAACGATGCAAAGGATGTTGTAGAGGTCTGACAGCTCCACCTCAATGTTGTATCGTTCTCGGAGCCATTTTTCTACATCGTACCCTGTGATTCCAAGTTCTTTTACTGATATAACGAGCTTTGTCGGATCCAAGGTATACGCGCCATTTGTTCCAATGATTTCGCGTCCTACACAGTACAGATGATCAATTCTATTGATTTGCGCTCGCGCTTCTTCTGCCAGGTTTATCGCATTATCCAAGAGTGCTTTTCCTGCGGTTGCCAAACGTTTTCTTGCTGCATCGATCGAAGCTAGCAACAGGTACGAGGTCGAAGTTGTCGTAAGCATCGTGGAAATAGCTTGAACCCGCTTCCAGGAAACAAGGTTTCCCCGTACATTCAAGATGGAGCTTTGTGTCATCGAGCCGCCTAGCTTGTGCATACTGCTCGCAGCCATATCTGCACCGGCTTGCATGGCAGATAGAGGCAGTCTGGGATGAAAATGAACATGGGAACCATGGGCTTCATCTACTAGGACCGGAATGCCCCGAGAATGGGCAATGGCAACGATTTTTTTCAGATCGCCGGCAATGCCAAAATACGTTGGGTTAATCACCAATACAGCTTTCACTTCTGGATGCTGTTCTAATGCTTGTTCTACAGCTTTCGGGGTTATCCCGTGGGAAATACCAAGAACAGGATCTATCTCCGGATGTAGAAAGATAGGGGTCGCCCCAGATAAAACAATCCCGCTCATGATGGACTTGTGCACATTGCGGGGGACAATGATTTTATCCCCTGGATTACACACGGACATAATCATCGTCATAATAGAGCCACTGGTGCCTTGAACTGAAAAAATGGTGTGATCGGCACCAAAAGCTTCCGCTGCCAAATCTTGTGCCTGCTTGATGATCCCTTTTGGCTGATGCAAATCATCGAGGGGTCCGATGTTTATCAAATCTATCGAAAGTGCATTTTTGCCAATGAACCAACGAAATTCGGGATCCATTCCTTTTCCCTTTTTATGACCTGGAATATGGAATTGAATTGGATTTTTTTTGGCGTGTTTCCTTAGTCCATTAAACAATGGAGTGTCTCCTTGAAAAGACAATGTCCCCACCTCACTATCCATCGAGTTTTGAAGCTTAGGAAATAAGGTGTCCTATCCTTTTTCCTCTAGCAAGCTGATTATAAAGGAAGAGATGACAAACATAATGATCCAATCATTTTGTAAATGACCCATCCAATTGGCTCAGGGCGAGGCCTTCTCGCGGTCACTAAAAAATGAACAAAAAAAAGGAGATCTTCTTTTTTGAGAAGTCTCCTTTTTCTTGCGTATTTGATCTGAAGGAAACAGAACGCGCGCTCCCAACCCTACATTATTTACACGACACTCCAATTCGTTCAGGCCGTGTATATACATTGAACGACTCATTTCGAATAAAACCAACCGTGGTAATTCCCAGTTCGTTCGCGAGACGAAGCGCTAATTCCGTAGGCGCTGATTTGGACAATACGATGTGGCATCCGATCTTCGCTACTTTCAGCAATACCTCTGAAGAAATCCGGCCACTAAAGACCATTATTTTATCGTCAACCGGGATCGAATGCATCAAGCAATAGCCGTATAATTTATCAAGCGCATTGTGCCTCCCGATATCCATTCTCGAAATAACGATCCCGTCCTTATCGCATAGGGCCGCATTATGGACTCCACCTGTATCTTTAAAGAGACTTGCAGATTGCTGCATCAGTTGCATGAATCGAAAACAATCCGAGGACGAGATCATAGGGCCTTCGTTATTCAACTTTTTCACGGTTCTGGCATCATTGTAAAAGTAAAAGCTTTGCCGACTTTTTCCACAGCAGGAAGTTATATATCTTTTGGAGTGAAACTTTTGGTTGTAAACGTTCACTTTCTTCGCTGTTACATGGGCATACCCAGTCGTTTCATCAATGAATAGATCTGTAATATCAGCAAAGGTCTCAATTACCCCTTCCGAAGCCAAAAAGCCTATAACCAGCTCTTCGATGTATTCAGGGCTGCAAACCATGGTCGCGAACTCTTCCTGGTTCAACATGATCGTAATTGGCGCTTCGGTAACGATTGAATCTTCCACTTGGTTCAAGCCGTCATTCTCGTAACGCAAGATATTCAATGGTACACTCACAGGCTGAAGCAAGAGACACACCTCCCTTCACTTGGGATCAAGGGGTTTATCGAAAACAAACACGGTCATGGCAATGTCTTCTTCGATATTAATGTCTGAAAAAATCCGTACAATTTTTGCTTTCGTCAAATCTTCCAATTTCATCAATACTTCTGGATTTGTATAAATTTTTTTCACCAATTTCGTCCGCGCATCATGGACCATTCGTCTGCCGTCATTCGAAGTGATCATAAATTTTTCTACATTCGTCAGATTCCCCTTCATCTCACTGATCGCCCAGGAGTCAACAAAACGAGTAATAATTTCTTTCGGTCCGTTTCCCACATATTCTTTTCGAATTTCCCGGACGAGCATACTAAATTGGTGTTCCAATTGTTTGCTCACAAATTAACCTCCCTCCATTTGTAAATAGATTCAAAGACAACCTCATGATTCCTTTTCTTTTAAGCCTTCCCCTACTCCTTTTAGCAAATTGATGCCAAAACCGATTGCCCGATTAATGTCTGGGTCAGAGAGAGCTTTCATCAAATCGAAAATACTGACCTTCTGCCCTGCACGAAGTCCCTCATCTGCCTTTTGAAGACCCTTCGTAACACCGCTCATCAGCTTTTGCGTCACCTCTGGATTCAGCTCTGAAAGTCCTCCTGCAGCAGCCAGTCCATGGTTAATGATATTCGTAACGGGGGGGCGCACCATCTGCCCCACCACAATTTTCGCAATTTCTTCTTTTGCTCCGACAGCAGCGTTTAGCGCCCCAAGAATCCCGCTATCATGAAGCTCTTGAAGCAATTTGATCGTTTCCTGGATCCCATCTGCATTTTGAGCAAGGGATTGGAGCACACTTTCAACGGCTTGATTTTGTTTTTCATTTTCCGTGACTTGCGATTGGACGATACGAGTAATTGGTCTAGCCATTACTTTTTACCTCCTACGAAATCTCTTGGAACGTTCACGTCTGCAATTGGCTGGTAATCTTCCCTGGCCCATTTGCGCTCCACTTGCACACCGAGCTGAGGGTTGCGCTTGGCGTAGCGAGGGTTGTACATCGGGAGTGGAGATTTTCCTTTTTCTTCGAGAATTTCCATACGCACCTTGACTTGCTTGTAGGCCGGCGTATGCGTCTGAACATCGACAGCCCCACCAGTTAACAAATTCACGGCACTTTCATGGCTTGCCGAGTGCATGGGAACATAAATATCTTTTCCGCTCATCCGATTCGTTACGACCGCACGCAGTTTAATTTTGCCATAAGGAGATATCAGACGTACCAGCGTACCGTCATAAATTCCGCGCTCCTCTGCCAATTCAGGTGACACTTCCACAAAAACTTCAGGAAGCTTGTACTGGATGCCCTCGGATTTATTTGTGAGATTTCCTTCATGGAATTGCTCCAGCAAACGCCCGTTATCCAGTGTCAGATCAAACTCTTCGGGGAATTTCGCTGGTGGTATATAATCAAACAGCGCCAAACGTGCTTTTTTATCAGGGAAATTGAATCCCTTTGTATGCAGAACCGGTGTGTTGGAGCCATCTGGCGAGCCCCAATGGAAGCTGTTCCAACCTTCTAATACTTCATAATTGCATTGCGAGAAAAACGGTGTGAGCGAAGACATCTCTGAGAAGATTTCACTTGGATGACTGTAATTCCAATCAAATCCCAACTTTTTAGCGAGTTGGCTGAAAATCCACCAGTCGGGCTTACTATCGCCTACGGGGTCAAGCGCTTGATAAAGTCGTTGCACACGGCGTTCTGTATTTGTAAATGTACCGTCTTTTTCGAGAGATGGGACCGCTGGCAAAATGACATCGGCGAATTGAGCCGTTTTGCTGAAAAAGACATCTTGTACGACGAGGAAATCAAGCTTCGCAAGCATGTCTTGTGTATGATTGGAGTCCGCATCTACCCATGCCATGTCTTCACCTGCTATATACATCGCCACAAGCTCGCCTCGCTCCACTGCATGCAGCATTTCAATATTGTCCAAACCAGGTTTACCAGGGATTTTCACACCATAAGCTGCTTCAAATTTAGCCCGAATCTCATCGTTTGCAACCGGCTGGTAACCCGGGAAAATATTCGGCATGGTTCCCATGTCAGCGGCACCCTGAACGTTGTTATGCCCACGCAGTGGGAACGCACCTGCACCTGGGCGCATAAAGTTCCCAGTGACGAGGAGCAAATTCGCAATGGCTGTAGAGGTATAAGAGCCGGCCACGTTTTGTGTGACACCCATCCCCCAGCAAACCGCAGTACCATCTGCATCGTGAATCATTTTTGCCACTTCGATCAACGTTTCTTTTGAGATGCCGGTCTCTTGTTCAGCAAATTCCAACGTATATTTTTGAAGCAACTGCAGATATTCCGGATAATAATTCACATGTTCCTCTATGAATGCCGGATTGTGCCAGTTTTGATCAATCATATACTTCGTGACCGCGGATAGCCACACAAAATCGGTTCCTTGCTTTGGACGAATGAACAAATCCGCACGTTCAGCCATTTCATGTTGACGAAGGTCAACCGTAATGAGCTTCTGCCCATTTAATTTCTTCGCTCGCTTGATTCTTGTTGCGAGTACCGGATGTGCTTCGGCAGGTGCACATCCCATCAAGATGACAAGTCCGGCTTTTGCAATATCTTGAATCGTACCAGAATCGCCGCCAATACCTCCCGTGTGCTGTAGGCCCCAAGATGCCGGGGACTGACAATATCGCGAGCAGTTATCAACATTATTGGTCCCAAAAATTTGACGAGCCATTTTTTGCATCAGGTAGTTTTCTTCATTCGTAAACTTGGAAGAAGAAATGAACCCCAACGCATCTGCCCCATGAGTTTCTTTGATGGAGCTAAGTCTATTCGCAACGATGCTCAATGCCTCTTCCCATGAGGCTTCTACGAATTCGTCTCCACGGCGAATGAGCGGTTTCGTTAACCGTTCCTCGCTATTGACGAAATCCCACCCGAATTTCCCCTTCACACACGTCGAAATTCCATTCACAGGCGCATCTGGCGAAGGTTCCACTTTCAAAATTTTCCTATCCTTTGTCCAAACTTCAAATGAGCAGCCTACCCCGCAAAATGTGCATACTGTTTTCGTCTTCTTGGTTCGCGATTCACGCATGGCTGCTTCCACTTCTGAAATCGCCAAAATGCTGCTGTAGCTGGGTTCTACCTTTTTGATCAGATCAATCATCGGATTCAGCAGGTCATTTTCCATACCGCTCATAAAACCGGCTTCACCCAGCATGGATTTTTCCATCAGCGCATTGCACGGACAGACGGTTACACATTGACCGCAAGACACACAGGATGATTCATTAATGGATTTATTATCGTCCCAGATCACGCGCGGAATTTCCCGTTCCCAATCAATGGTGAGCGTTTCATTGACCTGCCAATCCTGGCAAACCTCTGTACATCGCCCACATAGAATACATTGATTCGGATCATAGCGATAAAAGGGATGAGACATATCTACCTCATAGCCTTTTTCACGGTACGGGCGTGTTTGATGCTCTACCTCCAGCAACTCTACCGCATTATGCACGCGGCAGTTTCCGTTGTTATTGTCACAGACTGTACAATAGAGCATGTGGTTTTCGAGAATGCGATCCATCGCTTCCCTCTGTGCCTTTTTTGCCAATTCCGAAGAAGTAAGGATCTGCATTCCGTCTTCGATTTGCGTCGAACAGGCTCGCATGATCTTTCCATCAATTTCACACATACACGTGTCACATGTCTGTATCGGGCCTAATTCAGAAGAGTAGCAAATATGCGGATGTTCGATCTCCTGCTGAAGAAGATATTCAAGGATGTGCGTACCTTCATTTGTCTCGTGCTTCGTTCCATTTAATACAAAATTCACTTGCTTCATCTGCAAGTACCTCCCGTAGTAAAAATAAAACCCCACCATAAAACAACTTGTGCATAAAAAAATAAGCACAAACCGTTTTATGGTGGGGTAATGACTAAGCATCCTATGATACCCGTTATCTATCCCGCCATAAAAAAACGAGGAGATCAGGATGTAACTGGCAAATATCATTACCCTACATCAATGATCCGCTGCAGCTTCATTATATCATCGAATCAGCTGTAAAACCAAGAATATCTATAAACTAACACATCACAGGTCTTATTTTTTCAACCACGCCATCAAGGCCCACCGTCGTTCCGTGCGTCGTTTGTACGAAGGCAATCCACGATAGACTTCAACTGCTTCCAGATAGGACTGCTTGGCTTTCTCTTTTTGGTGTAGCTTGCTATACAGTTCACCGAGTTTGTAGTAAACCTCGCATGACGACATGTGTGTCTTGGCCAGCTCTTCCAGACTTGCCATGGCCTTTTCCATTTGATGATGTTTGGCATATGCCTCTCCCAGTCTGAGGTAAGGCTCTCCATATTTGACCCTTGGATTTTCTCTCAAAGCCTGTTCGATCAAATGCACGCCATCTTCCATTCGATTCAGCTTTAAGAGACAGATGCCTTTGTCGCACAAATATTCCGGCGAGTCCTGCATCAATGAGGAAATTCCCTCCAAAAAGGACAAAGCCTCCGCATATTGCCTTTTCTCCATTAGTAAACGGGCCATCTCCAGTTTAGCGGAGGTATCATGCGGATTTAGGTGAAGCTGGTTCTTCAGAGTGGATATACGCCTCCATCTCCGCAAGGGTCTGGTAATGTCAGGGAGCAATCGGACAAAGCGAAGATCCAGAACGTATAACAGAAGTAGAATGATAATCAGAGCGGCAAAAGGACTGCCTGTCAGCCACCACAAAATAGAGAATATGAGCATTTTTCCCAAAACAATTTTCCCTCGATCCTATGTGTTTTTCCTCCTAACTATAAGAGTAACCTTTATAAATTGTCAAATAATGTTATCTGCACAAACAGGCAAACCCTACAGAAAACGGAAGATAAACCTGGTAGACTACCTTCCTGTAAATGATGGCTTCGTCTTTTCTACAAATGATTTCGTTCCTTCTCTGAAGTCATCTGTGGAGGCAACAAGTCCGAAGTAGTCTGCACCTAGGAGAGCTGACTCTTCTAACGTGAGATTGCTCCCTCGATGAATGGCCTCCCAGGTCAATTTAACAGATATCGGAGCCTGACAAAGAATTTCCTGGACAATAGCTTCTGCCTCAACAAGCAATTTATCAGGGGCAACAATCCTGTTAACTAGTCCGATTCTATAAGCTTCTTCTGCACCGATCACATTTCCGGTAAGCAACAGTTCGGCAGCACGCCCTTTACCTATTAATCTCGGAAGTCTCGTCGTTCCTCCGAACCCAGCAATTGCTCCAATTCTGACTTCAGGATGTCCTAGTATAGCCTGATTGGACGAAATACGGAGTGCGTTCCCATATTGGTTTTAGAGTAGAGAACATTGCTTGACGGCGTTTATTTATGTGTGGCTTTTTTCTAATCTTACCACCGAGTTTTTGTAAAATAAAGGAATTTGGAGACAAGCCTCTTTCATAGAAAGCTTGGCTCTGACCAATTCTTTCCCTTGATTTATTTTTTAATCGATAGCGAATGGAACTTTTTCCCTATCTAGGCGTCTAATACATATGAATCAGCGAACACGATGGAGGTCTCTATGTATAAACGTCTCGTTCTCGTAAACTTCCTTGCATTTGTGATAGCCAGTATATTTCAGACGACCATGTATGCTGAGAGTAAAAATGAACCCACCCTCATTTATCGGTATCATACTGACCGATTGAAACAAGAGCTCGTTGCCAAGCTGCCTCCGTTTCATTTTGCTGCCATGTCCCCAGGCACCTCATTTATTTACCTCGAGCGAATTGGTGCAACCAAAAACGATGCAACCACTTCTTTTCTTTATAACCTGAAAACAAAAAAACTGCTTCCACTGAACGGAGGCAAGGGAAAGTGGTATCCGAAAAGCGACAAACTGTTGTTACAAGAAGCAGGCAATCTCATCAGCTTTGATCCCGTCACGTATCAGAGTAGAATGCTTGTAGCGGCCAGTAAGAATGATCCCATCATCGATTACGCCGTATCGCCAGATGAAACATATATGGTTTTTTTCAAGAAAGATTTGAGTGTTTCCAAACAAGAAACTCTGCTGTACTTACAGCATCTGCCTACTGGTAAAATGAAGGTGAATGACCGTTTTTCTTCTACGGATGAAAAAAATCGCTTCTCGCGCTATTTTCAGTGGTTCCCTAACTCGAAAAAAGTGTTTTATATAGCCGGGACATCCATCAAAGAGCTAGATTTGCCTACAGGACTGAAATTTGTGCATAAGCGAACAGATCTTCCATCCTACTCCGCTGACTTGCAGTATGCGTATGAATCAAATCAAACAGGCGATTATCTAAAAAAATTAGATAATGGGAAAACAACATTGGTAGGAAAATATACGGATAGTATCTATCAAGGTTCTCTGGATAACGTGAAGTGGTCACCAACTGGCCATTCATTTGTTGCAGATGAATTCCTATATGGGTCAAATGCTCAAGATACGTATTCCCGACTTCATTATCAGAACGGAGAAAAAGGCCGTTACTTCCCTGATGTCAGCTATGGCGAGCCAAAATTGTTTTTGCATGAAAATGTCAGATTTATAGGCTGGTCAAAAGATTCAAAATGGATATATACAGCTGATTTACATTCGATCCACTGTAACTCTTACGAGGGCAGATGCGTCCCCTACTCCAACTCGCTTTTAGTTTCTGAGCCATGAGTTGGAAAAATTCTGGACATAGGCTGTCTATGATTTAATATGAATAATTAAAGAAGGTTTCAGGATTTTAATCGTAGAAAGGAGCATCAGTACTATGAATTTTCAGTTGGAAGAAGCCATTGAGGTTTTGGAACGTACACCGCAAACAATGGAGTATTTTTTATCCGGCCTATCTGATAAATGGCTGCAATGTAAGGAAGGGGAAGGCACCTGGAATGTTACAGAAGTGATTGAACACCTCATCGAGTGAGAGCATACGAATTGGATACCACGTTTAGAGATGATTCTGCGGGACGGTGAAACTAAACCATTCCCCCCTTTTGATCGTTATGCTCACTTGCAGGAAAAGTCAGAAAAAACGTTGGAACAAAAGCTGCTTGAATTTAAAACCATCAGAGCGACAAATATAACCAAGCTAAAAAGTCTGATTGATCCCAAGCTGCATCTTGAATGGACGGGTATACACCCTGCCTTTGGTGTTGTAAAAGCAAGAGAATTAATTTCTACGTGGGTTGTTCATGATTTGACACACATGGCACAAATCGTCCGGGTAATGGCTAAAAGATACAGTACCGACGTGGGGCCGTGGACTGAATATTTAGGTATACTGAAAAAGTAATGGATTGAATAAAGGCAGCGGCAGACTCGGACTCTTTTCTAGCGTCCAAGACTACTGCTGCCTTCTTTTCTATGTGATCTGTCTTCAGCTTTATACTTTTCTCAGCTGTTCCCTTTTCCTATCGAAACTTCGTAATGACATTAAACCCGAACGTTTTAAAGTTGGTCATGTCATCGAGAATTCCGGATACGTCGTCGAGAGCAACCTCTTTTGATACAAGTGATTTCGGGTTCAGTTTACCCTGCGCGATCAGCGCGAGCAGCCCACCATACTCTGAGTGCGGATTGCCGATGCTACCCACAATTTCTAGCTCCATCGCAGTTATCGCGTCTATGGGCAGCCCAACCATACCTCCTTCTTCTTTTGTTGTCAGACCGATTTGTACATGCCGCCCTCCTTTTCGCAGGCACAGAACCGAATTAAGAATCGTATCACGAATTCCCAGTGCATCAATGGAGGCATGAGCACCGCCCTTTGTAATTTCCTTAATGGCTTCGACGACGTTTTCTTTCCGAGCATTGATGACAGCGACTGCCCCTTCTTCCTTTGCTTTTGCCAGTTTGGCGTCATCCACGTCAACCGCGATCACCATGGCACCGACAGCATTGCCGACCTGCACAGCTGACAACCCTACGCCCCCTGCACCGTGAATGGCGAGCCAATTTCCCGGCTGTACGTTTCCACGCACAACTCCGTGATAGCCGGTCATATAGCGGCAACCGATCGCTGCTGCTGTCAGTGTATCTACCTCATCCGGCAGACGGATCAGATTAAAATCTCCGTTTGGTACACGGACATACTCCGCATAAGCGCCATCGTAGCTAAAGCCAAAGATCTGCAAATTATCGCAGCGGTTGGAGTGACCGCTCATACAATTCGGGCAATGTGTGCAGCCCTCATGAAACGGTGTCGTCACGCGGTCTCCCGGTCTGAAGTTCTTCACTTCCTTGCCGACTACCTCAATCACACCTCCAAGTTCATGTCCCGGAATGATAGGAAGCTGCGGGCTGAGTCCGATCCAAGCCCAATCTCCCATCCACGCATGCCAGTCACTTCGACACACTCCGCACGCCTCTACCCGGACAATCACATCTTTAGGTCCTGGCGTCGGGTCTGGTACCTCACCGATTCGAAGCGGCATCCTTTGTTCTACGATTTGCGCTGCTCTCATATGAAAATCCCCCTCTTAATAATGGAATTTGACATGTGCATTTACTCAAGGTTGATCCAAACCGATTTCACCTGCGTGTATAAATCCAATGCATAGGAACCCATCTCACGGCCGTATCCGGACTGCTTGTATCCACCGAATGGCACGGCAGCATCCAACGCATTGTAGCAGTTCACCCAAACGGTCCCGGCTTCCAGCGCATGAGCAACCTTATGCGCCTTTCGTATATCCGTCGTCCATACTCCAGCAGCAAGTCCGTATTCTGTATCGTTTGCCCGGCGGATGACATCCGCGATTTGCGCTTCATCGTCAAATGGCATCGCCGCAACAACAGGACCAAAAATTTCTTCTCTAGCAATTGTCATCTGGTCATTCACATCGGCAAAGATAGTTGGCGGGATAAAATAGCCTGTACTGTCTAGTGGCGCCCCGCCTGTCAGTGGAGTCGCCCCCTCTTCAAGTCCTTTCGTCAAATAACCAGAGACGCGCGCAAATTGCTCATTTGATACGAGCGGCCCGATTTCAGTTGACTCATCCAGGCCAGGCCCCTGTTTCATTTTGGATGCGTAGCTGGTCATGTCTGCCAGCACGTTGTCGTACACTTTTTTATGTACAAACAATCGTGAACCGGCGCAGCACACTTGACCTTGGTTAAAGAAAATGCCCATCAGAGCGCCGGGGATCGCCTTGGAAAAATCCGCGTCAGGGAAAATGATATTCGGAGATTTGCCGCCCAACTCTAGTGAAACGCGCTTTAGGTTGCCAGCCGCTTGCTGCATGATCAACTTCCCAACTTCTGTCGAGCCGGTAAACGCCACTTTGCGAATCCGCGGATGATTGGTAATAGCAGCACCAGCAGTAGGACCGTATCCTGTGATAATATTGACCACGCCTTCTGGGAAACCAGCCTGCTGAATTAACTCAGCCAGATAGATGGCCGAAAGCGGAGTTTGCTCCGCGCTTTTTAAAATGACCGCGTTGCCTGTAGCCAGTGCAGCACCTAGTTTCCATGCCGCAAGCAAGAGAGGGAAATTCCATGGGATGATCTGTCCGACTACGCCAATAGGCTCGCGCCGTGTGTACGTCAGCATATTTGTGCCAGCCGAATTGTTGATGACTTCACCGGACAATTTCGTCGACCATCCTGCATAATAGCGGAAATGATCGATGGCAAGAGGTACATCAGCGACACGCGCATGACTGACTGGTTTACCGTTATCAATCGTTTCTAGTTGTGCAAGTGCCTCAGCATGTTCTTCCATGAGATCAGCTAGCTTCCAAAGCATGCGGCCACGCTCGCTGGGCGTTACTTTTGCCCAGGCGCCAGTAAAGGCCCGTTCCGCTGCCTCAACCGCGCGGTCTACATCGGCCGCATCTGCCTCATACACGGATGTAATAGTCTCTCCAGTAGCTGGGTCGATCGTATCAAACATTTTACCGGAAAGGGATTCTACAAAATCCCCACCAATGAACAATTTCTTGGGACCGCTCGCCAAAAATGCTTCCACACGAGGATCCAATGCGACTCTTACCGTCTCTGCCATCTGCTTTCCTCCTGTTCCATTTTGATGTGTTTTCAACGAATGATATTTGCATGAATGATGCCAACGAGAAAACGCTTACAAATACACGGATTTGCTTTTTGATACTGCTTCAAAATGACACATGTGCTCCAACTCACCAGGTACACTTACTCATTTAAAGTAAAAATGTGGTACTATACTATTAGAATATTCCGATTTTTATACCGAGGGGTGAAACGCTTGCTGGAGCCCGCTAGTGCACTATTGAAAAAATCATGGGAACGCAGCCGAATGAATGGAGTAAGCGCCTTAATAGCCAAAGATGCCATCCTGGAAGAAGCTCAGTTCAGGCAGTACCGAGAACAAAAAGAAGAGTTACTAAGAGAAATCAATCCGACAATGGAACATTTGGCCCACTGGCTCAAAACTTCGTACTCGATTGTAGTCATCTGCGATACATCCGGTTATATCCTGGAAAGTAAGGGTGATCCCTCCTTCTTGAAAGATACGGAAAAGATTCAAGTGCACCGTGGAGCTTGTTGGTCTGAGCAAGTGCGGGGTACCAATTCTGCTGGTACCGTTATCGTTGAAAAAAAGCCTCTTGCCGTGGTAGGGAAGGAACATTACCTAGAGGCGAACCACATGCTGTACTGTGCCGCATCCCCCATTTTCGATCCGTACGGCGAATTACTTGCTGTCCTAGATTTAAGCGGACACTCCGAACGGTACCATCCATCCCTCTTAGGCATGGTTGATGCGATGGCTCGTAAAATCGAAGACTGGCTGCTCGTCCATCGGCCCGATCGTCAATTGGTCGTTTCTCTTTCTCCGGAACAAAATGGAAAGCACCGCGCGCTATTAGCAGTAAATCATGACGGTGTTGTCATGGGAGGCAACCGCGAGGCACAGATGCTTATGAAATTGGACAAGCAGCTTCTGGGGAACATTCACCTAAGCGATCTGCTTACGGATATAGAGCCCCTGCTTCACAGACCGGTTGGAGCTGCAGGGGCTGATACCATTCGCCTCCACAGTCGACAGGGCGAATATGGCAGTTGGCTAGCATCCGTATTGTTTGATACACGTCCCTCGTTCACTTCAACACCCCCACGTACAAAGCCAAAAACAAGACAATCAAGAGTGGATGGGGCTATCCTCTATTCATTTGATGACATCTATGGAAAGGACGAACAATTCCAGAATGCAATCCGTCTAGCCAAGCGGGCGGCTGCGACTGATTACACCATCATGCTCACAGGTGAAAGCGGAACAGGCAAAGATATCGTCAGCCAAGCCATTCACCTGGCTAGCACGCGAGCAAGCAAGCCTTTTGTTGCGATCAACTGCGGAGCCATCCCCAAAAGCTTATTGGAAAGTGAACTTTTCGGATATGAGGCGGGAGCTTTTACCGGGGCAAAACAGACGGGACAGCCAGGAAAACTCGAACAAGCTCACGAAGGAACGCTATTTCTTGACGAAATTGCGGAAATGCCCGCTGAAATGCAAGTAGCTTTGTTGCGTGTCTTGCAGGATTTGAGCGTTACCCGAATTGGAGGAACGAAGTCTACTCGCGTAGATGTACGAATCATCACAGCGACTCATACTGATTTGTGGAAAAAAGTGCAAGAAGGCAGCTTTCGAGCTGATTTGTTTTACCGCTTGCAAGGCGTACATATCACACTTCCTCCCCTACGCGAGCGCTCAGACAGGTTAGTGTTGGCACGGCTGTTACTTAAGGGCATCGAAACAGAATTAAACCAGGGTCCACTCTCACTTACAGCGTCCGCTGAGCATTTAATCGAGAGCTATCCCTGGCCAGGTAACGTTAGACAAGCAGTCGCGGCATTACGCGAAGCAGCCTTTTTATCTGAGGGAGGAGTCGTGGATTTCAACTGCTTTCCTCCGTACATTCTCGCAGGCTTTCAACAGGGGAAAGAAGCTGAGTCCGCACTGCAAGAGATCGAAAATAATGCCATTATTGAGATGCTGAAAAAAACAGGCGGAAACGTCTCGCAAACGGCCCGTAATCTAGGGATCGGGCGCAGTACCGTGTACCGCAAAATAAAAAAGCTAGCCGAGCCTGGTCTCTAGAAACACAGCATTCCAATGACCTTCGAATATCGTACGGATATGATGAGCATCGTGCGAAATGGACTCGACTAGCAATTGTCCTGCGCAGTCTGATGTGCGCGTAATTCATCTGGCACGCGAATTTTCATTCCTGTCTCCACATCTATCGACACAAATGTAGCTTCTGCCTCCAACACTACTTCGCTGCGTTGGTTGTTAATCGTCTGTTTTAGGATGAAGCTTGTATTTCCGACATGATGCAGCACGGTATATATACGGAGGCGATCATGTAGAAACCCCTCTTTTTTATAATTCACACGCAAGTGAGCCATGAACGAAACGAATCCCAGGCTCGTAAAGTATTCATACCAAGATTTACGTGCTGCCTCTAAAAACTCCAAATATTTCACATTATTGACGTGGCCGCCTACGACCGCTTCTGGCTGAACTACCATTTCAAAATCCGAAAAAGTCACAAATCTCCCTCCCTTTCATAAGTCAAATATCCGGGTGCCCAATCGCCAAATTCCCAGATTCCCCGTTATGTATTTTAAAGATTCTGTATCATTTGGAAGTGCCCCGATTAACCTGTCATTTATTGAATCATTACGTATGATTTGAGGTTAACAAAACAACGGTCTGTGAAAGAACCGTTGTTTTGTGTATCCTCGCTCGCTATTACAGGATTCCACCTAAGCTGGCACCTTTGGCAAAGAGGCGCTCGATATTTTTCTCCACCATCGGGTCTGCTATTAATGGCGGTGCTTGATGTGGCTTAACTCGGGCATCAATGATCAGGTTGTCACATGCCCAGTGCTTATGTTCGTAATAGCTATTCACGCCATAAATGTCATGGGAAGGATTGCTCCGTGTGAAGGTAGCCCATAGGAAATTATTGAGGCGTTCACTCAAAAATGTGCTGTCGTCACATAAGACGATCATTGGACAAGACGGGATCGGACCCTTTGCTTTTAGGGCGTCACTAAAATCCTGTAGTTCCTGCTGTGCTTTCGCGTAGTCGCTAAATGCAGGACCCTGGATCGCGACTACACCTGGCATGATCAGCCTGGCATTTTCGAACTCTCGGAGTTCTTTCAATGCATCAGGTACCTCTTTGCACAGCTCCCTCTTCGGATCTCCATAGGCGGCAAACACAACTTTACTGCCGCTGTTTAATCCGGTACCGGAATAGTCCAGTGTATCAATGGTCGTATTGGTATAAAAATGGACGTCTCGATTCAGATCCATTCGCTCGAGAATATACGTCATGAAATCAACTTCATCATGCGTTGTTAATGGACGGTCCTCTTCGGCCGTAATGAATAAATATTTGGCCAAGCTTAGTTGTCCAGTGCCTAACATTCGATTGGCAATCGTAAGTATTTCTGTCGGTTGTTTTACTTGTTGATATGGTGTATAGCGCTCGCTTCCAATCGCAAAAAGAAGCGGATGCACACCAGCTGCATCTATAGCATGAACTTCTTTCACGCCAGGGATTTCTTGCTTGATCGCATCCCCTGTCAGTTCGTGAATGAGCTGGCCAAACGAGGTATCTTCTTGCGGCGGACGGCCCACCACGGTAAACGGCCAAATCGCATTCGGCTTGGCGTATACTTTGTGTACCTTCATCACTGGGAACGGATGGATGAGGCTGTAATACCCCAAATGATCACCAAAAGGTCCCTCCGGCTTCGTATCCCCAGGATGAATTTCACCGGTAATCACGAAATCCGCATCATTGCTAATGCAGAAGCCATCGAGGTAGCTGTAGTGAAAACGACGTCCTGCAAGCAAGCCTGCAAAGGTAATTTCACTCAACCCTTCAGGCAATGGCATCACCGCTGACAACGTATGTGCCGGTGGACCTCCCACAAAACAGCTTACTTTTAAAGGGGCTCCGAGCTTGTTCGCTTTGTCTTGATGAACACCGATACCGCGATGAATCTGATAATGCAAGCCGATCTCTTTATTCAGATCATACTCATTGCCATTCAGTTGAACACGGTACATGCCTAAATTGGAATTCATGATTCCAGGTTTGTCCGGATCTTCTGAATAAATTTGCGGCAAGGTGACAAATGCTCCGCCATCCATTGGCCAGCTTTGAATCAGGGGAAGGTCCGAAATTTGAATTTCTTGCGCCGTAACCGGCAGACTTCCGGACGTTTTCAATGGCAGCGCTTTTAAGGCTGCCAGGCCTTTTTCGAAATTTTTAAAGGGATTCTTTAACGCTTTGATCGGATCATTGCGCAGAGCGATTACGTTTTGGGCGGCTTGCCACGTGCTTCGGAAAATGAATTTACTGCGTTCTATTGTGCCAAAAAGGTTGGATACCGCACGAAACTTCGAACCTTTTACATTTTCAAATAACAAGGCGGGACCGCCAGCTTCATATACTTTCAAATGAATCGCGGCCATTTCCAGATAAGGATCTACTTCTTCATGAATCCGGACTAAGTGCCCGTGCTTTTCAAGGTCGATTATGCATTCTTCTAGCGAACTATACATATCACAATGGCTCCAATCTTTTTCATACTCTATTGTTATTCTACCAGTAGTTTGTTTTCTTTCCTACTAAACAGCTGTACCGTACATACAACATTCTTATTTTCATCTTTGCGAATAGGAAAGGGCACAAATAAAAGCCCCGAATTTTTTTATTCGAGGCTGAACACATCGCTACCGCTTATTTGGTAAAATCAATCTCACCGCCTGCTGATACGATTTCCGAGAAGGCAGACATGAAAACAGCAGTAGTTACTACGGGAATGAACGCAGTTCCTTTTTGCAGTTCCTGACGAACTCCACTAGCACTACTTGCTATCGTACCAAGTGGAACATTTTTTTGGCGGGCTACTTCATAAAATTGATTGATTGCTTTCTGCACCTCTGGATGCTCCACCCCTTCTTGTTTATACCCTGTGTTTACCATAGGAACTTGAATCCCTTTGGCACCACGGTCCAATGCTTTTTGAATGCTTGACGGGTCATAGGATACCCGTACGATCGGAACGAGATTGCATTCATAACCAGTCCGTTCTTTCGTCTTATTCTCTAGTTGTTACTACTCAAGAAGCAGGTCTTGCAATTTTTTCTGCTTTTCCTTCGTCAAACCGAGTTCTTGTTCTAAATATTGGGGTATGGACCCATATTTTAGCTTGATCTCATCAAGGGCTGCTTGTAAATACTCCTCTCTGACGTCAAAAATAGCGGCGGCAATATCTAAGCTGTTTTGGTCTTTCATTTTTGGTTTGATACTTGCGATTAATTTTTCGTTCACTTCTTTTGCATACGTTTTGGAAAGCATGTAGTCTGCCAGAACCGTTTTCTCAGGCACGCCGAGGGCAAGCAGGATCATGGCGGAGCCAAAGCCAGTCCGATCTTTCCCAGCGGTGCAGTGTTGTACGAGTGGGAGGTTTTCCGGCATTTGGGCTAGCTCCAAAAGTTTGGAAAAGGCATCGTTGTTTGTGACGTATGCAATGTTTACGATCTTCATGTATTCACCAGGTTTCCCCAATGGTCCCAAATTTCCAGATTCGAATATCGGAGCAGTGTCCAGTTCTTTCGGAACTTCCTTGAAGACGGGGATGTTATCATTGCGAACCCCTTCAATCGCTCGGTCTGGTTTCGGCTGTACTTCATAATCAGTCCGATAGTCACAAACCAGTTTCAGACCGGAATTTTGCAGGTATGAGATATCCTCATCCGTAATCGTATTCAGTGCTTCGGATCGGAACAGCTGCCCCCATTTTACAGCTCTCCCATCCTCTGTTCGATAGCCGCCGAGATCCCGAAAATTATAGGCACCTCTCAATGGGACCCGACGTTCTGCTATGGTTGTGGCAAGACCATCGTTCGCAATAATTCGAAAATAAGGTCTGGCATTTGGACTTGGATCATCAACGGTAATAGTAGAGCCCGAGGAAATCGTCGTGAGAAGCTTTCCTTCTTGTTCGATGTTTTCAGGGGAATTGCTCCAGTAAATTTTGATTTCCCCTAGTTTGTCATCTGCTTTCCATGAAATCTCCAATTGATTGATCTCCAGTCTCTCGACGGCAGCATCGATAGATAAGCCTTCACCCTCAACCTGTGTTGTAGAACTGCTCGCCTGCTGACCAGCACAACCGCTAAACAGCATGGTCAAACTAGTAAGCAGCATTATACTGACACTTTTCCACTGTCTCTTTCTCATGAAAATGACCCCCATTTAGTCTGTTTTATTGATTGGCTGTTAGCGTCTCTATCGGCTCTTACCCAAAAGCACGCGTGACAAAGAGGGCGGAGACACTTTACGTTCCCCGCCATGAAAAAAGTATAGGCAAATATTCGTCGGCTAGATTCCATTATTTCTGGTAAACAGGAGTGACCCAATCCATATAGCCTGCATCCATTCCACGAACAGCACGGTAATAGCGCTCTTGCAACTGTTTGGTAATCGGACCAAGTGATCCGTTCCCGACCTTCCGTCGATCTACAGAGGTAATAGCAGCAATTTGCGCTCCTGTTCCTGCCAGAAACATTTCGTCACAAATATACAACTCAGTTCGATCAATCTGGCGAATTTCGTGCAAGATTCCTAAATCGTCTGCTACCTGCATAATGGCTCGACGCGTTATCCCTTCCAAAATATCTGGGCATGCGTTGAAATATTGATGTTTGCATCCTCAAGCTGCATGATCTGACCTTTGAAGAAACAAAATCCCGTCGTGATTTCCTGTTTCGGAGATGGCCCTTTTGAAGATTCAATCATGTCCACGCTGTCTTCCCCCTTATTTGTACAACTTTTTGGTAGGGGTCATGTAGGTCAAGCCGCTTTGCTTTACGTTCATAGCAATCAAGCCTTCTGTCATTTTCAATGCAGCAAAAGACGGATCAATCACCGGAACATCGTATCCGCGCTCTTTTAGACTTTCCTGGAGACTGGTTGCTACCCCTAACATACCGGTGCAACCTAAAATCAAGGCATGCGCTTGATCTTGCTCGATCGCCAGTATCATTTCTTCGAACAAGGCTTCTTCCATCTTCTTTTTGTCGACCAGTTCCAAAACAGGGATATTCACATACCTGACAGAGGCTAATTTGGAACGGAGCCCGAGCGTTGTACTAATATTTTCAATCATCGGTACGACATTCGGCAGAACAGTGATTACAGAAAATGACTTTGCTAACAGGCTTGCATAGAGCATGGACGCTTCCCCAGCACCTACAACCGGAATATTCAACACCTCACGAGCTGGCTTTACTCCTGGATCTCCAAAGCACAGGCTGATAACCCCATCGCAGCCGTTTTTTTCCCCTTCGATTGCCTTTTCCAACAGGTTCGGTACAGCGAGTGCCTCATCGTATTCGCCTTCCACAGATGCAGGACCGTAGTCCAGATTGCACACCTCGACCTCAACCGAATCCGTAATGTAGTGCTTGAATTCCTGTATGGTTTCTTCCACAAAAACGTCAACAACGGTAGGTAACAAGACTCTGATTTTCATCCAAATACCCTCTTTCAAAAGTTATTTTGGTTCAGAACTCTACGCGCACACTTTAAGATTACAAGCATTTCCTTACCGCTCTCGTTGTTTGTACAATTTTTTCGTGGGAGTCATGTAGGTCAAGCGGCTTTGTTTGATGTTCATGGAAATCAGGCTGTCTAAAAGTTTCGCTGCAGCAAAGGATGGGTCGATCACGGGAACGTCATAGCCACGCTCTTTCAGCTTTTCCTGAAGCGCTGAGGCCACTCCCATCATTCCTGTGCACCCAAGGATCAGCGCGTGAGCTTTATCTTTTTCGATGGCCAGCACCATTTCTTCCAACAAGGAGCTTTCCATTTTTTCTTTATCGACCAATTCTAAAACAGGTATATTCACATAGCGGATGGAGTTCAATTTTGAGCTGACGCCTAGCGTTTTACTCACATTCTCAACCATTGGTACAACATTCGGAAGAACCGTAACGATTGAAAAGGATTTCGCTAACAGGCTGGCGTAAAGCATGGACGCTTCGCCCGCACCAACAATTGGGATATTCAAGACTTCACGTGCGGGCTTTACTGCTGGATCTGCCCCACATAAGCTAATAACCCCGTCGCAACCGTCTTTCTCAGCTTGAATTGCCTTTTCAAGCATGTTGGGAACGCATAACGCTTCGTCGTACTCGCCTTCTACGGAAGCAGGACCGTAGTCCAGATGACATACTTCAATCTCGGTCGAATCAGGAAAATAGTTCTTGAATTCCTGTTTCACTTCTTCATTAAAAATGTCTACAACGATCGGTAATAAGACTCTGATTTTCATCCAAATTCCCTCTTTCACAAGTAATTTAGGTTCAGAAGCCTCTCCCAAGGTGACCGATACATTTTGTCTGCGCTTCTGGCATGATGACGATAAGGTCATTCCTTTTCGCCGGATTACGGATTGCTTACTTGCTCTCGTGCGACTGAAGCATCGGCGGATGCCAGCGTCCCTGCGGCTTTCACCCGGATACGTGTTGCATTGCCAAGATAAGAAAGCGGGATATCTTCGAATTCAACGATTTCAACGGTAGAGGGCTCTGCTCCCGCTGCAATCGCTTCTTCCACTGCAATGCTTTTTGCCAATTCCAGCGTTTTCTCACGTCCCATCTCATCAAGCGAAAATACACGATCGATCTGTCCGCTGATTTGAGAAATGGCTGCTCCAATTGCATTGGCTACACCAAAATTTTCAGGGCGAATGATTTGGGATGCGCCTTTTAATTCGTAAGGTAACAAAATGCTTCCACCGCCGACCAAGATGACAGGTACTGGCTCTGCACTTGTTTTCATCTTGTCAATGGCTTCCTCAGCCATCTCGACAATTCTGTTGTACACTTTCTGTAAAATCCCTTGATCCAAATGAGCAACCTTTTCTGCATCGCCAAGGTCACTCTTTCGTAGCGCAATAAGAACGTCTGTCGTAGTTAGTGTATCGCCGCCAAACGCCAGCCCTTTTTGTGGAAGCTGGTAGCCGACACTGTCAGGACCAATCGTAAAACTGCCATCGTCTTTGAGACGAACAATGGTTCCTCCGCCTAATCCGATTGAAATCAGGTCCGGCATGCGGAAATTCGTGCGTGCTCCCCCAATCTCAACGGCAAGGGACGATTCACGTGGAAACGAATTCACGAGAACACCGATATCGGTCGTGGTTCCTCCTACGTCCACTACGAGGGCGTTTGCTAGCCCTGATAAGTAGGACGCTCCGCGAATACTGTTGGTAGGTCCACAGCCGATAGTGAGAATCGGATACTTCATCGCGTACTCGATACTCATCAACGTCCCGTCATTTTGACCAAAGAAGACTCTAGCCTCCACCTTTTCAGCTTTTAGGGCGTTAATGAAACCAGTCGCTGTCGTCTTTGCGACGTTGACAATCGCTGCATTCAGAATCGTTGCATTTTCCCGCTCCAAGAGACCGACGCTGCCGATTTCATAGGAGAGAGAAATAGGGATGTCCTCTCCCAACACTTCATGCAATATTTCCGCAGCCCGCAGCTCGTGCTCTTTCGATACAGGTGAAAACACGGAGGCAACTGCAACCGAATCTACTTTCCCTTTGATTTCTCCTGCAATCCGATAGAGCTCTGCTTCATCCAGCTTCGTGATTTCCCTGCCATCAAATTCATGTCCACCGGAGATGATGTACACATGCTTGCCGAGATGAGCTCGGAGGTCATCTGGAACCCCGATCAACGGTTTGATCGCGAGAGTAGCGGGCGCTCCGATGCGGATGACCGCAATTTGATTCAAGTGCTTTCGCTCTACGATCGCATTGGTGCAATGAGTCGTGCCCAGCATCGCATACGTAATTTGTTCGCGGGGAACACCCGATTGTGCAATAACCTCACGCATCGCTTCGTAAATACCTGAACTGACATCTTGGGTAGTCGAAGTCTTCGTTTTTGCGAGCACGCGATAGTCTTTGTCCAATAAAACCGCATCTGTGTGTGTGCCGCCTACATCAATCCCGATTCGATAGCTCATTTTACAACGCTCCCTTTCTTTACCAGTTCTTCTACAGGGATGTAGTCCACATCATAACGGAAATAGCGTGGTCCTACTGTTTCAATTCCCTTTGGCGTCCGCCATTTTGGATGACATGGCATTCCGATGACAACGACGCGAGCTCCATAGCGCAGACCTTCTGTCGTGATCGGCAAGCCTGTTTCCGAGTCCACTACCGCGATCAAATCAGGAGTTACACAAAGGAGGCGATCATCTGTTTTAGCAAGCAAATGCTCGTTTTGGAAACTCAGTTCAAGATTCTCGCCTTTGTATTCCAATAGTCCTTCTATTTTTGCGGTACCTCGAGCCCAGCCACCTTCTGTCTTGCGATTGACGTCTACCACTTTACCGATAAACAATTCAAAACCATTTGTCAGCTTCAGAATTTCTTTGACAGGGTCCACATTCGTTTCTTTGGCGAGGCGAATCGTACGACCGATCTCCTCTTCCAGCTTCAAGATGTTGTGAATGCCACTTTCCTTCAAATTTTTACCAGTCATCGGGTAGATCGCGCATGTTGCTGATCCCCCTTTTTGAACAGTTACACTTCGGGCAATCCGTTCTGTCCATGAATTGTCGATGGTATCCATGATGGTCACGTTATTTTTCTCATCAGCCAGAACCATAGGCGTCGCGTTGATACCGTCGAGATAGAAAGTAGTCATCTGCAGCTCAGGAAAAGCTCGCCCCATTCCATCCACGTCCACAACGGGCAATCCGAGTTGTGCTGCCAGAGCCAATGGAAGCATGGAGTTAATTCCACCTGCTTCAATTGGGTACGTCGCAAAAACTTCTTTCCCCATATATTTTTCAAGGCCTTTGAATGCCTTGGATACTTCATGGCCGCTAGGAATTTTCTCGACGAGTACGGTTGGAGCTCCCATTCCGCCAGAGGCTACTACCAGTGCATCATCTGGAATTTCATCCACAGACAGAAGAGTGATTGGTCCAAATTCTTCAAATGCTTGCAGAGCCATCAACTTTCCGATATATGGGTCCCCTCCTCCTCCGGTTCCCAATAACGCGGCACCAACTGCGATATCTTCAATTTCTTGTTTTCCTAGTTGTCTCAATGTGTCCCTCTCCTTTTATCCAAGATTTAGCCTGCCTGGTCCATTTCTACACGTTTCCACTTTTGGTCTAGAGCCTCACCAAACAACCGCATCCCTACGTAGTAGGCTACTCCTGCAACGATGAGAGAATTTAGGGATGGAATGCCCCATTCGAACAGATAGCCGATGCCAAAACCTAGAGCCCAAGCGACGAGTGAAACAGGATTCCAGGTTTCGCAAGATTCTGGCAACGTCCCCTTTTCTCGGCTCTCATCCAGCATTTGTCTGCTTCGTTTCAAGATGAAATAATCCACAACCATGATCCCACCAATAGGAGGTACCCATATTCCAAGAAAAATCAGAAAGTTGACAAACTGATCTAAAATCCCCAGCACAGAAAGTACGGTCCCCACGATTCCAACGATCAGTGTGAGGAGACCACGATTCACATGTTTGCCAAATACACTGTCTAAGATATTGGTAAATCCTAATGATGCCGAGTATAAATTGATATCGTTGATTTTCACGGTAGCAAAAACAACAGTAGCTGCTCCGAGCCAGCCCGACGTCTGGAGCGCAATCGTAACCACGTCACTGCTATTTACTGCATGAGCCATTAATACCGCAATCAGATTAATGCCAATTTCGCCGATTACAACGGAGATTAAGGTAGACCACAGAACGTCCTTGCCATTTCGGCAATAGCGGGTCATATCCGGGGCGAGAATGGCCCCTACCATGAAACTCCCAGCAACGATTGTCGCCGCCGTCCCGATCGAAAGAGCTGGCCCTGGTGCAGCAGACGCAATCAACTCCTTCAAGGAATGACTTTCAAATACATGGTAAATCCCGTAAGCCATAGTGAGAAGAAAGGCAGGAACAGCAATTTTCGCTGTCAGTCCTAGCCATTTGAAACCGAAGATCACAATGATGGTTACAAACATTCCTGTCAACGTGGCAGCCAAAGGAAACCCTAATACACCGCCTACTGCGTCATTCAACCCGTTAGCAAACACGGAGTTCTGAACGCCAAACCATCCAATCGTTCCGACAGCAATGACGAAAGCGATCATGCTGGAGCCGTATTTTCCAAATCCCGTCCATCTGGAGAGCATACTCGTGGACAGACCTTCACGCATGCCGGCAATCCCGATGAAAAAGGTAACGACTTCCAACAAAATAACTCCCAAAAAGCTCGCTAACGCTGCATCCCAAAAGGTCATACCAAATCCGAGAGATGCTCCTAAGATGAATTGACTGAGTGATGTAAAAGCCCCGATTCGAATGACAAGGATTTCCCACATAGGTACACGAGCCTCTTTAGGTACTCTGCTAAGTGAGAAATCATCCGCCATTTTAGAATTACCAGCCATGTTCTCCGCCCTCCTTCATGTCATAATGGTGAGATCAAACCGTTTTTGCGTTGTGTATCCCCCCTTTATTGCGAACATCAAAAAGGTGTCAGCAAATCGGAAAATTTATTACTATCTGAAAATTTAAAGTAGCAAGGATTGTGCCATACTATTTAATGGGATTTTTGTATAAAAGAGGTCGTGATTTGCCTGTTTTACTGCCATTTCTCGAGAATTACGTTTCTCTTATCGTTTAAAATCGAATCGAGCAAGCACGTTGAAAACCCATTAACCGTATATTCTCTCGATATTTCTCATCGTTTCTCCATTTTTATCATTTTGATAATAATGTGATAATTTCGGTGAGAAAAAATAAAACTGGATCCTTTAAGGACATATCGCCCTCTCGGAATCCAGTCATTTCCATCATACATCATTTTACTAGTCCCCATTATCAGAGGACTGTGGCCTGCCAAGTGTGCCAATTGCCTTAACCTTCATGCGCAGTGCTTTTGTTGGCATATAGGAAAGTGGGATCGTCTCTACTGTTTGAACAAATACGGTATCAGGTATGGCCCCGGCATCTACGGCGGAATGGATCGCCTCCAGCTTTGCCAGGTGGATCGTCTCTTCCCGATTCCGATCTTCGAGCCAGTAAATCCGATCCACGCTTCCGCTAACGGGAGCAACACAGGTACCAATCGCACTGACGTTTTGGAAATCGCTTGGATGGAGCACATCTGCCCACGGATACTTAAAAGCTGCTACAAGGGGCGAGCTTTCTTCCCCAACAAATACGATCGGTAGAGGCTCGAAACGTGGTTGATATCGTTGAATCGCGTGATAGATAGCATTGAGCAGTTCATCATCTACATGAGAGCACCCGTTATGCGAGATCTGTGTAATATCCGGCATTTGGAGATTCACGCGAATACCCGCAATTCTTTGGTTCTGGCGTTTCTCTTTTGGAAATCCACCTTCCAATGCCCCTATACAAACGCATGATTGGCTCACGTCTACCACAACGCAGTCGTTTAGCCCGGTCAGGAGCGAGGCCCCTCGAAAGCTATTGGAGATTCGTGATCCAAAAGTACGGATCGGATGACGCAAAACTGACTTGTACGACAGAAGCGAACCATCGTTTTGCGTAAAGTAAATGCTTGCATCTATGCTGTATTTGTTCATTACGTCTCCTAATCCTTTGAGAGACTGGATAATTACCTTTGACAGCGCAGCATTGAGAATAGCAGAGTTTTCTCTTTCCAGAAAACCGATACTTCCAAGCTCATGAGAGGTGGTGATGGGGTAATCCTCGCCGAGAATCTCGCGAATCCACAGAGCGATGCGATTTTCATGTGTATGGTTCACCGGGGAGAACGATCCGGTAATCGCAAAAGCCTCAAACCCCTGGTCGCGAATGGATAATAGATAATTTTCTATTTCTTGTTTGGAAGGTTCCACGAAAGCGGGACTCCCATCTACCTCATGCCCGCCATGTACATGATACGTGGCAAGACTAAGCGCATTTTGGATCAGACTTGATCCGCCAAAAAGAGGTGGGATCGTGCTCTTAGCCTGCCCGATCCGAATCGAACACACCTTGGAAAGGTTTTTCCCTTCTAGCAACGCATTCGCAAAATAATCCGTGCCAATAATCACTTCGCCTATATCTGTGTGTGCGTTACCAGTTTGCTGTAATATCTTTTGCAATATGACGGCGATTCCTTTGAGCAGACCGGGCGAGGTAGGTTCCTTGGCGATGGCTATAATCCTTCCCTGCATGTCCATTGCTACGCCGGTGGTATTTACCCTGTCTACATCAATCCCTAAACGGTACATGATTGTCTCCATTCCCCTCTTCCGCAGCAAGGTGTTCGACAGGAATGTAAGAGTCCGCAATCTCAAAATTCCATGGTCCAACCACATCCATCATTTTCGGATGTCGTACGATGATCGGGCAAGGAATGGCAATGACCCAAACATTCATATGCGTTTCCAGTTCTTCTATCAAAATGGGGAGTCCGCTATCAGAATCAAGCACACAGATGATATCCGGTACAGTAGCTAAGAGTCGTTCTCCTTTTTTAACGGCGAGATATTCACTTTGAAATAGGACTTCGATTTGTTCGCTGTGATGAAATCCCGTTCCTTCTACGAGAAGTTCCCCTCGTAATAAACCGTCTTTCAGATAGCGCTGCAAATCTACTACTTTTCCTTCCATCAGTTTATAGGGACGTCCGTAGATCGAATTTTGCAATTCACGAGATAAATTGGCAAAAACGCGATTGACATCATGCCCAGCCTCCAGGACTCCATCCCCGATTCGTTGGCATAATAAAAAGGTATGGGGAATGCCGACTTCTTGTAAGACTATCGCTTTCATAGGAAATCCGGCTGTCGCTACTGAACCTCCCATTTTCGTCATGGATACGCGCCCTATTTTTTCAACCTCGAAGTTGGATTGACTGATGATTTTCTCAGAATGTCCATTGTTGGCGCAAATGACTAACGGACTCGCCTGTGCTCCGAAAGCATGATAGGTAGTCATTTGTAGCTCGGGAAAGGCTCGTCCCATCCCGTCACAATCCACAAGAGGCAAGCCAGTCATCGCAGCGGTAAGAACAGGAGTAAGAGCATTGAGACCTCCAATTTCTAGGGCAGTGAGCGCTTTGGCCCTGCGTCCCTCTTCTCTCTCAATCTCCCGCAATGCTGTAATCATTTCGTGTCCCGACATCATTTTTTCGTAGTGGATCGCGGGCGAACCCATGAGCGCGACCGTCACGATCCAGTCTTCGTCCAAAAGCTCAAAGGGCGATACGAGACGAACGGGACCGTATTCACGGATTGCTTGTTTCGCCATGATTTGCAATAACGTAGTATCGCCGCCTCCACCTGATCCCAAATACATGGCACCACAAGCCAAGGCATCCACAACCCTATCATCAATCCTTCGTGTCATCAACGTATCTCCTTTTATCCTTTGCGATTCATCTTTTGAAGGCGCCTGTAAAGAGTAGCGACACTTATCCCCAGATATTCGGCTGCTTTTCTTTTTCCTTCGGTACTCTTTCCGAAGCGTTGAATGGCTTCTACGATAAGGTGTTCTGCTGTTTGTTCGAGTGCCCCCTCAGGGACAGATTCCTGATTCTTGGAAGTCTGCACGGACGGTGGGAGGTGCTGTTGCGGAGTGGAGAGGATTTCCTCGTTGCCTTGATTCTCTCGTATCGATGCCGGCAAACTGCTAATGGTAACTAGATCTCCAATTTCCAGATTCACAATATATTCCAATGTATTTTCCAATTCTCGAATATTTCCAGGCCAATGATAATCCATGAAGCATTTCATGGCTTGGGTAGAGAAGCGTTTCGGTTCTTTGCCTAATCGATCCCCAAACCATTTTAAATAAAATTGAATTAAATCGTACAAATCCTCTTTTCTCTTTCGCAAAGGGGGTACAAATAATGGGATTACATGTAAACGGTAAAATAAATCTTCACGAAATTGTCCAGAAGCGATCATGGATTCCAGGTCTTTGTGTGTGGCTGCGATCAACCGAACATCCACCGGGATGCTTTCAGAACCACCAACTCTTTCAATACGACGCTCCTGCAGGACACGCAAAAGCTTTGCTTGCAGGTAATGGGGCATATCACCAATTTCATCCAAAAATAAGGTTCCGTTTAGTGCTAACTCAAACCTTCCTGGCTTCCCGCCTTTTTTGGCTCCGGTAAATGCCCCTTCCTCATACCCAAACAACTCACTCTCCAAAAGTGATTCCGGGATTGCCGCACAGTTGATGGCTACAAACGGTCCGTTTCTTCTATCGCTACTGACATGGATAGCCTGAGCGAGGACTTCCTTTCCCGTACCGCTTTCTCCTCGGATCAGTACTGTCGAATCGCTTTTGGCAATCTTCTTCGCTTGTTCTTTTAATGCAATGATAGCGGGACTATGACCCCGAATGTCTTCAAACGTATATCGCGTCACAAATCTGCGTTTTTTTTCTCGATCGCTTTCCAGTACCTGAATCGTAAATTGCAATATTGCGCCTGCTACGCTGCGGTCTACAAACAGCGGATGCAAGCGGCATAAGTACGGGTGGCGCTTTCCACTGCCATCAGTGAGCTCGACAGAAAAATCGCGCAAAGGCTTCCCTTTCTTCACGAATGCAAGAAGCTTGGGTGTATCAACGAGTGTTTGCAATGTCTGGTTAAGCAGAACTACTTGCGATCGTTGCCATACGTGTTCAGCTGCTGGATTCGCGTGTATGACCTGTCCAGTAGTATCGACAACCAGAATGGGTAAGGTGATTAACGACAGAAGCCCTTCAACCTCTTGCAAAAGCATTTTTCTTTCTTTGATTGTCTGTTCCGTCATGCGCAACCCTCTCATCACAAACTTTATCATCTACGGTACATTATAGCCGAATTTCCCTATAACCAGATAGGCTACCCGGTAAATAAAAGAATTCTATCGACATGTGGACACCATGCGAAAAGCCATGACAGAGGATTCTATACTCCATCATGGCTGCTACTCGGCATGTTTCCTTTTTCAGCATTTTCAAAGGCAAATCAATTAGATGATGGAAAAATGGGTAACATGATTTCGACAGTCGTTCCCTTATTCTTTTGACTGCTGATTTTCATACTTCCGTGATGAGCCTGCACAATTTTATAACTAATCATCAGACCTAATCCGGTGCCTTTTTCTTTTGTTGTATAAAAAGGCTCACCTAACTTTTGGATTCTATCTTCGGCAATACCATCGCCTTGATCAATGATACGAATCAAAACGGATTCTTGCTGCTGCATAAGCTCGATCTTGATTTGACCTCCGTTTGGCATGGCTTCAAACGCATTTTTTAAGATGTTGATGAAAACTTGTTTTACCTGATTCTCTTCGCAGTTTACAAGCGGAATTTTACTGCCGCAATCAATTGCAATTTGGACATTATTCATGATGGCTTCTGTTTGCAGCAAGTCAATCACCTGGTATAACAGTGCTGGTAGATTTCTAGGTGTAAAGTTAATCGCTTGCGGTTTTGCGAGTACTAAAAATTCGTTCACAACGGACTGGATTCGGTCCAACTCGGATAAGATCGTTTGAAAATAAGCATCCTTGTAATTGCCTTCCTTGATAAACTGAATAAAGCCTCTAATCGAAGTTAACGGATTTCTGATTTCATGGGCAACACCTGCTGCTAATTGCCCTACCACAGATAACTTCTCTGATTTTCGCAGTAATTCCTCCGTTCGTTTCAGCTCAGTGATATCCCTGCTAATGACCACGAGACCTTGCCGCCTTCCATCGGGATGGAACAAAGGGACCTTAATGACTTCAAACACCTTGGACTCACCGTCTGGCTGTGGAATGACTTCCTCCAATCGGATGGTAATTCCCTTTTCCCACGCTTGTTTATCCGACTCTTCGCAAAGTAGCAATGCCTTACCGTAATAAGGGTTCATAGCAGCTAATTCAGCGTCTCGTTTCCCGTGGTAAGGAACGTCTTCCAGTTGAAAGATACGCAAGCAACATTCGTTCGCTTCCATCCATCTCCCCTCGCCATCTTTGAAGCAAACAGAGTCAGGCATGGCATTAATCAAGGTACGTAATTGCCTTTCATTTTTTTCGAGTGCTTCTTCCATCCGCTTGCGCTCCGTAATGTCTCGTAAAATAAATACAAAAGCGACTACATTCCCTCTTGTGTCTGAGAGCGGTGAAACAAACTTACTGACATCAAGCAGGCTTCCATCTTTGCGTTGTCTCACCGTCTCATATGACGTAACATGCCTGCTATGGACAATTTCTTGGTGCAATTTGTTGAAATCATCAATCAGATGAACGGGAATCGTAGGCAAGCTCCCTCCGATAACTTCCTGTTCATTCCAACCAAACATCTTTTCAAAGGCCTGGTTTACTTTAATCACTTTGAACTGCATATCCAAGACTACAATGGCATCCACCGTGTTTTTGAGATACAGCTCCAATTGTTCTTTCGTTGATTTTAGATCTTCTTCGATTTGCTTGTGTCTGGTAATGTCTTTAATAATTCCGTAAACCCCAATGATTTCATTCTGAGCAAACATTGGAAAATTATTTATCCGTACATCAACGGAATGCCCATTTTTATGTCTGACAGCGATTTCAAATTCTTGCGGCTTCCCTTTTGTGACATTTGAAAAATGGTGTAACCGTTTTTCTCTATACTCTGGCAGAATAAAAGTCTGTGTGCAACTATTTCGCAGCTCCTCAACCGTATAGCCGAATAATCTCTCTGCAGCCGGATTTGCTTCCATGATATTGCCCGAACAGTCAAAGCAAATAATTGCGGACGGATTGTCTTCAAAAAGCGATTTGAAAAATTCATCACTCTTGATAAATGGTTTCTGATCTTGCAAGGGAATTTTTGGCTCGGAGCCCTTTTCAAAAGTGGTCGCTGGATGATTTCTGTCGATCAAAACAGGCTTTAGGTCGTTTGCAGGAAAAACGTGAACGACAGCACCTATCGGTTTCCCACCATAAATATACGGGATTAGTTCAAAACGCCAAATTCCCCTTCGATGCTCCACTTCCCACTGCATTCGTGATGTTAAAGAGAAAATGATCGACGGCGCACCTACTAAATCGTGATTGGAATGAATCCAGCCTTGCTCATATAACGCGGGTGATGCACTTACTACCTTGCCCCCGCGATCTAAAACTAACAAAGGCGTATTGCTGCCTGTATTTGTTAATTGAGAGTAGTATTCTTTCAATTTGAACCGCTCTTGCTCCAATTGATTGAGTAAATATTTTTCTACAGTCTGAGTTGTTGCCATGACCGCCGACAACGAATGAGGATGATTCACTCTCCATAACCCCGTCAAATCAATAACGCCGAGAATGCTCTTCGTTGCAGGATCCCGGATGGGAGCTGCAGAGCACGTCCACTTTTGAACCTCTTGGCAAAAATGCTCGCCAGCAAAAACCTGGACGGGCGTACCGGTAATGAGCGAAGTGCCGATCGCATTGGTCCCTGCCATATTTTCTGCCCAAGAAGAGCCGACGACAAAGTTCATATCTTCAGCTTTCAGCATTAACGACAAATTGCCATCCAAATAAACGATCTCTCCGGATGCATTACAAAATGTGACCAAATGCCCTGAATCTATGGACGAATCTTTTAATTGCATAAGAAGCGGTTTCAGAATGTGAAACACTGGAACCGATTCTCTATATTCTTCGATCTGTTCTTTGGAAAGGCTTATAGCCGCTCTGCTGTTCACCGGATTGATGTTCTGTTCCAGGCAGCGCTGCCATGATTCATACATCAGTGGACGGATTGCGGGATTTGAATTGACCCCCGTTATAAATTGTTCCCACTCCTGTTCAAGCTTTACTCTTTCTAAAGAAAGACTAGTATACCTATCCAGAGCTATCAGTTGATTCATGATCCCATTCCTCCAGATAAAATAAGTGGGTAATGAATAAATGTGATAACAATATTTCGACAATTGCTTCTCTTTTCCTCTTGGACAAGTGCAGTCACTTTTAGAGGCGATATTTGGAATGAAAAGAACACTGCCAAAAAAAAAAAAAACGGACAGTTGCCTTTATGGCCTGTCCGTCCTGCCTACAATGGTAAGAAGCTCTGAAAGCTCATGTATTTCATATGTAGGAAAAATACCTGTATGGTTATCTTTACGGTCTGGATTGAACCAGCAAGTATCAATCCCAAATTGATTTCCACCTTGTATATCCGAGGTCAATGAATCCCCCACAATCAATACGTTTGCTTTATCGGTAATCTGCAGCTTGGAAAAAGTGTGTTCAAAAATTTCCCGATCAGGTTTTTTGTAGCCAACCTCTTCCGAAATAATGAGTTCCTCAAAAGAATGGCAAAGAGGAGAACCTGCAATTCTCGACGTTTGCACAGAAGAAAATCCATTCGTAATAATGACAAGGCGGCAATCGGTAAGACTATTGCACAACTCTACTGCTCCCGGCATCAAGTGGATTTCTTTCCCTAAATTTTCAAGATAGGTCCTACTGAACGCCTCTGCATTGATGTCTAAATGGACAGTAGCAAATAATCTTCTAAATCTTTCTACTCCAAGTTCTGGTAGAGTGATTCGCCCCTCTTCTAAATCCCTCCATAATACTTTGCTGATCTCTTTATAGGTGGAACCGTACTCTTCCAACCCAGTGAGCATTTCGTGTGCTCGAAAAGTCTTCTGAAGCGCTTTTTCTTCCGTCCGTTTAAAATCAAACAAAGTATCATCCACATCGAACAATATGATTTCGTATTTCATAGCTGCCTCCAAACATGAGAACCAGAATGTTGACGCGTAAATGATAACGGTAGGTCGTCATCTATTTTTTATAGTACCCTTATTTTCTTGAGAAGGAAACAAGCAGTTGGAACAATAGTAGGAGTGTTGACTGACATGCGTCTTTGTATCTCCTATGGTAAAATAAGTATTAAATCCGACGATAGAGAGAAAGGGATGTTTGCAATGGTAAAGGCGATTGTACAGGAAGGGTATTTAAATTATTTGGTTTCAAATGAAATTCCGGTTACATTGATTACCAAAAATGGAGTTCCGATGAATGGGATAATTACGCATAGTGATTCCTTCACCATTCTAATCGAAACACAGAGGAAGCAAAGTCTGCTTTATAAAGCTGCCATTTCAACGATTGTTCCTTCTAAACCTGTCCCTTTATCTACGATGTTTGACCAAGTAACTACAAACAACAAATGACCTGTGAGCCCTGTCAGTTCGCCTGACAGGGCCCAATCTTTCCTGGAACAATCATGGGTTTACCGATTCAGTCTTTATAGGGATCAAACTCATCTGCGCCAGCCATGCATACGCCAACTGGCTTTAAGACATGCAAAACATCTATCGTTTCTTTATGAGCATCAAGTACATCGTGGAGATTCTTATACACGAAAGGACTTTCATCTGTACCCGCTCCGCGTAATTCAACACCGAATTCTTGTATCGCCCCTCTCATTTGTTCCACGGTAATTTTGCCACCTTTTCGGCTCCGTGTCTTCCAATTCATTTTCCCGGCTGCTTCTGTCCGGCTCATGATCCGACCTGCCCCATGAACGGTACTGTAATAAGCGTCTTGATTTTCCCCAGAATCCTTTCCTTGCACGATCACGGAGAATTCACCCATGCTTCCGCCAATGAACCCTAATTGATTGGGAGCTGATGGGGTCGCCCCTTTTCTAACAACCACCACCTCTTTGCCATGATGGATTTCCTTCCAGGCAAAATTGTGATGATTATGAACTTCAAACACGGATTCGGCTCCCATGATCGCCAATACTTGATTGATAACGTAGTCACGTCCCGCATACGCATACTTCCCGGCTAGCGTCATGGCGCGAAAATACATGTCTCCAACTTCACTTTGCAGATCAAGCAGGGTTGGCGCTTGATCCATACTTTCACCTGCTGCTTTATCGGAGAACTTTTTCCCCTGTGCGAGATTCAAAAAACCACTCGCTGTCTTATGTCCGAATCCACGACTACCAAAATGGTTGGCAACCCAAACATCGCCGGTTGCTTCTTCCACGAAAATATCTACAAAATGATTGCCGCTCCCTACCGTTCCCAACTGATTACGTGCCAGTGCTTTGAGGGAATCATGTTCCTGCACGCCAATCTCTTTATACACATGCCAGTTTTCATCATCGAACAGCTCGTGCTCGACCTTTTCGTTATTGGAGCGTCCGATCCCAAAAGAAATTCCTTTCGCGATCGAATCCATGATATTTCTGATGTCGTTTTTGATATCATCGTGCTTCAAATTGGTTTTGACGGCTTTATTTCCACAAGCAATGTCATAGCCAACGCCAGACGGTGAGATTTGCCCATCGTAGACGACTACGCCGCCAACCGGCTGTGAATAGCCTTTATGATGATCGGCCATAAGCAGCACTTGAACGACATTTCCGTGCCGTGCACACGTAACGGCCTGTGATACGGCATTTTCTAAAGGTGTGCCCCATACTTTTACTTGATTGATCGTTTGATACACGTTTTCTCCATCCTCCTGCCCTCAAGCTTTATGTCATCCATACTTCCTCAAGCGAGGATAAGAACAATTCATCCAATTGTTCATCGATATTTACTTGCGAATGCTCGATGGATGCTGTTATCCGCTCAAAATATTCGATTTTTTCCTCAACAAACTGATTGATCTCACGGATTTTCGGTTCATAGTCCAGCTCTTCCCCTGTCTTCTTCCGTGCCAAAAGACTCCTTATCACTTGTTTCAAGTCACTTCCCTCTGGAATGAGTGTATCGACCAAGCAATCAAATTCCACCGGTGGCATGCTGCCCAATTCCTCGATCCAACAGCATGCGAGGATGGGGCGCAGCACATAAAAATACTTTTTGATCTTCACTCGTTCCCCTGTCAAATAATCGCGATAGTTCCCTTTTGCCATGTTCAAATAATGATACATGCACGACTTGGGGGAAAATGTGATTTTAGACAAGGTACGCAAGCGTTCTGCGACTGAGTACTGTTCCTTATATTTCATCGGGGATTCCAACCATTCGAGCAATGGCGGATTTGATTTTCGAAATAATTGAAGTGCTTTTCTAAGGTCCCATCCGTTGATGTCGAGCATGTTGTTTATCTGTCTTTCGATCACATCTCGCTTTTCAAAAATAGATAAGTACCATGATTGTGGCCGGATGTATACAAATCGCACATCATAATCACTATCTTTTGATGGAAACCCCCATGCCCTGCTGCCTGACTCGCAAGCAAAGAGGATACGGATTTGTTCTTCCTGTTCGATCTTCTGCAATTCATCCATAATCAGTTGTTTGTATTCGGACATGGATGTCCCTCCTCTACATCTGGATTGCTTCTACTAGCTCTAGCATAGTTGCATAACCTTGTGTCGCCACACCATCATCATCGCTTATTATTGGCGTATCGAACATGGCATAAGTATTACGACTATAGATTAATTTTCCATTTTCACCTTTCCCTTCCCCCGTTACAATGGCAGAAGGGACCATTACTCTGTACATAAAAGCGAGGAATATAGATGGCAAGAGAAAGCTTTGACAAAGAAATACAGTTCTTGCGCATGCTTGTACTCACCAGCGGCGCCTATAGCCGACAACAATTTGCTGAGCGTTTGGGTATTTCAGTACATACTTTTGATAAAACGATCAGACGTTTGAAGGAGATTATTTACACGATGTCCAAGGAGCTCCCTGAGAGCCAGGGAAAAGAAATCACGGAAATGCTGCGTTACAACTACTACGAATCTTCAGATCCAATGCTCCTGTTTCTTTTCCGCGCCAAATCTTTGAAGGAATCTGAAAGCCTTCGCTTATCCGTCATTCTGGCGGGTATTCAGGAGGATGCGTTGACGGCGGCGGAGCTGATTGATGTCTGTAGTGCCAACATTCCCGTGGACTTCCCTCTTCCAGATGAGAAAACGATTCGCTCTGATATCAAATATTTAGAAGAAGTCGGTGTGATTCGCAGGGAAGCTGGTGGCCGTCCTTACCGCTATCGCCTCCATAACGATCTGGTTGCAGGGTTAACCGACGATGAGCTAACGGATCTCTATGATTTTGTTGATGTGATGGCAAATACTCAAGTCCCTTCCATTCAGGGATACTTGCTCCGAGATAACTTGAAAAAAGCCCGCAAGCACAAAGAAACCGGTACGGAACTTTTTCTGTACAAATATCACTTCTATTCACGGATTTTAGATGAAGCGCATTTGTATACGTTATTTCGCGCCATTCGTCATCGTCGCAAACTATCGTTTTTGTATTTCTCCCCTAAATCACGGAAAAGGTACACTTCGCAAAATACGAACCCTTTATTCGAAAGAGAAACAACCGGGAAGCAAGAAATGGTCCTCCCTTTAAAAGTCATCTTTGACCACCAATATGGCAGGTGGTATTTACTCGCGAACAGCGGCAGATTAGGGATTACAAAGTTCCGTGTGGAAGGACTTACACAGATCCAAGAGGCGGGTAGCGTATCTGAAGAGGAGTTTACCAGAAAACGATGTGAACTCGAAGAAAAAATCCGTTATAGCTGGTTAATCGATACAGGAAAACCGGTAAAAATCAGAGCTCGTTTTTATAATCCTGAGGGCAGCAAAGCTAACTTTATCAAAGAACGCGTCCTTCTACAGGGGCAATGGGGAACGATTACGGAGGAGAACGATCATTCGTTCCTCTATGAAATCACGGTAAATGGAACCGTTGAAATCAGACCTTGGCTCCGCAGCTTCGGTTCAAGCTGCGAAGTAGTAGAACCCCTGTATTTGCGGAGGGAATTTATTGCTGAGTGGAAGGAGATTCAGTCCTACTATGAATCCATTCGAGAAAATATTTAATTATCAGGTATTCACTCGCCTGGATGAGTCTGGTACGATCACGATTACCTCTCATGAACGTACATGGCTGAAAACAATGCTCGCTCATCCCGCAGCGACTGAAGCCTTTACAGAAGAAACAAGAGAAAAGTTACAGAAGATCCTGGAACCTGACGAGACCATTGATTTATCAAACAGTATTTTTGAAAAAGCAAGAAGCCTGGAAAAGCAAGTATACCATCCGCTCTTGCGCAAGCTGCGGCGAATGATTGCAAGAAATCAAGGAATTCGGATTACATACAGGAATAAACATGGGCAGATACGGCGTGAACATTCAGGCTCCCCCTATAAATTGGAATATTCCATGGTAAAAAGAGAATGGTATTTACTCTGGTATCACCTGCAGCAGCAAACCTTCATGGCGACGAGGCTGCAGAATATCCTTTCCGTTGATGAGGAACCGCTCGCCCCAGATAAATCCGAAGCGATACGAACGAGAATCGAAGCCTTTCTTGATACTAGAAAAGAACAGGCTGTCATTGAAGTGCTACGAGCGTATAACAAAGAATTATCGCGAATTCTTTATGCCTTCTCATGTTTTGAAAAGAAAGTAGAGTACTTCGACGAAATAGATACGTACCGCATTATCCTTTCCTATCTGGAGGATGATCGAGAATATATCTTATCGAAAATGCGCTTTCTCGGTAAGCGCATCAAGATTATTGTCGGTCACGAGTTGAAGGAACGTATGCTTGAATCGTCAACAAAAGCTCTCGCTCGCTATGGAATAGACCCCAGCTAGCACGAAAAGCCGCTCCTGCAAGCAAGGAGTGGCTTTTTGTACAGAACCTGCCGTTACCATTGTTAGTTTGTCACAAGTCGATTTGCACAACGCTCATAATGCTGATGCCATGGTCGCAATCTTTCAAACACGGCACTTGCCGTTAGGACGTCTGCATCCGCATATCGTTTCCCAATAATTTGCATGCCCACCGGAAGATGATTATCTGCAAAGCCCGCAGGGATCGAAGCCGCAGGGTGACCTGTAAAGTTCATGAAATAGGTCATGCACCAGCCGATCAGTGGATCTACTTCTTCTCCATTAATCATGCTTGGCCCCATTGTGTTTCCATCCATCGCGTTATCGACAGGCAAGCAGGCCAATGTAGGGGTAATGAGCAAATCGTATTGGTCAAAGACGCCTTGAATCGCATCATGAATATCAGTCCGCATTTCCTGATCACGAAGCACGTCTTGTGCCGTTAAACATGATGCTTTCTCCAGCCACTCCAAGACTTGGGGCGGAAAATCTTCACGATGATCAGCCAGTAAATCCAACCCGCCTTGCTTCATGCTTTCTAGCATCCGTACACTTCCCGGCATGAGTAAACGACACAATAAATCACTCAGCTCGCGATGGGAGTATTTGATTCCGACGCGGACTTCCTCTACGTGCGCGCCAGCTTCTGAGAATGCCCAAACTGCACGTGCCACTACCTCTTTTACTTTTTGGTCGACTGGGAAGATATCAAAATCAGGGCTGTACGCAATTTTCCAGCCCTTGACGGAGCGGGTCAGCGCTTTGGTAAAGTCAATTTCATCGGGCAGGCTAAATGGATCACGCGCGTCATAACCAGATAACACGTTGAGGGAGATGGCGGCATCCTCTACCGTTCTCGTAATTGGTCCTTCATAAAGAAACGGCATCGTACCTCCAAATGCATTAGGACGGCCTGTATGTGGAACACGGCCAAAAGAAGCTTTGTATCCATATACACCGCACCAGGAAGCAGGAATCCGGATGGAACCCCCACCGTCCGTGCCTTCTGCGACAGGAAGTAAACCATCCGCAACTGCTGCAGCACTGCCTCCAGAAGAACCACCACTGTTTTTACTCAGATCAAACGGATTACGCGTGGGACCAAACAAGTAATTGTCGCATGTTCCACGAAACCCGAGCAACGGACTATTGGTCTTCCCTACGATAATGGCTCCTGCCTTTTCCATTCGTTCGGTATACAGGCAGGAAAAATCAACGACGTTTTGTCGAAGCGCTCGAATCCCACCAAATGTCGTGACCCAGCCTGGCTTGAAGTCAAATAAATCTTTAATAGCGGTTGGAACCCCATGTAGTGGGCCAATTTCCTCACCGGACATGAGAGCTTGCTCCGCTACCTTAGCTGCTCGTCTGGCATCATCAAAACCAAAATAAATAAAGGCATTCAGGCTTGCGTTCCTCTCTTCAATTCGCTCAATAAAGGCATTCGTCACGTCAACAGGTGAAAGCTCACGGCGCCGGATACGTGATGCGAGTTCACTGGCAGTCATATAGGCTAATTGATTGGATAGGGACATCTTTACAGCCTCCTAACAGTGGGTACGTAAATGGCATGCTTTATTTATATTCTGAATAATTCGTTTTATCAATCTAATGTCCTGCACTTTATATGTATCTTTCTACCTAAAAATGTTCGAACAGAAAAAAGCGATCCCTCATTTGAGAGTCGCCTTTGTATCTTTAGGTGCAACAACTTGGATCAAATACTGAACACCTCGGCATCCCTCTGGCGAATTTCAAACTTGCCCGATTAGCCCTAAAAAACGTTTGCGAATCTCTGTACCTTCGCCCTTTAAGGTGATGATGTTTGTACGCAAGGAAAGTCTTGCAAGCGAAGGAATGCCAATCGGGACCAACTGATTGTCCCCCACTTCCTTCCGAGCGCATAGATCTAGCAAAAAGCCGATACCCATCCCTTTTGCAATGCATTTCTTGGCTGTCTCATGATTGTCGATGTTCAAATCGATGACAGGTGGGCGCTGCAACGTTTCGAACAAGCTGTGCAGCTTCATCCAGTCAAGCGACCCGCATTCGAAAAAAACGAGCTTTTCTCCACCAATCTCGTCTAGGCTGAGCGGAGGCTGTTCGATGAAGGGATGTCCCTCATGAACATACAGGCGAATGGGGTCTTCATAGAACAAAACAGAGTCGACTAGCGGATGGCTGATATTGCGCACAAGTCCCAGATCGATCTCTTTTTGCAGCACTTTTTCCAAGATGGTTTCGCTTGGCGCTGTCAGTAGCTTGATTTGCATCTCGGGATGGATCTTTTTAAGAAGGGGTAGCAGTTCCGGCAGGATATAAGCGGACACGGAGGCCGTGCAGCCGATCTTCAACTCTTGCAAGTTGGTCTGTTCCTGGCGCAGCTGCTGCTTTCCTTTTCGGTACGATTGAAGAATTTGCTGGGCGTACGGGAGAAACTGCTTTCCTTTCTCCGTCAATGAAAAGTTCTTTCCTTCACGCAAAAACAGTTTCACATCCAATTCCCTTTCCAGTGTTTGAATGCGCGCGGATATAGAGGGCTGTGATAAAAACAAGGCATCTGCCGCTTTATTGAAGCTGTTGAAATGCACCACATAAACAAACGCTTCGAGGTTTTCGATATGCATCCAATCGCCTCCCCTTCATGTAACAGCCATCCTGGAGCATTCGGTCGGATCGGACGGCACAATTTTGTCTTACTCAAAGATCGAGACGTGTTTTCCAAGAGCATTCACTCCCATAAACGTCTTGGCATTAAACGCTTCGATGCACATCACTTCAGAAACATTCAAGGGCTCCTCCCTCACCATCTCTTGAATTTGCTTATCACTGTAAAATTCATATGCATAACGGTGAAGAAACCGAATTCGCCATAAACTCGCCTCTACCTGAAAATCCTGCTGGCAAATCAGACATCTATACTCCATATCCATCCCCCTCACTTTATGTAGGTGAAAATAGAAAAAAGACTCCCTCACTTGCTTGGTACAAGTGATAGGAGCCTTCAATTGACTGATCGGCTACATTACCAATAAGTTTAATCCCATTATTCCTAGCGGTCAAGCAAGTATTGTGATCTCCATCTTTTCTTCATAGTCTTGTGCTACGTTTGTTCCAACAGGATGGGTATCCGAGAAGATTTGCGTACTTCCCTGCATACATTTTCACCGGTCAAATCAGGCAGCATTAGGTCGAGAATCATCAGGGCTTAATGGGTACGCTTCTGCTATCTCTAGCGCTTCCCTCCCTTCAGACGCCGTCAGTACATGATAGCCTTCCTTTTGCAGGTACGATGACAGAATCTCTAAAATTTGTGGCTCATCATCGACGATAAGAATAGAAGGAGAGAGAAAAGAAAAATGGCCACGACAAGTCGGGACCATTTACAAGGCATGCAGAGGTTTCCCCGTTACGCGACGACCCCTCTTTTGTTCTCAAACTGTTTGTACTGCTCTTCTCTCATGATTTTTGCAAGGATTTGGACCGCTTTCCATACTTCTTCGTAGGTGTTGTATAGCGCCATCGGAGCCAGGCGAATTCCGTTTGGAGCCCGGAAGTCGGGGATGATTCCATTTGCTTTCAATGCTTTGCATATTCTGGCGGCTTCCGGGTGCTCCAAGAAAACGTGCCCGCCGCGCCGTTCTTCTTCGAATGGATTTCCTATCGTAAAGCCCATGCCATCCAGCTCATGTCCGATCAGAAACAACATATAGCTGGTGAGTTGTTGTGACTTTTTACGCAAGCGATCGATTCCGGCTTCCGCAAATATTTCGAGCGATCCGATCAAAGGAGCGATACTCAGCAAATGAGGTGTCCCGATCTGAAAAGCGCCGGCCGTCGTAGCTGGTGTGAGTACGTGCTCCATGTCAAACTGCTTTTCCTTATGAGAGCTGAACCACCCCGCAAGACCAGGCACGCGATGAAAATGCCTCCGGTTCACATACAGCGCTCCTACACCGCCTGGACCTGCGTTCAAATATTTATAGTTGCACCAAACAGCAAAATCAACGCCCCACTCATCAAAGAAATGCGGAATCGCCCCAACAGAATGACAGCAATCAAAACCGATCAAAATATCGTGTTTGTGGGCCTCTTCCGTCAGCCTTTTCATATCCAGAATTTGTCCGCTGCGGTATAGGACACTGGGCAGCACGATCAGGGCGATTTCATCCGACATCGCAGCGATGATATCATCTTCTTCAATGAAGCGACCATCACGACTTTTTACTCGAACGAGATGCTCATCAGGATCATAGCCTTTTGCTCTCAATTGGCTTTGCATGGCGTAAATATCGGATGGGAAATTGAGTTCATCTGCGAGGATTTTGGTTTGTTTGCCTGTCGGTTGATAAAAAGTAGAAACGACTTGATGCAAATTAACGGTAGTAGAACCGGTGACGATGACTTCCTCAGGTGACGCTCCCACGAGCGGAGCCATCTTTTCCCCTAATTGCTCGGACAAATAAAACCATGGTTTGGCACCTTCCGTCCAGCCGTCGATGCCGTATTCCTTCCACGAATCCAGCGCATCTAAGAGCGACTGCTCCGCTCTTTTTGAAAGCAGGCCGAGGGAATTGCCGTCCAAATATATCCGATCTGCTTTTATGTAAAACTCACTGCGATACGAAGCCAATTCATCAGCTTGATCCAAAGCGATTGCACAGTCAACAGACGGATCGAATGTGTATGCTTTCATCGTGACCACCCTTTTTTGACTTGATTTACTAATTATATTTAGAATATTCTATAACTGACATCATGTCAATGATATCATGTCAGTTACATTTCCGTCTGCGCCCATGTCAGAATAAGATGATGAATCGAGACAAAAATCACAATGTCATGAAAGGAATCAACATGGATAAATCGCGTGAAAAGCTCCACACGAGAAAACTGCGCTCTCTGCAAACCAGAAAAAAACTGCTCGAAGCCGCTCGTGATCTATTTATCGAGCATGGCTTTCAAAAAGCTACCATTTCTCAAATTATCAAGAAGATAGCAACACTGTGGAAATACGTCTCGCAAAAAAGAAAAAGACAACATCTGAGTGCACCCCCTATGGCATGCCCTTCCAGCTGTTGTCTTTTTACGAGGTCAAGGAGTAATCACAGCTTCGTTCACCTGAATATGCCCGTTTGGACTGATCCATATCCCTTTTGCATGGCTGCTGATCGCTGCCAGGTTTACAGAATTTCGTATCGGAATCATCACAGCGTCTTCCATTTCAAGCTGCTGCGCCTTTGCGTACAATTGCTTCCGTTTCTCCGAAGCTACCTCTGAACGAGCCCCATCGATCAATTGATCTACTTGGGGGTTACTATAGAAGAAGTGATTCCCGGGACTGCCTTGGGAACGGCTATGAAACAGATTATATTGTGTATAGTCTCCATCTGCGCTAGCTCCCCAGTTACTGATGAACATTTCGGTCTCCCCTTTAGATGCAGCTGCCACGTAGGCACCGATTTCCATCACCTGCACTTGTAGATCGATGCCAATTCCTTTCAGCTGGGACTGGATGACTTCCGCCATGCTGATACGTAATTTATTATCACTTGTATAGATCGAAGCCTGAAATCCATCTGGATAGCCAGCTTCTTTTAGCAACAGCCTCGCTTTATTTAGGTCATAGGAGTAAAGCTTTACTTGAGGATCATACCCAAATACGGTTGGCGCCAAGGAAGTATTTGCCGGCGTACCGATTCCATTAAAGATTCCTTGGATGATGGCCCCGGAATCAATGGCGTGACTGATCGCTTGACGAACACGCACATCATCAAACGGCTTTTTTCTAAAATTGAATCCAATGTAGTCAACCCCAAAAGAATCGTAGCTGCCAAGGCCCATTACTTTGGAAGACTGTACACGGTTTATTTCTGATACAGGCAGCTGCTCTGCAACATGCGCTTCCCCTGATTCTACCATGGCAATGCGAGTAGCATCTTCGGGGATGACTTTGAAAACCACTTTATCTACCTTTGCTTGTTCTCCCCAGTATGTCTCATTTCTTACGAGCACGATTTCTTGGCCCGGCAGCCAAGATTGAAAGGTGAACGGTCCTGTTCCTGTGGGATGCTTGGTCAATTCTTTGCCGTATTGCTCCACAGCTTTCGGACTAAGGATACTTCCTTCGCTGCCTGCAAGAACGGTAAAAAAGGGAGCAAACGGCCTTTTCAAAATAAACTGAATGGTAAAATCATCAATAGGCTTCACTTCTTTCACCATTTCAAAAGCCTGAGCCCTTGTTGCACCCACATTTTTATCCAGTATCCTCTCAAATGTTTTCACAACAGCGTCAGCGTTAAAGGGAGAGCCATCGTGAAAGGTTACCCCCTGGCGAAGCTTGAATTCCCAGATTACGTCGCTTAGCTGCTTCCATTCTGTTGCCAACGCAGGTTGATAGGTCATATCTTTGGAGAGTCTGACCAAGCCTTCATAGATTTTGTTATTCACAATCGAACCAGACACGATCGTTGTTAAAAAGTGAGGATCTAGATTATTGGCATCAGCAGATCTGACGACAACCAATGTCCCTCCATTCCCATTCGTCTTCACCTGTTGTTCACTGCCAGTTGTCGATTGCTTTTCACTGGACGAACATCCGGTGACCATAGCAGTAAAGCTCAATGATAAAGCGACCAGAGCATTGAAAACGCACTTTGTTTTCATGGCAACTCATCCTTTCAACAGGTAGGGTTCGATTTTCCCCATCACGTAACCCTTTGCGATGACCGCTTGTGGCTTCGCTCTTCTGGCGACAGTTTCTGCAGAACAGCTTGAATCAACGAAAACCCCGCTTGCTTCATCACCAACCACTGGCCAGATGCGAGTTCCCGTTTCATTTAAAGGAATCTTACCACCAGTAATAAAACCCAGTGCTCTACTCAATGAACGCTCATCACTCCAGCGGAATCGCTCCGCCAAGCGATTTGCTTTCTCTAGTATGTCTGTGCTGCCAAATGGCGACCAGTTCCCTAGCACGCCGTCGTTCCCCAATGATACCAAGACACCTTTTTCATGTAACAAAGGGATGGGAATCGTCAGCCTGTTGATCGGAACCGTTGAAGTAATATCAATACGTAATTGGGCAAGTCTCTCTGCGACCTCACTTACCTCCGACAAGGAAATGTCCCCTAAGCCAAGGGCATGGCTAATCGTAACCCTTCCCTCCCATCCAGCTTCTTCTGTAAGGGCAGCCAGCCTTTTTATCGTAAAAAGTGTAAGGTGTCCGGGATCATGCAAATGCAAATCTACATCCACATTGTTTTCTACGGCCAGCTCCATCATCGTTTGCAATGATTTTTCGACATCGCCGTCCACGCCCGCTGGGTCTACTCCACCAACATGGGTTGCTCCTTGGCGCAAGGCTTCTCTCACACTCTCTTTTGCATTGGTCCGCAACAAACCATAATGCGGAAAGGCCACGATCTCACGGGAGATTCTGCCGGAAAAAGGCTCATATGCACGTTGCAGTGCCTCCAAAAACTTCAGTCCAACCTGTGGATCAACATGACAGTGGTCACGGATACGCATAATCCCGTTTTGGAGCATGAGTTCCAAAACGAGCTCGGCTCGCTCCTGCGATTTCGAGAGAAACATGGGAAGCAGTCCCTTGTCTTCCTCATGACGCTCAAACAGATTCGAAACGGGCGTGCAAGCTTTCCAGGGCCCACCGTGATACGTTTTATCCAAATGAATATGCATTTCCTGAAAAGAAGGAAGCAAAAGCATGTGTTTTCCATCCACGATCGGCAATTCCGTTTGCAGAGGCTCTTGTACAGACAAAATCTGCGCGATCTTGCCTTCTTCTATACGTAAATGACAACTCTCTGTTTTCGTTCCGACAATGCTGTCATTTTCAAAATAATAGCCGCTTTCCAACTTCGTATTTGTCAGCCAGTATGAAGATTTCATGCTACACCATTCCTTTTCTGTATATTCGCGCAATACACGCAATTCAAGTATAGCGATAACAAGCTTGCCACTTTTTTAATATATTTACCTAAATTTATGAGTTCTTTACTATTTTCCCCAGCAGTCGGTTCCGAAGAGAATTGGAAACAAAAAAAGGGGCATTTCTGCTAGAAATGTCCCTCATGTACCTGTATGCAAGCTTCTCTTATTTCGTATTCGTTTTCGCTTTGTCATCAATCCATAATTGAAACACATCAGGCCTGGAATAATGTCCGTTCACATCAAAATCCAATCTACTTTTTACAATATGACTCCTATCCAGATCAGCGAACAAAATTTCTTCCCGACCATACACGGGCTCTGCTACGTAGTTGCCCAACGGTCCAACGATGGCACTCCCACCGCTGCACATGATCTCAGGCTCTGATGCCAATTCGTCGTAGCAGGCCAGATCTGTCGGATACATTTCTTTTGTCACAAACTGGTTGCAAGACAAGATAAAGCATCTGCCTTCCAGCGCGATATGCCGAATCGTCGATTGCCACGCCTCTCTGGAATCTGCTGTCGGCGCCAGATAGAGCTCGACACCTTTGCTATACATCGCCATTCGTGCAAGCGGCATGTAATTTTCCCAGCAAATCAGGCTCCCCATCTTTCCATATGGCGTTTCAAAGACAGGTAATGTGCTCCCGTCTCCTTCACCCCAGACGAGTCGCTCTATTCCAGTTGGCTTTAGTTTCCGATGTTTGCCGAGCAGTGTCCCGTCTGGTCCAAAATGGAGAACGGTGCAATACAGTGTTCCTGTCATACTCTCTTTTTCCGTTATACCTACTACTAGATACACACCGTAATCGCTCGCGATTTTGCCAAGCCTATCGGTTTCAGGGCTTGGCACCAATATGGAGCTTTCCCAGTACCGGTACCAATCTTCCCTACCTTTTTCCGAGCGGCTTCCGATTTTTGAGCCAAAGGTTAACCCCCGTGGGTATGCCGAGATAAAAGCTTCTGGAAAAAGGACGAGTTTTGCCCCTTTTTCGGCCGCATCTGACGTCAGGGAGCGCAGCTTTTCCATCGTTTCAGGCAAATTCATGATAACAGGAGCTGCTTGTACAACGGCTACTCTCACGTGATTTTCTCTTGTCTCCATGCCAAAATCCTCCTATCCTTATTCAGTGAGCCGCTGGCCTTCGTATCGCTCAAGAATGGGGGACCTCCCACGATTCATGGAGAAACTGAACTATCCGATCGACGGAACGCTGGACCAGTACCTCGCCTTTTTTACTCGATGCCAATGTTGGGCAACCGATGGTACCTGAATCGGTTTTCGTCGAGTATCGCGAATATTTAATGATTTCTGGAAACAAGTCTTTTTGCTTGGGCAGCTCATCGACGAACTGGCTTGGATCAACCAGATCTGGATACAAGTACATGAGTACCGAGGTCCCTACTTCACCGGCATGCCCGTGCGCCACTTCGCCTGATTCAACAACATCATGATCCTGTGCTTTGATAAATCGCCAGCAATCGATTTGCGCACAACGGATCTCTGGTTGCTCCCGCAGCGTCTGGGAAACATGATTAATCATGGCTACATTGCCAGCGTGTCCGTTGATGAACAGAATGCGTTTAAAACCCCATTTGATCAAACTCTTCACAACATCTTCAAGATACGACTTGTAGCTATCAGGTCTGATCGTGATCGTGCCAGGAAAATCATCCAGCGCTGATGAATCACCCACCTCAAGCGCTGGACCAATGATTGCATTCACACGCGCGGCTACCCTCTCTGCCAGCTTCGTTGCGACCAACAGATCAGAACCAAGCGGCAGATGCGGACCGTACACTTCACAAGCACCTGTCGGCAGCAGAACCAGATCGGTCTGTTTTACACGTTCGGCGAAGGTCGTCCAGCTCATCTCTTTCATATAGTTCGTTGGCTTCATTCGTACATCCTCCTTAGGTAAGCAGGCTTTTTCACTCGTATAAATGGCAAGCGATAAATCGACCGTTTACTCTTTTGAAGTCAGGCTTCACTGTCTTGCAAATTTCCATGCATTCACTGCACCGTGGGTGAAAGGTGCAGCCTGCCGGAGGATTGGCTGGACTCGGCACGTCTCCACGCAGCACGATCCTCTCTTTTTTCAATAGCGGGTTTGGCGTTGGTACTGCAGACAAGAGAGCTTTTGTGTACGGATGCATGGGGGAATCAAACAACTCACGCTTGTCGGCCAACTCCACGATACGCCCCAAGTACATCACCCCGATTCGATTGCTGATATGCTTCACGACGCTTAAATCATGGGCGATAAATAAATACGTCAAATCAAATTGCTCCTGCAAGTCCTGCATGAGATTGATCACTTGGGATTGGATGGAAACGTCCAAAGCCGATACAGGTTCATCAGCGACAATCAGCTTAGGATTTAGCGCCAAGGCACGTGCGATCCCGATCCGTTGACGCTGTCCGCCGCTGAATTCATGACCGTACCGTTTGGCGTGAGCACTGCCGAGTCCGACGACATGTAACAGCTCATCAATTCGTCTGCTTTTTTCCTTGCCTTGGGCGATACGATGAATTTCGAGCGGCTCCGCGATAATATCCCCAACCGTTAAACGCGGGTCGAGCGAAGCGTACGGATCTTGAAAAACCATTTGCATGTCCCGGCGGAGCTTACTCAAATCGGCTGTTGGCATCCCAACCAAATTTTTGCCTTCGTATCTGACCTCGCCCTCGGTCGGTTCAACTAATTGCAAGATCGCTCTGCCCGTCGTTGATTTCCCGCAACCGCTCTCCCCTACCAATCCGAGCGTCTCCCCTTTTAATATCGTAAAATCCAACCCGTCCACCGCTTTTACGTATCCGATGGTTCTGCTGAAAATCCCTTTTCTAATGGGGAAATACTTTTTCAAGTTGCGTACCTCAATTAGCGGCTGACTCATGACCGCTCCACCTCCCCTCGGATGTATGGAGCCAGCATCTACTAAGATGACCCGAACCGATTTCGATCAGTTCCGGCACCTCGACTCGGCAAATGTCCATTGCGTAATCACAACGAGGAGCAAAACTGCAGCCTTTCCGCAACGCCCCTTGAGCTGGCACACTTCCCTTAATCGCGTACAGCCGTTTTTCTTCGGATTCGAGTGTCGGCATCGACTTCATCAGCCCCCGGGTATACGGGTGCTGCGGATTCGTAAACAGAGTGACGACATCGCTTTCTTCCACCACTTTTCCGTGATACATCACAACTACACGGTCACACATTTCTGCGACGACACCCAGGTCATGTGTAATCAATAGGATCGCTGTCCCATTGGTTGCTTTCAGCTCCCGCATCAAATCCAAAATTTGCGCCTGTATCGTCACATCCAAGGCTGTAGTCGGTTCATCCGCTATGAGCAGCTTCGGATTGCAAGCCATCGCCATGGCAATCATCACCCGTTGCCGCATCCCACCAGATAGACGGTGAGGATACTCATCTACGATCTGTTCGGCTCTTGGTATGCCAACGAGCTTCAGCATTTCGATGGACCGCTCCCGTGCTTGCACCTTGTTGTATTTCATATGAATCCGAACGGCTTCTCCGATCTGATCGCCAATCGTGAACACAGGGTTTAGCGACGTCATCGGCTCCTGGAAAATCATCGCCATTTCGTTGCCGCGAATCTCCCTCATTTCCTCCTCAGACAAATGTAAAATGTCTCTGCCGTTAAAGGAGACTGAGCCTTCGACGACCTTTCCAGGCGTTAATCGCATGGCAGACAAGGAGGTTACGCTTTTCCCGGAGCCAGACTCTCCGACGATTCCGACAGTCTCCCCTCCACGTATCTGGATATCCACGCCATCAACGGCAGGTACGACTCCATCGTCGGTGTAAAAATATGTTTTCAATCCTTTGATCGTAAGTATGGCACGCTCCATTCCTACCCCTCCTCTCTTACAGCTTCATTTTCGGATCGAGTGCATCACGCAGACCATCTCCCAGCATGTTAAAAGCCAGCACCATAAACATGATGGCCAGGCCCGGGATCGTGCTGACATGCGGTGCCGACCGCAAATACTCTCTGCCTGTGCTGAGCATCGCGCCCCATTCCGGGGTAGGCGGTTGTGCTCCCATGCCGAGAAAGCTAAGTCCAGAAGCCGTCAAAATCGCAGTAGCTATGCGCATCGTCGACAACACGATAATCGGAGCAACACTGTTGGGGATGACATGTTTAAAAATGATGCGGGAATGGGTCGCCCCCATCGATTTGGAGGCCTCGATATATTCCTTGTTTTTTACCGAGATGACCGAGCTTCGCGATATGCGCGCAAAGGTAGGGACAGAAAAAATGCCAATGGCAATCATCACGTTTCCCATGCCGGGTCCCAAAACACTGACAATGGCGAGTGCGAGTAAAAAGCTTGGAAATGCCATGAAAATATCCATGATGCGCATGACAAGCATGTCGGTCTTCCCGCCAAAATAGCCGGAGATTGTCCCCAGCCCTACTCCGATCATCACGGATATCAAGACGCCTACGATACCGATCATTAACGAGATTTGAGCGCCGTACAGAATGCGCGAGAAAATATCGCGCCCGTATTCATCCGTTCCGAACCAATGCTGGGCAGAAGGAGGCTGCAGAATCACATTCATGTTTTGTTCGATCGGATCATACGGTGCAATCGTACGAGCAAAGATAGCCAGCCCAACAAAAATGACTACCATCCAAAAACCAACCAATGCTCGCTTGTTCTTTTTAAAACGACGGATCATATAGGCCCACGGCGATCGCCTTTCATAGACAGGCTCCGCCGTCTTATTGGCAACGTGCAGTGTGATCTCGGATTCGCTCATCACGCGTCCCCCCTTCGCATCAATCGTATCGAATTCTTGGATCAACCGAGCCGTAGCATAGATCAACAACGAGATTCACGATGACGAACAGGGCAGCGACAAATAAAATGCTGCCTTGGATGGCCGGATAATCCCGAAACTGGATGGATTGAATGATATAGCGTCCAAGACCGTTCATCGAAAAAACGGTTTCCGTGAGAACAGCTCCACCTAGCAGATGACCAAACTCCAAACCAATGATCGTAATGATCGGAATCAACGCATTTTTCAACGTATGCTTGTAAATGACGAGCTTTTCTCGTACGCCTTTCGCGCGTGCCGTACGAATAAAATCTTGATTTATCACTTCTAAAATGCTGGAACGCGTCAACCGAGCCAGCACCGCAGAAGAGGATAGTCCCAGTGCGAGTGCAGGCAAAATGTAATGCTTGAACTGGGTGCTTCCTCCGGACGGAAGCCATTGCAAATAATAGGAAAACACCAAAATCAGCATGATTCCAGACCAAAAGACTGGCATCGAGATGCCGAACAAAGAAACCATCATTGCGGTGTTATCCTGGATGCTGTTTGGTTTCGTGGCAGAAATCACTCCGGCAAACAGCCCAATGATCACCATGATGACTACGGATAGCAGTGTCAGCATAATCGTATTGGGGAATCGCGACAAGATTTCTTCTACCACCGGCCGGTCAGAACGGAGGGAAGTGCCCAGGTCTCCCTGGAGCAACCCCCATACGTAGCTGCCATATTGTTCATACAACGGACGATCAAGTCCCAATCTCTCCGTGACGATTCGAATCTCCTCGGCTGTGGCATCGACACCTGCAATCAGATGGGCCGGATTGCCCGGAACCGAGTGGATGATGATAAAACAAAGAAGAGACACACCGATCAAGGTTGGAATCATTTGCAGCAGTCGCCGCGCAATATAGCTGAGCAAAGGAATACCTCCTTTTTGTTACGCGTACATTCCTGGCATCCTGTGCAAATGTGAGGGCAGCTTCGCCCGTACTTCCTTCACACGAGCCAGGTCGATCCGACAAGGGATCAGGCATTCCGTCTCAGCACCTTGGGCCAGCACCACCCCCATCGGATCCACAATCAGGCTTTGGCCGATGTAATAATCATTGACCTGATTGCACGCCACCACATAAGCCGTGTTCTCCAATGCACGAACAGATACAAGATTTTCCCAATGCCTTTCTTTCACAGGTCCCTTCACCCACCCAGACGGAACGATCAGGATATCTGCGCCGTGCAGCGCCTGATAACGCGCAATTTCTGGGAAACGCAATTCATAGCAAACGAGCAAACCAATTTTGCCAAAAGGCGTTTCAATCGGCGTGAATAACGAATCACCCGGTTTGATATTTTGCGATTCTTGCGCACCGAAAGCATCGTACAAATGTGTCTTTCGGTACGTACTCACGATTGTGCCTTGTGAATCTACGAGGACAACAGAGTTGTATACGCGATCATCCTCGTCATCCTCGTCATCCTCGGTCCGCTCGCGCATTCCAAAGATGACCCACACGTCGTACTTTTGAGCAAGTGCGCACATCCTGCTGACAAATGGACCCTGAATCGTCTCAGCATCGTTTAGCTTCACTTCTCTTGGCGTACCCACTAGAAAGTAGCTCATATACGCCTCTGGAAACACGACCAGGTCTGCGCGATGGATATCCTTTGCCTCCTGCAGCGCTTTTTCTGCTTTTTGCAGATTCACTTGCTTGTCATCCGTCGAACCCAACTGCGCCATCACGATTTGAAAAGACATTCCTCTCACTCCTTTTTATTTTTTGACTACTTTCCGCAGGTCCCAAATATAGGTCGGCTGAAGCTCGACACCCTCCACATTTTTTCGCACGCCTACGTATCCCACGTCCTCATGCAGAGAGATCCACGGAGCCTCTTCCTTGATCAGCTGCAATGCTTCTGCATAAGATTTCTGGCGATCTTCCGGCTTGACCTGCGCTGCCCCCGCTTTTATCAGCCTATCTGCCTCTGGATTGGAATAACGGGAGTAATTCGTTGCATTCGTCGATAACAATCCATCGCTTAAGACAGAATCAGCATCCCCTGTATTGGCTGAAGCTCCTCGTACGAACAGGTCATAGCTGTTTGGATCTTTTAACGATTCCAAATACGCTCCTAATTCAAGTATTTTCAAATCCACATCCAGACCCAGCTTTTGAAGATGGTTCTGGACAAATTCGGCTGCCGGCCGATCTTGAATGACGTTTGCCGCCAAGATTAATCTCAGCTTCGTCCCTTCCTTTACTCCCGCTTCCCCCAGCAATTGCTTTGCTTTTTCCACATCGTACAGATAGGCTCCGACATCGCTGTAGCCAAAGGTTTGCGCCGCCACGGCAGCCGTCGCCATTTTGACTCGTCCTTCGTACAGCTTGTTGACCAGCGTCTCCCGATCGATTGCATAGTTCAATGCCTGGCGTACCTTGATCTGATCTAATGGGGCTTTTGTTGTATTGATTCCGACGTACAGCACACGATTCGTCGCTCTGGATATGATCTGCAAGTCATCCTTGCTCTTCAATTGTTCAATTTCTGATGCCGGCACCTTTTCAATGACGTCTGCCTCACCTGTTTCCAGCATAATGACTCGCGCGGCATTTTCCGGAACCGGCTTAAACGTGACGGACTTCACGCCTGGTTTGCCACCCCAGTATTTCGGATTGGCTTCCAGTACCAACGCATCGCCCGGCGTCCATTCCTTGAAGATGAAAGGACCTGTTCCAACTGGATTTTTAGCAATCCCCTGTTCGTTTTCCTGGATTGACTTGGGACTTAGGATACCGCTTGCCGTAATCGCTAAATTGTTCAGAAACGGTCCCTGTGGCGTGTTCAGGTGGAACACCACTTCTGAATCGTTACTTGTGGTAATATGATCAATAAATTGTCCTACCAATGCACGGCGACTCAGTTTCTTTTCTTTATTCGCTACCCGTTCAAAACTGATTTTCACCGCTTCGGCATTAAAGGGAGTCCCATCATGAAAAGTCACACCTTGGCGCAGCTTGAATGTCCATGTTTTTCCATCCTCGGAAGCCGTCCAGCTTTCGGCAAGTCGCGGTACGATCTCCATTTTTTCGTTGAACGCGACCAACGTGTCCAGGATTTGATAATTGATCAGGCTGGAGATCGTGTCAGTCGCATTGTGCGGGTCCAAGCTCACAGGATCCCCAGTCAAGGCAACGATTAAATCCTTTGCTTCCACTTCTCCGTCTGCCGACGTTGCGGACGAGCCGCAGGCAGATACGAGCAATGTCAACGATAGCAGCAAAAGTCCAGCCGCCTTCCGTACTCGGTTCCATCTCATTCCCGCCATCCCCCTTGGTTTATATCTTTTACCGTCTATCCTTACGACTGCTTCGCTCGGGACACAAAAAGCTGATCGTAACCGCGCTCTTCTCGCAACTGCTTTTCCTTCTGCTGTTTTTCCAGTGCTTTTATGGCGAACTCTTTGGCATGGGCAGGATTCACGACAAAAACCCCATCATCGTCCGCAACCACCAAATCTCCTGGATTGATCCCGACACCACTAATACTGACTGTCGTATTCACTTCTCCTTCCAGATTTAAAGCACGGGTAGTGAGAGCACTTATCCCGCGTGAAAAAATAGGAAAGCCAAGCTCCATAATCGGGCGAACATCCGTCACGCAGCCCGAAACGATGGCTCCGGCTACCTTTTTGGTGACAGCTGCATACGTGATAAACTCGCCCCAGCAGGCGCGCTGTTCGTCGCCAGACATATCTACCACCATTACATCGCCTGGCTCCACCAGTCCAATGGCGTGGCGGATTGCTGTCGCATCGATATGTGGGATGCGTACGGTAACTGCATTGCCAACAAACCGAATCGGACGAAACAGAGGCTGCAAACCTGTCAGAAAACCAAAATCAGTAAGATGGCCAATCGTTGATGGACTCACGGTTTCGTACAGATCGAGCAGCTCTTGTGTAACTCCTTGGACCCTTGGTTTAATCGTAAACACGATAAGCACCCCTTTCCTATATGCATGGGTATTAATGCATGACTTGTGCCAATAGTCAGAACATTCGTTTTACCGTGTTTCTGCGCATCATTCGAGGACAAGCTATCCCATAAGTGGAACAAACGTACCAAAAAAGGAACATAAGAACCATTCTAGAATTATCATTAAATAGAGTGGTTTACTAGAGTATGTCATTTTCCCTAGTCAGGAGAGAGCAGCCTTGATGACGAATATTTCGATACTGGGGCAAGGAGATTTCATCCATTTAGCTACAAGGATCACGGCCATGCTCGGAAGCAAAATGAATGTGAACATCCAAGTATTCGAATCTCATCCGGAAGATTCTGATGACCTGATCCATACATTATTGCCACGTGTGGAAAGAACGGGAACCGATATTATCATTACGGGCCGATTTACCAAGGGACTCTTGGAAAGCAAGACACATATTCCAGTCATCCATTTACACCTCACTCCGTCTGACATTCTTTCTGCTGTAAAAAAATCCATTCCGTACTCCACTCGTATTGCCATCGCCATGTTTGACATTGCTGACCTGAGGTACGACTACTCGGCCCTGCAAGATCTACTAAACATCGAGCTGGAGTACATCACTTATCACACCCCGGAGGAATTGCGGGTAAAAATCAAAGATTTTTCCAAAACAAAAGGCGCTGTCATCGGTACAGGCTTTGCTGTTACCTTTGCCAAACAACACGGCCTTCAGGGCACACTCATTTACACGGAAAAAAGCATCCTCGAGTCAATCGAACGCGCTATCGAAATCATCCATTTTAAAAGAGAAGAAGAAAAAAACAATCAGGAGTTCAAAGCAATCATTAACTCCGTTCGAGATGGAATCATCGCAACAAATGGACACGACAAAATAACCATTGTCAATGATTCGGCCCGTGAGCTGCTTCATCTCTCACCTGAAAGCTTGCTAGGAAAAGAATTGTCGCAAGCCGTTTCACACGATTCTTTTCAGGAACTTGCGAATCATGACCATTTTCAAGATAAAATCATCTCGTTTGCGCACTCGCGTTTAAATACAAACAAGACAGTCATCTACCAACAAGGGAGAAAGATCGGGAACGTATTGACCTTTCAAGACATTACCGACATCCAAAAAATCGAGCAAAAGTACCGACTGGAAAATGAAGCAAAAGGACAGGTTGCCAAAGCGACATTTGAAGACATCATTTGCGAGAATGCCGAAATGAAACGGACTATCGAGCGGGCAAAAAAGTTCTCGTTAACTGACTCAACCGTCCTCATCATTGGGGAGACAGGTACCGGAAAAGAACTCCTTGCCCAAAGCATCCACAATCACAGCAAGAGAAAATCGCATCCGTTTGTCGCCATCAATTGCGCCGCCCTGCCCGAAACGCTCTTGGAAAGTCAGCTTTTCGGGTACGAGGACGGAGCATTTACAGGGGCATCAAAAAATGGGAAAAAGGGTTTGTTTGAGGTGGCGCATAATGGCACTGTATTTCTGGATGAAATCAATTCGATTTCGCTTCATTTTCAAGCCAGATTACTGCGCGTTTTGCAGGAAAAGGAAGTTGTGCGCGTCGGAGGTAACAAGGTCATCCCTATTGATATTCGCGTGCTGGCTGCGGCCAACGAAGATCTGATTCATCTCGTGAAAAACCAGACATTCCGCGCAGATCTTTACTACCGGCTGAATGTGCTAAAAGTGAAGGTTCCACCCTTGCGCAATCGATTGGAGGATATCCCGCTTCTTACCAAGCAATTCCTCAAAAATCAGAGCAAAGAACTTTATCGGCAAATTGAGCCATTTGCAGGGAACCTGTATCACGAATTGAAAAAATACCATTATCCGGGGAACATTCGTGAGCTGCACAATATTTTGGAGCGTTTCTCCATTCTGATGGATCCGGATGAGAGACATACCCCCGAATCGATCAAACAAATCGTTGTGGAATGCATGGACGATCGCTCTACCGAATGGCCGGGCGATGAGGAAAAAATTGAGATAGGGATAAAAGAAAGCTACAGGGAAAGCATGCTGGAGGCGGAGCGGGTCATTATCAAAAAATATCTGGAGTCGTACCATGGGGATAAATCGACTCTCGCCTCAAAGCTTGGGATGGGGAGAACTACTTTTTATCGAAAGCTAAAAGAGTTGGATATTACGCTCTAACACGTGGTAATCCTCTAGGGATGCCCGTTCGCTGCTCTTTTGGCAAAGCTTTGCATCCTTTTTTCGCCAATATACTTCTGCTATACCACGACAATAAAAAACAGCCAGACCTTTTTCTTTCAGGTCCTGGCTGTTTTTTTGTCGTGCATATTCACGCTGTTTAATTCTGAAGCTCTCCAACAGACATACTTGTCTGTTTGGCAATACGCATCGCCATTAATGCTGCGAGCAAACAGACGAGTCCAGCAACGATAAACGGAACGGAATAACTGCCGAGCCATTCCCGCATCACGCCTGCTCCGTAGGCGGCAACCGATGCTCCGACCTGATGAGCCACAACGATCCACCCGAAAATCATGCCTACGCTCTCTTTCCCAAATTCTTGCGCCGCGAGCTTCACAGTAGGCGGAACTGTGGCAATCCAGTCGAGTCCATAGAAAATGGAGAAAATGAGAAGTGTTGTGGGACCGGATTCTAGGGCATAAGGCAAAAACATCAGCGACAGACCGCGAAGGCCATAGTAAATAAACAACAGCTTGCGACTATCAAAGCGATCTGACAGCCACCCTGACAGCGTCGTTCCGATCAGGTCGAACAGCCCCATCAATGCAAGTAGACCTGCCGCGGTCACCTCCGGAATGCCAAAGTCCCCACAAGCTGGGATAAGGTGCGCGCCTATTAAACCATTCGTAGAAAAGCCGCAAAAAAAGAAAGTGCCTGAAAGCAGCCAGAACGTAGTGTTCTTAAGTGCAGAGCGCAGGGCAAGTAATGGCGCCAAAAAGATATTACCGGTAAACGGAGCGGGCGGTGCAACCTCATCACCCCCATATGGAGCAAGCCCTACATCATACGGATGGTTACGAAACCAAATGGCGACAACAATCAGTACGATTACCAGGGCCGCTACAGAAGTAAAAATCGCATAACGCCAACCTGCCTCTACTGTAATTTTTGCCAGTAGCGGCAAAAACAGCAATTGTCCTGTAGCTGCACTGGCGGTAAGCAGGCCAACGACGAGGCCTCTGCGATGTACGAACCATTGATTACTTACGGTAACACCAAGCACATTTGCCATCATTCCAGTGGCAAGTCCCGAAACCAAGCCCCACAAAATATCAAATTGCCACAGTGCAGTCATCAAGGGCGTAAGCGACAAACTGATGGCCAATACGGCCAGAGATATCACGACTACTCTGCGTATTCCGAATTTTTGCAGCAAGGCTGCCGAGAAAGGTCCCGTCAAACCATATAAGAAAATTCCGACAGAAATCACGCTGGAGATGCCTCCTCTGCTCCAGCCAAATTCATTTTCAAACGGCAGCATGAGGATGCTCGGCATGGAACGGATTCCGGCAGATACGAGCAATGTAACAAATGTAATGAAGACAACAATCCAGCCATAATAGATACCTGGAGCTTTCTCTCTCATGTTCATGACAGGTTTCCTCCACCTTTTTATGTTGTTGTTTGTACATACAAGTAAGGTTGAAAAAAATCTACTCTTTCTCAAGCTGCTCGCTCATTATCTCCATTTCTTTGGCGATTTGAATGGATGGATCTACGCCGAGAATCCGTTGGTAGCGGTTGTAAAAGTTTTTGGAAGCTAGGCGAATGGTGCCTTCTAGCTCTCTTCCCTTCTCGGTAGGGTATAGAAATACGTTTTTTCCCTGCACCTGTCGCTCCACTAATTGCTTACGCTCCAATTTATCGACAAATCGAGTAAGCGTCGATGGGGAGATATACAATTTTTCCGCAAGCTCTTTATGCGGAATGCCTGGATTTCCAATGACCAGTCGAATGAGATAGCCATACATAGGGGTCAGTCCTGTCATCGCAAATTCTTCCTCTGCCATCTTGGTTATGGCACGGCTCAAACGGTTCGTCGTAAAAAACAAACAGTTGTGCAAGAAACTTTCGTCAGCCATGTTCCTTCAACTCCGTTTTGTTGTATGTACAACAAATATAGTAGATCGCTTTTTTCCTGTCAACGCAAAAAACCACTGACAAGTGCAACGTCAGTAGTTCTTTCGCCTATTCGATAAATACACCTTGCTTGTGATAAATTTGCTCCAACTGTTTTAGACGTGTCTTTACTTGTTCTTGCCCCTTTTCAATGACGCCAAGTGCAAGCAAATGGAGCAAGGAGATTACCGAAGACATCGATGCTGCTCCCGACTCCACATCGGTGTTGATTTCTGTAGTAAGCGTGATGTCTGCCAAACGGCCAACTGGCGACAGCAACCGATCCGTTACAGCAATGATTGTACTGCCCAAGTTTTTGGCTGTCTCCGCGAGATGAACCGAATCCCTGGAATACCGTGGAAACGAAATGACCAACACGACGGAATTAGAAGGAGTGATAAACAGTTTTTCATAAGATTGCCCACCTGAAGGACATAGATGAACATTCTCACGCATCATCCCAAGCATAAAGGAGATCCAGCTCGCTGCTGAATAAGAGCCACGATGCCCAATGATCAGAACATGCTCTGCATCGTAGAGCGTGTCGACTGCTCTGTGCAGCTCTGCTTCGTTTAGGTTAGCCAGCGTTCTTTGCAAAATGGAGATCTCCTGCTCCAAAGCCCTGACGAACGGGTTCGTATGTGTAGAAGGTTGCTGGATGTCGATGTCCTGCTGGGTGGAGCCAATATTGGTACCTTGCAAAAAATGCTCCCGGATCATTTGCTGCATGTCAGAGAATCCGCTGAATCCGAGTGCATACGACAAGCGGATCACCGTAGTTTCACTGACTTCTGCCTCTCGTGCGATTTGGACAGCGGTTTGGAATGCCGACCTTTCGAGATACTCTATGACATATTGGGCTACCTTTTTCTGAGCAATAGACAATCCGTTGAACTTTTCTTTTAGTAGCTGTTCAAAATCTGTATGTTTTTGCATCTTTTCGCTCTCCCGGCAATCCTGTCTGTTCGTTTACATGGCAGGTGTGTTTATAAAGACAGATTTCCCTTCTAAAAAAACTTCTCGTACGTTCTTTAGATCCCCAATCGTAACCACCGGATTTCCTTGTACGATGAGTATGTCTGCTACATAACCAGGTGCCAACGTGCCAAATCTGTGACCTTGATCGAGGACCTCTGCAGCCGTTTGTGTTGCTGCTTGAATCGCTCGAAGTGGCTCCATTCCCAGCTCGACCATTAATGCGATCTCGTCAGCAACAGGCGTTATTGGTTGTTTGTCTAGGACAATATCGGTACCTGTCGCGATTTTCACACCAGTTTCCAGCAGTTTCGCAAAGTTCTCGCGATAAGCCTTTTCCGATTCGATATAGAAAGACTCGTACAGCTCAAGTGATTCATCTAGCATTCCGTTGCTGTCCGCCAGTTTTTTCAGTCGGCTGTGCGATTGTTCGGCGAGCTGGAAAAAAGTGACCATTGTTGGTACCCATACCAAGCCCTTTTCTTTCATTTGCCTTGCTTGTTCTACAGTCATAAACGTCGCGTGCTCAATCGTATCGAACCCAGCATCGATCGCCATTTGAATAGCTGGTTGCATTGATGCGTGGACACAGCATTTCTTCCCAAGTCGGTGTGCTTCACCTACCGCAGCATCCAGCTCTTCCTGCGTGAATTCCGGAGAGTGAGTGCGATGGCTGGTCATCAATTTGATCCATTCTGCACCAGCCCTTACTTGTTCACGAACGGCTGTGCGAACCTCCCAAGGTCCATTCGCTTCACGCAGAGACCCTTTTAGCTGCCATCCATGCCCTCCAGTCATAATGATGCCTTGATTTACTTCATAGATCCGAGGAGAACTGATGAGTTTTTGCTTACTTGCATATTTCAAGGTGCGACAGAGCCCGTCCTCGGAAGCAACATCTCGAATTGTTGTCACACCTAATGAAAGTGCGCTTCTCAGGTTCGAAGCTGCGAGCAATGTCATCAGCATGTCGTTGTACTCCATAAAGTCGGGTTTGCTGTACCAATAACCAATGTGCACATGCAAGTCAATTAAGCCCGGCAACAATGTACAGCCATGGTAATGAGTGATTTCGAATTCAGGATAACGTGCTGACAATTCGTTCTCCGTACCCACATCAACAATGACTCCCCGACCATCTATGCATATCGCACCCTGGTCGATTACCCGTTCACCGTCACCCGAAATCAAACGATCTACGGCCAAAAGTCTCATCCGAACACACTCCCCAGATTCATTTTTAGTCTCCGGTAAACGCCTGTTGTCTAGACTTTGCAACTGTTGATCAGTAAAAGAAGAAACTCCTTCTTTACTTACTCTATCAGAATGAAATACTTCTCTAGAAATTTATACCACATACAAGTACGGGACGGAATGTTTTTTTAAAAAATAAATGTAATATTCGAAAATTTACACCTGATTTTATTTTCTTTAAAAATGCCCTCTTTTCTTGGACTCATTTTTCCTTGCTTCCCGTACAAAAACGCCGCCGACTCCTTTCGCCGGCAGCGTTTTTCCATTACGTAACTCAATGATTATTCAATGGTGATGTCGTCAATTTCAATGTGGCCAGCAGGACTGATCCAGACTCCTTGTACATTTTTCTGAATCGCGGCGAGGTTCTCCGAATAACGGAACGGGATAAGTGGTGTTTCGTTCATCTCGATTTGTTGTGCTTTCTCATAAATTTGCTTTCGTTTTTCCGGATCTTTTTCACGACGTCCTTCGTCAATCAGCTTGTCCACTTCCGGATTGCTGTAGAACGAGTGGTTGCCAGGTGCACCGTGCGCTTTTGTATGGAATAAGTTCGCCTGGTTATAGTCGGCATCCCCCGTTGCATTTCCCCAACCGCTAATGAACAAATCTGTTTCACCTTTCGAAGCAGCGTCAATATACGCTCCGAATTCCATTACGTTAAGCTGCAAATCAATTCCGATTTGCTTTAGTTGCTGTTGCAAAACTTCTGCCACGCTGATGCGTGCTTTGCTGTCATTTAGCGCAATCGTTGCTTTGAAGCCATTCGGATAACCGGCTTCAGCAAGTAATTGCTTCGCTTTTTCCATGCTATACTCGATATCTTTTACGTTTGGACTGTATCCCACCATTGCCGGTGTAACCGAGGAGTGCGCAGGCGTTCCAACGTTGTTATACACACCTTCGATGATCGTTTTTTTGTCAATGGCAGAAGCTATCGCCTGACGCACACGCACATCGTCAAAAGGCTTTTTCTTTGTATTGATTCCGATGTGGTCCGAAGTAAATGCAGCATATCGACCCAATGTCAATGAAGTTGAATTTTGTACACGCTCTACGTCTGTCACTGGCAAGTTTTCGGCAATTTGCGCTTCGCCAGTCTCTACCATTGAAATCCGGGTCGTGTCTTCCGGAATGGTTTTAAATACGACTTTATCCAGTTTCGGTTGGTTTCCATAATAGGACTCGTTCTTGACCAGGACCACTTCTTGACCTGGTGTCCATGATTCAAATTTGTATGGCCCGGTACCTGTTGGATGTTTGCTCAACTCTTTTCCATACTGTTCGATGGCTTTCGGACTAATGATGCTTCCTTCCGCACTCGCCAGGACGGACAAGAGCGGTGCGTACGGGTAATTGAGAATGAACTGTACCGTATGTTCGTCTACTACCTTTACTTCCTTGATCGCTTCAAACATATTAACTCGGCTGGAACCAACAGCAGGGTCCTGGACGCGAGCAATTGTCTTTTTGACCGCTTCAGCATTGAAAGGAGCTCCATCGTGAAATGTGACTCCCTGTTTCAGCTTGAATTCCCACGTCAAATCATCCAGCTGCTTCCACTCGCTAGCAAGTGAGGGTACATATTGGCTGTTTTTATCCATACGGACGAGACCCTCATAGACTTTGTGGTGAACGATCGCTGCTGCCGGGATCTGGGTCAAGAAATGCGGGTCCAGGTTATTGGCATCTGACAGCCGAGCGATGACAAGTGTCCCTCCCGTCTTTGCAGCCCCGGCTGCTTCTGTGGAATTACCAGTCGGATTGGTTCCAGGTGCCGCCTCCTGCCCGGATGAACAGCCAGCCAACGCTGCCGACACCGCGAGCGTCATCGCGATCAGCGTCTGATAAAAGCTTTTCTTTTTCACGGAATCTCCCCCTGTTTCATTTTGCTAAAATATTTTTACCATTCGAACATGTTTCATTTTATCTACGATTCCGGTTTCCGTTTTACATTCTGTTTACTATAATTTTCATTTTCTTTACAACTTTTTCTATTTAACAAAAAATCAGATTGTCTCGCGAGCTCCTACTCCTGTCTTTACGAGCATCGGGGCTGTACTTTTTCGCTCCCAATTGACGAGGAATATGCCAATACAAATCAGGGCTCCCCCGGCTACTACGTACCACTGCACTTGTTCCCCAAGCAACCACCAGCTGCTGAGGACTCCGAAAAATGGGACGAGAAACAGAAAAGAGCTTGTTTTGGCGGCATCCCCATTTTTTAGCAAATAAAACCAAAGAGAGAACTGCAAGATCGAGCAAACGATCACGAGTACTAGCAAAATAAAGATAGAATTCGTGTTTATATCAAATATGGGCTGCTCGGTAAACAAGCTCAAAAGCGAGAGTGTCACTCCGCCAGCCACCATCTGATAGGCGGCGAGCACCATCGTATCGAATGCACTCCCCCACTTTTTGATGAGCAGTGTAGCGGTAGAAAAGGAGAGGGCGGCCGCAAACGCGAGAAGGGTTCCCTGCTGAAATTGCAGTTGAAACCCTAAAGTAAAGACAACACCCATGAAACCGACTGCTACACCCAACCATTGATAGCCACGGTAAGCCTTGCCCATGAAAAGCGTTCCCAGCACGATGACGATTAGCGGATTCACAAAGGTGATGATCGCCGATTCGCTCGAAGTGATCCAGTTCATGCTGTAATAACCACAGCCCATGACACCTGCCGATTGGAAAAGGCCAATCACAGCCGCCTGGAGCCATTGCTTCCTACCGCGAGGCTGCTGCTTTTTGGAAACAATCAGAGCCAGTACTCCACCTGCTAACAAATAGCGGATCCCCATGAGCAAGAACGGCGGTGCATAATCCATACCGATTTTGCCGATTGGGAACGCGATCCCCATCATACATGTAGTGAGAATAATGAGGCTGAAATAGAACCATTTGTTCATGACGATGTCCTCCGATACGAATGAGATGATTTCTTATTGTAAGGGAGGAAGATCATCATGCATAATGATTAGTAAAGATGCCAGCTATCTATAATTATGATACCAGAAACAAATCTCCACTACTTCGTTACCCTACATGGAACTACAGGAGGGTCATATATGGAAAGTAATGAATTACGCGTGTTTCAAATGGTAGCCAGAGAAGGCTCGATTACAAAAGCCTCGGTACGGTTAGGGTATGTCCAATCCAATGTGACAGCCAAAATCCAGCAATTGGAGGCAGAACTTAACACCGTGCTGTTTTTTCGCCATAATCGGGGAATGACTCTGACTTCCAGTGGAAAAATGCTGCTCGATTACACCAATAAGATCGTCGGTTTGCTCGATGAGGCGACGAGAGCGCTCTCCTCTTCTAGTGAACCAAGCGGACCGCTCATGATTGGCTCGACACAAACAGCAGCGGCTGTCCGTTTACCAACGATACTTGCCTCCTATTACTCGAAGTTTCCCAATGTACGTCTATCGCTAGCTACCGGACATACACAGCATTTGATGGATCAGGTGCTCCGTTATGAGCTGGATGGCGCCTTTATCGGTTGTGAGTGTGATCACCCCGAGCTCGCGTCCATACCCGCTTTTGAAGAAGAATTGGTCATTGCCTCTGCACCAGCTATTACAGACCTGGATGAAGCAGCGAGGAAGCCGATTCTCGTCTTTAATACTGGCTGCTCCTACCGTGCTGTTTTGGAGCAGTGGATTCGGATGATGGGATTGGAACAACCGATTATGATGGAGCTTGGAACACTAGAGGCGATCATCGGTGGTGTTGCGGCAGGTCTAGGTATTTCATTGTTGCCTATTACGGTAATCTGTAAGCTTGAAAAAGAAGGAATGATCGCTACACATCCCATTCCTGCTTCCATGCGGATGATGAAAACGGAATTCGTCACCCGAAAGGATTCTTTTGTAACCAGTGCGCTCCAGGCGTTTATAAATCAGCTGCCCAAAAAAGAAGCAAATGCCTCCTCTTAGAAATGGGGACGAAACGAAGAACCTCCGTCGTTTACCCAAAAGAAAAAGATGACTCTGCTGATATCAGGAGTCATCTTTTGGCCGTTCAAGCTATCGGTTTCCGAACTATAGCCCTACTCCTGAAATTTCCTGCCCAAGAGAATCCCAGTGATGATGCACAACCCTCCGAACAACTGCCAGATAGAGAGATGCTCGCCTACGATCAGGATCGAAAAGATGGCGGCAAACATGGGCTCGCTGCTCATCAACAGTGCCACCCGAGAGGGAGACGTTCGGCGGATCATCACCAACTGAACGTAGTAGGCAATCATGGTTCCAAACACCACCAAGTACCCGGTAGCAAGCCAAAAGGATGGCGTCAGATTGCTCCAGGCAAAGGGTTGGGAAAGAGAAAGCAAACCTGATATAATCGCAACGGTGGAAAATTGGATGACGGTCAACGAACGGGAATCCATGGTCTTTCCGGCTGTCAATTTCTTAGCCATAATCATCTGGATCGCATACCCGAATGCGGCGGCCAACACCAACACATCCCCGAATTTCGGATCAAAACTGTCCTTCATCGTCAAAAGGGTTGTCCCTGTGATGGAGAGAAGTAAAATACCCGCCAAAGAAATCTTCAACAACCTACCTTGAATCAAATTGTCAATGACGGGAACCAAGACGACATACAGGCCGATAATGAAACCGGCATTGGAAGCCGAGGTTGATGTCAAACCAAACGTCTCCAGCAAATAGGTCGCGACCATAATCAGCCCGAGAATAAGGCCGCTGGTCCACGTGGAACGGTCCGCATGGCGCAACACTTTGAAGGTAAAAGGAAGCATGATGATAGCTGTTAGCGTGAACCGAATAAATAACATCTGGAAGACAGGGACAGTTTCTACGACGCTTTTGATGACAATGTAATTGGAACCCCATATCATCGCGATGAGCAGCAGGGAAATGTCCGCCGTCCAATGGGAATTCCATATCCTTTGGACGAGTCTTCTCCACTTATTGACGTTATTTTCAAATGCGTTTTGAGATTTCAGGTAGTTTTGCACCAACAGATTAGACATCCCGTTCATCCTTTCGTCGAAATTTCCGATTTATTTAGTATAAAGTCCTCCTTCTTATTCTTACCACAAAAAAATCCTGGATCAGTAGGCCTAGGGGATTGATAGCACAATAAAAGCAGCGGCAGTCTAAGACTTTATGATCAAGTCCTAGCTCAGCCGCTGTTTCTTTTTTTCAGTCAGTCTATTACTAATGAGGACTATTTCCAAACTTCTTTATAAACCCTCATACTGTTTTTCCCCGTGATCAGATCAGTTTAATTGCTTCATCTTTATACCCTCTCTTGGCAAGAGCGCGCACTATCTCTGGCATCTTGGAGTGTCCTTTGACAACGTCAAAATCGGGGCGAGACATCTTGGCCAGATATTCCGGGGAATCGTACTTCATGAACGGCTCGATCATATCAAGACCCAGTCCGATGTTTGAGTTACACATCAGCGGCTCGAACCGGTTTAAGCGAAAAATTGGTAAGGGGATCGTGCAATTAGGCAAAGCTACGAATAATCGGAAGGCTGTCCCTTTCAGTAGATTTTTGGGGACAGCCTTTCTACCAAATTCTCTATTTGTGATAGGGTACCCGCCTGATCAACATACCAGGACTTGGCATGCTGCGTTATTGTTCAGCTCTAATCACCTGTCCATTGATCCCATTCTCCGGCAAGGTTGCCAAATACACCAGTTTATCGACAACCGATGCTGAGTCCCCCACTCCATAAGGGTTTTGTTCTGTTTTCAAATTGCCCGGATCGAACAGGTTTACCAAAATTCCATTTGCTACTTCCTCAATCGCCACTGTCTTCATTAATCCTTCCAATCCCGCTTTTGCTGCCGAATACGCCCCCAATCCTTCATAGACGAGATTAGCCATTGCTGAAGTAATGGAAATAATCCGGCCATATTGTTGGTTTCTCATTGTCGGGAGAAAGGCGTTGGTTACCAGTACTACGCGATTCGTCAATGTACCGATGTTTACCCTACCCTCCTAGATTTTTTTTTTGCATCCCTTCAACTAGCCTCATGTAGCAAGTGAATCAACTGCTGGCTGTGACTTTGTTCTAGTATTTCGGAATGCCGCAAATAAATGTTTTCCAAGCTATCATAGATTTGCTGGCACAACACTTTTCCTGCTTCCGTCAAATACATCAACATGTGCTTGCCTTCCGGCTTTCGTTCTATATAGTTGCTTTTTACTAGCTTATCAATGAATCTCGTGCTTGTTGAAGGAGCAATGCTGAGCTTCTTGCATAACTCTTTTTGCGAAATGCCAGGATGATCCTTGATCGTAATAATCAGATAAGCGTAAGAAGGCGGGATGTCTAGGGATGCAAATGCCTCCTCAGCCAGCTTATCCATCTGCCTGGCAAACCTGGCAACAGTAAAATAAAGGCAGTGACTCAGCAAATAATCGGAACTGGGCACCTCTCCCTGACCATAGGCATCTTTCCTGTTATACGTAAAATAAGCACCTTTAGCATTTTCTTCTTTCAAGGAATCCTTTCTCCTTTAATACATCGCGATTTGAAAGGCTGGTCCGCATTCATTTGTATTTACAAACATTGCTAACGGCTTACATTTTACTTATTTATTTCCATTTTGTAAATAGTCAGTCTTTAGCTAATTCGCTACTCGTGATGGGCAGTCTTGTTCGAGGCAATAAAAATAGCCCCGCTAGGAACGAGGCGAGCTGTCATTTATGCTTTTTGGCAAAACGATTTGGTATCTACGAGATCATTATTGAGCCTTCTCGCCATCACGCAGACATTTTCTTTTTCTTTAATAACGGCAGCAATAAGATGGCAGAAAGTAAGGTAGACACGATCATTGTAATAAAGAAACCATTCCATCCGGTCCCTTCAATGACCAGAGCAAGCGGATACCCAGACAAAGCTGCACCCATATAACCAAACAATCCGACGAATCCTGTTGCCGCTCCAGCAGCATCTTTATGAGCTGATTCTGCCGCCGCCATCCCAATTAACATTTGCGGACCAAAGATAAAGAAACCAATTGCAAAGAAACAAACGGCGATCAATCCGTAGCCAAAGCCGGGAAAAATCCATAATAAAGCTGCGGCAACTCCGATCCCAACCATGAAGATAATATTCATTGGGGTGCGATTCCCTTTGAACAGAATATCAGATCCCCAGCCCGCAACGATTGTTCCGAAAAATCCGCCAACTTCCAGCCAGGAAAGGGCCGAGTTGGCCTTCACCAAATCGTAACCGTATTCTCGGACCAAATACAGGTTTGTCCAATCATTCAGTCCAATGCGAACGATATAGACCAAAACATACGAGATGGACAATAACCAAATATATTTGTTCGTGATAATATAGCGGACGAGAATCTGCATCATCGGCATTTTTTTGCTCTCTCGTTCTTGCTCCAACTCTAATGAATCATTGCGCCATTCTCCAACCGTAGGCAAACCCATTGAGGCAGGACGGTCACGTAAGCGCCAGCAAACAAATAATCCCGCCACAATTGCAATCACCCCTGGCACAAACATCCCATAGCGCCAACCATAATGAACCGTCAAGCCGCCGGCAAGCAAAGGAATCAGAGCACCACCTACATTGTGTGAAGTGTTGCAAAGCGCCCACCAGAAGCCACGCTCATTCCGAGAATACCAAACGGTCAATGACTTAGAGGCTGGCGGCCACCCCCACCCCTGGAAAAAGGCATTCAGAATCCACAGACAAGTAAAAACAACAAGGGAAGAGCTAAGTCCAAAGAAGATATTGATGATGCCTGTTAGGATTAAACCCACTCCCATAAAATATCTGGGGTTCGCTTTATCGCTCATAATACCGGAGACAAACCGTGATGTCCCATACACAAAATAGAAAGCTGTACTCAACATGCCAACATCTGTGACAGCCCAGCCAAGATCTTTCAACATTTCAGGCATTACATATTTAAAACTGTTTCGAGTGAAATAATAAATGGAATAGCCAACATATAGGGCAATCAAAATATGAATTCGCCAATAGCGGTAGGCTTGGTTAATTTCTTCCTTTGTTTTGGTTACAGGCTGATCAGGCAGTGACTTAAACCAGTTAATCATATTGGTTGTGCTCCTCTCATGGGGTAGAGTCTACTGCGCAAAGTCAAATGGGCTTTGGAGCTCTCCCGCTTATCCAGGCTAAGCGGGAGTCGCTTTTAGCGCATGTATGTCTCACTTGCGATTTTCCACTTTGTGCCAGTACTGCAGGATTGCCAATGCTTGTGCATGCAGATCGGCATCGCCCGCAGCGACAACAGTCGTACCGGAATGAATGGTCAATGGCTTTCCATCCCAGTCTGTAATGACACCGCCAGCCCCTTCAATCACTGGCACTAAGGCACAATAGTCCACCTCGCGCATCCCGCCGCTGTCTACACTTACATCGATCTTTCCAGTAGCAAGACACGCATAGGCGTAGCATGCGGCACCATAGACGCGAAACTTAGTTGCCTCGATCAATTTTTCATAACCTTTCCGGTGTTCAGATAATACAGGCTCTGTATTGCTGGAAGACATCAGTGCTTCAGATAATTGTTTGCAGACCCGAGTCGAGACCGGCCGACCATTTAATGTGGTCTGTTTTCCTTTCACGCCGATCCAGCGCTCTGCAACAGACGGAATGTCAATTACACCCAAAACGGGTACACCGTGGTGACATAAAGCAATCAAGGTGCCGTAAACGGGTACACCCGTAATAAACTGCCTTGTTCCGTCAATCGGATCGATCACCCAAACAAATTCGGATTGGATGGCCTCAGCCCCATATTCTTCTCCCAATATTCCATGGTCGGGGCAATGCTGCTGAATCATCTCGCGCAGTTGTCGCTCCACTTTTTGATCGATTTCTGTCACCGGGCTGGCGTCAGCTTTGGTTTCAAAATCAAAGTTGCCATACAGGTAATTTTTGCGATGCTGATCGAGAGTCAACCTTGACATATCTGCTGCCTTCTCAGCAACGGCGATAAACTTTGTGTAGTCTTCCATAGTAGCCTCCTCAAATGAAGTTACGATTTTTAGTTAATGACCTAAACCATTTCCGTATGAGCATCGTATAGGAAGGAGCCAAGCTTTTTCAATAACAAGGAACCAGCAAAGTTTTTTTATTTCAAGTTTATCCAAATGCTTTTCACTTCTGTGTAATTGTCAAGGGCATATGAACCCATTTCGCGTCCGATGCCTGATTGCTTATAACCACCGAATGGGGCTGCAGGATCTTCGAGATTGTAATCATTAATCCAGACTGTGCCTGCTTTCAAGCGATTTGCGACCTGGTGTGCGGTTTTCACGTTTTCGGTCCATACCCCTGCGGCAAGCCCATATGGCGTGTTATTTGCCCTCTCAATGACCTCTTCCACCGTATCAAATGGCAGAACCGCAACTACTGGACCAAATATTTCTTCTTTCGCGATTGTCATGTCATCTGTAACATCAGCAAAAATCGTTGGCTGAACGAAGTACCCTTTTTCAAATGCCTTTGCGCCACCTGCTGCGATTCGCGCGCCTTCCACTTTTCCTTTTTCAATGTAATAGAGCACGCGCTCTTGCTGTTTTTTCGAGACAAGCGGGCCCATTTCCGTTCCGTTGTCCATTCCTGCTCCCAACTTGACGTTGTTCGCCATCCTCGCCAGCTCTTCTACCACTTTATCGTAGTGTTTTCTATGGACGAACACCCGGGAGCCAGCACTGCAATTTTGCCCATGGTTGTACATGATCCCGCTGAAGGCACCGATGATGGCACCTGGTAGATTCGCATCTTCCAAAATAATATTGGGTGATTTTCCGCCGAGTTCTAGGGTCACATGCTTGATCGTTTCTGCTGCTTGGCGCATGATATACTTCCCTGTGTCTGTGGAGCCTGTAAAAGCCACTTTTTCGATATCCGGATGATTCACAATGGCTGCACCTGCCGTATGGCCAAATCCAGGAACGAAATTCACAACCCCATCCGGGAATCCCGCTTCTTTAAACAGCTGAGCCGTATATAAAAGAGAGAGCGGAGTTTGTTCGGCAGGCTTTAATACAATCGTGCAACCGGTTGCGAGAGCTGCCCCCATTTTCCATGCAGACATGACTAACGGATAGTTCCATGGAATAATTTGACCGACAACTCCTATCGGTTCATGACGGGTATAGTTGACATAGTCTTTTGAAATTGGTGTCGTTTGACCCAGAATCTTCGTTGCCCAGCCAGCGTAATAGCGGTAATGCTCCACTGTTGCTGGAATATCGTCATGCAATGCGACTACATATGGTTTTCCGTTATCCAACGCTTCCAGCTGAGCGAGCTCTTCTTTATGTTCGTCAATTAAATCCGCCAGTTTGTAAATGAGATGTGCTCGCTCTGCCGCGCTTAGTTCAGGCCAAGGTCCGTTCTCAAACGCCCGTCGAGCGGCTTTCACTGCTGTATCGACATCTTCTTCCTGCGCTTCACTAACGACAGCAAGAACTTCTTCTGTCGCCGGATTGAACGTTTCAAATGTATTCCCACTGACAGACGGTACGAATTTTCCGTCGATAAAAAGCTCAATGCTTCCTTCTAAAAACGCTTTCACCTTTGGCTTTCGTTGTTCTTGCGCTGCCCTCATGTTCATTCCCCCCTGAATTTCTTTCCTTCTATAGGTGAACTCTCCCCTGCCCAACTCACTCACTTCTTTTGTTTTTTATAAAAGTGTCACGGCGGTCAAGCTTGATAAAATCTCTTGTAGCTTTTGATCTTCTTCACGTGTCAATCCTAAACGGGGGTAACGGGAAGGTCCCCCTGCTTGTCCATTCAATTCCATGGCACGCTTGACAATTTGCACATATTTTCCGGAGCCCTCAAGGAACGCACAAAGCGGCAAAATGCTGTCATTGATCGCCCAGGCTTCTTTTTGCTCGCCTTTTTGGAAATGGTCAAACATTTGCGTGACAAGCTTCGGTACGATATTCCCTGCAACCGAGATCCAGCCCGTTGCTCCGACTAAATAGGACTCCATCACCAACTCTTCTGAGCCGCAAAAAACTTCAATTTCCCCCTGGCTTAATCTGACGAGGTCTCTCGCTTTGCGAATATCTCCACTTGATTCTTTAATATGTGTAATTCTTTCGCATTCTTTGCCAATCCGCAGCATCAGCTCTGTACTCATGTCGACACCGGATGTAAAAGGATTGTTGTACAGCATGATGGGGACATTCACCGCATTCGATACTGCTTTATAATGAAAGTAAATTTCCTCCTCTTTTGGTTTGCAATAGTAGGAGTTAATGATCAGCCCGCAGTCCGCACCGTGGTCTTCCGCCTGCTTCGTGTATTCAATCGTTTCTTTCGTCGTTTCAGCAGCAGTACCTACGATAACCGGAAGACGGCCATTTACTTCTTTCATGACAATCTCTACCATTTGGAATTTCTCTTCTTTGGATAGACTTACAAATTCACCGGTGCTTCCATTGATGACAATACCTGCGACACCTTGATCCACGAAGTAGTTCACATTATTTTTTACACCACCCCAATCAATCTCCTGATCCTCATTCATGGGTGTAATCAATACAGGATAAGCTCCTCTGATCGTTGTCATATGATTTCCTCCTCCATTTTTCTCTTATGCTCAACTGCTCAATACTCTTTCTTTAAACCGGTGAAAGCTGAGTGGTTTGACGGGGATAGAAGTGTCTTTTTCGTTAATAAGCTCTTCTACTATTTTCCCGGTTACCGCTGCGAGACTGATTCCGTCGCCTTCATGTCCTGCCGCAATATAATAGCCCGGAACGTGGTCCACTCGTGATACGATTGGCAAATGGTCTTCTGTCCACGGGCGCAGCCCCGCGTATGAACGAATCACCATCATATCGGCCATTTTGGGATAAAAACGGATGGCCCGGTTGGCGATCGCTTTCATGACCTCATTGTTGACTTTGGTATCGAAACCAACGAATTCCCTGCTGCTTCCAATTAAGAAGTTTTGACTTTCCGTTGGCTCAAAGACAAGCGCGATCCCGTATTTTTCCGTCAGGGAATCGACGCGACGCTCCCCACCAAACTTGGAAATCAAGTATCCAAACTCCATTACCTTTCGCGACCCCACATGCTGCTGTCTGGAAGCAACAATAATTTGTCCTTTTCTCGGTTGAATCGGGATAGTTAGATCAAGCATCTCTCCTATTCGCGGAGCCCATACTCCTGCAGCATTAACGACATAACTTGCGGTAAAAACGCCGTTTGTCGTTTCTACCTTATATAAGCCGTTCGCTTCTTTTTTCATGCCCGTTACTTCGGTTTGCCTCAAAGCTTTTGCCCCTCGTTTTTTTGCTTCATCCAGAAGGGTAAAAGCCAGGAGATAGGGATTGACAGTGGAATCCGTAGCACATTCCAATCCGCCTAACAGGTCATCTGCAAAATAGGGCGATTCCTGCCGAATATCCTGCCGATCAAGCATGCGGAACGGCAACCCAGCAGCTTTTTGGCGATCGACCCATTTTTGCGCCGCTTCCATCTCCTCGTCCGACTCGCAAACAAGAATACTGCCGGGTGCACGATATTCAAATGTCTGCTCCAAGTCTCGGCTTAATTCATCCACTAGTTTCTGACTGAATAATGACATCTGACTATCAAAACCCGGATCTTTATCAATGGCCAAAATATTGCCGTCACATCGAGAAGACGTGCCACTGACAAATTCCCCTTTTTCAATCACCGTTACATCCCTTCCGTATTTCGATACATAATAGGCAATCGAGCAGCCAATGATTCCCCCACCAATGACTAACACGTCACAATGCTTCACATACTATTCCTCCTCTAGTTGAACTGGCTTCGGCCTACTATTTTGCAATTGGTGTGCCAACCCAAATGAAACTGCCAAAATCGTATGTAGAGATGTAGCGTTTTTTAGTCTTTATTTCTATAATCAAGTATCAGACTGTCACTTTTTGACGAAATTTCCCTCCTGAACAAAAATTCAGATTGTCCCTTTCTTTTGAAGGCAGGGGAAGCTTCAGTGTAAAAAAATTTTAAATATTCGACAAATGAGTGTATATTTCTTTTTACATTGTTCATAATTTTTTACATCAGGGAGGGGTTTATGGTGTTTTCATTACCTTCGGTGAAAGAGCTAATTGCACTTCTTCTAATGGATTCACCGCTTGATAAGCAATGCATAGTAGAGAAAAACGGAACGTTCTATTATCGCTCAACGGGAGAAACATCTGAGGTTCCGTGCCAGATCTTATACGAAGATGATCCGTTTGTTTCCTTGATTCAGGCGTTTCGTTCTCATTCCATCGCTGTCATTCTGGATACAAACCAGCAACCTCTGGGCTATATCACTGCCGAACAAATGATTCATTTTCTCCATAATGCTTATCACCAATTACAAGCATTTTATGAAACGGTGATTCAAACGACGGACGCCTCCATCACGGTCATTGACGATAACAAGCGCGTCCGTACATGGACAGAAGGAGCCGAAAAAATCTTCTCATTCAAGCATCAGGATATCATCGATCAACGCATTACCGATTTTTTTGACCCTCAAAAGCTCGTCATCTTGCAATCCCTAGAAGAAGGGAAAAGTATCGTTGGCCAGCACCATCAACCCAGATCTGACCTCTTTGTCTTAATTAATTCAACCCCCGTCTATTTTCATAATCAGATCATCGGTGCTGTCGTTTCCGAAACGGATATCACGAATCAAGTCGTACTCAATGAAAAATTATTTAACATGTCCAACGAGGTGCACCGTTTAGAACAAGAAGTAGCGAAGTATAAGGACTCATCTGATCCCTTTCATCTGATTAAAGGAAAAAGCGCTGCCCTGCAAGAAACCGTGCAGCTGGCAAGAAAAGTGTGTTCTGTTAAATCAACGGTTCTCATTCTTGGGGAAAGCGGAGTCGGGAAAGAAGTATTCGCGAAAACGATTCACGAAGCAAGCGAAGGGCCGAATGCACCTTTTATCTCTATAAACTGTGGTGCGATCCCAGCTTCATTATTTGAAAGCGAATTATTCGGGTATGAACGGGGGGCCTTCTCCGGCGCGGACACCAAAGGAAAAAAGGGGAAAATAGAGCTGGCACGAGGAGGCACGCTCTTTCTTGATGAAGTAGGTGAAATGCCGCTAGAGATGCAGGTAAAGCTGCTGCGCGTGCTGCAGGAGCGGAAATATTATCGTGTCGGTGGAGAAAAAGAAATCGACATCGAATTCCGTCTCATCGCAGCCACCAATCGTGATTTGCAAGAATTGATGAAGGAAGGAAAGTTTCGGGAAGATTTATACTATCGCCTGAACGTTGTCAGCCTTCACATCCCTCCTCTGCGAGAGCGAAAAGAAGATATTATCGAACTGACCCACTTTTTTTTACACGATTTTTCCTTGAACTACCAGCGGCCGATTCATGAATTTTCTCCAGACGTCATCCATGAACTGCTTCGCTATGATTGGCCAGGCAATATTCGCGAGCTTCGCAATGTCGTTGAACGGCTCATCGTATTTGCGACAGATGGCGTGATCAAACGAGAATACCTGCCCTTTCATACAAACAGGATCAGCTTTCAAAACACTTCAGGAAAAGAACCTTTTGAATCTATCGAAAGGGACTACACCATTGCTTTGCTCCAAGAAGAAATGGACAAACATGAGAAAAAGGTCATTGAAAGAGCGCTGCAACTAGTAGATGGAAATAAATTAGAATGCGCGAAACAGCTTGGCATAACGAGGGCGACTCTATACAACCGGCTTAAGCGGCTTGGCTTAAATTAATCCTTCTCCCCTCTATGTTGGCATCTATATTGCATAGTAACTTCCTGAAAAATAGAGGAGGAATGCACATGGATACCAAGGCGTGCATGGTTATTTGCCGTTGCGAGGAAGTCACTTATGGACAACTTCAATCAACAGCAACGGAATATAAATGTACAGCAAGGGAATTAAAGCTGAGAACGAGAGCAGGAATGGGCTTTTGCGGAGGCCGTACATGCAGACCAGCAGTAGACAGGATTATCGAAAGCATCATTCCTGCTTTATCACCGGGTGAAAGTCCCTTAAAATATCAGCCCCCTATTCGTCCCGTGACATTTGGAACAGTAGGTGAAAATCAATGACCAGAATTTTGAATCACCCGGTTTTAGGGAGCTTAGCTGGCAGAGAGCGTATATCCTTTCAATATGACGGAACAAATTATGAAGCATATGAAAACGAAACGGTTGCCGCTGCTCTTTTAGCAAACGGAATAAGAAAGCTGCGTGTTCACGAAGATAGCGGGACACCTAGAGGAATTTATTGCAACATCGGTCACTGCCTGGAATGTCGCGTAACGGTCAATGGACAAGCGAATGTAAGAGCCTGCTTAACCGTTGTAGAAAAAGAAATGGTGGTTGAAAGCGGCAAACAACATCCGAATCTCGTGAGAAGGATGGTGGAAAAACGATGATGGATGTCATTGTGATTGGTGCGGGGCCAGCAGGATTAGCAGGAGCCATTGCCTGCGCAAGCGTGGGTCTTGGCGTGACCGTTATTGATGAATTTATAAAGCCAGGCGGCCGATTGCTCGGACAGCTTCATCAGGAGCCTTCTGGTCAGTGGTGGAATGGAATCAAAGAATCAGAGCGCCTTTTTCAGGAAGCAACGAACCGATCCGTCGATATTCGCTGCGGTGTGTCCGTTTACAACCTGGAAAAATCAGATCAGCTTTGGCATGTTCATACGAATGCCGGTACGCTGGAAGCTCCATTTGTCCTAGTGGCCACCGGAGCAGCCGAATATCCTATTCCCCTGCCCGGTTGGACCCTTCCCGGAGTCATGTCAATTGGAGCAGCTCAAGTCATGACGAATGTTCATCGCGTCCAAGTCGGCAAAAAGGGAATCATTATCGGAGCGAATATTTTAGCCTTTGCTATATTAAATGAATTGCAGCTTGCGGGCATAAAGGTCGATCGCATTGTCCTCCCAGAAAAAAGGGAGCTCAGCCAAAAGGCGGGGGAACCTGAGGAGGTCATGAAATCGCTCGTAAATGCTGCTCATCTGGCCCCATCTCCTCTCTTGCGTTTTGGGGGCCGTTTCATGAAGCATGACTGGATCAGAAAAATCGGCATGAACCTTTATCCCAAAAAGGGAATGAAAGTGAACGGCACCTCTCTCCAGCTTCGCAGGGCAGCGCTCGAAATTATCGGGAAAGATCAGGTCGAAGGAGTTCGGATCGCCGATATCGATGCGAATGGCACGATTGTGGCCGGATCGGAAACGATTTATGAAGCAGATTTCGTGTGTATCGCAGGCGGCTTGTATCCTCTGGCAGAGCTTGCCGCTGTCGCCGGTTGTCCCTTTCAATACATCCCTGAACTTGGGGGCCATGTCCCCCATCACTCAGAAACGATGGAGACCCCACTTGCCGGTCTGTTTGTAGCCGGTAATATCACCGGAATCGAAAGTGGCAAAATTGCCATGGCCCAAGGAACAACAGCAGGCCTATCCATCGTCAAGCAAGCGGGAAAAGGCTCCCAAACCATTGATTGGCAACTACAGGAAGCGATACAAAATGTACGAAGCGTGCGGCAACAAGCTTCTATCCAGTTCAATCCGGAGATCGAGATTGGCAGAAGCAAAATGTACGATCTTTGGGAGCAGCTCTATTCAACTGACAGCACGGGGAAAACTGTGAATAAGATTGTATAGGGCCCATGGCTGCAAGCTGACGTCAGCACACCAAACGAGACGTCAGCTTTTTTTCGGGCAAAGGCTGACTGCCTCCCTGCCCTCATCTCTACCTGAAACAACTGAATGTACAGTAATGAAAATCCATTTGAAACAATACCGAGGCTTCGAGTCACACGGGTCTGGCTCCGATTACCTTTTTTGTTCTCCACACTTCAATCTGATCCGGCGTATAGCCGAGTTCACCCAGAACCTCGTCGGTGTGCTCCCCTAATAAAGGCGGGTAGCGATTGGCTTTGGCAGGTGTAGCCGACAGCTTGACAGGAAAGCCGGGAACTTTCAGATTTTTGACGATCGGATGCTCCATCTCAAGAATCATTTCTCGCTCTCGTACATGTGGATGATGAAGCACCTCGTCGATGGAATGGATCGGTCCACAAGGCACTCCTGCCGCGTCGAGGAGTTCGTACACGACCTCACTGTTCAAGCGAGACAAGCGGCCTTGGATCAGGTCGATCAGCTCGCTGCGGTGGGCAACCCTGTCAGCGTTCATCACAAATCGGTCGTCACCGGCGAGATCCTCCCAGCCCAATGCCTGACATGCCTTTTTCCATAATCCGTCGTTGGCAATCGCAAGAATAATCTGACCATCGCAGGTGGAAAAGGCCTGGTACGGAACAAGTGAAGGATGCGCTGTTCCCATCCGTCCTGCTGGTTTCCCCGTTGCAAAATAACTCGTCGCCAAATAATTGAGCAGGACCACCTGCCCATCCAGCAAGCTGACGTCGATGAACTGTCCGAGCCCCGTCTTTTCGCGTGCAATGAGCGCAGTCAAAATACCGTAAACCGCAAACATGCCGGCATTCATATCGACGATGGAAGTGCCCACCTTGGCAGGTGTCCCGTCTGCCTCTCCTGTAATGCTCATCAATCCGCCGAAGCCTTGAAGGAGCAGATCGTAACCAGCCCGGTTCCTCTCCGGTCCAGTTCGACCAAAACCAGATACTGAGCAATAGATGAGGCGCGGGTTGATTGCCTGCAGCTCGTCATAGCCAAACCCGAGCTTTTCCATGGTGCCGGTCCGGAAATTTTCAACGAAAACATCCGTATTTTTGACGAGTGAGTAGATAATTTCCTTCCCTTCGTCGCTTTTCAAATCTATGGTCATGCTTCGCTTGTTGCGATTGGAAGCAAGGTAGTAACTGCTAATCCCATCCCAAGTAGGCGGTGTAAATCTTCTCGTTTCGTCTCCCAATTCCGGCTGCTCTACCTTGATAATATCTGCTCCCATATCTCCCAGGAGCATCGTACAAAACGGGCCTGCCAGCGTCCTCGACAGGTCAAGCACTCGAATGCCATCTAATGCTTGCAAATCGTCTTCCTCCTCCACTCGTCCCTCGAAGATTCGGCGGTTTTATGGAAACAACGGAGCTACTCCACCATTTTTCATGTAAAGTTCGGCTGTCGTTTTTCGGCAATCGCTCGAACACCTTCCTGATAATCTGGGAGTTCTGTAACTAGTCCCATGGCGGACGAAATCATATCAAGCGAGGTACGCAGGTCGATCGATTGGCTCTGATACACAGCGCGTTTCATAAAGCGAATGACTTCCTGGGGGCCTTTGACGAGTCGCTGCACATAGTTTTCTACGAAATCGTGCAAGTCTTCATCTGGCACCACATGCGTGATCAGCCCCATCTGTTTCGCCTCTTCTGCTGTGTATGTATCACCTGTCCAGAGCATTTCCAATGCTTTATCCACCCCTACGATTCGAGGTAAAAAGTAAGCTGCCCCGTCTCCAGGGACAATGCCGGCCTTGATATAGCCTTCTGACATCTTTGCACTCTGGGCGGCAATCCGGATATCACACATCAGTGCCATGTCCAGTCCCGCGCCCAATGCGATTCCGTTCATCATCGCAATCACCGGTTTATCGATTTCTGCAAGGAGCAATGGTACTCGTTGCACGCGCTTCCACAGACTGTGCTTGCGGGCTAAACCTGTAGATGCCAGATCTTCGGAATGCGCAGTGGAATGGAGGAAGCCCTCCCCCCGCATCATGGATTTAATGTCTCCGCCACTGCAAAAAGCCCTGCCATTGCCTGTCAAAACTACAGCCCGAATTTGATCATCGTCGCGAATCATCTCAAGTGCCCTGATCCACAGCTCAATCATTTCCGTACTAAAGGCATTCAAGGATTCTGGTCGATTCAAGGTGATGCGGCCAACCCCATTTTCTACGTGAAAAAGCAAATCGCTCATCGGTTCATACCCCTTTCGGCTCCATTCCACTATCATTAGGTTGATTTCGCTGTAATGAATGACCATAATTTATTATGGTCAACTTTCGTGAGCAGAGCTGCCAGTCGTTCGCTCCATTCGGTTTCCGTACCAAACTCTTCCCGCCATGACCAGACACGGCGCGTACTCTGGTGCAAAATATGTTCATGGGTGAAGCCGATTGCTCCATGTACTTGATGGGCAATCGGTGCTCCTGCACTTACAGCCTCGTTGATGCGAATTTTCGCCATGCCTATTTCCTTTGATCGTTGCCCACTCTGGTAGGCGTCAACTGCATAATTCGCTGCCGTATCCGCTGCAGCCGCTTCGCCCGCCAGCAAAGCCAATTGATGCTGAATGGCTTGAAAGCGATGGAGCGGCTTTCCGAATTGCGTACGTTCTGATGTATAGGTCACTGTAAGCTCCATGATTCGTTCTAAAGCGCCCGCCATCATGACACTTCGCATAAGTGCGCCTGTGTGCCAAATCCACTCCTTTACCCGATTCTCATCAACCGGGATGAGCTGGCAGCTTGTGCTATCGAATCTGCTCTCATGGAAGACAATCGTGTCACGAGCCTCTCCTGCCATGTTTTCTCCATGCTCGATCTGACCTCGAGCGGGATCGATTATGGCGAGCACAGACTCGAAGCCCAGCTTCCCTAAGACAAGCATTCGTTTGCAATGTCGTGCCCATGGGACAGCATCTGCTTTGCCGGACACAATCCAGCCATCCCTGTCACTCCTAAAGGTAAAAGGTTTGCTATATTTCCATGCAATCGTTAAGGGATCGCTTGTCACCTTCTGCCCTGCATCTGCCAACAGCCAATTGGTGAGAAAGGTTTCTGCGAGAGGGACAGGGGCAGAATATTTTGCAGCCAACCGCAGGATATGAAATGCGTCCACAAAGCTGCCACCTGTTCCATCCAGCTCTTCTGGAACCACTACGGTTACCATCCCTGACTCAGCCAAAGTCTCCCACAATTCAGATGCCCAGAGCCCTTTTTCTGCCTCATTGACCAATTCTTTTGTACTGAGGTCTTTCATGATTTTCGTAGTGGACTGGATGAGCATTTTCGTGATGTCATTCACTTACTGACGACCCCCTTGGCAACAATTCCCCGAAGGATTTCTGTTGTCCCTCCGCGTAGCGTAAATCCGGGCGCATGCAAGATAGATTCAGCCATGAAATGATCCAAAAGCAACGCCCCACGGATAGAGGGAGAGGTCGGGATCAACAGTCTAGCCACTTCTGCCACCTGCTGCTCAAACTTGGTACCCATGTCCTTCACCAAGGCAGCCATGACATCTGGTGTTTCTCCTTTTTCCAGCATTTGTGCTACCCCGATTGACATCAGGCGCAGGGTCCACAGCCGGGAGACCAGCTTGCTCAATTGTCCCATCAGATGTTTGTCGCCCGTCATTTTCACCTGATTCGTTAGCTCCTGCAGCAGCGGGAAGGTACTCAAAAAGCGTTCCGGACCGCTGCGCTCATAAGCCAGCTCCGTCATCCCCTGCTTCCAGCCGTTCCCCTCCTGTCCAATCAGACAATCGTCAGGGATAAAAACATCCTCAAAGAAAACTTCATTGAAGTGATGCTCACCTGTCATGAGTAAAATCGGCCGTACAGTCACACCGGGAGCAGACAAATCTACGAGAAGCTGGCTCATCCCATCATGCCTTTTTTCCGGATTGTAAGCGGACGTACGGCAAAGTGTAATCATGTAGTGGGCATGGTGGGCGCCGCTGGTCCATGTCTTGCTTCCGTTCAAAAGCCAACCTCCTTCTACTTTCACTGCTCTTGACTGTACAGCTGCCAAATCTGACCCAGCGTTGGGCTCGCTAAGACCAATGGCAAAGTAGCATTCGCCGCGTGCAATCTTTGGCAAAAAGAGGCTCCGCTGTTCTTCTGTTCCGTAGCGAAGAAGCAACGGACCGGTCTGCCGATCGGCAATCCAATGCGCAGCAACTGGTGCTCCTGCGGAAAGCAATTCTTCTGTCACGACATACCGCTCTAAAGCTGATCGCTCATGCCCGCCATAGCGCTTGGGCCACGTCATCCCAATCCAGCCCCGTTCTCCCAGTTTGCGGCTAAATGACGGGGAACAGCCGCTAAGCCACGTATCGCATTTGGGTTGAAACGTCCCGTTCTCCTGTTCGACTCGCAGGAATTCATGTATTTCTGCACGGATAAGTTCAGTCTCTTCTGACAATTCGGCAACTGGCAACTGCAGGCTTGCCATCTACTCCACCCCTTCTACTCTCTGTACGATCTGCCGAGCTTCAATTATACCGTTTAACGGTACGTTATACCTTTAAATGAAATCATATACCAATGTTTTGGCATTTTCAAGAGAGATTCGTTTTAATTATCTAATTATTTCGCTTCCTAGAAAAAAAGATGTGCAAAAGGCCCTGCTTACGAGGGATTCCTTTGCACATCGAAATGAGCTAAACCAAGAACTTGAATTCATTTGAAATCTGTCGGGCTGTCTCTTTGATCGTCTCTATGAACTTACGAAAAGTCTCGTCATTTACACGAATCATTGGAGCAGAAATGGATACGCCTGCTATTGTTTCTCCCCACCGATTTACGATGGGAGCACTGACAGAGCACACCCCGATGACTCGTTCTCCATAACTGCTGGCATAGCCATTCGCTCGTATGGTGGCCAGTTCTTTTTGCAAAGCCGCCTTGTCCGTAACGGTCGCGTCTGTAATTGCCTTCAGTTCAATATCTTGTAAATATTGTGTCATTTCCTCTTCTGGGAGATGAGCGAGCAACAGTTTTGCCGAGGCACCTGCATACAGCGGGGACGTTTGACCGATATAGGAAATCGTCATCAAATCATGCTTGCCTTCTTCAAAAGCGATACATTTTCGCTGATCATTCTCAATGATGTTGAGATATACGCTTTCACCAAATCGATCGCGAACCGTTTTCAAATACGGCTTGGTCGTCGTCAAAAGGTGCGAGTGCTCCTCTACCAGCTTCCCTAAATAATAGAGCTCATTGCCTAATCGGTAGGTTTTCTTTTTATCATCCTTTTCCAAAAACCCATAATTCACCAGTGTATTGAGAATTCGCTGGAGACTGGATTTGGAAAGTCCAAGCTTATGATGAAACTGTGCTAAGGATAGTTCTTTTTCATCCTTGGAGAAAGATCGCAGGATTTGGACCGTACGACTAATTGTCTGCATTGAGTTATCTGCGCTCACCATTGATCACTTCCCATTGTCCATAATGAATCAATGGTACCATCTTTCTATCTGTAGATAAAGTTTCTTTGCAGGAGCTACGAGACACCCACGGTCTGTCCAGCTCTGCGCATGGCAAAGACTCTCAGGCCAAACCCGAGCAGCAGTACCGCGCAAACCACGTACGGGATCGACAAGTGCAGCGAGTATAGGAAGGTTCCTGACAAGGGTCCAACGAACGATCCCACTCCTTGGGCCGCAGCGGTATAGGACGCGACCGTCGATTGTTCGTTTGGCTGTACGGCCAATGATGCAGCCGTGATATACCCGGGCAGCGTGCAGCCAATCCCGATCCCAAACAGGATGAAAACCGAAATATACGATGCCGGAACAAACAGAAACAGGGTAAAAGCGGCAAACAGGGAAGTCAGTCCGATCCTTAGCAAGCGAGCCGGCGGCCATTTAAGAAAGCGCCCGATCAGCAGTTGAACTACGACCACAATAACCCCTGCCACCGAAAGACCAATCCCGATCATTTTAGCTGCATCTGTAGCGGATAGCGAAAGCTGGTCCTGGATGTAAATCCCGCAGGCAACCTGCAAAATGATCATGACCGTCGATAACAGAAGCCCTATCCCTACATAGAGTCGTATCCGCGAATCCATAGCCGACAGCTTTCCACCCGCTGGTTTTTCCCACTTTTCCTGCTTGGCTGGAATGGTGATTCCGAACCAAATGGCAACGATGACGAGTAAAGCGGCTGAAACGTACATGGGCGCCGTAAAGCCAACTGACGTCAAAGCTGCACCCAGCGCTGGCCCGAGAACAAAACCCAAGCCGTTTGCACCTCCTAACAAAGCCATCCCAGAGGCTCGGTTCTGGGCCGTCGTCCACTCCATCAAATAACCCTGCGCCATCGTCGGGATAGCACCGAAGAAAAAGCCCCCGACTGCTCTAAGCACAAATAATTGCCAGTAAAGGCTGGTCGGATTCACCGAGACGCCTTGCGCATGGTCCGCCAAATAGGCAAACGTAGCCAGCGTCGATAAATAGCCTGAAATTGCAATGACCATCACTCTTTTGCGTTTGGTACGTGCCCATTTCTCCCAAAGAAAGCTGCCGATAATCCATAACAAGCCTGTAATGGTGACCAAACTGCCCGTCTGAATCTCCGTAAAACCCAAATTGCGGGCAAGTAATCCCAAAATCGGATTAAAGGTGGCAATGGATATCATAGCGACAAGGACTGTGACAAATATCATCAGAAAGTGTTTTTTCAAGCTGCTTCTCTCCCCTCTGATAATCATTTTCACATACCATCATTATGGCTTTCTACCTGTATCGGGAGTATTTCTCCCTGTAGCGGGAGCAAACAAAAAAGCGTAAAAAAACAACCCTGCAAAAGGCAAGGCTGCTTTTCATTACGATAAATGCTGCTTTACATATTCGCTTGGATTGCAGCCGTAATGCTTTCGAAAGGCAGCGGTGAAATTGCTGGCATTGCTATAGCCAACAGAGGCTGCTGTCTGCCCGATGTTCAGCTGCTCCGTTTCCATGAGCCATACGGCCTTTTCCATTCTCGCTTTACGCACCAATTCAAAGATTGTCATGCCGTACATTTCTCGAAAGCCCTGCTTTAATTTGCACTCATTCATCCCTACTTGTCTCGAAAGCTGACGAATGGAGAAAGGGTTTTCCAAATGGCCCAGAATGATTTCTCTCACCTGCTTGATAGTTTCTCGATCTTGCTTCCGCCACATGCCTTTGACCCCGGACACCTGATTCTGGTGACTGTTATTGCACGCACTTTTGAATGGCAGGTGTCACCTCATAGGCATCAATGCTTCCTGTATGCCGCTTTAAGAAGCCTTCAAAGATGGCCCTGTCATCCAAATTGTCCGTGTAGCCAAAAAAATGTTCGGGACTCATCCGAATTTCGAGAAATTGGTTCCGTATGTGGGCTTTTCGCTCCACATAGATTTGACTGTCTTCTAAAAAGATGACGTTGCCTTCTTGGCTGCTAATGTGGCGCTCCCGACCATTCCATGCACAATAGGTATCTCCATGCAGGCTGTAGTTTAGCTCGAGAAGACGGCAATTCTCTGTGATGTTCAGCTTTAAATCCTCTTCTAGCTGCATATCGGTGATGACGATTTCCATGCCCGGCCGTATCCGCAAGCGAGTAATTGCCCCTGTCCCCATATGTGGTGGGATCTGTGCCTGCTGCTCCCACGTTCGATCCTGCATAGTCCCTTGCATGGATTCCAGAAAAAACGGAAAGTAATCATGAATGTCTGAAATCTGCATATGGAGTTCCATTGTCGTCTCCCTCTCCGTACTGATTCGATCCAGTTCCTGTAACGTATTGTACCATGCGCGGTTCGCGTACGGTCAACGGTTCGGTGCTGCTTACCTAAGCAGACTCTGCAGCGTGGAAAGCTTCTTTTTCTTCTGCATCCGTGCTTCTATCGCCTGATCCACGGTTACGGCAATGAAGCGGGTTTTTGCATGCGGGCGGGATTGGGCTACTACGTCCATATCAGCATTAATGGTCGTGCCAATCGTTACAAAACCGCCCCCTGTCGTAGCATCACGTAAAAGCAGGATCAGCTCTTCTTCATTGGGTACCATAATCGCCCCAATCGGGTATACAATATCGACCGTATTGGATGCGTTGTTGCCGGCACCAAATGGCGGGTCAATCGACTTAAATGAGGCTGTCGCACCCGAATAACGATAGGCAATATTGTTGGACTCTAGCCCTACTTGCCACTCTGAATTCAAAAAGGTTTTGATTCCTTCATCACTTACTCGGTAGCTGGAGATGCCCATTACCATGCGAATATCGACAGACGAAGAAAATTTGGGAAGATACTCGTCAGGAATTCTCATCCCAATATGATGAAACACACCTGGCAACGGCTCCCCTAACGTTACCTCATCCCCTGCCTGCAGCTTCCGGCCATGAAAGCCTCCCAATTGACTAAGTGTGTACGTGGATCGTGAGCCAAGCACATGGGGAACCTGAATCCCCCCAGAGACACACAAATAGGATTTTACCCCTTTTTGTGCAGAGCGCAGAGTGAGAATATCCCCTTCCTGCACGCAGATCGTTTCCCACATCGGTGCCGGGTTTCCGTTCAGTTTTACTTCTAGTGGCGCTCCTGTTATGGCGATCACCGTTTTTTTGCGCACCTCGATTTTGGGGCCAAGCAACGTAATTTCCAGAGCAGCATAATCAACAGGATTACCCAGTAAAATGTTCCCAAGGCTATACGAATATCGGTCGGCGGCGCCGGAAGGAGGAACCCCCAGGTGATAGTAATCCTTGCGTCCCATATCTTGTACCAAGGTTTGCAGTCCGCCGTCCAGGATATAAAACATGCTAGAATCCCTCCATCAACCGCATCAAATACTCTTTTTTATCCGCAAAATACTCCTCCGCCTGAAAATCGACGTTTTTGATCCGGTATCGGTATGTACCGTCTGCCACCTGCTGCAAGATCGCATTGTATTCAGATTCGTCGACAGGACGATGCTTCCAAATATCGCCCGGACGCGCCAAAAAGAAGGTATCCTGTAGATCAGACAGCCGCAGGGATTGATCAAAAATAGGCACCGCACACATCCCGATCAATTGATAGCTGCCTGGCGCATGCAACGGATAGATCACAGTAAACGCTCCCCCCAGTCCCACAGCCCGACTCGGCGTATCCGTTCGCGGGCTGCTGTATTTTGGCGTTTGGATGATTTGACTTTTTTCCAGTCCCAACGGATACTCCCACGCCGTCCCCGGAATGAAGCCCATCATGGTGATCAAGTAAGGACTGGATGAATGCGCCTCGATAAATTTCTCCTTATCCGTATAGCCGTTCAGCTTCATGACGAGCTCAAAATCACTGTTGGCATCATGCGAAATATTTCGCTCGGAAAAGCGTCTACTGTACTCCAAGCTCAGGGGATCATCATACCAGATCGGAATCTCTACGATACGCACCTGCATGTTTAGCTCAGAAGGATTGCTTTTAGTAATGTCGATTTCTTTCAGGTACTCTAGCAGATCCACCGCAGAGATCGCTTCCGGGTCAAAACGAATGATATACGAAGTATTAGAAGGACAAATGTCATGGACGCCGGGAATCTGCCTTTTGCGCAGTTCATTTGTAACGGCAAGAGCCTTGAAATTGCTTTCTTCACTCATGTCTCTGGAGATTTCCGCATAAATGTATTCGTCTCCGCCAAAGTCAAAACGGGTTTCTGGCAAGGTAAACATCCGACCTCTCCTCTCTACTGCAATCGTCTCTGCATTCGTCTGCTTACGGTTGCGGGACTTACACCTAATATTTTCGCTACTCTTGCAGCCGTGCCGTATTTTTTCAAGGCGAGGGCAATCAGCTGGTTCTCGACTTCCTCTACCGCTTCTTTTAACGGCATAATATCAAGCACGACCGTTTTATTTTCTCGACTGAGCGGTTCTTCCTTGAAAAGATTGGGAAGAACATCCTGTGTACCGATGCTGTCCTCGCGTGTTTTCACGACCAGCCGTTCGATCACGTTTTGCAGTTCTCTTACATTGCCAGGCCACGAATATCCCTCAAGCATATGCAGCGCTTCTCTGCTCACATTTTTTTCCAATCCATATAGCCTGTTGAATTGCTTTAAAAAATGAATCGCTAACGGAATGATATCCGGCACACGTTTTCTGAGCGGCGGGATTTCGATCGGGATGACATACAAACGATAATAGAGATCTTCCCGAAACCTCTGATCTTTTACCAGTTCCTTCATATCTTGATTTGTTGCCACGATCACGCGCACATCCACGGGTATAGTACGTGTTCCACCGACTCGCATAATCTCCTTTTCCTGTAAGACTCGGAGTAGCTTCACCTGCATGTTGTAAGGCAGCTCTGTAATCTCATCGAGAAAAATACTGCCCTTGTTTGCCATTTCGAACATGCCTGGCTTCCCTTTTTGATCCGCTCCCGTAAACGCCCCTTTTTCATAACCGAACAACTCGCTCTCAATGAGGCTTTCAGGCAGCGCTCCACAGTTTACCCTTATAAAGGGTTCGTCTTTTCTCAGGCTGAACTCGTGAACGGCTTGGGCAAACACTTCTTTTCCAACTCCGGACTCTCCCATTAATAAAACGGTCGAATCAACCTTGGCAATATGCTTTATATCCTCCACCAAGCTCTTCATGATTTGCGACCGGTAAACCAGCTTTTTATGATTGACCTGCTTCGTGAGGAGTTCGTCCATTTCGTGTTCGTTCTCTTTTGATTTCGCTGGGGGTAGCTCCAGATCAGAACGCAAGACGTGAATTCCTGTAATATCGCGCGACAGGATGACCACCTTTTCCAGCTTGTCCCCATGAAAGACAGGCGTCGCTACCGACCATACCATTCTGCCGCTTTTGGACTCCTGAATCATGGATAGCTTTTTCTTTTGCGTCATACATAAATCGGCGATGTTGGGATAAAAAACACCGGACTTCTCCAACTGATAGACATCTGCCTCGATAAGCTGCTCAGGTAAATTGACCTGCCAAAATTCCTGCAAAAAAGTACCCGCGATGCGCACAATTTTCCCAGCGTGATTGACAACCACAATCTGTTCGTTTTCAGAGGAATAAATCGCTTGCAGGTCATCGCTTATATTTCGGACGAATTCCAACTCGTTAACCGCTTCTCCTAAACGCTCCCGGTGAGAAAAAATATGAACGATTCCAATGATCTTGCCATTTTCGTATAAAGGAGAAAAATTACCGCTCGTTCGCTTGAAATTGATCGAGCTCTCTACACTGAGTAATTGTTTTCCTGAAAGCACTTCTTCCAGGTCCTTCTCAATCGTGAGGAGCGTTTTATAATTGCGGTATTGAAGAACACTTTTCGGCAGACCGAGAATTTGTTCCGCCGTCTCATTCATAAAGGTGATTTCAAAATGGGAGTCAGTCGTAATCATGCCGATCCCTGAACTATTGAAGATGTGATTCATCTGTTCCAGCTTGTACCTGCTTAAATGATCTCTCGCATCACTCGCACTCGTATAGCCCTCGATATTTCCCGACTTGTCGATTCCAAGTACTACAGAAATGTTGTGGAAAAAAACAATGGGACTGTCTACTGGCACCTTCACCATATCTTTCCGATATTCGACCTGTTCAGAGAGATTACCGGAACGATGGATTTGCTCCAGAAGAGAAAAGCGATCAATGTAGCCGACAATATCTTGTATTTGATCCCCAACGAGCAGCCGATCCAAACTGCTTGCCTCTAATAGGTCCAGCGCTTCCTTTAATGTGCTTTCTTTCGGTAATTGGATTGAAACCGGCTGCAAAATATCTTTCCAAACCAGCAAGCTATCCCCTCCGAAGGTTGAATGTTATGAAAAATCTGTCACCTATAGCATACCAATCTTTCCGCATGAATAGGAAGTATTTTACGTAAAAGAAGCTGACCGCTTAGGAGCGATCAGCCTGCTTTTATCGGTGCTACGGTTATGTCTGCCTCGCGAAAGGCTTCGTAAATGTGTTTGATGAGAACTGGCGCTCCCGGCGTATCGCCATGAATACATACCGTTTCAGCGTGTACCCTCGCTTCTTCTCCGTCTGGAGTAAGAACGATCCCTTCCTTTACCATTCGCACCACGCGTTTGGCCATTTCCTCATAGTTTTGAATCGCCTTCCCCGTCCTGGTAAGCACGATTGAGCCATCTATTGTATGTTCACGGTCGGCATATACCTCTCTCGCAACGCGGATGCCCAACTGCTTCCCGACTTCTTCCACAGCCGAATTTTGCAAGGCGAACACGATCATTTTGTCTGACACTCGTGCCAGCCCTTCCAGTATCGCTCTCGCTAATTTCTCATCGTCCATCGCCATCATAAACAGAGCTCCGTGTGGCTTGCAATGCTGCAGCTCCATCTGATAGTAGGCCGCGAATTCTCGCAGAGCACCTACTTGATACAAAATATAATCTCGGATCTCATCTGGTGTACATGTCATGTAGCGCCGACCAAAGCCCATCATATCGGGAAACCCCGGATGAGCGCCGATCGCAACATCATACTCTTTGGCCAATTGCACCGTCTTTCGCATGACATGCGGATCGCCGGCATGATACCCGCATGCAATGTTGGCAGAGGAAATGTATTTGATCATCTCCTCGTCATTGCCCAGCTGGTAGAGACCGAAGCTCTCGCCCATGTCGCAATTCAGATCCACCTTCACTCGTTTCCCCCCTGACTCTACCCTTTGAGCAGCGTCTCTACGAATTTGGTCGTATAGATGCCAGCTTGGAAGGCTGAATCGTCCATAATGGATTCCAATAAAGGCAGGTTGTTCTTAATCCCGCTTACTTGGCACTGCTTCAATGCTTCTTTCATTTTCTGAATGGCATCCTGTCGATCCGTACCATGAGTGATCACCTTTCCAATCATCGGATCATAAAACGGGGTTACCTGATCGCCTTCAGCGACGGCAAATTCCAGTCGTACCCCAACAGGCAAGGTCAGTGTATCTATTTTTCCTGGCGAGGGCATAAATGTGCGTGGGTCCTCTGCGTATACACGACATTCAATGGCATGCCCCAAAGGATTGGATGGCAGCACCTCCTGATCTAGCGGCTTGCCGGAAGCAATGTTGAGCTGCCATTCGACCAAGTCAATCCCGGTGATTTCTTCCGTGACCGGGTGCTCGACTTGTATGCGTGTGTTCATTTCCAAAAAGTAATAATTCCCTTGTTCATCCACGATGAACTCCATTGTACCCACGCTTGTATATCCGATGCTCGCTGCTCCCTTCACCGCCGCCGCACATAATGCCTCGCGGGCCGCCGGATCAAGAAACGGCGATGGCGCTTCCTCGATAATTTTTTGATTGCGCCGCTGGATCGAGCATTCCCGTTCCCACAGATGAACGATGTTACCAAACTCATCACCGGCCAATTGCACCTCGATATGGCGTGGGGAGGAAATGTACTTTTCCAAAAACAATGTATCGTCACCGAAGTAGGATCCGGCACGCTGAGCGGTACTCTCAAACGCCTTTTCCAGCTCCTGGTCGTTGTACACAATCTGCATACCGATTCCACCGCCACCCGCACTCGCCTTAAGCATGATCGGATAGCCGATTTCACCCGCGACCTTTTTCGCTTCATCAATGGAAGTGAGTGCACCACAAGCTCCAGGGACGATTGCGATGCCCGCCGCTTTCATCTGTTTGCGAGCTTCTATTTTGTCACCCATCAAGCGAATCACTGCGGCTTTGGGACCGATAAAGGTAATGCCTTCTTGGGTGCAGCGTTCGGCAAATGTGCTGTTTTCCGCCAAAAATCCATAGCCGGGATGAATAGCATCTGCCCCTGTATCCTTGGCAGCCGCGATGATGCTGTCTATATCGAGATAGCTTTTTTTGACTGGCGCAGGGCCGATGAGAACAGCTTCATTCGCTTCCTTTACAAATAAAGCACTTGCATCCGCTTCTGAATAGACTGCAACGGTAGGAATCGACAAACGCTTGCATGTACGGATAATACGACGGGCAATTTCTCCTCTGTTGGCAATTAACACTTTTTTGAAATCGCTCATGAAGTCCTCCATTTATATCGCACCCAATGATTTGGTTAAGAACTGGCGTTATTTCAAGGTGACGAGCTCCTGATCCACATCCACAATGCTTTCATTCTGAACAGCGAAGCGGTCTATCACGCCGTCTTCTTCCACTTTTACTTCATAGAAATTTTTCATGACTTCAATCAGCCCAACGATATCTCCTGATTTGACGCTATCGCCTTCCTGCACATAGTCCGGTTGGTCCGGACTCGGCTTGCGATAAAAAACACCGGGAAGGGGTGAGAGAATTACTTTTTTGTCACTCATGCATGTTCCTCCTGTTTACTTTGGTCACTTATAGTGCAGCGGCGATACGCGTCAATTTTGCCTGTGTGTCTCTTCTTGCTTGCAACGCTTCTTCCAACGACACGGCGACGAAGCGTACTTTGTCGTTTGTTTTGATTTGTCCCATCCGATTCAAATCACTGCTGATGACCGTAGCGATCGTAGCGTATCCGCCGCCTGTCACCGCATCGTGTAACAGAACGATAGGCTCGACCCCATCCGGCACCTGAATCGATCCGATCGGATAGCCGAGATCGGTCACATTCGAAGGATTGCTGCCTGCGCCAAAAGGCTGCTTGCGCTCGACAAATTGCAATCGCTCCCCGCGGTGCCTGTACCCGATACGATTCGCTTCTGGCGTCACTGTCCATTCGGTATCGAAAAACGTCTGTTTGCTCTCCTCCGTGAGCCGGTAGCTGCACAATCCAACAATGACCCTGATCTCATGGGATTTGCTGAAGACGGGGATGTCAGCATCTGAAATTCTGCTCCCGACAGGCACGTCCCGCTCTTTCATATCAGCCGTATGGAGGACGTCACCTGCTGCAAGCGGTCGTCCCTGAAAGCCTCCGATGCCAATCAATGTATAGGTTGAACGGGAATTCATGATGACGGGTACATCTATGCCGCCTTCCACAGCCATATATACCCTTGCGCCTGATTTGACGAAATCGAATGACAACACATCACCGGCTTTGATCGCAAGCGTTTCCCACATCGGCACTGCTTCACCGTTGATCCTGGGCGGAATATTGCCACCAGTCAAACTGATGCGCGTGTCCTCTTCAAATTCCAGCTCAGGACCAAGATAGGTGATTTCCAAAGCAGCGGCATCACGGGCGTTTCCTACCAAGAGATTGGCTACCGTATATGAATATTGATCCATAGCCCCAGAAGGCGGCATACCGATTTCATAAAAGCCGATCCTGCCCTTGTCTTGCACTGTGGTCTGCAGACCCGCTTTGATCACTCTAATCATGGTATAACCTCCTCATGACGTTCTCCGAGAATGACTCCAGGTCTGCAAGAACCTCTTTCGGGGTAAACGTAAAGTCTTTTTTCTGATAGGTAAACGTACCATTCTCAACTTGCTGCCGGATCTCATCATATTCCCCGCGGGAGATGCTGCGGTAACGGAAAATATCACCTTGCTGCGGGAATACCATCGAGTCTTTAAAATCAGGCAGGGTCTGTTCTTTTTGATAAATGGGGGCCGGTGCAATCCCGTAGAGCTGATAACCCCCTGCACCTTGGACTGGATAAATAACGGAAAATGCCCCACCAAAACCGAATGCCCGCTCTGGCGTAAACGTACGGGGACGTACATACTTGGGTACCTCAATCTGCTTCTCACGTCGCACCATCTGGAAGCACCACGGTAGACCGGGAACGAATCCGATCATCGACACGAGAAACGGTGCGCTCGTGATCGCTGCGATAAAATCGTCCGTATTGTCGTACCCGTTTATACGAGCCGAGTACTGGAGATCTGTAGCCTCAGGGTCCTGATGTCGATCTCGAAAGCGCATCAACGCTTCATGGGTCCATGGATCTTCAAACAAAACAGGGACATCGACCAATCGGGAGGAAATCGTCACATCAAACGGGTCAGTCATTTTTTCAATTTGTTTTAATTCATCCATTAAAAACGCTGGATCGACGATATCGGGATTGAAGCGGATCATATAAGAAGCGTTGGATGGACAAATATCCAGAATGCCGTCAATCCTCTTCTCCTTCAATTTTCGAGTGATGGCCATGCCCGTAAAGTTGGACTCTAGACTCATCTCTTCTGATAGCTGGACGAAAATGAACTCGTCACCGCCGTATTCGTATAAGGTTTTCATCGTACTCATGAACCGTCACCTCCGTAGTGGGTGTCTCATGAGAATGCATACTCGCGACATGCTCATGATATGTGCTCAGCTTGTTCAAAATCTTCACGGGTATCTATGTCGAGGTGGATGCCTGGGTCGTCAACCGGAAGAAACATCCGTGGCTGCATGTCGGCAATAATCGGCTTTGCTCCCTGATCTCCTTCCAAGCGAGCAAACTGCTCCTTGCAGATGTTTCCAAAAAAAACGGGATGCCCCGGTTTCTCCTGATAGATTGGCTGGATAACGAACGGTTCTTGCAGCTCTTGCATTTTCCTTTTTGCGAAAGACCAGAGCGAATGCACCGTCTGGCTTTGAATAAAAGGCTGATCCCCGAGAAACACCATGACCGATGAGTGGAATTCCAGTGCCTTTGCAATTCCGGCCTTGAAGGAAGTGCTCTGACCAAGCTCATAAAGGGGATTGATATGCCAAAGAAAACGCGGGTCGTCGATCTGGATAGACTGCACAATCCGCTCCGCTTCATGACCAATCACAACGATTACATGAGTAAAATCCTCCACCAGTGCCAGCTTTATGACATGTTCGAGCATGCAGCTCCCTTTTAAAGGAAGGAGTTGTTTGGCTGAGCCCATCCTGGCCGCCATTCCTGCAGCCAAAATGACCGCGCATCCATCGTGCATGTGGGACTTCCCCTCCTCAAGGAACAGCGTTACAGCGCAATTACCGTACTTTGATGGATCTGTTTTTTATCACGAAGCAGTCCTCCCTCGTGACCTGTGCGCCTTGCGATGATCTCCGCCAGGATGCTTACGGCGATTTCTTCCGCGGTGTCTGCTCCGATATCGAGTCCAATCGGGTTGCATAGACGTGCCAGCTGTCGCTCGTGAAAGGTTGCTCCAGCTTTTCCGAGTGCTTCCATTATCCGCTCACGACGCGAACGGGGTCCTAAGAGCCCGACATATGGTGCCTCGGACAACAAAGCGAATTTCAATGCTTCCTGGTCTCTTTCCAGGTGATGGTTCATGATCACTACGTAGGTTCTCTTGCCAATAACGAGCTCCTGTTGATAGGCGCCAGAATCTATCAAAAGGCGCGCCGCCCCTGGAAAACGCTCTGCAGTATTGTAACCTGGACGCGGATCGACTACTGTCGTGGGTAACCCGAGATTCGCACTGAGCTCGGCAACAGGAATGGCGTCGTGTCCGGCTCCAAAAATCATGACCATTGGAAGTGGCACCGCTACGTCGAGAAAAACATTTACGGAAGTTCCGTCATCAAGGTCGATCGAACGACTAGAAGATCTAGGGCTTGGCTCTTGGAAAAGCTCCTTGGCCCATTGCTCCACGTAATGGTTTAAACCCGTATGGCCAAGACTCCCTGTGGCGTATCCTTCTTCTGGAATAACGAGCCGTCGGTCTACTGTGGGTCCATCTTTATCGCTGCTTTTGATGACCGTACAAAGTGCTGCAGCATTTCCTTTTTGTATACTTTGCGACCAGGTTGCCAATGCAGAATGCTGATCTTTGTCTGCACGTATCGGTTCAATGAAAATGTCAACGGTTCCCGGACAGCCAAGCCCCAGCCCCCAGACGAGATTTTCGTCCAGCTCGTACCGCTTCAAGATTATCTGGTTTTCTTGCATGACCGTTTTGGCCACCTCTGCCACATCCGCCTCAAGGCATCCACCTGAGATAAGTCCGACATAATTGCCTGTCTCGTCAATGAACATTTTTGCGCCTTCCCGTCGATAGGCAGATCCCTTGACCTTTACAACAGTAGCTAGGGCTCCTTTTTTCCCCGCCTTTCTCGTTTCCTCCAGTGCTTGAAGGACTGCCTCATTCTCCCGCATCCAATCACCTCCGACATGTAAAGGCAGCAGCCATTTTTTTGAATGAAACGGGGTCGTTTGCTCCCGAAAACAAATCAATGTACGTAAGGGCAGTGTGCATACCCCGAGCTGTCGGTTCATAACCCGGGATTGCCAACAGCGGATTGAGCCAAACTACGCTCGCGCTGCGAGCATAGATCGTTTTCATGGCTTGTTGCATTGTTTCTACCGACCCTGTCTCGAGCCCGTCACTTGCAATGATGACAACCGTCTTCCTCCCGAGCATACGCCCCCCGTACTGCTGAATAAAAGTTTCTAATGATTCGCCAATTCGCGTGCCGCCGCCCCATTCGGCTCCCAAAACGGACAAGGCAGACAGTCCCTGCCGCTTCGTTTGATACAGCTTCTCTGTCACTCTTTTCACACGGGTGGAAAACAGGAATACTTCGACATATCTGGAGCAGCAGGTCAATGCGTAGGCAAATTGCAAAAAACGCTCTGCAAAGCCTGTCATTGACCGGCTGCCATCACAGAAGAGAACAAATCGGACTTTTTGCGGCTTGGGACTTTTCCACGCCAGTTTGAAGATTTCGCCTCCTACCGGCATGTTGATCCTCATCGTTCTGCGAAAATCTAGGTGTCCGCCTCTTTGGCCGGCTGCTTTTTTTCTACCTTTTTGTCGTTTAACTCGATTCACCAGAATTCTTGCTGCAGCGATAGTCTCGTTCAAATTCTCCACAGGGATCTGCGCACGGGTAGGTGCATTCTTTTGCAGAAGCGATGTAAGGAACGAACGTCCTCTCGTATTTGGCTCCGAATTAGCCAGACTCGGCTCGACGGGGTCATCGCAGCTAATGGGATTATGCTGTGACTCTTTTTTTTCGTCTTTCGGACCGCTTTCACTCGTTTGGTTCGATAACCTCATCTGGACCATAGCTCGATCAAGAGCGCTCAGGTTCGTAGAACGAAAAAATGCTTTATAGATGGCATCAAAGTGTTCCTGTTCCCAAGGACTCGAGCATAGCACCAAGCGAAGGGCTTCTCTTACCTGCGATTCTGCCTCTACGCCTACGATTTCGATGGCTCGCAGTGCGTCTATCGTTTGCCCAGGGCCAATCCGAAAGCCACGCTTACGTAAAAACTTGCAAAACAACGCAATGTGTTCAACGAGGTTGCCAGCATGCGAGATGGCTGGATTGTCACTTCTCATCGTTCCCTTTTCCCCATTCACTGATGTCTGTCAGCAAATCTCCTTGCTCTAAATGGTGGATGACCCGCTCCCAGTCTTCTTGGTCTTTCAAAATGCAGCCTAGCGTTTCTCTTATCGACTCTTTATCCAGAATACCTCGATGCAACGTGATCAATGCGAGGGCCCAGTCCAGGCTTTCCGCCATTCCAGGTGTTTTAATCAGCGGCATGCGGCGTATTTGTTCCATCAAATTGGCAATTTGTCTCGCCAAAGCATCGTTCATTCCTGGTATTCGTGTGCGCAGAATATTCATTTCTTTTTCGTAATCAGGGTAAGGTATCCACTGATAAAGGCAACGGCGACGGAGTGCATCACTTAATTCACGGGTCCGATTTGAGGTCAAAATCATGTACGGGCGATGAACGGCCTGAATCGTCCCCAGCTCTGGAATCGTCACTTGAAACTCGGCCAACGTCTCCAGGAGATAGGCCTCAAAAGCCTCATCGGCACGATCAATCTCGTCGATCAACAAAACGGGAGAAGCCTCCTCGTCTGTCAAGGCTTCCAGAAGAGGTCTGCGCATCAAATAGGATAGATCAAACAGATCTGCCTCCTTCTCCTGTAGGCTTCGCCCGTCATTCTCACGCAGCTTGAGATGAAGCAATTGCTTTTGGTAGTTCCATTCATACAAGGCCGAATGTACGTCCAATCCCTCATAGCATTGCAAGCGGATCAAGCGTGTTTTTAAAACCTGCGCGAGTACCTTGGCGAGCTCAGTCTTTCCTACCCCAGCTGGTCCTTCCACCAACAGCGGCTTTTGCAGGGAAATCATCAGTTGCAGAGCTGTCACCGAAGCGCGGTCCGTTACATACCCGTTTTCCCCGAATGCTTCTTTGATGTCCTGCAGGAGCAGGGTATGATCATGCGCGCGATTCATTGCAGGAGAATATGGGCCAATGCACGCTCTGTGTAAACCGCGGCAATGTTGCGCCGATACTCATCAGAAGCAAAGAGGTCATTTCCGATCTCTCCTTCATTGGACGCGAGCGCAGCTGCCCTCTTAATTGTCTCTTCTGTCGGCAATTCCCCCAGCAAGGCCTTTTCGACGGAGGTAGCCCGATAAGCGACATCCGCTACTCCGTTTATACCGACCCGTGCAAAATCAATCCGCCCATCTTCTCCTATTCCCACAATTGCACACACTCCGACTACAGCATATCCAGAGGCAGGATGCGCATATTTCATATAAACGCTCTTCGTATGGGTCGGAGGGATGAGGAAGGAAATCGAAGTAAGCACGCTTGTCTCCGGCAAAGCCGTCACCAACGGACCGAGAAAGAATCCGTCAATGTCGATTACTTCTTTTCCGTCTTCTCCCTGTACTTCCAGGAGGGCTTCGAGCGCCAGCGCCACGCCAGGCAAATCAGCAGCAGAATCGGCATGCGCGAGATTGCCACCTACTGTACCCCGATTGCGAATTTGCATGTCGCCAATCGTCCGGGCCGTCTCTGCCAATACCGAAATGTTCTCGGTAACCAGAGCATCCTGATACAATTGCTTGTGTGTGGTCAGCGCTCCGACGATCAGCCGGTTTCCGTCTTTTCGGATCCCTTTCAGCTCCTGGATGCGACTGATATCGATCAATTTTCCAGGATTGGTTAAACGGAATTTCATCAATGGAACGAGACTGTGACCACCCGCCAAAAACTTCCCTTCTCCCTCGCTTTCCTGCATCAGTTGAATGGCTTCCTCGATCGAATTCGCCTGAACGTAATCGAATGCATTTGGTATCATGAGCTCTCCCCCCTAGTTTGCATGGCTCTCCATACTTTTTCCGGCGTCAGCGGCATATCCAAATCCTTGATCCCAAACGGACTGAGTGCATCCATGACCGCATTCACAACGGCTGGCGGTGCTCCGGTCGTTCCTGTTTCACCTACGCCTTTTGCACCGAGAGGGTTGACAGGCGACGGTGTTTCTACAAAGTGAGATTCAATGGTCGGGAAGAAACGAGCTTTTGGCATCGTATAGTCCATGAACGTACCGGATAAAAGCTGTCCATTGTCGCTATACACGGCTCCCTCCCACAATGCTTGCCCAATCCCTTGGGCCACACCGCCATGAACCTGACCTTCAGCAAGCAGCGGATTAATCACTCGACCGATGTCATCTACGGCTACATAGCGTTTCAATTCGATTTCCCCAGTTTGGGCATCTACTTCCACCACGCAAATATGGGCACCAAACGGATAGACGAAATTAGGCGGGTCAAAGAAGGATTGCCCTTCGAGTGAAGGCTCTACACCATCCGGGAGGTTCCAGGCAAAGTTGGCGGATTTCGCAATATCTTTGAACGCACGGGTTTGTCCAGGTACGCCTTTTACGTGGAAAACGCCATCTGAAAATTCCAAATCTTCCCCAGACACTTCCAACTCATGGGCGGCAATTTTCTTTGCCTTTTCGATGACTCGGTCTGCAGCAATCGCAACGGCTGCACCGCCAACTGCCGTATTTCGCGAGCCATAGGTGCCCCATCCCATGGAGACGCTGCGTGTGTCACCGGAAATAAGCTCGATATCGTCAATGGAAATGCCTAGCTTCTCACCTACGACCTGAGCAAAAGTAGTGGCTGTTCCCTGCCCATGAGGAGACGTTCCCGTAAAAACCGCTACCTTGCCGCTGGGATGAACACGTACTGTACTGTTCTCCCAGACACCGCCCTGAAATCCGATCGCTCCTGCTACTTTCGAAGGGCCAAATCCGCAAAGCTCCACATACGTAGAGATACCGATTCCGAGCAGTTTGCCCTGACCGCGCAGTTTTTCCTGCTCTGCACGGAGCGAAGCATAATCTGCAACGTCAAGTGCCCGATCAAGGGTATGATGGTAGTTGCCGCTGTCGTAGCTCACACCCATGGCAGTGCTGTACGGGAATGCTTCTTTCGGGATCAGGTTTTTTTGTCTGATCTCCACTGGGTCCATCCCGATCTCCTGGGCAAACAAATCAACGATTCTCTCTATCTGGAACGCGGCTTCCGGCTTGCCTGCTCCTCGATAGGCATCCGTCGGTGTTGTATTGGTATAGACGCCATACGTAACGACTGCTGCTTTTGGGATCGTATAGGCTCCTGTCACCATCAAGCCAAAATCAATCGTTGGACACCCAGCGCCAAAGGTGGACAAATACGCTCCCAGGTTCGCTGTATTTTTAACGCGTAAGGCAGTGAAAGTCCCGTCTCGCTTTCCAGCCAGCTCCACTTCAATGACTTCATCACGAGCGTGAGTGGTCGCCATAAAATGTTCCTTGCGATCCTCAATCCATTTTACCGGTCGTTTCAAGTCGCGGGCGGCATGTCCAATTACAGCTTCCTCATTGTAGGTGGCGATTTTGGAACCAAACCCTCCTCCGACATCGGGAGCCACGATGTGCAATCTGGATTCCGGAATATCCAGTACTTCTGCATAAACCATGCGATGAATATGCGGGTTTTGCGAAGTGCACCAGATGGTCAACTCTCCACTTCCCGGATTGTACTGGGCAACTGCACCCCGCGTTTCAATCGGATTCGGAATCACACGCTGGTTGTAGAGCCGCTGCCGAACGACGACTTCGGCGTTTTGAAATTCTTCCTCTGGTATTTCGCCCGCTTTCCATAGAAGCGCGAGGTTGTTTTCCACATCCTCATGAACGAGCGGCGCTCCCTCAAGCAGAGCTGCTTCCTGATGAACGACAGCAGGCAGATCCTCATAATCCACCTCGATCAAATCGAGAGCATCCCTCGCAATATAGCGGTTTTCTGCTACGACCAGCGCCACACATTCACCCGCATAGCGAGTCTTGTCAATCGCAAGCGCACTTCGATCTTTGGGTTTCAGATCCGCACCTGGCAGCAGCCACATGGTCGGTACTGCTTTTACTTTTCCTACGAGATCTGCACCTGTATAAACGGCTACCACACCCGGGAGTGCCAGTGCCTTGGAAATATCGATCCCCACGATCCTCGCATGGGCATGAGGGCTTCGCACAAAGGCACCGTGAAGCATACCAGGCAATTTGATATCATCCGTGAAATTGCCATTGCCCGTGATGAGCTTTGGATCTTCCTTTCGCTTCTGTGGCGTTCCGATTAATTTCCCCATCGCTAACGTCCCTCCCCTGCACTCGAAATCGTTTCTTTCGCCTGATTCCCCTCGGCTATCAATTGGGCAGCATGCTGGACGGCGCTAACGATAAATTGATAACCGGTGCACCGACAGATAACTCCTTCAAGCGCATCGCGAATCTCTGCCTCAGATGGATTCGGATTTTCTTTGAGAAGTCCCACCATCGAAATCATCACACCAGGCGTGCAGAAACCACATTGCAGTCCGTGCTTCTCCCAAAAGCCTTGTTGGATTGGATGCAGCTGCTGCATATCACCCAAGCCTTCAACCGTAGTGATTTGCGACCCGTCCGCTTGCACCGCGAGCATCGTACAGGATTTTACGACTTCTCCATTAACCATAACGGTACAGGCCCCGCACTGACTGGTATCGCAGCCGATATGAGTACCGGTCAGATCAAGCTCATCACGCAGCAAATGGGCCAAGAGCAATCGCGGCTCCACCTCAGCCTGTCGCACCACACCGTTCACCGAAACGGATAGCTTTTTTTTGATCGTCATCTCAGAGCACCTCCCCTTCGATTTTCACGTCCGTATGTTCTTCTAGCTGTTTCATCTCTTTGTCCACCGTTTTGAAAAATTGCCCTAACACCATCTTGGCAACACCACCCATTACCCGTTGGCCAACAGAGGCAAGGACTCCTGTCACCTGAACTTCCGTGGAACAAGTAAGCTGCGTGCCTTGTTCTGCTTCGTCCAAATGCATGTCAGCCACTGCATCAATTTCCCCAGGCAACCCTTTTCCCCGAACCAGCAAGCGATAAAAAGCAGGTTCCTGCTGATCGACCTGTTGTACCTGCCCAGTAAACACCCCTTTTACCGGACCCACGCTCACCCCCATTTCGGCGTGATATGTACCATCCTCCATTCGTGAAAATGATTTACATCCTGGGATCGACTTCTTCAAAACCTCTTCGTTCTGAATCAGCTTCCATACGACTTCTCTCGGAATAGCAAAGGTGTATGTATGCTCGAGCTTCACGATTCTCACTCCCCGCTGTCGATTTTCTGCTTTTTCTGAATTGTAGATTTAATAAAACCGTTACCCCCATAAAAAGCAACTTCTGTGCCATGCTTTTATTCGAGTTTATTCGTAGGAAGTCAGACCCATTCTTTCATTTTTGAAATTTATCGTTTCATAATTGAAAGATTCACGATTAAAAAAGAGTCTTATCCCCTTCCACCGTCAAGGGATAAGACTCCAGTTGAATTTGTTTATGCACTTTGTTTCATCATATGAACGTATTGTGCTACATAAAGGTAGCGAACGATCAACGGTTCCATTTCAGCTTGCGCGGCACGTGTGTAGCTTTTTCCGTGAATGGCCAGCTCTGCCAGCAGTTGAGCGAGGAAGCTCATTTCATAGCCAAGAGCAGACTCCTGTAATGACTCCAGCTCCTCCATATCTTTCGTATCGATTTTATTGATTCCTTTGAGTAGGATTCGTTCCAGCCAATCCGTCAGTTTATCTGTATAGGATTGAATATGCTCCATTGGGTTCACACTCCAGACGCCTTATAAATCCAGCTTCAAGCTTGTAAGCGAGGTTCCTTGCAAGAAACTGATTGGGTACAGCGCTTCCCCATATTTCTGAACGAGTACATACACATCACGAAGCTCGAACAGCCGCTTGTTTCGCTCCAGGAACTGAATATGGCGGGCGAATTGTCCCTGATACGTCATCGTCAAGTCGAGCGAATATCCTGTTGCATCCTCGATCGTGATCAGCAGTTGCTGGGCAGCCTCGTCAAAGTCCACCTTTTCAATCTTGTTTGCTCGCAGAAAGAATATGTTCTCACCTGATTGCTCGAACATTTCGCCCGGGTTCATCCCACCCAGCTTCGACCAGTCATTGATCAGCGTTTGCCCGAGGTCAACCTCTTCGATGTTTACACGCTTCTGCATCGTCAGCTTTGTTTCTTCACTTGACGACAGTCGCTGTTCCCGATTCGTTTTGGCCTGGGTCAACGTAACCTGCGACCCGGCCAGCTCTTCCATCGTGATGAGGTCGCTCCAAGGCGATTTTCCTTTATAGCTGTTTGTAAACGAAAACGAAGTACCTTCATAGTAAACGGGCCGCGCTTCCGTATACGTATAAATGCGCCGGTCGTCAAACGCGAAGAAGTAGTAGGTGATCCCTTTATACCCTGATCGCGTTTCCCATGGATTTGCACCGAGCGCGTACAGACGCAGCTGTGGGATCGTATGGTATTTGCTCTTGAAGCTCCCCAAAAGCTGCTTTTTCTGTTCGCTGCGCTCAACTTTTTCTAGAGCGAGCAGGCCCAGATAGACCCGAGTCAGCCTTTCGAGCAGCCCTTCTTTGGAAAATTGGACATGGCGCTGGAAAAAAAGAGAAAGATCGCCGCCCAGCCCGCGAATATCTTTTTCCACATTTGGCAGGTTGCCGTTATGCGCGGCGATTGCGAGCAGCTCAAGCCTCGTGCAAATCGTATTTGGCAGCTTTGCCAAGCCTATCCCCAGCACCTCGCCAATCAGTTCTTTTACCTCGCGGACGACTTGGTGGTCATAGCTGACATCCGTGCTCGACTCTTGCAGTTCTGTATGGTCATGAATCTCATTGACCTTTCGGTACCGCAGCAGCGCTTCCAGCTTGTGGATGCAATTTCCTTTCGCCTTGCAGCTGCACATGCTTTTGGCGATTTCCGAGTCAGGCTCAAAGGTGACCATGACTTTTTGAGTGAGCAAGGTCACGGTAAGAAAGGATGTTTCTGCGCTCTCTATTTCCTCCGGGTATTCCAGGCGAAAGAGGACTTCCTCGATCTGCGAGGCAGTGAATGTCTTTGTGATCTGCTCAGAAGTCAGGCGCAGCAACCAGCCGAAGTCAGGTTTGTACACCTCTGCTGCCTCACCTGCTGGATCTGATGTGAAAAGATGTTGTCCGTAGTACACGATCGCGATAATCACATGCTTACATATTTTATCTGATGGACATGAGCACGAAAACCGCGTGATATCAGCATGAAGTCGGCACACGCTGTCATCTGACAGCGTACACTCGACATAATCATCCCCAAACTCATAAGAAACCGTGAGTCCTTTTTCCATTTCCTTGAGCGAACGATTGTAAATGCCCTTGTTCGCGTATTGAATGAGATACTCTTCATTGCAGAGCGCGATGAAACGATGGAAATCTGTCTTGAAGTCAGCCATCATTACTTTCCTGCTGCCCGCGTCACATCATAGACGGTTTCACTGAACACACGAGCTGGAATATCTGCCAGCTTTATGCGCTCGGTTGGTTGGAAGTAGTGATATTTATACTGGTTATCCTTTGCAGAGTAGAAAGCGAGCGCCTCCAGCTGGATATCGTCCATACCATCGTAGTATGAAATACTCGCACCATTGATTCTCAGCTCAGCGACGACCTCCCCATACACTTTATGAAACTCATAATAGAATCCGGCATCTTGAGGGGTGCCTTTGGTCCAACCGAATTTTTCCATCGTTTTCGCAAATGTCGTCGGGCTGTACGAATCCTCAGGCAAACGCAGGATTTCATTTGCTTTTAACTCTTCTTCTGTTGGGAGGAACGATTCGCGATCCAACTGTTCAAACGGCTGCGTAATTTCGTAATCTTCCAGCTGAGTGCGCCAGCCAGAAAGTGTATCTGCGTCCAGCTCCAACGGATGAATCAAGCCGATGAGCTGATCGTCTGCCAATTCGTATTCGTCTTCTTCCACTGTATTGAACGTGCCATCATCCATGTAGCGGAAGGTATCAACGAGCTTTCCATCCTCATAAACACCCCAGATGAGGCCAATTGCGAATTTTTGCATCAACACGTTTTCGACAAAAAGCTGCTTCCACGCTGCAGTCGACCAGTAGCGTGCCTTCGAAAGGAACTCCTCCAGGCGAAGCGATTGGATTTTCACCAGGTTTTTCAAGTCTTTTTTCAATAGAGAAAATGCCGCTCGTGCCTTTTCCGCCAGCTCTTGATCGTCACTTGCTGACGGAGCAGGAAGATTTTTAACTGCCTTCCCCGTACTGTCGTTGATAACCTCCAGTTCCAGCTCGTTGTTTACTTTGACGGTGAACGTACGATCCCCGTAATCAAATACCTGCTTGCCGGAAGCATCAAAGCCGAGCTGCGTCACCAGACGATCCTCCAGCTCCTCGGTCGAGATGTTCTGATTAGCTGCTGCCATGTTCAGCGCTTCCTCCGCAGCATTTTTCACCTGCTTGTTCTTGATCGTTCGCTTGATATGGTCGATCAGGCGCAAGGCAGCCAGGTCTTCGGAAAAAGATAGCGCACGCACACCATCTGCCGCCAATGCCCCGCGTGAATGATCGGTCCACTCTTTGATCATATGTCCAATTGTATCGACGCTGCGTCGGTCACCGAGTGCGATGCAAAGCGGCATAACCCATTTTTCTTTTGCAACAGCCCCATTATCCAGCCATGTGCGCAGAACCTCTGTCACAAAATCAGTCAGAGATGCCGCCGACAGATGCGCCTTCAATTCAAGCACGCGCGGGTTTGGCGCTGTAGGCGCTTCGATAGAACTCGTAAGGATGTACTCCATTACTTCTCTTTCCAACTCGTTGCCTTCCAGGTCAAGAAGCGCTGGTAGGATCTGAAGCGGCAGCCATTTGATCCGTGTCAATTTCCGTTTATCTACCAGATTCCCGAGATTGGAGAGGCTCGCATCCGGTCCGCTGCTTTCCGCTTCCAAAAAGGCTTGCAGCAATGTCTTGAACTTGCTGTTTTTCTCTCTCTCCAGAAGCTCCTGGAAAATTTCCTTGCTGTCGTCCAGCCCTCGGATGGCATCCAAAGCAAGCTCCTTGACTTTTGCTTTTTTCTCTGTGGTATAGACGTGCAGATACAGTTCCTTGTCTTTTTGCAGAATGAACTCTGCGCCTGCGATCGCCGACACCTTCTTGGAGGTATCTGCCATCCCGAGCAATATCGCTTGATTTCGCAGTTCTAGCGGCAAGGATTCCTTTTGCGAGAGTACGGTTTCCAGGACGAACATCCGGACTTCGGTTTCAAACTGTCCAAATGATGCGAGGCACATCGCCGGATTTTTCGTGATCAAGGATACATAGTTCCCGTCCTTGACCTCTGTGTAGTAATACTGTGTGGTCTTGCACTCCAATAGCTGAAAGACAAACTTCTGCATGTCGATGCTCTCATCTGCCTGGTACAGCTCAACGAGGCTGGTCAGACGGTCCTGGAACGAATGGGCGAAGGAAAGAAGACCAACCCTGCGAGAAGACTTATCGACATAGCTGCACAAAAATTGCATCAGCCGTGGGATAAATGGATGATCACTAGGCAAAAAGCTGAGTAGCTGCATCTGCTGTCTCACACGCTGCGCGTCCTCCAGGTGGCAGGACTCCAAAGCCTCGGCAAGCGTGCATTTGTCTTGCAGGAAGCTGGCGAGCTTGAGTGTCCCCTTCACCCGGCGCAGCGCATCCAAACTGATCATTTCAAGAGACAGCTCCTGATCCGACAAATCGCAGCCTTGCGCTTCCAGTGCCTTGTACAAATAGCCTTTGAGGACCGGAAGTGAAGTCAGGTTGAGAGCCCGTCTCGTCTTTTCTGTGTTCTCCGAGGTCATCGCTTCCATCTCCCCCCAGGGGACTGGTGCGGAATTCAGGTGATTTCTTAGCTGCAGGAGCAAAAGATAGGGCTCATCTGTTTGTACAAGCTCTGCCAATCTCGCATCTTGTGATAATAAATCAATCGGAAATAAATCAAAAAGGATCGTTGTGACACGAAGCAGCTCGCGGTCCTTCTCATCCGGCTGTGTCAGAAAGGCATGGATCCCGCCCGCGACGTGTACGCGATAATAGACCAGGCTGAGGATCGTCTCCAGGAAACGTTTCATGTGCCTATGATTGAGAACAGAGCCTTCGTTTATCACGGCATCGGGAAAATAAGTTTCGCGTATCAGCGCTTTTTTCTCTTTAATAAATGCCGGAGACAACAACTCATGCGAAATTGAATGACTGCTGCTGATTTGCAGCATCGTGATGTCCCCTGCGATCTTCCACAATTCGGAAGTGTACGCTTCTTCTGCTCCCGTCACGAGGTAATAGTAGATCGGCTCCAGTTTTTCCTTTGCTTCTTCCAGAAGCGTTGGCGAGATCTCGTAGGCATACGCGATGAGCAGCAAATAATTGGCTCGCTCAAAGACAGAAGTGTAATCTCGATTAATACTGGCTCGGTAATCCTCCGCGGCCTTTTGCATAAACTCACGAAATACCGGGAATCCGAAATACTCGACTGTTTTTTTCATCGCTGCGAAGGCTTGCTCTTCCTTAGAAGCCTGCCGACTGGTATTGTCGTTCATATCCCGAAGCTTGATTGCGTCCCAGAAGCATTTATCCATAACGTTTTTCTTTTCGTAAAAGCGATGGCTGGCCTTGTAGACTAGCTCTGCTGCACGGAAAAAAGCCTGCTCTTCCCCGCGTTTTTTCAGCTTGTCTAAATCGGACATCAGTGAATATCCGTAAAATCGCTGATCGGACTCGATGGGTGGGCATACATCCGTTTCCCCGGTTATGTAGTCTGCAATCTGATCTTGCATTTGTCTGTTTATATGTCCCGACGCGATAAAGCCTTCTACAAATCGCTTCGTAACTGGGTCCAAGTCTGTCTTTCGCAGTACCAATTCAATCTCCTCCTCTATCTTCTCTAGCTCTATTTGATGATCTTTCCAATCCATTCGGCAAGCTCGCCTGGCGTAATCGCCGCTACATTCGCGCCCATATCTGCCAGGACGCGAGCCGCATTTTTGTTATAGGTGGCGTTTCCATTGAAATCGAGCGCGGTCAGCACCAAAAACTTGCATCCGGCGTCGATGATCTCTTTGCTCTGGCGATACATTTCCTTGATTGGATAGCCTTCTTCCAAATCGCTGACCAGGATGAAGATCGTCTTGGCCGGATTTTCGAGAAGCGACTTTCCGTATTTGAGTGCTTGTGCGATATGAGTCCCCCCACCCAACTGCACACTCATCAGCAAATCAACCGGATCATCTAGTCGGTCGCTCAGATCCACTACCTTTGTATCAAAAATGACGAGATGGGTCTTCAAAGCGACCAGCTTGTAAAAAATACTCGCCATCACTGCACTGTAAATGACCGAATCCATCATACTGCCGCTCTCATCCACGACGATGACGACGTTCCACTTGTTGTGATGCTGGTTATTGCTGTGAAAATAGAGCTCATCAATAACAAACCGATTTTTCTTTCGATCGTAATTTTTCAAGTTTTTCCGAATCGTCTTGTGTACATCCAGATTGCGCATCGTTTTGACATATCCGCGTCGATGGCGATTTCGCTTCCCCACGATACTCGTCTGGACATCCGTTTCCAGCTTGCGGCGCAGGTCCTCCACGACTTTGCGGACGATTTCCTTGGCGCTTTTGACGACCTCGCCTTTCATTCTGCCCTTGAATTGCAGGATGTTTTTTAAGAGCGTCATATTGGGCTCCAGCTTTTCCAACACTTTTTTATCGGTCAAAAGCTCCTTCATGTCGTATCGCTCGAGCGCCTGCTTCTCCAAAATTTCTACTGTAGTCTTCGGAAAAAGCTTCCTGACCTTATGCAACCAGGTAGGGACAGACAACTCTGAGTCGCCTCTCCCCCCCTCTTTTCGGTATCCCTGGTCTTCTCCATACTCTCTGCTGTAAAGAAAATCGAGGATCGAATCGAGCTCCCGATACGTAAATTCAGAAGAGACAAAGCCTCCAGAGCCTTCGAGCGGCTCCTCTGCATGTGATCCCAACAAGAGACGCCAGCGGTTCAAGGCTTCGCGGCTCAGATGAGGTTCCATTTGGCAAATTCCTCCTTGATTCCCATATCGAGCATGCGCGCCTGGCGCAAAGTCGGTTCGTCAACAGCAGGAAAGGTAAGCTCCACGACATCGGTCTGGAACAAGGCGGCTACTTTTTCGGAAAGCATCGTGATTTCCATCGGGCTAAAGTACGTAAACGCCAATCGAAGCTCGGGCACGATCTGTATGAAATCATCATAGCTCAAGCCGGCAATCATTTGATTCAGATCGTCCAACAGCTCATCCTCGTAAAAGAGATAATCACGCGCGACGAGAAATACTCCGTGCAGGTAGGCTGCCGTATGCAATCTCTGGTCCGGCGAGCCAAACATGTACGCTCTGGCTCTACGAGAAACCTCTTCGCGCTCCCGAACATCCATATTGCACAGGATTGCGGTAACGACGCCCTCCAGCTTGGCTGGGACCTTGGCGCTTCGCAGCAGCTCCTGAAGTTGATCGCTGAAAATCTCGCTGGATGCGTCTGATTTCTTCTGCCTACTTACCATGTACAGAAATTTGAGCTGTTCTGCGATCTCGCCAAGTTCATCTGGATTCGGATTGTTTTGCTCCGCGATTTTGGTGATTGCCTGGTAGTAAACCTCATCGATCAGCCTCTGAATGCGAACTGTTTCCTGTAATCCAAACAAGCGTTTTTGCTCATGTAAAATCGTCAAGATCTTGAGTGTATGGCAAAGCGAAAGGAAATGGCCATCTTGTTTGACGGATTGCTCCACGAGCTCGAAAAGTCTGGTCCCAAGCTCCTCCAAGCCCATAACGACAGCCTGCAGCAGCCACTTCGCCAGTTCATGACTTTGATGCTGGGGCAGTTCTTTTACCATCCCCTCCAGCTTTTTTGCTGCAGCTTCTTGCACAGTTCCCCCGTAGATGGAGTTTTCGATCAAACGTGCCTCCACATAGGAGGAATACCCGTATCGCCATGTTTCCCGTACGAGATTGACATGCTTGTAATTCATCCAATCAGGCCCTGCTTCTTTCGCGCAAAATTCGGTGCCGAGGAACAGCATGCAATGAAAAAATTGACTTGCCGTTCGATGGGACTTTTTCGCATAGAGCTCCAGTATCTTCTGGTTTCGCCCCGTAGTCGAGATTTGCAGTTTCAGCCCTTTGCACTTTTCTTTGCAATCACGCACAATCGGCACATCGAGGTCGTTTTTGGCTACCTGTCCGATGCCATCTCCGGTCATGAGTTCCCGCAATGTATCGATTGGCCCAGACGTAGCGATAGAGCGCTCGCCTTTTGTAAAAGCAGAGAGGACAGAATCGACCAGCTCATATGCGCCAGCTTCTGACTTGTCACGCATGACGGCAAGCCCGCTCATCAGGCTGTAGGCTTCGATGGCATCCGCAGTAGAAGTGCTTTCTCCTTGATCACGGAGCTTGCGAAGCAATTGAGGCAAATAGACGAGAGCGCTTTTGGTAAAGGGGGTGCTCTCCTTCTTTTCCAATGCCCGCCATACATTCTCATAGTAGTGGACAAAGGGCATGCCACTGGCATATCCATTCAATTGATCTGCTTCTTGATAGGTGTAGACCATCGGATACACTTTTTCTTCCTTCGCCTTTTTCACGGTGCAATTGGCAGTGCGATCCTCGAGCAGTCCATATGTATGAAAACCCCCGGTGACAACGAGGATTCTGGCATGCTGCTTTCTTGCTTCCGCGATTTTTTTCCGCATGTGCGCTTCGCGGATCAGATCCCCTTCTGATTCCAGCGTAGCGTCGTCATAGCATTTGCGCGACAGATAACAGTAGGCAAAGACGTCTTTGACGAACTCCGCTGTCGGCTTGCGGATGCCTCCTATTTCGAATACTTTTTCCCACAGCTCGTCGAAGTTGCGGCATTTTAGCGTCGTGCACAAGCGCTGGATGAAAACAGACCCCGCGAGCATTCGCTCATCGTGGTAAGACAGCTTTTCGTTGTGCTTTTTCAGGTCATGACCGTCCTCTGTGCTCTCCAGCCGGCTGCCGTAGCCCAGATCGATAAAAGCTGCCGGAATTCCGCGCTTCCCCGCTTCGACCAGCGCCACATATTCCGGTGAATAAGACAGGAACGGGAAATAACAAACGTATTTTTGCTCATCTGTCGTGTAGGCGTAATATATGCTAACTGGGGGCTTGGTCTGTTCATTCGCCAAAATCGGGATGATGTGATTGCTGTTATCCGGACCTTCGATCAGAATGATTTCCGGCTGATAGGCTTCGATCGTTTTCTTCAGATGAAAAGAACACGCGGGACTGTGATGCCTGATTGGGAAATAGACGACTTGTTTCCTGAGGTCATAGACTTCTTCCTCTGCCAGCCTGTTTATCTGATCCATTTCTTCTCGTTGTAATAAGCTCCCCATAGCCCCTCTTCCTTTGCCCGTTCTTTGACCACCTTGGTAAAGTACGTTTTTAGGATGTTTGCGTCCTTCTGGTTTTCTTTGACGACAGCGCCAAGCATGTTCTGAACCAGACGCTCCAAGGAAATCGGCTTGTTTTCATAGTAATGCGAGGTCATGGCACTCTGGACATAGACAGATACCGCCTCGGCTGTGCTCATGACAGATTGCGGCGTATCAATCTTGTAGCCTTCCTTGGTTTCGCCGGTGCGCAGCTCCATAAAGGTGGTTGCCAAAATCTCGACGACATCACGATCGATTTCGATATCAACGCCACTTTGCTGCAGGAGCATTTTTGCCTGCGCTTCAATGATTTGCGCTTCCATTTTGACGTGATTAATGGGGGCAATCGTCTCGAAATTAAAACGCCGCTTCAACGCACTGCTCATCTCATTGACACCCTTGTCGCGCAGATTGGCGGTAGCGATAATATTGAAGCCCGGCTTCGCAAACAATATTCCGTCTTCCATTTCAGGGATGTTCATGACCTTGTCGCTCAAAATACTGATCAGCACATCCTGCACCTCGAAAGGGCAGCGCGTGATCTCTTCAAAGCGCGTAATGATCCCTTTATTCATCCCATTATAGAGGGGGGAAGGCACTAATGCCTGCAAAGAAGGACCTTTGTCCAGCAGCATGGCGTAGTTCCATGAGTATTTGATCATATCCTCCGTGGTGCCTGCGGTTCCTTGGATGGTGTTTGTGCTCGTACCGGATATTGCAGCAGACAAAAGCTCGCTGAGCATTGTTTTGGCTGTTCCCGGCTCTCCGACCAGCATCAAGCCACGGTTACCGGCCAAAGTGACAATGGCTCTTTCAATCAGAACATCGTCCCCGTAAAACTTCTTGGTTATTTCAACCCGCTCTCCCTCATGAGTAAGCGGTTTTTCTGTTCCCAAAATAAAGTCGCGAACTGCTTTCGGCGACATCAGCCAGTTAGGAGGTTTGACTCCCGTATCGTTGGATCGCAGCGCATTTAGCTGTGCTGCATACAAAACTTCCATTGGCGGCTTCATCGTTTCCATCCAAATGCCCACTCCGTTTCCACTTTTGCTAAATAATCGGCCATCTCAAAAATAATAAACACACGTCGTTTGGGAAATAAAGGGCAATTGTACCCAATATTAGGTAAAATATGTGAAATTATGAGGATTGAGTACTACTTGCAAACGATCTATCTTCCCTTTACGCTTACATCAACATCATCTTTTCCCATGAAAATTGATCCAGAAAAGAGCTGATCGAAATGACACCCCATATCCATGATGAAACCAAGATTGGACAGGTTACATTGAAAGTGAGTTCGCTAGCTCGATCACTGCGTTTTTATCGCGAAGTCATCGGATTTCAGGTACTGCGCGAGGAAAACAGTACGGCTGAGCTGACTGTAGATGGTATTCATCCTCTCGTCTTACTAGAAGAAGTTACAGATGCCATGATTCCAGAGCGGAGAACGGTGGCAGGCCTTTACCATTTTGCTATCTTGCTGCCGAATCGAAAGAGCTTGGGACTTTCACTGCGACAACTGATCGCAAGTGGAATACACATCGGTCATTCCGATCATCTGGTGAGTGAAGCACTCTATATCAGTGACCCGGATCATAATGGAATTGAAATTTACGCAGATCGTCCTCGCGACACTTGGAAGAGAGACGAAAACGGGGAGTACATCATGACACTCGACCCAATCGACTGGGACGGACTCCTGGAAGAAGCAAAAGATGAAGTGTGGAAAGGGTTACCGATCGGGACCACAATTGGTCATATTCACCTGCATGTCAGCGATCTTGCGAAAACAAAGGAATTCTACACAGGTGTATTGGGCTTTGAACAGACAGCACATATGTCAGACAGCGCCTTGTTTGTCTCGGCAGGAGGTTATCATCATCATATTGGGCTGAATACGTGGGCGGGCATCGGTGCGAAGATGCCACCTCCTCGTTCGACAGGTCTGGATTATTTTACGATTGTGGTACCCAATGAACCCCAGCTCCATGCTGTATACACTCGATTGCAAGAGGCCCAGCATCCTGTTTCCCAGGAGGAAGAGACTCTCTTTTTTAATGACCCGTCCGGGATCAGCATTCGCGTGCAAGTAGCGAAATAAGCCTCCATAACTTGGCAACACAAAGAGACCAGTCCAAACATGAACGAAAATGTTTGGACTGGTCTTCCTTTTTTCCTTCCATCATTACAACTGTGTGCGCAAGCTCCATAGCTCCGGGAAAAAGCGGTGATCCAAGGCTCTGCGCAAATACATTACCCCTGATGAACCACCCGTCCCCTGTTTTTGTCCGATGATACGCTCCACAGTCGTCATGTGGTTAAAACGCCACTGCTGCTGCTGACTTGCGATATCCACCAGCTTTTCTGCCAGCTCGTATAAATCCCAGTATTGATTGACGTTACGGTATACGGTTAACCACGCCTGCTCGACACTCTCATTCGGCTGATATGGCTGTGACCAGTCGCGATCCAAGCATTCTGGGTCAATCGGCAAACCGCGCGCTGCCATCGCCATAATGGCAGCATCATAAATGCTCGGCGCCTGTAATGCATTATTCATTTGGGCATGCAGCTCTGGTTGGTGCTGGTAAACCGCGAGAACATGACTGTTTTTGAAACCGAGTGTAAATTCGATCAATCTGTTCTGATACGATTGGAATCCAGAAGAATGACCTAGCTTGTCTCTAAACTGCATGTAATCAGCTGGTGTCAGAGTAGAAAGGACATCCCATGATTTAATGAGCTGTTGTTGGATTCGCGATACACGCGAGAACATTTTGAAAGCAGGCTCCAAATCCTGATTGCGAATACACTCCATAGCCGCAGTGAGCTCATGCAGGATCTGCTTCATCCAAAGCTCGCTGACCTGGTGAATGATGATAAACAGCATTTCGTCGTGATGCGTCGATTGCCTGATCTGACTGGACAAAACCTTGTCCAATTGCAGGTAATCGCCGTAGGTCATCTCCTTTTGAAAGTCCGTATGAATGTCTTTTTCCAATGTGGACTTGGACTCTCCCTTGTTCTCTTGTGAGTGCATATCTCGTGTTGACCTCCCCTTATTAGGTATGTGAATGGTAGTTAAACAAAGTGAGCAATCGATCAGATTTTGTCCGTACGATCTCTTCTTTTGTCACCACTTTTACTATTCCTTATGGGATGCAGAAGTTCCTGTCTCTTCCATACACAAATTCACAAAACTGTCTGAACAGTAGCACTGCTTTTTGTACCTTCTCTGCTAGGGATGCTCGTCATCATTGAAAAGCATCCCGCCTCACTTCATTGATGGTCGAGATGCTTTTCGTTATTCTGCTTCGATTCAGATCATTATTTTACCGTCACTTCATTAAAAATGAAAAATCCGACGGGATTCATCCACAGACCTTCCGAATTTTTGCTCGTGATGGCGAGGGGACTGATCGTCCGAATCGGAATGAGTACGACCTCTTCTAGCTCAATCGCTTGCGCTTTTGCGTATATTTCCTTTCGTTTTTCCTGGTCCCTTTCACGCCGTCCCTCTTCGATGAGCTTGTCAGTCTTTGGATTGCCGTAAAATGAATAATTGCCGATCTCCCCTATGGCACTAGTGTGGAATACATTGAATTGGTTGTAGTCAGCATCTCCTATGGCCCTGTCCCCACTGCTTTTTTCGCTATGTCCTTCCCCAGCGCTTTTATCGCTTTGGGACTTATTATGCTGCCTTCACTGCTATCCAGTATCGAGAGTAGCGCAGCAAAAGGATATTTGAGAATGATGTGAACCGTGGCGTCGTCAACTACTTTTGTTTCCTGAACCATTGAGAATACAGTCGCTCGTGGCGATGCCGTTTCCTTATCGAGGAGCCTGTCAAACGTTGCTTTTACAGCCTGCGCAGTAAATGGCTCTCCGTCGTGAAAGGTCACGCCCTGACGCAGCTTGAATTCCCAAAGTAACATCGTCTAACTGCTTCCATTCCGTAGCAAGAGCCGGTTGATATTGAAGTCATCATCAATGCAATAGCCAATACGGTACCCCACAAACGGTGTCTCTTCATCAATAATCCTCCTTTGCCAGACGGAATGGATGAGCGTATTTACGATTGGGTCGGAACGTAGCGTCTTTCGTCTAAATAAGCGCGGGCATGACCCCAAAAATATTTACTTGGCTGCATATAAATTTCAAGACCTGCTCGTTCAATCGTTCGCTTCGCTTCTTCATTCGCTTCCTTTAAAATCTGCTTTTCATCCACTGTGAGGACCTGCCGCTCATCCATGACCAGTTGCCCATCTACAATAACGTGGTTTACATCGCCGCCGACAGCCTGATAAACCAGACGATGGACATACATGTTTTCCGGATTTAGATGAGGCTGCTCCATGTTTACCGTAATGATATCCGCCTTTTTGCCATTCTCCAGCGAGCCAAGCTCATCATCCCAGCCCACGCAACGCGCGGCATCAATCGTCACCATCTCCAAGAGCTTGCCTGGGGGCAGGTAGAAATAATCGCGCAGAGCTGCTTGCTGTAATAGCTGCATTCTGCGCATCGCCTGGAACATGTCAAAAGGAGTCATCGGAGAAGTCCCATCCGTCGTAATAGCAACAGTAGCTCCCATTTCTAGCAGCTCTGTAACGGGGGTACGTGCGTTGATTTGCCCAAATCCTGGTGAAGCACTTACATTTGTCCCTGTCTCAGCTAAAATCTTGGCTTCATCAAAAGAGATCCCCCGACAGTGCTGCAAATGGACATCCGGTCCGAGCAAGGCGTACTCTTTATCTTGGAAAGCCAAATGAACCATGCCTCCGAAAGCGTCTGAGTGAATCCGGGTCTTGTATTTCTTCGCCATTTCGCGAATTTTTCTCGCTTGATAACGATCAAACTCAGTTAAGCCAAATAACTGATCGACTGGAGTGGGCGCGGAAGGGTTGACGGAAGTCACGATGACAAATGGTGTTATATAGGCTCTAGTCTTATCGCCATTGGCATGGTGTAGGGCTTCGATGACGGCCTCGGCTCCAGCAAGGACTTCTTCGTAGGTGACTTCTCGTGTAACTTTTTTACCGTCGATCCATCGACTGAAGGGATGCGGCCATGGGGGATTGCACGGACCAGTGCAAACAATTTCCCGCACGCCGACTTCGTTGTACGCCTTTGCGTGATTCAGTGCAAAGATCGGATCGTCTGAGCGTGGCATAGAGCCTATCACACTTACGCCCGTCGTAACCCCAGCCTTCAGCCTCTCGAGAGCGGACAGCTTTCCTTCGTAGTACCAGAACTCATCCGTAACGTAATGCTTGTAAGTATTTGTAATAATTGGCATCCAGTCGTTAATATTCTCGGTGGCGATCGTCTTGAACAGCGAGTGACCTCCATGTCCATGAGCGTCGATGAATCCTGGAAGAATGCAGTGGTGATTGCAGTCAATGACCCTTTTTGCCTCATACGTCCTTTGAAGCGCAGCAGTCGGCCCCACCTCCACGATTCTTCCTTTGTCAATGGCTACCGCACCATCCGGAAGTACGCGTCGCTCCTTGTCCATTGTTACAACAACCCCATTTGCTAGCAATAAGTCGATCAACCTCACATCGCCTCCCACATAAAGAAGTAAAGGTGTTCCATTTTACGAGCGAGACATCCCTCCCCTTACAAGATAACGGAAAGTGTCTTTTGTTATTTGCAAGAAAATTACTCCTTTTTATAATATTTTTACTTATTTTCTCTACGCAAAAAAACACCCCTTCCGCGTTGAAAGAGGTGGATAGCGTCATCGTTACCTTTGCGGTATTAGGAGCTGGATTTGCGTTTGGCAAAAAAAACGGACAAAGAGATAATGACGCCAAGCCCGATAACAGCGTAGGAAATCGTAGAGTAAACATCCATAAAGTATAAAATATCATGCCAGGATTGCCCCAGTATGGCCCCAATCCAGACAAGCGCAATATTCCAGATAAACGTCCCGATCGTGGAAAACAACAAAAACAGCCACAGGTTCATTTTGGTCATCCCTGCCGGGAGCGAAATCAGGCTTCTCACCAATGGAATCATTCGGCAAATCAGGATTGTCCAATAGCCGTATTTATCGAACCATACATTCGCTTTATGGATATCTGTTTTTTTGATTCGTAAAAGATGTCCCCAACGATCAACTATCTTTTCTATTTTGTGTATGTCTACATAATACCCAATGCCATAAAGTAAGATCGCCCCTACGATTGATCCCGCCGTTGCCGAAATGATTACACCGGGAATGGTAAGTGCCGACTGCGTCGTCATGAACCCGCCAAATGTCAGGATGACCTCTGATGGGATAGGGGGAAAAATATTTTCTAGGGCCATCATCAAAAAGATACCCAAATAACTGTATTGTTCAATAAAATCGGTTATCCAATTTTGCATGCTATCCCTCACAGTTATCATTCAATGCTTATCTCTCAAGTATAGAGATCAACGATCCACAGCACAACGTAAAGAGAATGAAATTTGCTATCAAATGCGCAGAACAAAGGAAATTAAGTCAATTTTATTAAATTATGTGTCAAAGTATTTTCGGATTCGTTTCAGCAGGTAGACTTTTTGACACAGTTATGTGTAAAATTATATATAAACGAATACTTATTTGTTTTCGTTTGTTCATACACAAAAAATGGTGAGATGAAGTTAGGAGGCGTTTACATGTTCAACATCAGGGAATCTGACTTGCCGGGAATTGGACGAAAGTATCAGATTGAAACCAGAGCAGGAGATAAGCTGATCATCGTTATCCATGATGACGGTCGACGGGAGATCTATCATTTTGATAAAGATGATTGGGATGAAAGTATCTCCATGATCACACTGGATGATGAAGAAGCACGGCAAATGGCTGGCATTGTCGGCGGGATGACTTATATGCCAAAAGCTCTGGAAACAATTGAAATGGCTTTGGATGAATTAGTCATTGAATGGTACAAGATAGAACCAGGATCCGTTTGCATCGGTAAGACGATCGGGGAACTGGATATTCGTCAAAAAACAGGGGCAACCGTAATTGCCATTATTGAAAAAGACCAGAAGCAAAAGGTAAGTCCTGGGCCAGACAGCGTGATTGCTGCCGGGGTAACACTTGTGGTTGCAGGAGAAAGAAAGCAGGTGAAAGCGTTAAAAGCGACGCTCATTAAAGGGGGGGCTTGATTTGGAGCACATTGTATTCGAAGTTGGTCTAGCCATTGGTCTAATTGCACTAGCAGGCTTTATCTCCACCAAACTCAAATTTTCCATTGTTCCGTTTTACATCCTCATCGGTATGGCCGTGGGGCCGCATGCAGCTTCACTCGGTTTAATCGATTTTCGCTTTATCGAGAGTGAACCGCTCATCAATTTCATGGGAAGAATGGGTGTCTTGTTCCTCCTCTTCTACGTAGGTCTGGAGTTTTCTGTAGGTCGCTTGATTAAAGCCGGTCGTTCCATTGCGATTGGCGGTTCCATTTACATCGCCATCAACTTTACGATGGGACTTCTCTTTGGATATTTCGCAGGTGTTCCTTTTAAAGAAATTTTGATTATCGGGGGAATTACCACCATTTCCTCCACCGCTATCGTTGCAAAAGTACTCGTGGACCTCAAGCGTACAGCAAATCCGGAAACCGAAATGATCCTCGGAATGATCATGTTCGACGACCTGTTCCTCGCCGTCTATCTTTCCATCATGTCTGGCCTCGTGTTAAGTGGCGCTACTTCTGTAATCGGAGTTGCTACTTCCGCGCTCATCGCACTCGGCTATATGCTGCTGTTTATCATTATCGGACGCAAACTCGTTCCGCTCTTGAACCGCGGACTTAATATCAAATCAAATGAGTTGTTCATGCTCACTGTCTTTGCCGGACTGTTCTTGGTTGCGGGCTTCTCGGAAACCATCCACGTAGCTGAAGCCATCGGTGCCCTGCTCGTCGGTTTAGTTCTTGCGGAAACGGTTCATATGAAACGAATCGAACAAATGATTCTTCCTTTCCGTGATTTTTTCGGCGCTATGTTCTTCTTCAGCTTCGGCTTATCGATTGACCCCTTAGCATTAGGCGGTGCGGTCTGGCTCTCGCTTGGAGCTGTTGCCATTACTTTAATTGGCAACTATACGGCTGGTCTGTTGGCTGGTCGCAGTGCTGGCCTCTCTCCACGTGCTTCTTCTAACATTGGTCTGACCATTACTGCCCGGGGAGAATTCTCCATCCTGATTGCGAATTTAGGCAAAGCTGGCGGTCTTTTAGAAATTCTGCAGCCTTTCACGGCACTGTACGTGTTGATTCTGGCTATTCTGGGCCCGGTGTTAACAAAGGAATCGAAGCATATCCACAACCTTCTCAGCAGGGTGCTGCCACTGGATAGAATTGTCCTAGGCAAAAATGCACAAAAATCTCCAAAACCGAACACAGAAAAACAACAGGTATGATTTAGGAAATAATGAGGTATGTCGGTCTCTGTTTGAATAAGACCGCGCTGCCGTTCACCGTATAAAAAAGTACCAAGACAACTCACGCAAGCGACATCAATTACGATTTACGGGATCTGTGTAATAAGAATGGATAGGGTCTTCAGATATTCTCTGAATCTCTATCCATTTTTACTAACGGTTCACACCCAACACTTGATGTCAGGAAAAACACTATTCCCCACTCGCTTGGGCGTTGATAATTCTGAATCATTCGATAATAATAAGAGCAGGAAGACTGCTTCTCGAATTGATATATAAAGGAGACGTGGCGTGATGACCAAGATGACCGAGCACTTTCCCATCGAGGCTGTTCGCGAACAATTCCCTGCACTGAAACGGATGTATAAAGGTAAGCCTGTGGTTTATCTGGATGGGCCCGGCGGTTCACAAGTGGTCAAATCCTCGATGGATGCGATCTACGCCTACATGGCAAACGGCGGAGCCAATTTACACGGGCCTTTTCCTTCCAGCCGTGAAACCGAAGCCATGATTGCAGATGCGAAACACGCTGTAGCAGAGCTCTTCCAGGTGGAACCCGATGAAGTCGCATTTGGTGCGAACATGACGACACTTACGTTTGCCATTGCCCGTGCACTCAGCCGTCATTGGCAAGAGGGTGACGAAATCGTCGTGTCTGAGCTGGATCATCGTGCCAATGTTGACTCGTGGTTGGCAGTTGCAGCAGATCGAGGCATGACCGTTCGTTGGCTAAAAGTCAATCCGAGTACACTTACCTTGCAGGTAGACGAGCTGGATTCTCTCCTCACTTCCAAAACAAAGCTGATAGCGGTTGGACTTTCCTCCAACGCCGTCGGGACAATCAATGACCTCTCCTTCATTTCGCAAAAAGCACAGGAAAAAAGCATTCTAGTAGCAGTAGATGCTGTCCATGCCACGCCCCATTTTGCGATTGACCGGAATGAAATCGGCGCCGATCTTTTACTCTGCTCCTCCTATAAATTTTTTGGTCCGCACGTCGGAATTGCTGTCATTCGCAAAAAGCTTTTTGAAGCTCTCGAAGTGTACAAACTGGCTCCTGCCCCTACCTTTATCCCCGACAAACTGGAAACAGGGACGCAAAACCATGAAGGGATTGCGGGCATTCGACCAGCAATTGCATTCATTGCCGGATGTGGCACTGGTGACACGTTACATGAAAAGTTACGTTCCGGTTATGCGGTCATTGAAGACTATGAACATCGGCTAGCGGAAAAATTGCGAAACGAGCTTGGTAAAATCGAGGGCGTCACGCTCTATCAAGCAGATCCGAACGTACCCAAAACACCGACAATCGCATTTCGAATAGCTGGTTATGAACCTGAGGATATATGTGTACGGCTCTGTGAGGAGCATAGCATCTTTATCGCCTCTGGCGACTTTTACGCTTCTACCTTGGCCGAGAAGCTGGGGATCAACACGAGCGGGGGGTGGATTCGCGCGGGACTTGCTCCCTATAATACGGAGGAAGAAGCTGAGCGTTTGATCGTGGGAATCAAAGAAATACTAGGCGTTTGAGTATACGCGAAACCAAATCGGAACAAAAAAGACCCGAGGTGCGATTTCTCGGGTCTTCCCCTGTTACCTTTATATGCCTTGACACTGTTCTTTGACGAGATCAAGAATGCCGCTCTTGTCCACTAGTTCAGTAGGCGCCAGGAATGTGACAAGATCTGTGAAGTAAATCTGGTCTGCTATGGATCCTGTTATCCATGCAGACCACCTTGCAATCTGGTACGCGGACGATAATGCCCTACAGGTATTTGAATCAGGCATGTTTTTCCCTCTTTTTCTATCTGATAAATCTCGTCACAATGGCGTACATCATATCCAAGCAGCGGATGTCCCCCCATTCCACATGTGAAAGCGGTCATCAGCAGTCGCTGCACGAACATGCCTGCTCCCATCTGTTGAATACGATAGCCCCGATGGCCCCATTTATGAGCCAAGTGATCGCGTGTGCCCACCACATGAAAACAAAGCGGCACCTGGTGCAAATTCACATTTTCCAAGGTCATCCCCGCCTGCAATCTGAGGCGATGATCACCGTATTGTATTGGGAGGAGTTCGTGATTTATCGGTTCATAACGGTATGCGCCATCTGGTATGCCGTCGACATGGTTCAGGCATACATACAAATCAAGTTTTATCTCGTCCCTTCTCGTCCCTAAATCATGACGAAAGAAAAATGCTCCAATGCCCTCATACAACAATCGCGAAACCTGAGTAAGGCTAACCTTTTTCATGACAAAATCCGTGTCAGGCGAAAAGCGCTTGCGACAATACTCTGCAAAATCACTGTCTGAGTTTTCTTCAACAGGCAGCGCGATCCCTGAGCACGTTCCTGGTTCTTGCCATCGCTTCGCTTTTGTGTCGATAGCGCTGTGAATAAACGAACGGGTGCTTTCAATCATAGAAGCTTCATTCATCCTTTGGAGCAGCGGATAATCCTTCACCCGTTTCGACCGGACAAAGTGGGAAGGTGAAATTTTTGGGATCTCAGATGTCAATTGCTCAGCTGTCATGTGGCTCTGTCGCTGTTCCAACGACTGTTCTTCTTTAGAACCCCATGCGGATCCGGGTTGCAGCGAAAGCGGAATGACCGCATAAGTGTTCTCCTCTTGTTCGGCTATTCCGATAAGATGGTTAATCGCTCGATCCACATACTGGAATTTGATACTTGCGGAAATCCCCAAGCATGCTGTCGCTCCCAGCCATTGTCCAAGCAAGACGCCCGCATCCAGCCCCTGCAAACGATATGAAAAGTAGTGATATTTATAGAAATTTTTCCAAAAATAAGTAGTTACAAAAGCAGCTCCGAAGCAGGCAGTTACATGACAGTCATCTCCTAGAGCACGAGTGAGATAATCATCGAAGTTACCCTCACGCAGCAATACCAACCGATGGTGCGCGACATCATAGTGGTAAATTCCTTGAGTCAGGGTCGAAAGCTTTAGATAGAGATACAATTCGCTCGGATACAACGCTCCGCCGGAAGGGAGAAACCGCCGATTGGACTGAAGTGGAAGCATCTCATCATCTTCTGAAGAGACAGGTATTACAGTCTGACTTACCTGCGTGACGCCAAATGTATACCAAAGCATCGCTCCCACCTGTGACAGGGATGGTTCATGTTGATTGCTTTGTACTTTGTAATTTCTCAACGTCAATGGTATGTCAGAAGGTAACGGATAGACAGGTAAACCGCGGTACAGCTTGTAAGGTAGTGGAGCGTCCTCCCAATCCACATCCAGATCGGGGGGTCTGACCTTATCGGTGTCAAAATGAAGGTGGTGGATAAACGCTTCCAGGCTCATCCTGCTCCCTCCCGCCTGAGATTTATGGAAATGGATGAGGATGTGGATTCAACTGACCAAATCGAAGTGGTTCCTTGGCATACCCAAGGGTGACGGGTACCTGTAATACTCTTTCCAAACCGTTTAATCGGGTGAGATGGTGTCCAAAAGTCATTGGCAGCATCCCCGGTATAAGTACACGAACACAGGAAAGCCCATTACGGCTGACCTCAGGTGTCGTCTGATCGACAACGATTACGTCCAGATTCAGTTCCCGAAATACCTGGAGAACATCCCGCAAGTCATCTGTGAGGTCACTGTGCCGGTTTTTCCAAGCGAATTCTTCAGCAAATGACCGTATCGGCCGTGACTCATCGAGTAAAAATGCGAGACGTTCCTCAGCTTCAGGCAAGCTGTATAGCATAGCATGATCATCCATTTTTTTCACGAGCGAGGGATCATGAAACATGCGCTTGTATTTTTCTCGATTCGCCTCGAACTTGTCATTTAACGAAAACAGCATAGCAGCAGTCTCATGGATCGAGCCTTTGACCGCTCGTATCGGATCGAGATGCGCTCCGCCCGCACATACGATGTGAAGACCTTTTTGCTTGCGGTTTTTGGCGATCGTCCACACACTCGGGATACCGTTCTCCATCGTGGCATTGTAGAAAAATAAATCATAGTCAGTTACTATCTGGAGTCGATCAATCATCAGTTGCAATTCTGGATCGTCAGCTGAATTCGGGTCCAATCGCGGCAGGGGCAATTGTGCGTACCAAGTCAGCAAGAAAGCATCGCGTTCTACGACCTCCATGATGCCGTAAAAAATGGCCTCCTCCAAACTACCGCCTAACGCACAGCCGTTGGAGGTTTCAAACACGAATCCTTCCCCGAAGCCCAAGCTGTAATAGGCCAGCAATTCAGGAACGAGGATCGGTCTCTCTTGTAAAAAGGAATGGCCCCATACCCAGTTCATAGGTCGTGTAGGTTCAAACTCGCGAAACGGATATCCGGGCTGCACATACTGCTCCTTTGTATGCGTTCCCACCAAGGTCGGATCAAGCGCGTGTTCTGCCAGATTGGCGTAGCAATCGTGAACCGTCGTCCTCTTGCCCCGAGGTGTCATGCCACAATACCGCTCCAGCCCCTCCAAGATGGCTGTCAGTTCGCTGTCTGCATAGGAATTCGTCCGCCCAGCCGTCGCTTCATCATGCGGGAACAAAGGCAAGTTGACGCTAACATCAGCAAAAACAGAGACGAGATCTCTCATCTTGCCGTTTAAAAAGCCCGTTCGCGCATCTAAGTAATCCGATTTCAAGCTCTTTTTTAAATCGTCCATCGTCTTCGTACGATAACTGCGAGGATCCGGTTTCACCCTCGGCTTTAATGTAATTCGTGCTCGCTCCGCTGTGTCATCAGGCACAGGACTGCATACCGAGCACAACGGATCGGGTAAGAACAAGTGGCGTGTGCTGGTCAGCGTCTTTAAATCAATCACCTGTATATGCTCGGAAAAAGAGGCTTGCCTTCCCTCCAGAACCCGATGTACCTCTGCTATCACGTACTGCGCGACATGCAGCAGACCCGTCCTCGATACCCAAGCGTCTCGTTGCACACCTTCTTCTTCACTTAGTCGTACCTGCATTTCCCACATTTCTTTGCGATTGCGTCCCGCCATCAGACGCCTGATATCCGCGCACTGGGAACAACCTGGAACACCTGGACGAACCAATGGCCCCACGATGGCCTCTCCAAAAGAAACGAAGCCGCGCAACCAAGGTACTTGGCTTTGTTGAAATCTTTTTTCCGCTTGGAGATGGAGAGACGGATGCCAGGCATCATTGAGCACAAGAACGAAGTCGGCTTGCGGGATCTCTATCGTCCAATTCGGTTGGCGCACGAGCCGATACTTATCGAGTAACCCCTCAGATACTGTCTCTGCCAAAATGCCATCTCCCATAACAAGTATGTCAGCGCTCAATTCCCCTCCTCCTCCCGCAAAAACAGAGCGAATACACCTGCGAGGTCTTCTTGCAAAAAGGGCTCAACTGCTGCCGAAAGCACCAAAACTCTTTGGTGATTTTGCTTCAATACTTCTTGGGCCAGATCCCATACGGTTGTTTCAGTTTCGGCTTCGAATACAGGAATCGTTATTTGCCTATCGCTCTCACGCAATTCAACAGATGTGGCTATTATGGTGTGCATTGTTTGAAACGATGCTTGATTTTGCGATTTCATCAAGGCATGCAGTAAGGCTCTGCGTAAAGCCTGTGTCTCATATAGACCAACACTGCCATACCAGCCTTCACTCGTCCCTACCCAAAAGACAGGGAAACCACATACGTCCTCCCCTTTTCCGATATGCGGCTTTTCACCTATCGTCAGTAACGACCGCATATAAAATTGGCACTGCTCGTCTTCCACTGCTGTTACCTTCACGCGTGTAGCTTTGGGAACTTTTGTTGTTTGCTGATCAGCGAATACCTGCGACAAATAGTGGAATAATGCCCTGCAGAGTCCCTCTGCAACAGACTCTCCCGCCCCAATTCCGATCGTTTCGTCATTCCCGATCCGACTAGCATGGACGTGATTGGAATCAAACGCTTTCTTTTGCATAAGCGTATCAACGATCCGGGATACATACATCTCCGCTCCGAGCAACCCGGCTTCTCTTCGCGCGTCATCATGGGTAAAACCAGCACAAACAATAGCAGGCAAAAGTTCTGCTGGACCCTCTGACAACGGATCAACCGACTGCACCTGGCACTGTGCAAGAGGTAATTGCTTTAAGTCCCCCTCGTCCCATATATGGAATATCCCTACATCAGTTGAGGTCCACGTTTGAAAATGGGAAAACAATCCGTCCGTTTCTTTTTGCGCATTCAAGCTTTGCTCGAGTAGCTCACTTGCCTCTACCCATTCGAGTCTCACCTGATCGTCAATCATCGGATGAGGTAAGAAGGTATGCCAGCCGCCCTCCAACGTCTCCAGATTGAGCAAATACAGTTTGTTCTGCGCTTCAGAAGCTGAGACATCTGTTACGTGCTTGAACCATTCAAATACAACGACATTGGCGAGAATGGCAGCTGCCGTAAAAGAAAAAGTGTGTATCTGGGGGTCTTCACACAACGAGCTACGATGCAAGCGACGCCAAGCAGATTCAAAGCTTGCCTCTGACGACGAATGGATCAGTGGCCCCGCAATCCCTTTTTGATACGCAAAAATGGCTGGAACAAACACTTTACCAGTTTCCAGGCAGAGTGAATGAAGTGCCAACAGTTCTTCCCTGTCGCCATAATCAGATACGTACAAAACAGCCGAGAACTCGGTTATGGCTTCCTTCCAGTCCTCTCTCGTGCACTTGGTCAAAGATAGCTCTGTCAGCTCCACCTCAGGGTCCTTTTGCCGTGTAAAGGCGATTAGGTCTTCCAGTCGCTTACGGTTCGTGTGTTCATCATCCGTAATCCAATAGTGAAAGCGAGGTATTCCTGATTCCAGTAATGCTGAAACCAATGCCAGGAAAAACGGTCCTGACCCCACAGCTAAAGCTTTTTCTTGGCGATACGTTTGAAACCGGTATCCTCCAGAACCGCCGAACTGGTCCAAAAATTCCATTTGCGATAGATACGTATCCACGATGTGAGGTGCCAATTGATGTGTTCGATCTTTGCTTACATCATGGACGAATCCGTTTTGAAAGAGGCTCTCCGCAATTTTCTTAATCTGGTTCTGGTACTCTGTTGGCAAATCCTCTGTTAGCTCTTGTAGCGTGTGCTCACCATTAAACATGGGCAGCAATTGCTCGACCCATTGATCAATCATTTCTCCTTCCATTTGAAACGTCCCGACATTATTGCGGAAAAACACACTGCCATCTGAATTGGGTAAAAAAAACGTGTCCCGCTTCACTTTTAGACGCATAGATGGATTCACATTTGCCATTGTGCCCCTCCTTACCGAGAGCTTTTTACCACTTGCCACTTCAGTGTGTCACGTTCATTTTATGTATCGCTCTTTGTCCGTCATTCCTGAAAAGAAAAGAGGAAAGCCCCTGCCTGTTTACTGCTTGGCAGGAGCTTTCTATTTGCGTGCTGACACTGACTAAAAGCAGCGAGCGCATGAGATGCACGGGAAAACGCAAAAGAAACAAGTAACACAGCTGCAGGAACAACTGCAAGAGCAAGAGCAAGAGCAACTGCAAGAACAACTGCATGAACAACTGCAACGTGCACATCGGCCGCATCTGTGACCACAGCGCCCTTGAACCAACATGGCTTCATTTGTTTTTTGTTTATCCCAAGGCTTAACTTGTTCAGCTTTGAATTCAGCAGGCTTTAATTTTTTCAGCTCTTTTTTATAATCATCCATTCGTATCACCTCCGCCACTCATGTAGCTACTCTACATTTATGACGAAGTACTGGGTATTCGTTCCAGCGGTATGAGCCCATTTTTTAAGTAACGTTGTCTGAAAAATTTGGGAAGCACTAGGGATCTGTCAACAAAACACAGAATTTTTATGTTAATTACAGTAAGATCAAGAGAGGATCGTTTTTCCCTATTTAGACAAAATCCCCTCTTTTCTATCAATCAGAAACGAGTTTACCCATATAGGAGGACAACACATGCAAGACTTACGAGGCAAGGTAGTATTAATAACAGGGGCAAGTTCAATTCACCCAGCGTTTATTTGACGATCAAGCTGCCGACCATCCCCTTTTCTTTGTGACCGGGGACCATGCAGTAAAACGAATAGACGCCCTCTGCCCTCGCACGTATCACATAGGATGCAGATTCACCGGGCTGCGCGTACAAATGGAGTTCGCCCGTCGACTTCGTTTCGTGGGAGTGATTGTGATGCGCAGCGTTCGGTATGACTTCTATATTTCCATTTGACATGATCTCCACGACATGCTCCATCTTCCCCTGGTTGTGATAAGTCACCTTTACCTCTTCCCCTTTTTTCATCACGATTTGCTGTGGGTGATAGAAAAAATCGGAGGCGACGAGATCGACACTCTGTTTTGTTTCGTGAGCCGTCGAATTGCTTTGCGCAGGGAATGATTGAAACCAGAGAAACACACCAATGAGCACCATCGCCCCAGCAAGAGGATGATGAAATCCAATTCGCTTCCCTGACGTACCCGACCCCTCTGCAGTTTTTCCAACCAGTCTTGTCAAAAGCATGATGCAAAAGGTATAGAGCATTACGAACAAAAACAACAACGGTTCCACTTGCTCATAGGGCACCATCTCCCCTAGCATGGCTCCCATCATTCCCGCCATCATTCCGGAGAGAGTCCCTTCGATCATCGTCAGGACAGACAAAGGAATACCAAATATCAATCCGGCAAATGCGCCTGCCGCAATGCTCAGCATCGTGGAATAAGAGAGGTCCCCTTTAAACAAGACACCAAATAACAGTCCGGCGATCAGCCCAACCATCATGCCGACTGTCATTCCGCTCACCATGCCCTGCATCGGTTCGACTTGTTTTCTTCTTTTCCAGACAAACCAGGTGAACCAGACATACGATATGGATACGAAGGCTAAGACCTGGATTACGGCACCCATGATACCACCTCTACGTATATTCCTCCTTACACCGTATGTCCACCAGGCATGAAACAGGACAAAAACAAGCCGCAGAAAACAGAAGCTTGCTTGAATCCACCATGATGTTATGACGAGTTGCTTTCGTGATGTGTCTTTTGTAACTCCTGCAAGACTGAGGCCAGCATATCCTTGTGTCCCCAAGTGCTTTCATAATTTCGCTTTACGCTTTCGGGCAAGTATAATTCCTCTAACTCTCTTACCTCGGCAGCTCCTGTCAAATGATCAAGATGTGCGCGACCAAAAGGGCTATTCTCGATACTTTGCCCCCACTTCAATAGAGCCTCGGTACCTCTCGATCTGAAATCGTGCAGGACATGCCATGCGGCCTGAAGACCGCTTGAAGCGGCGAGTGTAGGATACAAAGCGATGCGGACTCCTAATTGCTCATATTCCTCTAACGTAGGAGCTGGTTGCGCTCCTCCCCAGATCGTCAGCACGGGTGCAGGGATTTCTTTGCATGCCCGAGCTAGTTGCTCCCGCGTTTGTACAGAATTCAACCAAATGAAGTCGACTCCTCCTTCTTGCACATACGCGATGCAGCGATCTAGCGCCTCTTCAAAACTACTATTTTCCGCACCCAGTGCATCCGTGCGTGCACAAATAACAAAACTCGGATCAAGTGCGTCCCTAGCAGAGATTGCAGCACGATACTTGCCTACAGCTTCTTCTATCGTGATGCACCTGCGCCCTGAGCTGATTCCTGATTTTTTGGGGGATTCCTGATCCTCTATCTGCACTCCGGCTACTCCTGCATGGATGCATTCGGTTACGGCATAATGGACATTTACTGCATTTCCAAAACCGGTGTCGGCATCTATAAAAATGGGAATATTGGTGCGTGCTGCCATGTGGCGCGCGTGGTCAACCAAGTCACGTAGACCGATGATCCCTGAATCTGGTACCCCGTATAGAAAAGCGGAAAGCTGAGAACCAGCGAGGAAAAACGTCTCGAAACCGGCTTCCTCGGCAACACGCGCATATAGGGGACTGAATCCGCCAGGCATGACGGTCAGGCTTTTTCTCTGTAGCAGCTCTCTCAACAGCCATCTTTTTTCTGTTGCGCTTCGTCGTTTCTTTTCCCCTGGTATCATCTGCTCTATTCCTTTCCTGCCACCGAGGCTATTCGTACTTGTTTTGTTTCTTTGCCACGATCGTACTGCAAAAACACTTCGTACGTCCAAACTAAACTTTTCATATATAGATCGAATATATCGATAGCACATGAAAAAAGAGCGAACATTTGTCGTCCGCTCTGCTTCTGTTTATTTGAGGTGGTGTCAGGATGGCGTCGCTACCTCGTGGAATTTGCCGCTGAAAAATCCAAGTGCATCCCCTTGGCGATACAAGAAGGAAACTACCTTTCCGACAATGAGTGTATGGTCGCCCCCATCATACGCGTTCCACGGCTCGCATTCGAAGTTGGCAAGCGTTCCCGCCAAACGTGGCCCGATCGTCGAATGCTCCCAATCGATCTGCAGATCAAGCTGCGGCCTGCCTGCAAATTGCCAAGCCAGTGCTTCTTGCCCCGCGGCCAGTACGTTCACGATGAACGGTTTATTCAAGAGTCCTTCATGAGAACGCGCTTTTTTGTCGATGGACACCAATAAAAGAGGTGGATCAATGGAGACTGAGGTGAACGAATTGACCGTGATCCCCGCGATCTGGGTACCGTCCATAAAACTTACGATTGTGACCCCCGTTGCGAATTTACCAAAAGCATTGCGCAAAGCTCGTACGTCCATTTTCCTCTCGCCTCCTGATTACTTGACCTGCGTGGAGAATACTGCTCTCCCCTCATTCAAAAGCTCATCCGTTAACGACATCCACTCCTTGATATTCGCGCGATTCGAGTATCCGGCAGCATAAAACATCGGGTCCCCAATATAGAACCGTTCATAATGCAGCAGACGTTGTGTTGCAGCATCCCCGAAAAAGTCCCACGCCATTTTGGCAATCTGAACGCGATGGAAACCGTCGCTGTTTGCCCCGCTGAAATAGTATTGGAAGTTTTCACTTTCCGGGCCGAAGAAGTCGTGTCCAGAAGGTGTCAGCATCAAGCCTGCGGCCCCCATTTGCTTGAGTAAATCGACGATCGCTTCATTGTTTTTGGCATACAGAATGTTTTGGGCCTCCAAGTAGTCCTTGTTTGGTCTCCAATTACCGTTTTCGTTGAATTCACCACACTGTTCAGCTGCATATAGTGCCGATTCATGGGACTTCAGCATGGCGATGATGATACCCACCCTCTCAGCTACTTGCGGAAAGACATTCGTTTTGACCGAGTCTGTCAATTTGCTGGCGATTGCTGCTGCCATTCCGAATTTCACTAATTTTCTGACCGTTGCCTGGTGAGTCGCATGAATGGAAACGTCTGCGTTAAATCTCATCGTATTGGCGGCTTCCACATTGTTGTAAAAAAAGACGCGCTCCCATGGCACCAGTACATCGTCAAACACTACCATTGCATCATTTTCTTCAAATCGGCTGCTGAACGGATGGTCGTAGACGTTTCGGTCGTCTTGGGGAACGAAAGGTTGTCTGCACAGCATTTTCAAACCAGGCGTGGAGACCGGGATCGCAAAAGCCATGCAGTAGCGTTCATCCCCTTCCTTGAACGACCGCCCGTTAGGAAAGACCAGAAGCTCATCAGTAATTGGACCCATGGTGGCAAGCTGTTTTGCTCCTCTGACAATGATGCCTTCCTGCGTCTCTTCCTTCACTCCCAGGTGCAGAAACAGGTCCCGTTGTTCATGAGATGCCTTGGAACGGTCGATTTGAGGGGTTCCGAGCGCATGCGTCAAAAAAAGGTCATTCTCTCTTACGTACTCGAAATAACGGTGCATGTTCTGTTCAAATTGCTCTCCCCACTTTCCGAAGAAGCGGGCACTCTCCGCGATGCCCATAATGTGCGCATTCATGAATTCGGGCGATCGCCCCATTACCCCATAGGTGGATTTGGCATATAGCTTGTAGGCTTCCGTTTTCTTTCCGAGTTCATTTGCATTTTTTGGCGGCATAAAACAAATGTCGCACAGATCTTTGGTTGTCGGTGAGGAAAAGGTAAGAGCAGCTTGGTAGCGAGCGTCGTGCTTCATGTCATACAGGTTGGCAATTGCTTCAATCGGGCGACGAAAGGCCGGGTACTGTGTAACATCCGTTACCTTCTCACCGTTGATGTAGACCTCTCGTGGCGAACGTAATCCTTCCTTGTACTGTTTTCCAGTCCGAATCCCCATTGCAACTCCTCCATATTCCCATGATAATAAGAAAATTATTTTAATGAATGAGTTAATAGTAAACACGTTTACTAATTTAATTCCATCTTAACCAATCCCATTTGTCGTGTCAATAAGCCTTTGATGGATTATTCAGAAATTTCATCTTTCCGAATTGTCCCTTGACTCCCTCCTGTGTTACGATGTCGATACAGATAATAAACCTGTTTACAATTCAAACAAAGGTAGGACGTTGTATGAATCAAATGGCTCATGACGATCTTCAAACTCAGATCAAGGCATTGGAGCAAAAGATGAAGGCTCACATGGATACGTATCAGTCGTTTTCTCCAGGCATCCATCGGACACAGGCCGCCCTGCCTATTTTTATTTCGCGGTGTCATCATTTGACGATCACCTTGTTGAACAAGCATACTCTCTCGTTTGGACTGACACATGTCAAATTTTCCACGATGCTTCTTTTGTTTCGCTCCAAGAACAAGCATCTGACCATGACAGACATCAGCCAGCAAAAGCATGTGACCCGGACTAATATCACAAACCTCATCGACGCGTTGGAAAAGGACGGATACGTAGAGAGGCAAAAAGATCCAGCTGACCGCAGAAGCGCCATCATTCACCTTACGGAAAGAGGCAGCGCGGTGGTTTACGATCAGCTTCAATCCTATTGGGATAGGCAAAAATGGATTTTTGACGGGCTGGACCAAAACGAGCAAGAGGATATGCTATCACTCATCTGTTTGTTGATTGCCACCCTTCAGCAAAAATCGGAAGCCGCTGTTTATTCCTTGGATGCCAGTAAAGAACAGGCAAGACTTGTGTCAAGCATGATGTCTGACATTCTTGATTCGTACCATGCCGTCACACCCGACATCCATCGCTCATCGGCAGCGTTATCCATTCTGCTCGCCCGCGTCTACAATCTGACTATTTTTCAACTTAACAAACACACTATGGAACTGGGATTAAGCCATGCCAAATTCTCAACGTTGCTCCTTCTTTTCCGCTCTGATGGACAAAATCTCACGATGACAGACATCAGCCAACAGAAAAACGTCACCAAGACGAACGTGACCAAATTGATCGACGGACTGGAGCAGGACGGCTTGGTACAGCGAATGAAGGACCCTGCGGATCGGCGAAGCTCGATTATCGTGCTGACGGAAAAATCCAAGGCATTCATTCCACAACACCTGCAAGACTATTGGGACAAACAAAAGTGGGTTTTTAACGGTTTGGATGAAACTCAGCTGACTCGGTTACTTCAGCTTCTACTGAAGCTTTTGGCGACGCTTCGCCTCAAAGAACAGACGGACTTCTAATTCGTACTCCCATAATAAACAGGCCCCCAATCGCGAGGGCCTGTTTTGCATGTTGTCATCGGTTCCGTCAAATTATATCGTATTATGTTCTGGAGGCCTCAGCCAGCGATTCTTCTCGACGGATTTTTGCATGCAGGACAGGTTCCGTGATGTTGAAGAATTTCAAAGCATTTCCCCCCAAAATTTTCCGTTTGGCCGACTGGCTGAGGAAGGGTAAATCGTAGATGGATGCAGGGGTGTCAAAATCTTGATGAGGATAGTCGGACGCATAGAGAAGCTGATTCTCCGCATCAAACATTGAAAAGATTTCCTTCATCATATTCACGTTGTCTGTGTATTCCAGAGGCTGCGATGTAAAGTAGAAATTTTTCATGTATTCACTCGGTTTTTTTGTCAGGAAAGGTGCATCTGATTGACGGTACAGATAATCCGTATCCAACCTCATCATGAGGAACGGAATCCAGGAAACGCCCGCTTCAATGAAAATAAACTTCAGATCCGGGAAGCGTTCGGGAATACCGTTAATAATCAGGTTCGTCGCCTGAATCATGTTGTACAGAGGAAAACCGAGGGCATGTGCCGAGAGAAATCGATTCAACTGCTGGAACGGCCGCTCCATCCAGTGTGAAACCGTGTGGAAAGCAAGTGGCTGCCCCATATCCTCTAGCAGCTTGTACAGAGGCATATATGAATTGTGATGGACAGGCTGGTAACGCAGGCTGGTTACGAGGAAACCGACCACTCCTCTTTTTCCGCCAAATTCCTTGACGATTTTCACACATGCTTCAGGATTGGAAAACGGCAAGTACAGCATCGTCTTGATCGCATCGTTCTGAGGTAAAACTTCCTCCGTCATCCAGCGGGCAAATCCAAAAGCGATCGCCACCTCTATCTCTGAATCAGGATGCACCCCCAGGGTCAGTAAATCGGTAGGAAAGACGATATTGTAATCAATAGCCATCTTCATGCTGCTTTTCAGGAGCGGGTAGATTTCTTTCGGCATCATTTCGCCTTCAGGCTGCTTGTTTTTCACGAACAGCGGAATGCTTTTCATCCGCCCTGCCATTGTACGGTCACCCAAATCGACATAAATGTGCTTCGAGCCATTGCTATGGACCCGTAACCGGCTCCGGTACGGCTCTTCCACATACTCGGCAATTACATTCATAGGAGTCCCCATGTAGTGACAGTCGGCATCTACAATCGGAATATCATATAAGCCACGGGCTAACGCCTGCCTCTCGGCGTTGTCCAAAAAGTTTTTTTCCAAACTCAATTCAATCTTCACTCGCTTTTCCCTCCTATTTGTTATCTTTGGTATTTTTCTGATGCAAAAAAATTGATTAGATCGTGATGTAAACCTTGCCATCTTTTACATGAGGTTGGAACTTGCGCAATGTGAAACGTGGATCGGCGATGCATTTTCCCGAATCGATATCGAATTCAAATCCGTGCCAGGGACAGACGATATTCACCTCGTCACTGGAATGGTAGTCCCCGCCGCTCATCTTATTCTCGTCCAGCCTCATGCGTACACGCTCCGAGACGTTACCCAGACACACCGGCCCTTCAAAGTGCGGGCATGTATTTTTTATCGCATGGATCTGGTTCTTTACCAGAATGACCCCGATCTCCATTCCTTCGAGCGAAACATAGTACATTTTTCTTTGCTCCAATTCCGCCTTCTCACAAACGTAATGTTCCATTGTTATCCCCTCTTTTTTAGAAATTTTTGAACATTTGAAGTTCGAAAAGCTCGATATGCTTGCCCTCCATCAATCCATTGATAAACATCATTGCTTCCGTATCCGGCACTGTAGTGTGCTTCGGTAACGGCATGAATGGCTGGGCGTTTTGTTCAGTCGTCAGCAGGTGCTCAACCCGGCGACCGTACATGTGAATGACCAGCTCACAAAGGGCTTGCAAATCCGAAATGTCCACCTGCTCCCACAGACCGCTTCTCTGCCCGTCACTCAGTAGTTGGACTAGCTGCTTTACAGGCATAAAATCACTCTTTCCTGCTTGATTCCCTGCATCGATCATGGCCATACCCCCCCAATTCTTTTGCAGTGCGTACAAACGAAAAATCACTATGGCGGTCAGTCATCCCTTTTTAACGTTGTACACAACCTCGTGTCGTTCAGTTTTATTAGACAATATTGTTGAACAATATTGTTGTTATTTCTGATTATATCGCCCGCTCCTTTACCTGTCAATGAAATTGTTTACACAATTTTGAATTATGTGATTAGTAGATCCACTTCCTTGCACGCAAAAAAACGCAGACAGCATCGAACTGTTTGCGTTCTATAAAAATAACTTCATTTCTGCCTTCCTTACAGGAGAAGAAGATAGTTTTGCACAAAGCTTTCCCGCACCATAGACAAATCGGAACGGATCGCGACCTCTACGCCCTTTTCATCTCTTTTTTTCAGGGCATCAAAAATCTTGCGATGCTCCTTGATCGAGTTTTCCTTAATTCCAGGTAGCAGCATCGTTCTTAACTGATAGCGGCGCAGTGGCGTCCTGATTCCACGGATCAACTCTACTGCTTTTTGATTTTTTGCGACGCGGTAGATGATCTCGCGAAATCTCATACTGAGCGACGTGTATTCATCAAACTGATTTTGCTGCTGGCACTTCTCCATTTCTATAACTGTACCTTCTAGCTCGTCCAGCTCCACCTCAGTAATGTGACAGGTCGCGTTTTTTACTACCAGGCTTTCCAATACCTCTAGAATTTCCAGATAATAAATGATTTCATCCAACGAATATGCTTTGATCGTCGCCCCTTTGTTGGACTCAATCTCGACCAGATTTTCCTGTTCCAGCCTAAGAAGCGCTTTTTGGATCGTGTTTCGGCTGACTCCGATCATTTCTGCCAGCTGGCTCTCAATCAACTTCTGCGAAGGACGGAATGTGCCATCAAATATCTTCTCTTTAATTGTTTGATAGGCCGTCTCTGATTGTCTGCTCACCTCGCTACTACCCCATCTCTACAAGTTTTAATTGTTTAACAATATCGTCTAACAAAAATGTACTTCGATTTCACTGAAAAGTCAAACAAAAAACTTTTTACCAGCACTCTCCCTCTTGACAGATGACACCTTATACAACCAAAAAACGAAAAGCCTGTGATGACGTTCCTCACAGGCTGGCGCTGATTGTTTTTTAAGAATCAGGATGAAAGCTGCGACTTCCACCCGTATATTTCCATCGTTGTCTTGCCTTGCTTGAGCTGCTCTCGAACTCTCTGCTCTTCCTCTTCTCGCTGCTGTGCTTTTTGCAAAATGGAATGGATCTCGGATCTTGGGATAATCACAACCCCATCACTATCGCCGAACACGATATCTCCAGGGTGAATGTGGACGTCGCCAATTTGAATCGGGTGATTGATTGTTCCACCACCCGCTTTTCCTGTCCCTTGGATGCAGAGGCCGCGTGAGAAGACAGGAAAACCCATTTCCCGGACGTCATTGCCATCCCTTGTGCAGCCATCAATGACAAGGCCGCTGATTCCTTTCTGGATGGCAGCATAGGTCATGATATCTCCCCAATAGCCCGCTTCGTATTCACCTGCTACCTCAACGACTAGAATATCACCAGGACGCGCGACTATCATTGCCTCATGCAGCATGAGATTATCTCGTGGCGGCGAACTAACGGTGATGGCAGGTCCGCATACTTTCATGGAAGTCGAAAGCGGCTTGATTCCTGACGGCAGCGCTCCCTTTTTTCCCGCTGCCTCCAGCAAAGTCGCCGAAGAAAAGCCAGCTACGCTTTGAATGACGCCAGACTCCGGACGCTCAATCTGTTTGATAATGCTGGACATCTTACCCACCTTCCTCGATGTGATATGCTCAGATCTTTTTGGACTGCAGCTCGTGATAGCCGTATTTGGCACGCGCTTCCTTGAGAGGGGTCCCTTTCAGCACCTCTGCGCGGATTCCTTCTTCTTTTTCCTCGATCATTTGCGCTACAACCAAAATCTCCTCTTCCCTTTCCTGCGGGATAACCAGCATACCATCGTCTGTGCCATATAAAATATCGCCTGGACGCACCTTAACGTCCCCGAGTGAGATCGGGACAGAGAAAGCAACGGCATCGACGCGGTCTTTCCCAGTACGCATGAATTTGCCGCGGGAAAAAATCGGGTACTTCAATTCCAGAGAGCACGCGACATCCCGGCACACCCCGTGAATCACCGTGCCTGCGATCCCTTTTCTATGCGCGACTGACGTTAGAATGTCGCCCCAGACAGTACAGTCGATTCGGCCTTCGTTATCTAAAACAACCACGCTACCTGCCGGCACATCGTCAATGTAATCTCCCACCGTTCCTTTTTGCACGGAGACTGGCAAATACTTGACCGTGTATGCTCGCCCGACCATCTGATATCCGTAGTTAACCGGAGTGATTCCAATACACGTTCCATGAATACCCAAACTGTCCATGGCATCAGAGACGGCAGCAATCGAAATCGCCTTGAATGATTCAATGATTTTTTCCATGCTCGGCTTCCTCTCCTGACACATTCATCGTCTCGTACTGCATACTCTCCATCACCTCGACAACTGATCGTCCTTTCCCGATCTCCTCGGCCATCCGCCTCTCGCGAAGGGCGATGGCTTCTGCCGCTGTGATTACGGCTTCTGCTCTCTTCAAAGGAACGAGTACGACTCCGCTCGCGTCTGCGATCACCAAATCACCTGCCAGCACACTGACCCCGGCGACTTGTATTTCTTCATTAAATGATTCCTGCATAATTCGACCACGGGCAGTGACAGGAACAGCCGACCTTGCATATACCGGGAATTCCAGCTCCTTGCTCTCATCCAGATCGCGACAGGCCCCATCGATGACAACACCAGCTATGCCTTTTACTTTTGCAGCGTAAGTCAAGATTCCTCCCCACGTCGCAACGTCTGTCCTGCCTGCGTTATCGATCACCAAAATGTCACCAGCTTGTGCAGCTTCAATTGCTGGAGTGCATAGATGCTGGGTTGGGCGTACCAGTCCCACCGGCTTGATTTTGATCGTGACCGCTCTACCGACAATGCGGGGACAAGACCACATCGGACGAATACCCAAGACAGCCCCTTTTAACCCAACCTTTTCCATGGCGTCCGAGACCGCGCAGGTGTCCAACTGGCCTAACCGTTTCAACCATGATTGTTCAGTCATGTTTCCTTCTCCCTTCGTCATTTGCCTACCCCCAGCTTCAATCCGAAAATTCGTGCTACCAGAGCCACTCCGATCGTCAGGAACAGAATAATCACGCCGACCACGGAGGCTGCCTCATAGCTGCCATCCCCCATATAGCTCAACTGCAAAACAGATAGAGGCCGAGTCTCGCTTGTAGATAAGAGAACGACAATACTCGTAGATCTGGCTGCTACCGAAAACCCGAAGATTCCTACAACCGCCATAGCAGGTGCAATCAATGGCAAAATAATTCTCCTGTATGTATACCACCAGGAGGCTCCATGCACCCAAGAAGCTTCCTCCAGCTCATTTCCCAGCTGGGTCAGATTCGATTTCAATACTTGCGTGCCCGTTGTAACTGCCGCCAGAACAATCGCCAAAATCAAAATGAATATCGTTCCGTAGAGTGGCTGGAACAATGGAAAGCTCAAAAACAGCCACAACATCCCCAGGCTTACAACGATCCCAGGAAGCGTCGAAGGCAACCATACCGTAAAATCCAAAAGTCCTCGCCCCCTGTACTTGGTGCGAACGATGATGTAGGCGATGATAGAGTACAGCAGCATCGCTAGAATTGCTGTGCAGAAGCAGAGCACAAGTGTATTACCCAGCCCTTGCAGCAAATCAGGACGCGTCAGTACCAATTTCCAGTGGTTCAGCGTCCAGGGATCCGGAATGGAGAAGAACCCAAATAATTTCATGAATGTTCCGACTAATAGTGCCGAGAGCGGCAATACGGTCATCATCAATTCCATCAAGATCACGATGGCAAAAATCGGCCAGCGAAACTTGCCCAATCGGTATGGCTGTGATTTGAATTTGCCGCTGACGGTCGCATAGGTACCTTTTTGTGTAACCCATTGCTGGAACAAAATGAGTGGGAGCAAAAGGACCAGAACCGACGAACCGAGTGCTGTCGCTGCCCCGTACTCAGGAGTCGACTGGCTGAGCAACCGGTATATTTTGGTGCTGAAAACATCAATATGCTGCGGGCCGCCGAGAATCAACTCTACCTCAAAGGCTTCTAGTGAGCGAATAATCCCCATCAGGAGCACGACGAGAATCGCTGGTGCCATAATGGGTGCGACAATTCTCATCAAGGTTGTGAAGTTGGTGCCACCATGTACCCGTGAAGCCTCTTCGAGTGAGCTGTCCATGTTTCGGAAAGCGGGTGTCAGGAGCATGACTTTGATCGCAACTGTTGTAGTTACCAGATGAACCCAGACAATCCCCCACCAGCTAAAAATGTCCATCTTGATCCAGCTGAGGAGAGGAATCGACGCAAACAAATGGTTGATCAAACCTCTGTCCGGATCGAGCAACAAAATCCAGGCCTGGGTCATGGGAAGCGTAGGGATGAAGAACGTTACCCAAAAACCAAACTCCACCCAATCCCGCCCCGGCAGATCAGTCCGTGCGATCAGCCATGCCAATAAGATTCCAACGATAATCGCAATGGCCTGTTGAACTCCTGTAAGGCTGAGTGTGTTCACCATGGCGGAGAGCAAATCAGGCTCGGACAAAGCGAGTCTCCAGTTTGCCAGCCCCCACCCGGTCTCCTGACCGAATGCGCCTTCCTTGAAGCTGTTGATGAAGAGGAGGAGCACGGGATATAAAACAACGAATACCACACTGAGTGTAACGATGGTATAAATCAGGTTCTTCCCTTTGAAAAAAGCCCACCATAAAGGATTGTGCTTCGTTTTCACCCTCTCCCTTACGACAGGGGCAGGCTCTACTCTGGCCATACACTCACCTCCCGATTAAAGCGGAGTATAATCGCCTGACCTTCTTGCCAGTGGTGTGTTTTTGGAATAAAAAGGTGCAGCTGTTCGCCATCGTCGAGCGTAATTAACGCTTCATACTGGTCACCGATAAACAGCAGTGTCTCGATAGATCCGCAAAAGCGCAATTCCTGCTCATGCCCGCTTTCTGCTTCTGCCAGCTCCAGTGGCACTACTCTGATTTGCTCGGATCGGACGGCAATCAGGCATCTTTCGCCCAAGCGTGGCAAAGGGAAGTAATGATTGAAAGTTGTAAGCGTTACCGGGTTTTTGCCGTCTTTGACAACGCTGATTTGGCCGTTCTGGTGCACGTCAGCAATTTTTGCCTCCAACATGATCGTCTTGCCCATGAAATCCCTGACAAACGGCGTCCGCGGTCGTTCGTATATCTCCTGAGGAGTTCCTTCCTGCTCTACGTTCCCTTTGGACATCATGATGATCCGATCTGCCAGACTTAGGGCTTCCACCTGATCATGAGTTACAAAAATGACCGTAATACCAAGACGTTTCTGCAGCAACTTCACTTCAATCCGCATTTGCTCGCGCAGCTTCGCGTCCAGATTGCTAAAAGGTTCATCTAGAAGCAGGATTTTGGGATGAAAGACAAGGCTTCGTGCCAATGCCACACGCTGCTGCTGACCTCCACTCAATTGCGTGGCCTGCCGATCCGCCATTTCTTTCAATCCGACAATGGCCAGGATGTTCTCTACTTCTAGTTTGATCTTGTCTTTTGGCATACGTCGCAGCTTGAGCGGATAGGCAACATTCTCATACACCGTCATATGCGGCCAAATCGCGTAGGATTGAAAAACCATGCCCATCCCGCGTTTATCTGGCGGAACAAACACGCCTCTTTCAGGAGAATCAATTACTTCTCCCTGATAAATGATCTGGCCTCCGTTACAGGGCTCCAACCCAGCTATCATCCGCAGACTTGTAGTTTTCCCGCAGCCACTCGGGCCCAAAATGGCAACGAATTCTCCATCTTTGATTTCAATCGACAAGTCTTTTACGATTTGTGTTTCCCCATACGATTTGCTGACATGTTCAAACCTGAGCAGAGAAGCGGCTGTCATCGTCGATTTCCTCCATACCTGTTTATTTGTCAAAATTCTTTTGTTCGTGTCGAATCCTTCTACCAGGATTGAAGCTTTTGGCATCGCTTACATTTCGTTTTAGAACACTCTCCCCTTAAAATTGAAGATAAATGATTACTATAAAATTAATTCAGATTTATATAAAAGTCTAATTGATATTTTAGATATGCCCATTTACCCTCTCGATAGTGTTGAACGTGGTTTCAGTAAAAACGACGGACTTCCAAAGAGGTCCGTCGTCTACGTTATTCCCACCAGGCAAAAGCCATTCCGCAACCGGTTCCCGCTTCCGTCCGATACGCCGGGATATAGTCGAGCAGCTTCATCTCCATATGCTGCAATGCCCCAGCCGCTGCAACCCAGTTTTTGATCTCAGACGTACCGGATGTCAGCTGATTTTCAGGAATGGAAGCCAAGAGCTCCTCGTCCCGATTCATGAGACCTTGCAAAGCGAGGCGATCCAGCTCCTCATCTACCACAAAGTGACTGAGCCCTCCTGAAGCGATGATCGCGATCCCCTTGTCGCTTTCCCATGATTGAATCGCCTTGCCCAAAGCTTTCCCAAACGAGTAGCAGCGTCCAGTCGTTGGCTGATTCGGCGGGAAATACGTATTAATCATGATGGGAACGATCGGAACATTCAGATCATCCGCCATCAATCGGTGCTTGGTAAAAATAAAGGAGTGACCGATTCCTCTTCCTTCCGCCTGACGGGTCAACTGGGCGACATCAAAGCCTTCTACCATCATTTGCTCTACAATGTGCCTGCCCAATCGAGGTTCAGTTTGGTACGTTTCCACTTGTTCGCCAAAATTGGACCATCGCGCTGCTTCCAAGGAAGGGTGCAGTCCCTCATGGGGAATGACCTGTACTTGATCTCCCCAAAATACGGAGAAGGTGGGCATGCCATCATCCAAAAACAACTCTCTTTGATCATCCCCAATCACTATCAGAATATCTGGTTGAACGTCAAGTAGCTTTTTGCGCACTTCCACCATTCGCTGCTCCCATTGTTCATAGCGTTCAAGCCATTTCCCCCCACTCACTTCCGCGCTTAGGCCTTCCAATTTTCTATGTTCATAAAGCTCTTGATAACTGTATACACTTCCACGGAAATGCAGGTCTTTTTTCATCTGATCCCGATCCGCATGCAGATGCCACTGATCAGTCGGGGTACTGAGTTGGGGGCTGTGTGAAGTTGCGAGACCTAGCACAATCTTTGCCATGGGTGAGTCCTCCTCATCTCAATTGTAGATTATAGACTTTGATGGCCGTTTCACTGAAAATCTTTTTCTTATCCTCCTGTGTCAGCCATTCAATACTTTCGATCACAGGTCTCGTGTTGTCCATGTACATGCCGGTATTCGGATTAATCGCTGATCCTGTCCCCGGATTTTCAGTCCCAAACATGCATCGATCGACGCCGACTGTCTTGAACAAAAGCTCCAAAGAATCCTTGGTGTACAGGCATGTATCAAAATACAGCTTGCGAATACTTTGTTCAAACGGTTCCGAATTGGTTCGATAACGTCCTGCCATGAAGCGCCCGATTTGATAAGGGACTGCTCCGCCAGCATGAGAGATCACGATTTTCAACGTTGGGAACATTTCGAATACTTTTGAATTTAAGAGGGAGATGACAGCGATTGTCTCCTCGTTTATAAAATGCAGGCTGTAGCTCTCTCGATGTGACTGACAACTTGCCGAGTGTATCAATATTGGAATATCCAGCTCCACTGCTTTTTCGTAGACGGGGTACCAGTATTCATCCCCAAGCCCTGGTGGCGGTGTGCCGATTCCTTCGTTCGGATCTGGATTGAGCATCACCCCGACGAAGCCTAGCTCTTTTATGCATCGCTCCATTTCTACGAGTACATTCACGGGACTCACATCCGCATTTTGAGGCAGACCGGCAATCCCCAGAAAACGATTCGGGAATAATTTGCATACACGAGCGATCAGGTTGTTCGCCTCTTCGGTATACCAGTGGACGATCTTCTCCGGTTTCGCAGCGTGCATGGCATGAAAAGGGCGTGGAGATATGAATTGAATATCAGTCCCAACCTCATTTAATAATTCGATGTGCGTCTTTTTCTCACCTTGACGACTGCCCCAGATCGCATTCATTAACTTCTCGTCGCTTACATTGACTTTTCCTCTGCCATGAGCTCCTCGGCTAGCCATAAGTGAAGACTGGTACGCATACAACTCTGGGGGAGCAACGACATGACCATGAATATCGATTATCATTTTCCCTAGCCCTCCTACAATCTTGATACTTCCAAACTACTGGATAAAAGGAGAACCGTCCAATTGCTAGTTTAAATATAGCCATCGAGGTTTTCGATATTTCAGGCAAGCCGTTCCGCGAACAACCTGCACGGGTGCCCCAGTTCTGTAATTGTGCGCGCGAGACTCTCCTGGATAATCTTCAACAGATGCGGCTCGATTTCGTCATGCTGACATGCAAGATACGTGACCAATGGAGGGGCGGGTTGCCGCATCGGAATTTCTACGAGATCTCTATTCTCTAGGTCCCCTCTTACGATCAACCGCGGGAACATGCTTACCATATCCGTCTGTTTGAGCATCTCCTTGATACCCGGAATACTGTTAATCTCTAACTTGTCTTGCTGTTTCATCTGCTGTTGCTCGAAGTAGCGAAGCATATGTTTGGAAATGGAAGTCTTTTGACCCATAAACAATAAAGGATAGGGCTTTATATCTGCTGTGGACACCCGGTCTCTTCCTGTCAGCGGATGATTGGGCCGGGCTACGAGAACAAAATCATCCTCGTACAACGGAATCAGGCAAACAGCGCTTTCCTCGGAATATACTCCAGGCTCGTGAGGATTATTGATAAAGGCAAGATGAATCTGGGAGTCCATGACCATTTTGTACATTTCGTCCGAATATCCCGTATTTCGCAGTACCTGGATGCTGATCTCCGGTACAAGGGTATGTAAAGCAGCCAAGATGGGAGGAAGAAAAATCCCGGCAAACGGATTGGCTGCGCTGATAGTCAAGCGTCTGGTCTGATCTGATTTTTGCTCTTCGATTTTTTTCATGCCCTTTTGCATAGCCTGAATACTCTGCAAGGCGTAGGGCAAAAGGGTCTCGCCATACTTGCTAAGTCGAATGGACTTGCCGAGCCGAATGAACAGAGGGACTCCCAGCTCTTGCTCCAGCTTTTGAATACGTGCACTCATGGTTGATTGCGTGATATGCAGTTTATCTGCTGCCTTGGAAAAATTGAGTAATCTCGCCACTTCGACAAATGATGCCAACTGTTGAAATTCCAACTGATATCACTTCCCCTTCTTTGCGCCTGGCTCCTATATAAACGAACAATCTCTTTATTTATAAAGTTATGATTTGAATTTTGTCAACATTGTGTCCGATGTAGACAATGCCCAGTACCGCGGTGGCACTGGGCTTGCTGTCGCAACCTGAAAAATCATTACTTATGAAGCGTAATTCCGTGGAAATGAACGAATTCCATCAAGCCTGCTGCTGCCTTTTCCCAGCCCATACCGCTTCTCTTGACACCGCCAAACGGCACGTATTTTTGTCCAAGTGAGGAATGAACCCGGCCATTGATCCCCGTCATCCCGACCTCCAGTTGGCGTGCCACCCGCAAGCCTCTCTCTTCATCAGACGTCCAGACAGATGAACCAAGTCCGTATTCTGTTTGGTTGGCAAACTGGATCACCTGTTCTTCGGAATCATACGCGACTAATGGAATGACAGGGCCGAATTGCTCGCAGACAACGACCTCCTGACCCGGATCGGCATTAATGACGACGGCAGGCTGCAAATAGTAGCCGTTCTCCCAGTTTTCCGGCTCCAGCTTCGTACCCAGCTCCAACACTTCAGCCGCGCTGTTTTTCGCTCTTTCTACCAAGTCTTTCACGTACTGATATTGTCCCTGGTTGTTTACAGGTCCGAACGTAGCCTCGGGGTTCAGGCCATGACCGATTTTATAGGATTGCACATGGCTGATAAAGAGATCGCACGCATCCCGATAGAGGCTCCTTGGAATATACACCCGTTTTGTCGCCACACATACTTGCCCTGAACGCACAAAGCTTCCTTCCGCTATTTTTGGAATTACCTGCTCGAGATTGGTGTCATCCAAAACAATCGCAGGATCGTTTCCCCCCAGTTCAAAATGGATGCGTTTCAACGATTCGGCCGCAGACTTCATGACGGCAGTTGCTGTCTTCCCTCCGCCCGTCAACGTAATTTTGCGGACAAGCGGATGAGTCGTCAACGCAACACCGACGTCAGAGAGTCCGTGAACTACGTTGATGACACCTGGTGGAAACAAGGCAGCCATTTTTTTCAATGCCATTGTCACAGCCAGGCACGAATACGGAGAAGGCTTGACGACAATCGTATTGCCTGTGACCAAGATGGGAGCCAGCTTATTCATAGTGATCGTCATTGGGACATTCCATGGCGTAAGGGCGGCAATGACCCCTAGAGGTCTCTTTTCCACACTGACCCATGTCCTGGCGTCGCTCACCTGCTCGGGCCTAAAAAAAGCTTCTGCAAGCTCAACCGTTATTCGAATGGCTTCAGCTGCCGCAGGAATCTCCATTCGATAGTTGGATAGGATCATCCCCGATTCTCTCGTCAAAAGCGGCGCAAGGGTAGCTGCCTCCTGCTGCAGCACGTCAGCAACCTGTAACAACAGCGCACAACGCTCTTCCAAACTGACGTTTCGCCACGACAAGAAAGCGTGGTGGGCAGCCTGAACTGCTTTGTCAACCAGTTCGGCATTTCCTTGGGCAACGGAACCGACAATCTCCGTCAACCGTCCGGGATCCCTGATATCTGTATAGTTCTTTGTACCTACATCCTCCTGGTTGATTAGTAAATTGATCCGGTAGGTCGTCATTTAGCCATCCCCTCGTTCTTAAAAAATCCGCTCCTTTAAACTGCAACAAATTCCTTCGTGACTTCCTGGTGCCCTTGATTGCTCGTGTAGCTCTCTTCGCGCTGCACCTCAAATTTTTCCATGATCGGTCTATCACTTACAGAGAATAGGTACGCTTCTTCGGTCGAGGTTACGACATGCTCATGCCATGCCCAATTCGGAATCACGAAATAATCTCCCTTTTCCCAGTGGAACTGGACGCCATTAATAACGGAATAGCCCGAGCCTCTGAATACATGGTAAATCGTAGAACTCGTATGGCGATGAGCCTTGGACCGGAATCCGGCAGGGAAAAGCTGCATCCAGGCCGCAATCGTTGGATTGGCTGTCTTTCCTGTAGATGGATTAAGATATTCCACGGCATACCCGTCAAACGGATCCGGCTCGAATTGACTTAAGCTGTCCAAAGCATTTTTTGTCTGCTGCCATTTGAACGAACCAAGAGGTGCAACCTTGGGAACACGGTCAGCAATCGGTCGCACCATTCCTCCTGCATATCGTTTGGACGAATAATCATCAGGTAAGGATGGTTGCTCGATTCTTTCCGGATAGGTTTCAAAGAAAGTGCCACCTATGGCATAAATAGACGGAATATCCAGACAATCCATCCAAATCATTGGCCCATCGCCCAAATGTCCATGACCATGCCACAAGCCTTTCGGGGTCGTGAGGAAATCGCCTTTTTCCATAAAGATGCGCTCTCCCTGCACGATCGAGTACGCCCCGCTTCCTTCCATAATAAAACGTAGCGCGCTCTGGGTATGACGATGCGAGGGGGCTGTTTCGCCTGGCAATATCAACTGGACCGCCGCATACATCGTTTGAGTGGTAGAGCCCCATCCCCATGGCTGACGGTTGAGTAGACCGGGATTTTGTAAATAGATGGCGCGACGTTCTCCTCCCCGATCCGGTGTGAAAATCTCCTTGGCCTCCATCAGAACTTTTTGCAGCGTTTCCCATTTCCAGATGTAAGGAATCGCTTCCGGAGTCGGCTCCTTGTGCATCAAATCCGGAATTGCATTCCACAATGGTCCCAGATGGTATTTTGCGAGAACCTGGTTGAAATCCTGCACCTCTTTACTTTTGAAAAAGTCGTTTTTTTCGGCCATTCACTTCTCTCTCCTCTCGATCCGAGCTAACTGTATTGGTCAATGTTTCGCCTAACCTGCCGGATATGCGATTCGATATGCTCGACGACAAAATGATCGAGAATAAATCGCAACGGCTTGATACCGAACTTGGGATTTCGCGAAGGTGCCTCTAGCTCCAATTCTTCTTCCTTTATAGATTGAAGCTCCTGACGAATCGCGGTTTTCGCCTTTTGGAGCCTGCTCAATAAATCTGGGGTTGAAATGTCATGTGCACGTGCAACCGCGGCAAGCCGCGTCGGATCCTGCATGGTCCGCCCCCACTCCTTTTGCCTTCCGCTCGTAATATTTTCCATTTCGTTAACCCAATAGGGGATTGCTTCCTCTACGTGACTGAGCACCTCTTGTATCGACCATGCCTCATTTGCTGGCTTCCAGTGCAGGACTTCGCTCGATAGTCCACTCGCAAGCCCAATCAATTCATCCAAGCTTTTCTCAATCTGCTCCAGGTAGGAGGGAACCGTCATCCTCATGTAAAAGCTCCTTCGCTTTGTCTTTTCACCCGATTTTCCAGGGCGCCAATACTGGAAATCTCGATCCTGACAACATCTCCGTCTTGTAGGTAGGTCGGCGGCTGCATGGCATCGCCAACGCCTCCCGGGGTTCCCGTGCAGATGACATCCCCAGTCTCAAGGGTCATCAAGCCGGACAGGTACTCCACAAGGAACGGTACAGTAAAAACGAGATTACGGGTATTTGATCGCTGGCGCTCTTCCCCGTTTACCGTAAGTACGACTTCTAGCCCCGCCGGGTCAGGAATTTCGTCTTTGCTAACGAGCCACGGTCCCATCGGCGCAGTCCCCTCGACTGTTTTTCCTTGCAGCCATTGCAGTGTGCGGCACTGTATGTCCCGATACGTAACATCATTGACGATCGTATAGCCAGCGACGTAATCGAGCGCGTCTTGTGAAGTCACATTTCGTGCCCGCTTCCCGATCACGAAAGCGAATTCCGCTTCATAATCCAGTTGCTCCGAGATCGGCCAATACGGTATCTCCTTCTGAGGACCGATAATGGTATTACTGAATTTGGCAAACACCACCGGATAAGCCGGAATCTCCCGTTTCATCTCTAAAATGTGCTCTCGATAATTGTGACCTACGCAAATTATTTTGCCTGGCGCAAGTACCGGAGCCTCCAACTGTACGTCTTCGAGGGGCAGGATGATTCTTTTTCCGAATACCTGGCTTTCTGTTCGGGCATAGGCTACAGCTTCCTTCGCCATGCCAAAGCTCTCCTTGTCGCCTTGCAAAAAGCCAATCATATCAGACGGAATGAAAGCCTCAGCAATTTGCTTCGCTCGCAGCCTGCCCTTCGATTCCAGCAAACATTGATAGGCCTGATTCAAGTCGATGACATACCCGTCTTCTACTGCTCCAAGCCTGACATTCCCGTCATAGCGATAATTTACGAAGCGCATATTTGTCTCCTTCTTGATCCTTCGATCGTTTGATCTCCCGGTTATCTTTGTCCAAAATGTATTCCATCCAGCGTACCTTCACAGCTTTGCCGTGTAAATTTTCCGAGCAGCCAAGCAGTTGTACATCCAAGTTTTTCTCCTCAGCTTCCTGCCCCGACTGTGCCTTTACCAGGCAAATACCATCGTACCAGCGTTCCTCCACCTTTGTCTGAACCTTGTAGACGCCATGCTTTGGCAGCAAGCATTCTCCCTCTGTGACAATCCTGACTTTGCGGTAGCTTAGCTGAATCCGAGGCACGGTCGCAATAATCACTCCCCGCGTTTCATAATAATCGCCCAAAAATTCGGGGATCTGCCGAACCTCTCCTGCCCCGAGTAAGTTCCGGATGACGGTAGAACTGATCTTTTGGTTGGCATGCGCCATTTTGTCGAGAGCGGTAACAGCGAATAAACCCAGACTCAGTTCCCTTAGGCGCTCCATATTTCCCGCTCCTTTGTAACCAAAAGTAAAATCAAATCCTGCAACTACATGAATGACTCTTAGCCCCAACATATAACGGTCTACGAACGCCTTCGGAGAAAGAGCAGAAAATGCTTTTGTGAATTTGACGATGAACAGGGTATCTACTCCCTGTTTTTCAAAAGCTTCCACCCTCGCTTGTAGCGAAGATAGGTAAGGAAAAGGGGATGGTCTGGATTGAAGGACTTCTTCGGGATGTGGATCGAATGTCATCACCGCAAGCTTGCATTTATTCAGAGCTGCGATTGCTCGCGCGGTACATAAGATACGTTGGTGTCCCAAATGCATCCCGTCGAAAAAGCCGAGAGCAAGCACAAAGGACTCGCCTTGAAATGTAGTGGGAAAGTGAAGTTCGTGCTCCAGATGGACGATATCCAAGCAAATCACCCCACACTTATGAATAAATCCGCATTCCATCTGTATAAGTCGGTCATGGCTGCGAGCGTGTCGTCGTTGATTCGGGGTGTTCTCCTATGCCTTGCTCTCGAACGCTTGCGATCATCCCGGACCGAAGCAGCCAGGAGCGAGCACGTATCGGGTCTTGAGCCATCTCGGCGTAATCCCGCTGCAATTGGATCCGACGTTCGGGATCTTTTTCCGTCAGGACACTCGTATTTTTTTCGGTAATACTCTTTACATAGTCGATGGCGACCTTGCGCCGTACCTGCGAATAGGTTGCCAGCTCTGCTTCGGGATCGGTCTGTCCCCACATGATGCGCACCATCCGCCTGCCCAAATCAACCGCATCATGAATGCCACTGTTTAATCCTAGCCCTCCCATCGGACTGTTGATATGAGCAGCATCCCCCAAGAGGACTGCCCGACCCTGATAAAAACGATTCGCTACCCGCTGGTGCACGCGATAGATCATTCGCTCGATGATAGGAAAACGATCAGTTGTCTGCAAAGCACGTTGCAAGCTGTTTTGAATCCTCTCGTCATGTAATGCCTCCTCATCCGTGACAGATGGTGGAATCGGGTAAAGCAAACGCCAAGCCTCTGGAACCTTCAAAATGAACAGGAATTCCTGCGGATCGGCAATGTAGTTCACCAGACTGATATCTGGCAAGTACTGATCAAATGCGGCTGGCGTGCCTACCAAGAGAAAGCGCTCTTCTAATGTATAGCCTTCAAAAGACAGTCCAAGCAGTTTGCGGATGGTGCTTCGAGCCCCATCTGCTCCGAGCAGATATGGCGTGCGAAGCTTCTCGAGACCTTCGTCTGTTTTTACCGTCACGGTTATCCCTGCCTCATCTTGTACGAGCCCGGTAACCTCGGTACCATAGCGAAGCTCAGCCAGATCGGATTGTTGCAGTCGCTCATGAATCATCTGTACGTAAGTGGATTGTGGCAATTGCAAACGAAAAGGATACTTTGTCTCGTCCTTGAGCAGGCCATAATCGAATTCGGCGTATAATCCTGTCGTCCGATCCCGATACTGAACCTTGTCAGCAACGATCCCTCGACACAAGAGTTCATCCGCTAGACCGGTGGACTCGAGCAATTCCATCGTCCCAGCATGAAAAGTCGAAGCTCGCCACTCTTTACTCGGCTCTGTGCTTTTTTCCAGAACCATGACTCGTATGCCTTGCTGAGTCAAAATTTCTGCTGCGGTCAAACCAACCGGACCGGCACCTGAAATAATAATGGGATCTTGAACCACCGCAATCACTCCTAGCTTGGAATCTACACTTTAAAAGTAGTGGAAATATTCCCAATTGTAAAATCGCAAGTTTGGATATATCGATCGAGTATTTCAATAAGCACATCGGCGTTACGAAAAGGAAGCAATAGGACACCCGAACAGCTAGTGCCATATTGCCCAAACGAAACAACCTATTGGTTTGTCGATTTCCAAGCGATGTAGCGGGTCATGAGGGAGATCGCATGCTCAATCGACGCCTCCTCTGGATTGAGTCTGGAATGGTGGAGAGCATAGGGCGAATCGACGCCAAGCCAAAACATAAAGCCAGGGATCTCACGAAGGAAAAACCCAAAGTCCTCTCCGCCCATCGTCCCCTCGCAAGGCACCACGTTGGCTGCCTGATTACTTTTCATCCATTCGATAAATTGTGTCGTGAGCGCGTGGTCATTCACCACAGAGCAGTATCCAGGACGAAGCTCAAGCTCGACCTTGCATGCAAAGCTCGTCTCGATACCAGAAGCGATAGCTCGTATTCGATTGTTTACCTTACCCATCGTGTCATCGCGGAACGTTCGGATTGTTCCTGTCAGTGAGGCTCTCTCGGCGATGATGTTTGAACGCGAGCCGCTTTCGATTTTACCAATGGAGATCACAGCCGTATCCAGCGGGTTGACATTTCTGGATACGACTGAGTGGATTTGCGTGATAAAATGGGCAGCAGCCACGATCATATCATTCGTCTGATGTGGCATGGCGCCATGGCCGCCTTTGCCGATCAACTCTACACGTAATACAGAGGATTGGGCAAACATCGTCCCGGGGCGTACCGAGACGGTCCCCACCGGATACTCAGGTGCTACATGCAGGGCGAAAATCAAATCTGGGCGCATTGCAGCAAACTCAGGGCTTGCCATCATCGGTTTAGCCCCTCCCGGCCCTTCCTCTGCCGGCTGGAAAATCAGGACAAGGTCATCCTCTATTGGCTGATAAACGAAGTGAGTAAGAATTCCGAGAGCAATCGAGGTATGCATATCATGTCCACAGGCATGCATATACCCCGGATGCGTGGAGCTGTACGGCAAACCAGTCTCTTCCTCAATCGGCAACCCGTCAATATCCGCGCGATAACCGATCTTTTTGCCAGGATTCGTACCTTTGACCTTGACAATCACACCTGTTCGCCAAGTCTTGATTTCTACGCGATTTGTCGGCATCCCCTGTACATATTCAAGAATCAGCGACTGCGTTTTAAACTCCTGGAAACCGGTCTCGGGAATTTGGTGCAGCTTCCGTCTCATTTCGATTATCGACTGCATCCATCTATCCTCCTTTTGAATCACCTCTGTCCTACTTTATTTGTAGGGCTTTTTTTCCAAGTTCGATCATGTGTGGGCGGTTTTCCAACGGTTCTTTTTCAAATGATGAATGTTTGTAGTCGATCAGATTCCAAGAACGGATGTCTTCATAGGGTGATTTCGGCGCATCCGTGCGGCGGCTGATAAACTCTTTGACGTAATTGACGTAGTGCGTTTGCCCTTCCTTGCTTAAAAACCAGTTCATAAACACCTTTGCTGCATTTGGATGAGGGGGATTTTTGACGATCGCAGTTGTGAACGAGAGCAGATAAGGACTTTTTTCCGGCTGCAGCTTGGTCACTTTGGATACGACTCCCTGTGTACGATAATTTCGGAGGTACTCATTGTTGATTCCGATCCCAATCGGGTATTTTCCAACCGCAAACATCTCTGTTGCCATCCGGCTGTCCGTCATGGTCGTCAGCTCCTGCTGCTCAACCAATTTGTCAACGAAGTCTTGGCCGAGTGTAAACGCCATCGCGTTCAGCATCTCCATGGTCGATGAGACGTACGAGAAATCGCCCGCAATAATCTTGCCCTTCCATTTGGGATCGAGCAGATCCTCCAGACTCTTCAGCTCGCCTTCCGGGATTTGGTCGTTGTTAATGTAGACATAGGGGTAAGCAATCGCGGAAAAGGCATACTGGCCTTTGTATTCCCCTTGTGCCATCTTGTACCCCGCTTCATACCCATAATTCCAGTTCTTCTCATCCTTCACTTCGGGCAGAATAATCTGATCGGCTATGTTTTCAGATGGGACAGCAGCGTTTTCCAGTGTGATATCGACTAAATATTTGTTTTGTTGCTGCTCAGCCAAAATTTTGGTTGTCATCTGAGTCGGATTCATCCCGGAATACTTGACCTTGATACCAGGAAACACTTTCTCAAATTCTGCCATGACGCCTTCCCTGTTGGTCGGCAGACCGAAAATTACGACTTCTCCTTCTTTTTTCGCAGCTTCTACGGTTTTCTCCCATTCGATTTGCCAAGCTTCCTTGTTTTCTGTTGTTCCCGCCGAAGCGGCTGGTACGTCTGTCTTTCGTGGTTCGGCCGACGGTTGTGCCGAATTGGGTGCGGGTGCGGACGCGCACGCCGCCAAGCTCGTCACCATCAGGCAAGACATGACCAACCTTGCTACTTTCCCTTGGAACGCCTTTTTCATCATCGATCCTTCTCCCTTTGTCATAAGAGTTTGATGATTCGTTCTTCAGTAGCCCTTCTCTTTGTTCACAACATTCTGCAGAGGTTTACCCTGGATGAAGCGAAGAAGGTTGTCACAAAACAAGGTAGAAATTCTGTCCATATTTTTCGGTGAGGCAAACGAATTATGGGGAGTAATAAACAAATTGTCGATCGACCAAAATGGATGATCTGTCGGCAGCGGTTCCTGGATGAAGACATCGAGATAAGCTCCCGCGATGGTCTTATCGGCCAATGCGTTTAAAACGGCCTGTTCGCTGACTGTCTCCCCCCTGCCAATATTGATGAAAAGCGCACTTCGCTTCATGGCTGAGAATGCTAATTCATTGAAAAAGCCTTTGTTCTCCGGAATGCTGGGAAGACAGTTCACGACAAAGTCGGATTCCGCCAGCAGCTCGGACAATTGCTCGGGAATGACGAATCGATCAACAGGCTCGGCATGGTCTGCCTTAATCGTCCGTCGACAAGCCATTACCTGCATCCCGAGCGCCTTGGCTCGTAAGGCGATTTCTTTGCCGATAGCCCCATAACCAACGATACCCAGAATGCTGCCACCTACCTCGATAGCCGGAACTCGCTTCCAGATTTTTTGTTCCTGCTGTTTGGCAAAGTGATGCAGGCCTTTGCTCCAGGACAAGATCACTGCTAGCGTATACTCGGCGATAGAAGCCGAATTGCAACCGCGTGAGTTGGTAATGGTGATTGGGGCTTGCCGGATATGCTCAGTAAGTAAATTGTCAATGCCTACACTAAATGAGTGCACCCATTTTAGCTTACGAGCATGGTTTAGGTACGAAAAATCATCGAGCGTACCGTTTCCAAACAATACATCGATATCTTCCAGGACATCCATCGGAACCTCTTCGTCTAGCAACGAATAAGACACCCGATCGGCCAATTCCCTGATCTGTCCCAGATAGCGTTCAGGAATCGTGGGGCCAGTCGGGACTCGGCCTGTTCGTATCAACACATGGCAGCTCTTTCTCATCGAATCACCCTTTGCTCTCCTGAATGCTCAGTGTGATCGCTGCCAGCGCCTCGAGCAGTTCCTGATTTTGCTGTGCAGTACCGATGGTAATGCGCAGATGCTGCGGCAGTCCCCAGGCGGCGCACGGCCGGACGAGAATCCCTTCCTTCATCAGCCCTTGATAGATCAAAGCGGCATCGCGCTTCGTGTCGATGAACAAAAAGTTTGTATGTGACGCTTTAACGTGGAATCCCAGCTCGCACAGTTCATTTACGAGATAATCCATTTGGGCTCGATTTTCCCGCAGTGTCATCTCGCGGAACTCCATATCATCCAGCGCGGCCAGAGCCCCTGACACCGCGATCCGATTGACGGCGAAATGTTCCCGGACTGCCCCGACTGGCATGAGATATTCCTTTGGAGCCATAGCATAGCCGACCCGCAATCCCGCCAGGCCGTACAGCTTGGAAAAAGTCCGAATCGTGATCAGCCGAAAACCCTCCCGGAGGTAATCCAGCCCGTTTTTATAAGGCGCGGATTGGACAAATTCTATGTAAGCTTCGTCTAGTACCACGATGACATGCCCTGGAACCTGCTTCAGGAAGGCATGGAGCTGGGCCTCATCGACGATGGTTCCGGTCGGATTATTCGGATTGCAGATAAAGATCATTTTGGTCTTGTCATTGATGGTCAATCGGATCGCGTCCAAATCAAACGTATCGTTTTTCGTCGGAATTTCTACAGGGATTCCTTCCATCAGCAACACGGCAGACCGATAGGTGGCAAAAGTCGGCGTGCAGTAGATAACCTCGTCCCCCGGATTGATATAAGCAGCTGCGATCAGCTTGATCATATGATCCGCTCCATTCGCCACCAGAACCTGATCCGCACTTATCCCGTGCTCATCCGCCAGCTTTTCCCTCAGTTCACCACAGGTTCCTTCCGGGTAAAGATAGCCTTCTTCAACGGCTTTCTGCATAGCAGTGATTGCTTTTGGTGAGACGCCGAACGGATTTTCATTCGATGCGAGTCGCGTAATCTTCTCCAATCCTAGTTCATTTTTCACCTCTTCAATCGGCTTTCCAGGGACGTACGGTTTTAATTGCTTGACGCTGTTTCTCCATAAGTAATTGGACATCTGGCTAACCCTCCCATTTGCTCAATGCTATTACTGTAATCCTCCTCGCCAATAATTTAGTCGAGGACGGGCTCCAGTCTGGAAAGTCTGTTCCAGATCGTATAAAAGCTGTTATGACCAACAGCTTCTCTGCCAATCTGGTTGCGGGTCAACCTGGCTTGTTCATGCTCGACAGGCTGAATCGTTCCGGCTGCACCAGCCAACAGCTGAATTTGGCACGCCTCCTCCATTTGGACAAACCACCATACTGCTGACTCGACGCTCTGGCCAACCGTCATGATGCCATGATTTTTGAGGATGATCGCCTTTTTCTCACCCAATGCCGCTGCAATCCGCTGCCCTTCCGAGTTGTCTTTGACCACTCCGCGAAAGTCATTGAACAAAGCGTGATCCTCGTAGAAAGCGCAATCATTTTGTGTTGTCGGTTGAAGCAGCTTTCCTAGAGTAGACCAAGCCATCCCGTAGCGGCTGTGAGAGTGAGCAGCAGCGACAACATCCGGCCTGGCTTCATGCACTTCGTTGTGAATGGCAAATGCAGCTATGTTGATCCGGTCATATTTGCCCTCTACAATTTCGTTTTTGTTATTGACCAGCACAAGATCAGACACGGTCATATCGCTGAAATGGATGCCCAACGGATTAACCCAGAAACAATCTTTGTACTGCGGGTCTCTCGCACTTATATGACCTGCGTTGCCATTGCTGAAGCCGAATCTCCCAAAAATCCGAAAGCCAGCTGTTAGCATTTCTTTACGGTACTTGCGCTCCTCTGCAACATCGGAAAACGTGCGCTGTGTAACAAATACATTTGTTTTTTCCATGGAACTCCCTCCGTGTCTGATTGATTTAGGATCAGAAAGCGTACTACTAGTCGTAATTTTCAGTCTTTTGAAAATGAACGACATCACCTCGTTATCAAACCAAAAAATAGACCATTAAAATTGTAATACATTTTTGTTACTCATGATTGTATAACATCTTGCTGCGATTATAACTTGCAAAACTTTCCACTGTCAATACAGGAAAATTTAGAAAGCTTGACTTTACCACATGCTTATCGTGAAGGAAAAGGCCAACCCTTACACAAAAAAGGCAGACAATTGTCCGCCTTTTTCCCAAGGAAATCATATTAAAATAGCAACGAGTAATTATTCTCTATGATCTTTCTGATATTGCTCATTTCTCGGCGTATAGCACGCTCGGCCTCTTCGGGCTGTCGTAGCCGCAGTGCAGAAAATATCGTTTTCATCTCGAGGATGGATTCATCTTTTCTTCCCGGGAGCAGCAGGCTGCGGAAGTGATACCTCCACAATGGTGTCCGCACCGAGTGGATTAATGCCACAGCGGTTTGATTCTTCGCCACTTCATAAATGACTTCGTAAAAGCGGTTGGTCAGCTGGACCAGCTTATCGATTTCATTTCTCTGATTAGACTCGTCCATTTGGGTCATGATATCTTCCAGTTCTTTTATTTGCTCATCCCTGATGTTGTGCGTAGCACTTTTCGCGATCAGCCCGTCGAGGACCTCGATGATTTCGAGATGTGCTACCACCTCCTCCAACGTGAACGCCTTGACAGTTGCTCCCTTATTTTCCTCGATGACAACTAAATGATCCTGCTGTAGTCTGATCAGAGCCTTTTTAACCGTATTTCGATTGACGCCGATGCTCTCGGCAAGATGTGTCTCAATGAGTTTCTGTGCAGGCCGATACGTACCATCCAATATCTTTTGTTTGACAAATTGATAGGTCACTTCTGTTTGATTTTTCAACAGATACAACTCCAGCGAAAAGGCTTTAATATTTTGATTATCCAAAAATATACACCTTTGCTTGCCAAGTGTCAATTTCAACGAAAACAGGACGTCTCCTTGTTCAAGATACGTCCGCTTCATGCCTGTTCCATTTACAAACAACCATTAGTCTCTTTGCTTGGAAATGGCCGGAAGGTGCACGTCGATGACAGAGGATCTGCCATCCTGCACAGCATCTAGCCCCCTGCGCAAAGCATCCTTCAGCTGAGACGGTTCTGTGACTGTCTCCGCAAATGCGCCACCTGCCGCCTCAGCAATCTTTGCCAGATCGGCTGGCTGATCAAAGTGAACCCAGTAGCTGTCCAGCATACTTGCCTTACCGTCCGGATACAGCCTGTCGACATTGTGCTTGGTTGCCTTCCAGCCTTGATTATTGTAGATGACCGTCATAAACGGAGCCTTGTATTTGCGGGCAACCCAATGAACCGAGGAAGGAATGCTGAAAAAATAGCTGCCATCCCCGGTCAATACGATTACGTTTTTATCGGGCGAAGCCAACTTGACTCCGATGGCAGCCCCGCCGTTCCACCCTAAAGAGGTGCCTCCGCTCCCGTAAAAGCTGCCTGGGATATTGCGCGGCAAATGCTGACCGACTACCTTGGCATTCGTAATGGTTTCATTCAATATGATCGTCTCGTCGTCGATCAGCTCCCGAAGGCATGCTGTCAGCCATTCCGGCGTAATCTCTTGTCCCTCGGACCGTTGCTCATTCAGCCTCCACTCTTCGCGTTGACGTGTGTGTACACCGAAAAGACGGGCAGCCCTATCCTGGATGGGCTGGGAATTGATCGGGAGGCTCGACAAATAATTGTTCAACTGCCGTAGCCCTTCTTCTGTATCAGCCTTGTAATAGCGCTCCGAAGGAAACCCCCACAATGGCAGGCCTTCCTTTAGTGGGTCGACATCGATGTAATATATCCTGCACTCCTTTTTGGGCTTTTTGATCGAAGGAATCCACGGAACATCTGAATCCAGCACCACGATTACGTCTGCTTGGTCAACGTAGCCTTCTACCGAATATCCGAGATGAAAGGGATGCGTTGCAGGAAAGTTCATATAAGAGCTGTAATGTTCGATAACAGGAATGGCCAAAAGTTCACAGAAGCGGACTAGCTCCTGTACAGCCGCCGGATTGCGCCCAAGATAGGAGGTGATAACCAGCGGCTGTTTCGCTTCCAGGAGAGCACAAGTGATTTCCTCTACACCCGACGCCGGCAATGCAGATGGCTGCAAGTCCGACCACTTATTGCCCGTACTCTCAGCCGATTCCCCCTCCTCTTCAAGCACCTCTCTGGCACCTGTCAGGTAGACGGGTCCTTTGGGCTCACTATGCGCCATTTGCAGAGCCCGATTCGTCAGCTGTTTGATATTGCTCCCTGTCCGTATGCTGTAGCTCCATTTCACATAAGGCCGGACAATCCCATGTTGATCGTAGGTATCCTGCAAAAAGTTGGCTGGAGATTTTCGCATTCCCCGTCTTTCTTCTATTGTATATGGTGTTTCTCCAGCGAAAATAAAAACAGGCACTCTGGCTCGCGCGGCATTGTGGACGGCACCACCCAGGTTTTGTGTCCCCACATCGCAATGGACAATCACCCCCTGTGCCTGCCCCGTCACCTGGGCATATCCATGCGCTGCGCAAAGAGCCACGTGCTCATGTGGACACATCACCACATTTGGTAATGCACGTCCCTCGGCTTTTGCTTTGGACAATCCTTCAATAATGGAGGGATGGTCGCTCCCAAAATTAGCAAAGAGGTAGGATACCCCCCCATCCTGTAATGCTTGTAGCATCGCATCGGCAGCTGTATAGTGGTGAAGCGTCTTTGTCATATTTTCGTCCCTCTTCTCATGACAATGGTTTGATTTAGTTTTCACAAGCTATCATTTCCCGGTTTCGTTCCTACTCTGCAACTATCGTACTCTCTGCTACTTTTTCATCCAAAACGAGACCAAGTCCAGGTCCTTCTGGCGCCAACAAGTAAATCCCGTCCGACTCCCTGATTTCCCGCATCCCCGGTCCCTTAAACAACCGATTCGTCAGGTCGTTGCGATCTTCAGTGAAGTATTCGATCCATTTTACCCCCGCCAAGCCAGCTCCCAAATGCGAGTGAATTTGCTGCAGATTCCACGGCGATACGATAATTCCGGACGCCAACGCAAAATGATATATTTTGAGCCAATCTGTTATTCCGCCCGTCGCCAGTGCATTCGGCTGGAGGATGTCAATCGCTCCTTTTTCAATAAGCTGGGAACATTCAAGTAAGCCCGCATGCTGCTCGCCGCCTGCAATGAATGTCCTGCCAGCATGTTTTCGTACACGAATATAGCCAGCAAGATCTTCAGGGGGAACAGGCTCCTCCAACCAGTACAAATCATAGCGATCCCAAGCGCGTAATTGTCCAATTGCTGTTTCTGCGTCCCACGTCCCGTTGGCATCAACCATCAGCTTTGCATCTATTCCGATCGCTTCGCGGACGGCCGCGACTCTCATTGTCGCTTCCTTCAAGGTAACAGCAGAGCGACCTACTCGAATTTTCACTGCACTGTGACCTTTATTCACATACTCGGCAGCTTTTTGCGCCAATTGATCATGGGGAAGCTGTTGTCCAAGATTTGCGTAGGTGGGGATACGCTCCCGATGATTCCCGAGCAAAGCAGTCACCGGCACACCAAAAAGCTTTCCTTTCAAATCCCAGAGAGCAAAATCAATCGCTGCCATGCATTGCCGAACGATGCCCCTTCTCCCCAGACGAGCTGCTACTTGATCATACATTCGCTGCCACGCTTTGTCGTGGTAAAGCGGATTCTCGCCGAGTACCGAAGCTTTTAGATCTCGCCGGAGTAAATTGGCACTGATGTCGCCATTACTGCTTGCTTCAGACACGACGATTGATAAAAAACCTCGCCCCGATACGCCAGCATCCGTGAGGACGTCGACGACCTGCACTTCCTTGCCCGCAGCATGGCGCGAATCAGGTGCACTCATCTCCCTGTAACGGGTCACTCGTACATCCGTTATAATCATCCTGCCTTCCTACCCCCTCACTTGAGGAAAGATACTCCCATTGGCTATTTTTTCGGTGTCGTAAATGCCTTTTTGCCAAGCTCTGTCACCCACTTCATCACTTCATCTGCTTCTTTGCTTTGCAGTGACTTTTTATAGTCGATCGTAGCCCACCTTCTGATTGTCGGGTCGGGGCTCTCTTCTACATCCTTTCGACGGCTTTGATACTGGGTAGTAATTTGGACAAAGGCAGTTTGACCTTCTTTGCTGAGGAACCAGTTCACGAACAGCTTCGCGGCATTAGGATGGGGCGGATTCTTCAAAACTCCTATCGCCAATGGATGCAGCACCGTGCTGATCTTTGGCTGAAGTTTCCCCACCTTCTGGATAACGCCTTGCTTCACGAACGTATTCAAGGTGGTTGTATCCACACCAACGCCAATTGGGAATTTGCCCATCGCAAACCATTCCACCATCTGCCGGGCATCATCGACAATCATCGGTTCCTGCTTCATCAGCTTCTCGATAAACTCCTGTCCCTCGGACAAATACAGCGCCGTCATGGCCGTATTCCCCTGGGCGTGCCGTGCGAAATTGTGAATGATGATCTTTCCCTTCCATTTGGGATCGAGCATATCTTGAGGCTGCTTCAAAGCTCCAGGCTCAATTACGTCGTTATTGACGTAAACGCGCGGATAATCCATTACACCATAGACGTATTGACCCGTGTTTTCAGCCATTTGGTAACCTGTTTCATAACCGTTGTACCAAGTGTCGTCCTTGGTAATATCCGTGGAAGGCAAAATATAATTGCGGATGTCCTCTGAAGCGCCATTAGGGTATAGCTGGAGGGCAAGCTGTTGGGTTGCTTCCATCATGATGTCGGTCAAATACTTACCTTGCTGCTGTTCCGCCAAAATTTTCGGTGTCGCCTCACTTGGGCGCATCCCGGTATATTTCACTTTGATCCCGTACGTTTTCTCGAATTCCTTCACCATTTCTTCCCGGTTGGTCTGGGCTTGGCCGACGATGGTCACTTCTCCCTCTTTTTTCGCCAGTTCGATAAGGGTATCCAGCTCCTTGTTTCCAGTGGCGGCATTCTGGGTGACTGCTGTTCCACCGTTCTTCGCGTTATTGGCTGGCGGTGTACCACAAGCAGTAACAGTTGACATAACCAGACAACAGCCAATCAGAAAAAACCTCTTCAGTCTCATGCTTTTGTCTCCCCTTTGTTTGGCCCATATTATTTCCAGAAAATTACTAAACACATTTATTGTTAATAGGTTCACTACTTAAAACCATGATACAAACTGCCGCCAATATTGTCAATATTCTGATAACAAACAAAAAAGCGCGAGACCTGTTCATATCAGACTGATCTGAAATAAAAAGCAGCGGCACCCTTGGACATAAAAATAAGTCCTAGACTGCCACTGCCTATCTTCAAGCAGTAACGATTCCATCTGCATCCGAGAAATCACATCAACAAAATGAAGCAGTTCATTCCAAACATGCAAACATAATACATTCTCACACCAGCGTATGCTTCTCCAAGAAATTCGTAGCAAAATTCCCTTCTACAAAGTCAGGATGCTCCAACAATTTTTCATGGAAGGGAACGGTCGTATGAACGCCTTCAATCACAAACTCTCCCAGTGCTCGCTTCATACGTGCAATTGCTTCCTCACGATCGGTACCCCATACGATCAGCTTAGCGACCATAGAGTCGTAGAACGGAGAAATCTCATAACCCGGATATACGGCGCTATCTACACGCACACCGTAACCACCTGGTGGCAAATAGTTTGTAACCTTCCCAGGTGATGGCATGAAATTCTTAGCAGGATTTTCCGCATTGATGCGGCACTCAATCGCCCATCCGTTTATTTTCACGTCATCCTGAGAAAAGGAGAGTGGTTGGCCAGCTGCGACAGAAATCTGTTCTTTGATCAGATCAATTCCTGTAATCATTTCTGTTACGGGATGCTCCACCTGAATGCGTGTATTCATTTCCATAAAGTAAAACTGCCCGTGTTTATCCAGCAAAAATTCAACGGTTCCTGCACCATGATACTGAACCGCTTTTGCAGCAGCGACCGCAGCTTGCCCCATTTTTTCACGAAGGGATTGATCGAGTGCTGGAGATGGTGCTTCCTCCACGAGCTTTTGATGGCGGCGCTGGATGGAGCAATCGCGCTCCCCTAAGTAGACGGCATTGCCGTGCTTGTCTCCCATGATCTGGATTTCGACGTGGCGAGGCTCCTCCACGTATTTCTCCAAATAAACCCCCGCATTGCCGAACGCCGTCTCCGCTTCTTTTTGCGCCTGACGAATGGATTTTTCCAGTTCTTCTACGTCAAACGCGACACGCATTCCTCTTCCGCCACCACCTGCTGTTGCCTTGACGATCACTGGATACCCGATTTCTTTCGCAACCGCAAGAGCTTCTTCGATATCATCAATTAACCCTTCTGTTCCTGGCACCAACGGGACGTTTGCCATGCTCATCGTTGTTTTAGCAACCGATTTATCTCCCATTTTGGAAATGGACTCCGGATCTGGACCGATAAAGGTGATGGAGCAATCCTGGCAGAGCTGTGCAAAAGATGCGTTTTCAGCCAAAAAACCGTACCCGGGGTGGATCGCGTCCGCTTTCGTATGCAAAGCAACCGTCATGATCCTCGCCATATTCAGATAGCTGTCTTTGGAAGCGGTAGGACCAATGCAATACGCTTCATCTGCTAGCTGCACGTGCAGCGCTTCGCGGTCCGCCTCCGAAAAAACAGCGACCGTAGCAATTCCCAATTCTCGGCAAGCACGAATGATTCTGACCGCAATTTCACCGCGGTTGGCAATCAAAACTTTTGTAAACATTTTCTTGCTCCTCCCTAGAGTAGTGGTTTGACAGCCAGCAGTGCTTTCCCGTAGTCAACGAACTGGCCATCCATTACAAGAATTTCTGCGATTTCTCCATCAATTGGAGCAAAAATGTCGGAGGTAAGCTGCAAAGCATCAACCGTACAACTCCCTACTCGTTCCCCTGTTTTTATTGACTGTCCGATGGTCACATCCGTGTGGAAAATTCCAACTCCTGGGGATACGACGAGCTGTGTCTCCTGAACGGGCACTGTTTGTTCTTGTTTCACTTCAGTTGATTCTGTGGTAGCCGCTGCCTCCTGGTAGCCACTCCCTACTTCACTCGCCTGAACGGGGAGCTCTGCCGAAATGACTGTCACAGGCGCACCTTTTTTAATCACAATACTGGTTTTGCCATCTTCCCATTCTAGCTCTTCAATGGATGACTGGTTCACCAATTTAATAAATTCACGTAGATCATGCAGCTTCATAGCCGTTTCTCCCCTCTTTACAATGGGATGTTCCCATGCTTTTTATATGGACGATCTTCTTTTTTATTGCGCAGCATTTCCAGCGCTTCGGCTACTTTCTTCCGAGTCTCCCGCGGGTCAATGACATCATCAACCATTCCGAGACTTGCCGCTACATAAGGATTGGCAAACTTGTCGCGGTAGAGGGCGATTTTCTCTGCACGCGTAGCCACAGGGTCTTCGCTTTGTTCAATTTCTTTGGCAAAAATAATATTGGCTGCACCCTCTGGTCCCATGACGGCAATCTCCGCATTTGGCCATGCGTAAACGACATCGGCACCAATAGACTTGGAGTTGAGCGCTACATAAGCGCCACCGTAAGCCTTGCGTAAAATCACGGTGATTTTTGGCACAGTCGCCTCCGAGTATGCGTACAAGATTTTCGCGCCGTGACGAATGATGCCGCCGTGTTCTTGGTTGATGCCGGGGAAAAAGCCGGATACATCTTCAAAAGTCAACAGCGGGATGTTGAAGCAATCGCAGAAACGGATAAAACGGGCCAGCTTATCCGATGAATGAATATCCAGACCACCTGCCATCACTTTTGGCTGGTTGGCGATGATCCCTACACTATGTCCATCAATTCTAGCCAGACCGATCACGATGTTGCGAGCAAAGTTGGGCTGTACCTCCATGAAGTCTCCATGATCCACGATTTTTTCGATAACTTTGCGGACATCGTAGACTTTGGTGCTCTCGGCAGGCACCAGTTCGATGAGTTCCTCCTGCCAATCCTCGCATGCTCCTGTCTCGACAACCGGCGCACGATCCTGGTTGTTTTGCGGCAGGAAGCTGAGCAGTCTGCGAACGCCTTCGAGCACTTCTTGCTCCGTTTCGGCAGTGAAGTGGGCGTTTCCGCTTACCGACGAGTGAACTTTGGCACCGCCCAAGTCTTCGGCAGAAATTTTCTCACCTGTCACGGTTTCAATTACTTTTGGCCCGGTGATGAACATCTGGCTCGTTTTTTCGACCATGAATACAAAATCCGTAATCGCGGGAGAATAGACCGCTCCACCCGCACACGGTCCTAGAATAACGGAAATTTGCGGGATGACTCCAGAGTAGATAGCATTTCGGTAAAAAATCGTCCCATATCCATCCAAGGAGCTGACCCCTTCTTGGATACGCGCGCCGCCCGAATCATTCAGCCCGATAAAAGGCGCTCCGTTTTTAGCCGCGAGGTCCATCACCTTCGCAATTTTCATGGCGTGCATTTCACCCAGCGCACCGCCGAAAACCGTGAAGTCCTGGGCGAACAGATAGACTGGACGGCCATTGATTTTTCCGTAACCTGTCACGACGCCTTCGCCTGGCGCCTCCATTTGATCCAGACCAAAATGGGTCGCACGGTGCTCAACAAACGGATTCAGCTCCATGAATGTGTCCGGGTCAAGCAAAAGCTCAATCCGTTCACGGGCAGTCAGCTTACCACGGTTATGCTGGGCATCAATCCGCGCATCTCCGCCGCCCAGTTGAATTTTATATTTTCGTTCCATCAGCTCGTCAATTTTTTCATACATATTGCTCACAAGTCCGACCTTCTCTCTATCCCTTTTTTGCCATTGCACTTTCAAAAATAGTTACCAGCTGCTGTACAGCGCTAGTCGGCGACAGTTGACCACTGGCGACAGCCCCTTCCATTTGCGGCAGGATCTCGGCAATCTTAGGATGACTGAAAAACATCGCTCGCAAATAATCCTGTGTCATACTGTGCATCCAATCCAATGACTGCGCCTTGCGACGAGCCTCGAAGCCACCCGTCTGAGTCGTCGCAGAGCGAAACTGGTTCACGACATTCCAAATATCCTCGATGCCATCTCCCGTCAAGGCCGAACACATATATGCCTTGGTCTCCCAACCAACCGTGGCCGGTTGCAAATAGTGCAATGCGCGGTTGTATTCCCCTTTTGCAACCAGTGCCCGTGTGCGGTTCTCTCCGTCTGCTTTGTTGATCAAGAGCGCGTCTGCGATTTCGATGACACCCTTCTTGATCCCTTGCAGCTCATCTCCAGCTCCTGTCAGCATCAGCAGCAAAAAGAAATCGACCATCGACCGTACCGTCGTTTCACTTTGCCCCACACCAACTGTCTCTATTAAGATCACATCGTATCCGGCTGCTTCACAAATCAGCATCGTCTCACGCGTTTTTCGATTGACTCCGCCTAATGTCCCGCCAGTAGCCGAAGGTCGAATAAACGCACGCGGATTACGTGACAGCAGCTCCATACGTGTTTTGTCACCGAGAATACTGCCTCGTGTAACGGTACTGCTCGGATCAACAGCCAAGACGGCTACCTGATGTCCTTTTTCACACAGCATGGTGCCGAACGCTTCGATGAACGTGCTCTTTCCAGCACCGGGAACCCCTGTAATTCCGATTCGAATGGATTTTCCGGTATGAGCGAGAAGCTGTTTGATCACTTCCTGCGCCACTTCCATATGAACGGGGGAATTACTCTCGACCAGTGTGATCGCCTGCGCAAGAATCGTGCGGTTGTTTTCAAGCACGCCTTGGACGTACTGATCGACACTTAGTCGGGGCAGACGGACTTTCGAAGAAAAGGTCAAGGAAGTTTTGTCGTTCCCACCATCACTCATAGACTCCCCGCCTCCAGGCGACGGACAACCTCTTGCAATACATTCTGGGCTGCAACGGGAATCACGGTTCCCGGACCAAAAATAGCGGCGGCCCCATGTTCTTTTAAGAAGGCATAATCTTGTGCCGGGATGACTCCGCCGATCACAACCACAATATCGTCACGACCGAGCTTTTTCAGTTCATCGACAAGCTGTGGCAAGAGCGTTTTATGTCCAGCGGCAAGAGAGCTGAAGCCGATGACGTGAACATCGTTTTCCACGGCCTGCTTTGCCGTTTCCTCCGGTGTCTGAAAAAGTGGACCGATATCTACATCAAAGCCCAGGTCGGCAAAGGCGGTTGCAATGACCTTGGCACCTCTGTCATGTCCATCCTGACCCATTTTCGCGATCATGATACGAGGACGTCTGCCTTCCCATTGTTCAAATTCATCTGCCATCTTGCGTACAACTGCGACCTCGTCGGCATCGGCGTATTCGGAGCCGTAAACACCGCTAATGGAACGGATGACAGCCTTATGACGACCAACTACTTTTTCATAGGCGTCTGAAATCTCACCTAGAGAAGCTCTTGCCCGTGCGGCTTCGATCGCCAGTTCCAGCAGATTGCCTTCACCAGTCTGCGCGCATGTCGTAATCGCCTGCAGTGCCGCCTGAACTCTTGCTTCGTCTCTGTTTGCCCGCAGCTCCTGCAATCGTTTGATCTGGGCATCGCGTACGGCTGTATTATCGACTTCGAGAATTTCCAGCGGATCTTCTTTATCGAGTCGGTATTTGTTGACGCCAATGATCGCTTCTTTTCCCGAATCAATATGGGCTTGGCGACGGGCGGCTGCCTCTTCGATCTTCATTTTTGGCAGTCCGGTTTCAATTGCTTTCGCCATGCCGCCGAGTGCCTCAATCTCTTCGATATGCGCCCACGCTCTCTCCACCAATTGCTTTGTCAGCGACTCGACATAATAGGAGCCTGCCCATGGATCGACGACTTTGGTAATCTGCGTCTCGTCTTGTAAAAACAGCTGTGTATTACGCGCGATGCCGGCCGAAAAGTCGGTCGGCAACGCAATCGCTTCATCCAATGCATTCGTATGCAGGGACTGGGTATGCCCCAAGGCTGCTGCCATCGCTTCCACGCACGTACGGACAACATTGTTAAACGGATCTTGTTCAGTCAAGCTCCAGCCAGATGTCTGGGAATGCGTGCGCAGTGCCATCGACTTTTCATTCTTCGGATTGAACTGACGGATGAGATTGGCCCAAATCAGACGTCCCGCTCTCATTTTTGCAATCTCCATGAAATAGTTCATTCCAATCGCCCAGAAGAAAGACAGACGCGGCGCGAAAGCATCAATGTCAATTCCCGCTTTTAATCCGGTCCGGACATATTCCAGTCCATCTGCAAGCGTGTAGGCCAACTCGATATCTGCCGTCGCGCCCGCTTCTTGCATGTGGTACCCGGAAATACTGATGCTGTTGAATTTGGGCATATGTCTGGAAGTATAGGCGAAAATGTCAGAAATAATCTTCATGGACGCTTCTGGGGGATAAATATACGTATTGCGAACCATGTATTCCTTGAGAATGTCATTTTGAATCGTTCCGGCCAGCTCTGCCTGGGAAACGCCCTGTTCCTCTGCTGCGACGATGTAAAAAGCCAGAATCGGGAGCACGGCTCCGTTCATCGTCATAGAAACGGACATTTTATCCAGCGGGATCCCGTCAAACAAGATTTTCATGTCCAGGATGGAATCAACCGCCACACCGGCTTTCCCTACGTCTCCCACCACGCGTGGATGATCGGAATCGTAACCCCTGTGCGTCGCCAAGTCAAAAGCGATCGACAAGCCTTTTTGTCCGGCAGCCAAATTGCGGCGGTAAAAGGCGTTGCTTTCCTCTGCTGTCGAAAATCCGGCGTACTGCCGAACTGTCCATGGCTGTGCCACATACATCGTCGGATAAGGCCCTCGGAAAAACGGCGGAAGGCCGGGCATGTAGCCTAGATGTTCCATCCCCTCGATGTCTTCCTTTGTATAGAGAGGCTTTACGGGAATTTGCTCCATTGTCTGCCAGATTTGCTCATCGAGTAATTTTTTGGCTTCATCGCTGAGTGGTTGGCTGTTCGGGAACAAATCGGATATGTCCCGTTTGGAGCAATATGGCACTTTTGAAAAATCCGGCCTCATCTTCATGAGATCACCCCTGTTCGTTCCTGGAGTTGGCGCAGCATTTGGTAGCAATTCGTGCGCACATGAATACAATCGTCTACCCCTACCGCCTGAAAGCTCGCCAACAGTTCCGGCTCAGGCAAGCCAGCTACGAGAACCACCATCTGCGGATTCGCATGTTTGAGTGCGCGTGCCAAAGGTGGTACCAGCTCCGGGTAGGTCGCATCACCTGCGCAGATCACGGTAATCGCCGCACCCGATGCGCTAGCGACCTGCGCTGCTTCTTCGGCGCTTGCAAACTGATGCTCTCGCAACACCTCAAAACCGCCTACCGCAAAAAACTCGGCAGCGAAGTCTGCTCTGGCCTTGTGCTTGGATACTGGCCCCAGATTGGCGAGGAAAACAGCTGGTCTGGATCCCGTTTTTTCTAGATAGGCATCAGAGTTTTTTCGCAGTGATTCAAATGCATCCGCTGCACGGTGCAGCCTCAGCGGCTTGAGTGTCATCTCTTTCAGGTCCGATTGGGTCAGTGCTTTTGTAATATCTCCAATCGTCGCTCCTACGAGGGCAGCCTGCACTGCGGCTCCCACCTGATGATCTGCTTCTACTGCAGCTTGCTGCAATGCTAGGGTAAAGGAGCTGTCTTCCTTGGATGCACGATGTGTACCCAATGCCGCTATCCGTTCCTGATGAATTTCAGGCAGTGTTTCATGTTGTGCAGGCTGTTCTGATACATTCGCGTACATGTTTGTACCTACGACTCTTGCTTTTCGCTTCGCTATATTTTCAGCCTTGTTTGCCGCTATTTGTTCAATCACTTGCTGCGGAATGTTCGCTTCCAGAGAGGATAGCAGACCGCCCTGTTTTTCTGTCTGCAAGAACAGCTCCCACGCTTTTTCTGCGAGTGCATCTGTCAGCCATTCCACATACCATGACCCGCCCGCGGGATCAGCCACTTTTGCCAGGTGTGCTTCCTGCTCTAAAATAATTTGCGTATTTCGCGCGATCCGTCTGGAAAATTCATTTGCAGGGCGAATCGCTTCATCAAAAGCGGAGACATGCAGGCTGTCTACCCCGCCCAGCACAGCTGAAAACGCTTCCGTAGTGGAGCGAAGCAAGTTGACATTTGGATCGAGAACCGTCTTTGTCCACGCCGAGGTTCTTGCATGGATCGTCATTTTTTGAGAATCCGGCGAACCACCATAGGATGCTACAATAGATGACCAGAGCATTTTGGCAGCTCTCAGCTTAGCAATTTCCATAAACACGTCTGATCCGATCGCATACACGAATTGCATTCTTGGGGCAATCTCGTCGATAGAAAGCCCTCGCTCAAGCAATGCCTGAATATATTCGACACCGGCAGCAAGAGAAAAAGCAAGCTCTGTAACCGCATTGCCTCCGCCGTTATGATACGGTTCGGCACTGACGAGGATTGTTTTCAGCTCAGGTGCATTCATGCTCACCCAGCGAGTGGTCTGCAACATCGCTTCAAAAGCAGTAGCTAACGAAAAAGGCAGTCTCCCTTCAGTCAACAGTGTCGCAACCGGATCTTGGCCAATACACCCGCGGAGCTTGCCAATGTCTCTACCGTTTGCTTCTAGATGAGCGATGATCATCGAAAGCACAGGGACCCCTAGTGCACCTGATTGGAGAAAAATCGGCACTTCCTCCAAATTGATTCCCTGAAAGGCCGTATCAACATCTTCTCTACAGAAGAGGGATAGTCCTTTGTCGCCGACTTCATCTGGAGCAGCCTCGTCCGGGTCTAGTCCATGTACCGATGCTCGGTCCAAAACCACATTCAACATCGTTTGCCCACGCGCTAAATCGTGTAATGCGGCTTGATTAAATGCTTCTGCTGTATTCGCCAGAATCTCCTGACATACTTGCCAGCTCCGGCCCCCTTGCTCTGCGAGTGATCTCGTTCCCCGCACATAGGGCGCAGCACCCGGCATGTCATCTGTGAGAGGTATCTTTTCGATATCTTCTTTGCGGTAAATGGGCTGTAATGTGATTCCTTCATACGTTTTGGTCAAGAGCTTGGCGTCAAATGAGGCACCTTTCAGTGATTTCTCCGCTGCTGCTCTCCATTGTTCATAGGTTGGAACGGAGAATTCTTTAAACAATGTTTCTTTGTTCACAAATCCTTACCTCCCCCGGTTCACTCACTTATCACTTCTGTTCGTACAGCCTGTTAGCCTGCTGTATTATGCCCTTCTTACCAGGAACAACGGCTGACCCTGATCGACCAGTTGACCATTTTCCACTAAGATTTGGACGATTTCACCTTTGACTTCCGCTTCAATCTCATTAAAAAGCTTCATAGCTTCGACAATACAAACGATTGTTGATTGTTCGACGCGATCGTGTACGGATACGTATGGAGCCGCATCTACGGCAGGAGCTGCGTAAAAGGTGCCGACCATCGGCGATGTAATCTTGTGCAGATTTTCTGTATCCTCCATTTGCTTTGCTGGTTGCGGCGTACTTTCAACAGGAGCAGGTGCCTCGACGATTGCTGCTGGTTTTGGAGTGGGAATAGCTGGAGCAGCGGATACGGGCGGTACTATGGCAAGCTTTGCTGGTGCAACGGTGCTTTGGATGACTGTACCCTCTCCACCAAGTCTTCTCTTAATAAATAAACGAGCATCTTCCTTTTTAACCTCAAACGATTCCACATCGGTTTGTTCCAATAGCTTTACAAGCTCTCTCAGTTCATAAATGCTAAGCACAATGATTCCTCCTATGGTCCAAGTCAGTATGATCTATTTTACAAACCGACTAGTTGGTTTCGTAAATATCGTGTAGGACCGACCAGTTGGTCTTTGAATCATTATACCAAATGTCTGAATAATAGTACAGACCAACTAGTTGGTCTGGTTAGCTCATTTTTCAACAAGGCTGTCTAGCGACTAGGACACTGCTGTTATACAAAGCTGAGCATAGCCGCTGGTTCCTTGGATTTAATCCCTTTACAACGTTTTAAAAGGGAAGTCTGGGGATTGCAAGAAAAAACGATTGAAATCCGGGTTTTCCATCGCTTCGCGTTTCAGTACAGAATGCAAAACCATGTCCGCATAAATATCGGCAATTTGCTCGATAGAATATGTACCTGTCTTTTGATACCACTTGTAAATCCAGTTCACCATTCCGAAAATAGCCATAGAAACGATCGGTACAGGGAGTTCCGGGCGGAATTCGCCTGTTTCAATGCCCTCCTGGATAACCGTAAACATCATTTTTTTATAGCGATCCCGCTTGACCTCGATATCCGTAAAGTACTCTGGAGTCAAGAACAAGCTTTCCTGATAAAAAATCGTAACCTGCGATCGGTACAAATCAATCATCATGACGAAGGATTTAACGATTGCCTGCAGCCGCTCCGTCGGTGTATCCCATTGCTCGTAGGCTTCCTCCGCTTTTTCCAAAACATAGGTAATAAATTGATCATGAATGATATAGAGGAGTTCATCCTTTGACTTGAAGTTGTGATAAAATCCCCCTTTTGACGTACCGCTTTCTTTTACAATCTGATCAACGGTCACCCGATGATAGCCATTCGCTTCAAACAAGCGCATGGATGTTTCAATAATTCGTTCTCTAATTGATTTTTCGCTCATTATCTTCACCCGTGATCATTATAGCATAGATTTGCGAAAACCAGACTGCGCCGAGCTTGAGTGGAACATGCGGCTTGCCACCTGCCCGATGATAAAACAAAGAGCCGGTTTAGCCAGCTCTTTGCGTTCCCTCTTTGAACGATTTATTTCTTTTCCGTTGTGACTGGGACAGCCCCAAAGTATTCTTCCAGCGTAGTACCCTTTTCGCTTATTTCTTTTGCCACTTCGACGCCAACATAGCGTATATGCCACGGCTCATACATATAGCCTGTAATAGCATCCTTGCCTTCAGGATAGCGGATGATGAAGCCATATTCCGCTGAGTGCACTGCGAGCCATTCTGCTTCTTTCGTACCGCCAAAACAGCTCTCTGCCGCACACTTGCCATTGATACCGGAAACGTCGATCGACAGACCTGTTTCGTGCTCGCTAGTGCCAGGTACGGCACTATAGGTGCGTGCTTTTTCTAATCCATCTTTTTGTACGTAGCGGTTAAAAAGCGCTTTTTGGTATGCGTGAGAGCGATACGCAGATACTCCTGCTAACGAAACCCCGTCTTCTTTAGCGGCAGCGAATAGCTGCTCAAGGGCACCCGACGCTTCCTTGCGCATTTGCCGTTTCTCGCTTTTTTCCGGGAGCAAAAAAGGAACATTGGGAAAGACCAAATCAGTAGGGGTATAGTTTTCCGGCAATTTCTGCTGCTTGTTGACCAGTACGGTCATGCTTTGAGGCTCAGCTATGACCTCCAAATCAGGCATCTCAATAGAGTCCACTGGTTTTTTCGCTGGTTCCTGCTTGGCCGGTTTGGTTTCAGGTGGCTTTTCTTGCTGGGCCGAAGTCTCTTTAACTGGTTCAGCGACAGACGAATTCGGTTCTGTCGGTTTTGATTCCGCCGGCCTGGACGGCTCCGGTTTTACGCTAGGAGCCTCTGGTGATGCCGTGTCTGTTTGGCCAGGGGCTGCCAAGCTGCTACAGCCAGCGAGCAATACGATGGCAGATGTTACAAGAGCGAGGTGGTACTTTTTTCGGTTATGTAGAATTCTCATTGTGACGTTCCTTTCGCTTGGGCTAGGTGAAGCGAAGAGCCCTTTACAGATAATGGATCCCTACCTCAAGCAGAGTACCTACTATTATGACATAATTTGGCCCGTTTTCGTCACAAAAACCTTGCATGTTTCAAGGATTGAGAATATTAGTTTTATGAAAAGCACTCACTCGGGCTTATACGCAAATACATGGGGAGCGGGAATTTCATGGTAATCGTCGTCGCCTTCAAATAGGATGGACACCATGGCTAGCGGTTGACAGCCATTTTCAATAAATGCTGTTCCCTCCCTTTCTTTGCCCTGCTGGTTATATGTAAATTCAAAGGTTCCAAAACCGTCCTTGGTGATATGAACATCCTTGGCACCCGGCAAATATTTTTGAACAGCAGCCTTAAAAGAGTCATGCGTTATAAGACCTACGATTCGATTTTGCACTACGTCGTAATCGTAAAGAATCGTACCATGATTCCCTTCGACACGGGCAAGAAGCGTCGTACAGTCCCCCCACGGGCCTCCATTGAATTCATACGTGTTTATTTCACCTGGGTACACTTTTGTAAGCAGAGGCAGAGCCGCTTGTTCACCTGCAAGTCTTCTACGCGTTTCCTCCTGATCAATTCTCTCTTCCTGAGCTTTTAGTTCCGCCTGTCGATAGATATCCATGCTTGGCAAGATAACCATGAGGGAAAGGAGGACAACCCCCAGTACGCTCCACTTTCTGCTGGATAGGAAAAAAACCAAGAATGGTCCGCTCAATAAAGCAGGAAAAAAGAAGTTCATATTCCGGTTACTAACAGCGAATAAAGAAAACTCGAATACATGGTTATGAAACAGCAGGTTTACGTATAAGCAAGACAAGAAAATGCCCAACACTAGTTTTCCGATTACCCAAACAATCTGCATGAAGCAAAATCCCCCCAGACCACTCCCTTATTTTACAAATTCCCACTATTCCACGAACGTAAACGATCCTGTCAAAACAAAACCCTCGCAAAAATCAAGGTTTTTCTTGATTCTCACGAGGGCTTCTATTTACTTCTCTTCTTTTTTGGCAAACCAGGTAGCAAGAACAGACCCGGAAATATTGTGCCACACACTAAAAATGGCACTTGGAACAGCAGCAAGCGGGTTGAAGTGAGCTGCAGCCAAGGCAGCGCCAAGTCCGGAGTTTTGCATCCCTGTCTCTAATGTAATAGCCTTTCGCTTCGCTAAATTCAGTCCGAACAGCTTGGCAAAAAAGTATCCCAATAGATAGCCCAATACATTATGGAGGATAACAACTGCAAAAATAATCAATCCTGTTTCCACGATCTTTCCTTTATTAATAGCAACGACAATCGCTACGATCATGACGATGGCGATGGTAGATACGAGCGGTAAAGCCTTCGCGCTCGCTTCAGCATGTTTGCTAAACAGCGCTTTGACAATGACGCCCAGCACGATCGGCACAATGACAACCATGACGATATCCATAAACAGCGATTGCGTATTAATCTCCATCCAATGACCGGCAAGAAGGGAAATGAGTGCAGGTGTTGCAATCGGTGCGATCAGAGTGGATACAGCTACGACGGATACGCCGAGTGCCACATCCCCTTTTGAAAGATATGTCATAACATTCGAAGCGGTTCCGCTCGGACAACAGCCTACCAAGATGACCCCAACGGCAATATCCGGTGGTAGATTTAATGCTACAGCTAAGACATAAGCAAGTGACGGCATGATCAGGTAATGTCCGACTACTCCGATGAGGACATCAACTGGACGCCGAAAGACCTCACGAAAATCCGCTGATGAAAGCGTCAAGCCCATCCCAAACATGATAACGCCAAGCAAAAGGGAAATATACCCTTTTCCCCCGATGAAAGCTTCTGGTGCAAAAAATCCTAAAATGGCAAACAGGATAACCCAAACTGAAAACGTGCCTCCTACAAATTTGCTGATTCTCTCCACGGTATTCACTTTGTCTCTCTCCTACTCTATGTTTGTCTGTGTTAAAAATATTTTTCATTATACTGCACAACTTTTCACTATTCTACACATTATCATTATTCTGTTTATACTTATAAACTATGTGCCTATAGTTTTCAGTACAAAGAAAAAGACACTCCGTGATTCTCAGAGCGCCTCAGTATCCGATTATGGGGATGGTAACCCTCTTGCCTAATTTCTTGTATTTTTTCGGAAAATGGAATTCCAATCATTTCTGAATCGTAACCTGGTTTAACATGAGGTACCCGGCTGGACTCATGGAAAAACCTTCAACGCTGTTATGGATGACTGCTAAATTTTCCATGTTGCGAATGGGAACGAGTAAGGCATCTTGCAATTCCATTTCTTGTGCTTTTGCATAGATACTCCATCTTTTTTGATGATCCGTTTCCATTCGTCCCGCTTCAATGAGCTGATCTAATTCGGCGTTACTGTACATAAAACTGTTTCCCTTGCCTCCCCCGATGGTATGAAAGAGGTTGTACTGGTTGTAGTCGGCATCTCCAGTCGCATTTCCCCACCCGCTAACAAAAATATCATGCTCCTTTGTTTTTTCGATGGCATCCACGAACTCATCATAGTCAACTATCTTTAATTCAGCTTCAATTCCAATCCCTTTCAATTGAGAGCGAATGACCTTGGCAACATTCACACGATCGGTTCTATCATACGTAATGATGGTTGTGGCAAAACCATTTGGATAACCCGCTTGCTCGAGCAGATCTCTCGCTTTGTTCAAATCGTATGTATAATTTTTTACTGCTGGATAATAGCCGAACACCTTTGGACCTAACGGGGATTTCGCTTTCGTGCCGACGTTGTTATAGACTCCTTTAATGATAGCGCCTGTTTCAATTGCGTAACTAATGGCTTGTCGTACACGCACATCGTTCAACGGCTTCTTGGAAACGTTGAACCCGATAAATTCTGTTCCGAGAGCTTCGCTACGGTAGATTCGCATCTGCTGCGAGCTTTGGATCCTATCAATCGCTGTGACGGGGATAGATTCGGCAATTTGGGCCTCCCCACTTTCGACCATGGCGATGCGTTCGTTATCGTCAGGAATGATGCGAAAAACGACCTGATCGACCTTTGGCGGACGCCCCCAATATTTCTGGTTCTTTTTCAATACAATTTCCTGTGCAGGAGTCCATGACTGAAAAGTAAACGGACCTGTTCCAACTGGATGCTTGGACAGCTCTTTTCCATATTGGGCAATCGCTTTCGGACTCAGGATACTTCCCTCATGGCTCGCCAGAATGGACAGAAGTGGAGCAAAAGGGGAGCGCAAACGAATCTGTACGGTAGAGTCGTCTACGATCTTCACTTCCTTGATCTTGTCGAACATGGATGCACGCGTTGAAGCGACCTGGGGATCTAGCACGCGATCAAAGGTTTTCTTTACCGCATCTGCACGAAAAGGAGTTCCATCATGAAAAAAAACGCCTTGACGCAGTTTGAACTCCCATGTAACTTCGTCGATCTGTTTCCACGATGTAGCAAGCTGAGGCGAAATCCCCATATTCACATCCCGGGTAACCAAACCCTCGTAGACCTTTTGATAAACAACACTTGCTGCATGGATCGTCGAGATAAAATGAGGATCCAGATTCCCTGCATCAAATTTGCGAGCAATGACGAGCGTCCCCCCCTCGGTGATCGTTTTCTTGGGTGGCTGCTTGTTTTCAGCAGCTGGCTTTTGGCTGAGCGAACAGCCTGTTAGGGAAATGGCTACCATCAGTAACAATCCGACCAGGCAGATATAATGATTCAGCTTCGTATTCATGGCCCCTCCTAGCTGTTAATACGATTACGATCAACTGGAATCCTTATTTTGTGCAAAAAGACCGCCCTTCTCCCAGTAGTTTGAGAGTGGCGGTCAAAACGGTTATCGCTCACCTTAGTTACGATTATTCGCTCCGTCCTTTTTCGAACAGGTACTTGTATGCTCCAAAGCCTTCGGCGTCCAAACGATCTCTGGGGATAAATCGGAGGGCAGCTGAATTAATGCAGTAGCGGAGCCCATTTTCACCAGGACCATCCTCAAACACATGGCCCAGATGAGAATCAGCTTGTTTACTCCGAACTTCCGTTCGAACCATGTTGTGGGTCAAATCCACTTGCTCCGTTACATTTTCTTCGTGAATCGGGTTCGTGAAGGATGGCCAACCGCAGCCAGAATCGAATTTATCCAAGGAACTGAACAGTGGCTCGTTCGAGACGATATCCACATAGATTCCTTCTTCCTTGTGATCCCAAAACTCATTGGAAAAAGGACGCTCTGTCCCCCCGTTTTGAGTGACCTCGTATTGCAAAGGGGTCAGCTTTTGTTTCAATACCGCTTGCTTCTCATGGTCTTTCCATGCCTCTTTGGTAAATTGCGCTCTTCCAGAGGCAGCTCGATAATATTGGTAGCGAAGCGGATTCTTTTGATAATAATCTTGATGATAGTCTTCTGCTGGATAAAACGGCTTCGCTGGTAAAATCAATGTCTGAATGGCTTTTGGGAAGCGGCCGCTTTCCTCAAGAGCTTGTCTGGACTGCAAAGCCAACCGCTCTTGCTCTTCGTCATGAAAAAAAATCGCGGGAGCATAGGATTGACCTCGATCACCAAACTGCCCACCTGCATCAGTCGGATCAATCTGTCGCCAAAAAATTTGCAAGAGCTCTTCATACGAGATAACGGCAGGGTCAAATGTAATTTGCACAGCTTCATAGTGTCCAGTTGTATCGGAACATACTTGTTCATACGTCGGATTTTCGACATGACCGCCCGTGTAGCCTGAGATTACTTTCATGATACCTGGCATTTTGTCAAAAGGACTTACCATACACCAAAAGCATCCGCCCGCAAAGGTTGCGATTTCGAATCGGGAGTTTTCACTGTTCACGCTCTTCGCCTCCTGAAGTTGTTCCCATGCTTATTATGATGATTGTACATGGTTTGCAAAAAGAAAGTCCACTCTGTAACTGCTCGTTACATTATGAAATGGAGCCTGCTCGAGGTGGAGCGACCGCGTTTTAGCGGAAGGTTTTACCGAAGTAATGCTGGATGTGGACGCTGAGGCACTTTGTTATGCGTTCCAGAAAGTTTAAGCCGTGTTGCTTTCGTACGGTGAAGCACTTAAACTTTCTTACACGTAAAAAAAGACCTCGCTCCATCACAGAAGCAAGGTCTTTTGCACGAATCAGCATCTCAAAGGTCCCTTACAATCTAGGCTTGCGCGCCTTCTTTTTCTGTTGATAATGCAGCAGCAAACCCTGACAACATGAGAACCATGTGAGCAACACCCTGCTCAAAATCATCCAGTCGAATCGACTCGTTCGGCGCATGCACTTTGGAGCCAATCCAGCCTACACCCGTACTTACGATCGGTAGTTGCAGCGCTTCACCAAATGCAAACATAGGACCAGTCCCAGCGGAATTGGGAGCAAGCACAGGCTCCTTATCGTATACGAGACGTGCTGTATCCAGCACATGAGCAACAAACGGATGGTGGTAGTCGGACCGATACGCCCTTTGACCATTGATCATCGTTGCCTGAATGTCTGTAAATCCATGATCATTCAAATGCTTCTGAATGCAGGCCAAAATATGATGGGGGTCTTGACCAGGAACCAAGCGGCAGTCCATTTTTGCCTTTGCATTTTTGGGCAGAACGGTTTTCGCACCCTCTCCAATGTATCCGCTCACCAGGCCGCAAATGGTCATGGTCGGATGGAACACCATCGCATCTCGTGGATCGATGCCTTTTGCTTTGGTGATCAGAGGACGCTTCAAGCCATACAACTCTTCGATGGCGCCCTCGTCGAACGGCAGCTGGGATACGACTTCTTTTTCCCCGTCCGTCGGCTCTTCAATCCCGTCGAAGAAGCCTGCCACGAGAATCTCGTTTTGCTCGTTTTTCATGGTCGCCAACGCTTGAACCAATCGCCACGCAGCATTGTCTACATACGCCCCAACCGAGGAATGCATGTCGATCTCTGCCCCAACGCATGTCAGCTCCATATAAGCCATGCCTTTAATACCCGCAACCATGCTGATTCTTTCCGCCTCATCCTTGGAACCAAATTCCCAGATGCACGCATCCGCCGCAAAGAGGTCTTTGTACTCGCGAAGATATGGCTCCAGATTTGGACTGCCGATTTCTTCTTCCCCTTCAATCATGAACTTGATATTGCATGGCAATCCGCCCTCAGCTTGCTGCAAAATTTGGATGGCGGTCAGACGCGCTACCAAATCTCCCTTGTTATCTGCCACCCCTCGAGCGAAAAGCTTTCCGTCCACGATGGTAGGCTCGAACGGCTCGGTATGCCACTCATCAAATGGCTCAGGCGGCTGAACATCATAATGATTGTAAAAAAGCAGAGTCTTGCTTGCATCCCCCTTGCTGCCTGCCGAAAAGAAGCCATATACGACAGGGTTGCCTCCGAGATCGCCGAGTACTTTGGTCTCTCCGCCAATGTCTTCAATCATTTTCACTACGTAGTCTACGGTTTCCGGAATTGCTTTATGTTGTGCTGATACGGTAGGGAAGCGCAAATATTCCTTCAATTTTTCAATGGCATCTGGCATGCTTTCCTTGACAAACCCATGTACTTTTTCTTTTTCCATTACGCTACTCCTCCTCTACATTCTATCTCTATTATCATTTCGATATGGCTTACACCGAAGCCTTCTCTGCTGCGAAAAGATAGCTATCAAACCAATCAGCCGTATACTGCAGCCTGAGGACACGTTGCTCTGGATCCCCGCTTCGCGACAACTCGTGGCTCGCTCCTGGGAAACGGATAAAGGACACAGGTGCCTTGCCCTGATGCTTGAGTGTAATGAATAGCTGCTCTGCCTGCTCGATCGGGCAGCGATGGTCCTGTTCACCATGCATGATCAGAAGCGGTGTTTCGATGTTAGCAACAAGGCGGATCGGCGAATGCTGCCACATCTTTTCCGGATTGGTAAAAGGATTTGCCTGAATCTCTTCAGCCGTAAAATAATAGCCAATATCGCTCACGCCGTAAAAGCTCGTCCAGTTGCAAATACTGCGATCAGTGACTGCTGCTTTGAAGTGATTTGTTTGTCCCACAATCCAGTTGGTCATGAATCCGCCGTAGCTGCCACCAGCAACGCCAAGACGGCTCTCGTCGACAAAATCAAAATGCTCGCATGCATACTGTACGGCGCTCATTAAATCACGGTAATCGTTTCCTCCGTAATCACCGCAGCACGCTTGAACAAATCGCTCGCCATAGCCAAAGCTACCGCGTGGATTTGTGTAGAGAACCGCATACCCTTTCGCCGCAAGCAGTTGGAATTCGTGAAAGAACGTATTCCCGTACATCGAGTGTGGTCCACCGTGAATTTGCAGAACCATCGGATATTTTTCACCCTGCTGATACCCGACTGGCCTTAGCATCCAGCCATGCAGTTTCCAGCCATCCTCCGCTTCGAACTCAATTTCCTCCGGTGTAGGGAGTTCAAGCTCCGCGAGCAATTCTTGATTGACATCTGTCAGGCGTCGTTCTTCTTTTGTGCCCAGATTCAGTTCAAACAAATCACCTGGAATGAACGGATCACTAACAGCCATGATCAGCTTCTGTTCTTTTTCATGAAAGGAAAAGCCATATACGTTACGCTCGCCACCCGATATCTGTGTTACTTTCCCATCCAGAGTCGTATAGTAAATGCCAGAATTTCCACGTTCACTCGCGATGAAATACATGCCTTTTCCATCTTCCGTCCAAACTGCTCCCGGATTAGGATGTCCTGGCGAGCGTAAATCGCCGATTGTCGAGTCTCCTACCTGTACGTCCCAGTCAGCCGTAATGCATGTTTGTTCGCCCTTTTCCAAATCGTACACCCATACTCTCTTCTGGGCTGCATGCAAGTGAGTCGGTGATTCACTGCCGATAAAGGCAAGCTTTTTTCCATCTGATGACCAGCTTGGAAAGAAAAAAGTCCCTTTGCTTTGCGTTACCTTTTTCCATTCTCCTCCAGAAACTGGAATCAGAAAAACATCGATACTGTGCTGGCGGTCAGGATTTTCCGCTCTGTTTGCTGTGACCGCCAGCCATTTGCCATCAGGGGACCATGCTCCAACAGTATGATTGTACTGTCCATCGCTTAGTGCAGTGATTTCTCCCGTTTCTACGTGTACCACGGCAAGCTGCCTGCATTTATCATAAATATAGCCATGATCGTCAGACTTGTATTTCATTTTGTTTACCATAATAACTTTATGGTCTTCTTTTTTATTTTCGCCTTCTACATCGGTAAACGACTCGCACGGAGACAACATCGAAGAAAAGACGATGTGCGTACCATCTGGAGACCAAATCGGATTCGAAACACCCGACTTGCAGCGAGTGAGCTGTCTGGCCTCTCCTCCTTTTGCATCAAGGAGCCAAATCTGTGCGGTTCCCGAGCGATTGGAGACAAAACTGATCGTGCTTCCATCTGGAGACCAGCGCGGGAACGTGTCCCGCACCGCTCCTGTAGTCAAGGAAGTAAGGCTTAGGGAATCCAAAGATTGCAAATATAGATGGTTCCGGTATTTTCGCTCTTCGTCAACCATCGTCTGCACATAGGCTACGGTCTTTCCATCTGGAGAAAGCTGAGGATCACTCGTATAACGAATTTGGTACAGGTCTTCCGCCGTTATTCCACGTTTTTGGATTGTCAAGCCAATCACTCCTTTTCTGTATTGGGTGTGACTAAATGATGCATAAAGAACTGCGTAATTTTTTGATTCAGGGTAATATGGTTGTCCAGTTTTTCCGTGAAGTGGCCCTCATCCTCGAAAATGTGCAGATCAACCTCTTGACCTCTACCCTGCATATCTGCCACCAATTGCTCCGCTTCGCTAACGGGAACACGCGTATCGTTTCTGCCATGGAAAACCAAAAGGGGTGCCTGAATTTTTCCGGAATGGTTCAATGGAGCGATTTCTTCAAAGAAATCACTGTCGTGCTCAAGCGAGCCGTACTCCACCTCTCGGAGCTTGCGACGCCATTCTCCTGTGTTCTCCAGGAAGGTACGGAAGTGGGATATTCCTACGATATCGACACCAGCAGCCCATAAATCCGGATAGTGAGTAAGCGCTGCCAATACCATAAAGCCACCGTAGCTCCTGCCCATAATGCCAATCGCATGCGGATTTACCGTGTCTTGCTTGGACAAATCCTTTACTAACCAGGCCAGATCGGCAACAGAGTCCATTCGTTTGCGTACATCATCCAATTTGACGTATGCACGGCCGTACCCCATACTTCCCCGGACATTGGGGGCTACTACTGTAAAGCCTTGGTTCGCCAGGTACTGAAAAACCGGATGGTATTCTGCCCGGATTTGATTTTCGGGCCCTCCGTGGACGTACACAACCACCGGGCTATTTTTTTTCCGTTCCTTTGCGTAGAGAAAATAGGGAACTTCCAAACCGTCAAACGATTGAAAGGTGCGTAATTCCGGCTCGATCAGTGTCGCTTCGATCGCTTCTGATCGTCCAATCTTTGTCACCTGTTTGCTCCCTTCAGAAGAAATCGTATACGTCCAAACATCACCTAGCAGCGTAGGGCTTTTTAACACAAAGGCAACCTGATCTTCCGACAGCCATGAAACTGAAGTGATGACGCCATCCGGCACGTTTCCGGCCTTGGACCACTGCCGGTCATTTAATGCGTACAGGGCAAGAGCCGACCTTCCACCTTCATTGATGGTAAATGCCAGTGACTGTTCATCGGCAGACAGCTTGACTTCTTCAATGTCCCATTTAGACACATGGACGAGCTTGTCCAGTTGGTCGCTATCCAACGAAAAGCGACATAGCGCCATCGTATTTTCATCCCGATCCGTTACGAGATAACCATGCTGACCGTTTTTTGTCAGTTGAAGCGAATGATACCTGGCTTGATGCGTGCAGATCGGCAGCTTTTTGGCTTCCCTTGTCTGCAGATCAAGGACATAGAAAGAATTGTCGATATTGGTTTCCTGTACACTAAAAATCAGGCCGCGTCCATCTGGCAGCCAGCATACTGGATCACAGCGTCCGTCATACCGAAAAACTTCTTCATACTCGCCACTGTCTACATGTTGAACGAAAATATCGAAGCAACGTGGGTGCCGACGGTTGCTAGACCAAGCAATTTTTTCTCCGCATGGAGACCAGCCGCCAAAGTAATGGAAGTAAGCCGGCGCCTCCGTCAATGGTTTCACCGTAGCTCCTTTATCTTTCAACAAAAAGAACTGCTGTCGTTCATCCCCTTTGCAGTCCATCCCCACCACAGTTTTGGTTCCGCACGGCGAATGGTCGACCTCAACAACCCGATCAGGCAGAAACGTCATCTGTTCAGGTGCTTGGCCCTCTTCATTCCAGCAATACAATTGAGCGATTCCTGTCAGTTTGCTGAGGAAGGTCAGCTCTCGCTTTTTAGGTACCACCTTCAATTGATATGCTGATTTCACTTGTAAATAGTCCAAAATCATGGGAAATCATCCTCTCATGTCGGTGTAAGTATGTAATGGTGTGAGTAAATCAGGCTTTAAGACTTCAAGGTATAAAGAGAAAAAAGAGGAGAATCTCCTCTTTTTTTTCTATTTTTTCGTTGCCCAACGTGCACTTGGGAATGCATTGACAGGGTAAGTCAGACCTTCGAGGCCTGGTTTCACCAGATAGTTTTGTTGGTAGTGATAGACCGGGATAAATGGCATATCATCCATCAAAACTTCTTCTGCCTTGTGCAGCAATTCCATACGTTTGTTCGGATCTTGTTCTACTTTTGCAGCCATATTCAGTGCATCGTATTCTTTGTTCACCCAGCCAGTACGGTTGTTCGGACTGTCACCTAGGTAGTAATCGAGGTTGAAAGCTGGATCGCTGATTTGACCTACCCAACCCATACGGCCCATTTGATAGTTCTTTTGTCTGGTTGTATCCAAGTATACTTTCCACTCTTGGTTGGTCATTTTCACATCAACACCGAGGTTTTTCTTGAACATTTCTTGAATCGCTTGGGCAATTTTCTTGTGGCTCTCATCAGTGTTATACATGAGGGTTACTTCTGGAAGGGTAGACCAACCTTCTTCCTGCATCCCTTCTGCGAGTAGCTTCTTCGCCTCTGCTGCATCTTCCTTGAAGTAGTCGCCGCCTTCTTCACGGAAGTCTTTTCCGGACGGTGTGATCGCTCCGCGTGGAACCATCGAGTACGCTGGCGTCTCGCCACCTTGGCTAACCATCTCGGTCAAAGCTTTACGATCAAGTGCCATCGCAAACGCACGACGAACCTTCTTGTTGGTAAACGGTTCCTTGGTTACATTGAACATGTACATGTACGTGCCATAGTAAGGAACGGATTTATAGTCTGGGCCCGATTTTGCTTGGGCTAGGATGTCAGATGACATTTCTTTGTTAAAATCAAGCTCACCGCTCTTATACATTTGATAAGAGGTAGTAGCATCGTTCACCATTTTCCAGGTGATTTTCTCCATTTTTACATCGTCTTTGTTCCAATAATTTTCGTTCTTTTCGATGACCAGCTCGGAGTCATGCTTCCAAGAAACAAGCTTGTATGCTCCGTTGGAAATGTAGCTGTCCGCATTCGCTGCCCATTTTGGGTTTGCTTCCGCAGCTTTTTTGTTGATTGGATGCCAGTAACGAGTAGCCAGCATTTTGTCAAAATAGGAGGTTGGTGCAACCAGCTCGATTTCCAGCGTTTTCTCATCGACTGCTTTGATGCCTACATCTTCTGCTTTACCAGTACCTTTGTTATACGCCTCGGCACCCTTGATATAATATAGCAGATACGCAGTCGTAGAAGCTGTTGCTGGATCAATATGCTTCATGAAGGTGAATGCGAAATCTTCAGCGGTTACTGGCTCTCCGTTGGTCCACTTTGCATCATCACGCAGGATGAACGTGTATTTCAGCTTGTCATCGGAAAGCTTCACTTCTTTGGCAGTACCCAAAATCGGATTGCCTTCCTTGTCTTTCGTGTACAGTCCTTCACCCAGGTGGTCCATAATCCAGAACGATGTCGTGTCAGTGGACGTAAGTGGGTTCAAATCAGGTGGCTCAGATTTGGCATTGAATACGACTTCTTGTTTGACCGCCGCTCCAGGTGTACTCGCGGAACCTTCTCCACCGGCTGGCGCTGTACTGCCGCTACCACCGCAACCAGCAAGAGCTGGAATGACAAGCGATAGTGACAAAGCGAATGCAGCAAATTTCTTCACAATGTTTCCCCCTGTATATTAAGATAAAATCGAACTACTGATAGAGATGACAAGCTACCCAGTGGTTAGACCCTACTTCCCTCCACTCGGGCACTTCTGCCGCGCATTGAGGTGTAGCCTTTGGGCAGCGTGTTCGAAATACGCATCCGCTAGGCGCATTGGCAGGACTCGGCAAATCGCCTTGCAAGATGATTCTCTCCCGCTTGATCGTTGGATCAGGTATCGGGATGGACGACAAGAGCGCCTGTGTATAGGGATGGAGCGGTTCAGCGTAAAGCTCAAAGCTGCTCGCCATTTCCACCATTTTTCCTAAATACATCACGCCGATTCGCGTCGAGATGTGCTTTACCATCGACAAATCGTGGGCGATGAATAAATAAGTAAGACCTCTATCCTGTTGCAAGTCTTCGAGAAGATTGACGACCTGCGCCTGAATGGACACATCTAGGGCAGAGATTGGCTCGTCCGCGATGATGAACTCTGGCTCCACTGCGAGAGCACGGGCAATCCCTATCCGTTGCCTTTGACCGCCACTGAATTCATGTGGGAATCTGCTGGCATGGGCTTTCGAAAGACCAACCAACTCGAGCAGTTCTTTTACTCGGTCTGCCCGAGCCCCCCGGGACAAACCGTGAATATCCAGTCCCTCTGCAATAATGTCCATGACGGTCATCCGCGGATTGAGACTCGCCTGCGGATCTTGAAAGATCATCTGCACATCGCGATGAAACTTAGCAGCGTCTTTTCCTTTCAGCTGATGCGCATTCTTTCCTTTAAAGAGAACCTCGCCGTCTGTATTTTCATAGAGGCGAATCATCGTCCTCCCCAGCGTCGACTTGCCGCATCCGCTCTCTCCCACGAGGCCCAAGGTCTCGCCGCGATTAATGGTAAACGAAACACCGTCTACTGCCTTCAGCTGGACTCCATTGCCAATTTCGAAATGCTTTTTTAGATTTTTTACTTCAACCAACGCTTCGCTCATCCCGTCTGCCTCCCTGCTGCCACCAGTTCTTCGATCTTGGGTGCCCGTGAATCATGCAGCCAGCATACGGCTTGATGTCCCTGTGAAAAGTCGGTAACTGGAGGCATCTGCTGTTCGCAAATTTCCATCGCAAACTGGCAGCGTGCCGCGAACGGGCATCCTTTTGGCGGATCAAACAAATCAGGTGGCGAACCGTTGATGGGTACCAGCCGCTCTTTTTCAATCCCATCAATGCGCGGTAAGGAGCGCATCAAGCCCCATGTGTACGGATGCTTCGGATTGGCGAAAATATCTTCGACTTTCCCTGTTTCCACCACGATCCCGGCATACATGACCACGGCACGATGCGCAATTTCTGCGACGACCCCAAGATCGTGGGTAATGATTACGATGGAAAGTTGCTGCTTCTCTTGAAGCTCTTTTAATAAATCGAGAATTTGCGCTTGAATCGTAACATCCAGTGCTGTCGTCGGTTCATCCGCAATGACGAGCTTGGGTGTATTTGCCAGTGCAATGGCAATCACCACGCGCTGTCTCATCCCACCAGAAAATTCATGTGGGTATTGGTCAATCCGTTTTTCCGGGTCTGGAATCCCTACCAGCCGCAGCATTTCTACAGCCTTTTTGCGCGCATCCTCCTTGCTCACACTATGTGTTCGCACAAACCCTTCTACAATCTGAGCGCCGACCTTCATCGTCGGATTAAGCGCTGTCATCGGGTCTTGAAAGACCATCCCGATCTCTGCCCCGCGGACAGAGAGCAGTTCCTTTTTGGACATCCCGGTGATGGACTTACCGTCGAAATGAATGGTACCGTCAACGATTCGCCCGGGAGGATTCGGGATCAGCCCCATGATGGCTTGAGCAGTCACGCTTTTCCCACAACCACTCTCACCAACAACTGCTACGGTTTCACCGCGATCCACATGAAATGTTACCCCTCTAACCGCCTGCACTTCTCCCCCGTAGGTCTTAAAATGCACCCGGAGGTTCTCTACTTGCAGCAAATGCTCTGTCATGTCTGACTCCTCCTATCCTTTACGCGAGGATTATTCACGTATCCGCGGGTCTAGCGCATCCTGCAGCCCATCCCCGAATACGTTAAAAGCGAACATCGTAAGCGAGATCATCAAGGCCGGGAAGAATAATCTCCACCAATCCCCTGTTAAAATGACCCCTAACGCATCGTTCGTCATCGTACCCCAGCTAGCGATTGGAGCTTGTACACCCAAGCCTAGGAAACTGAGAAAGGATTCTGCGAAGATCGCCGACGGAATCGTAAAGGTCAGGTTCACGATGATAACTCCAATCGTGTTTGGTATTAAATGACGGAGTAAAATCCGCGGAAACTTTGCTCCAAGTACTTGTGCAGCAAGAATAAATTCTTGGTTTTTCAATTGCAGGATTTGGCCCCGAACCAAGCGAGCCATTCCCGTCCATCCTGTTGCGGACAGAGCGATAATAATCGTGAGAATACCGGGTTCCATCACGACCATCAGCATGATCACCACGAGCAAATACGGCAAACCGTACAAGATTTCAATGATCCGCATGATAATCGTGTCGATTCGATCTCCCTTTTTTCCACGTCCCGCCATATATCCGGCGATTCCACCAACGGTCACTCCGATCACCAAGTCGATCAATGCTGCCGTAATTCCAATGAGAAGAGAGATACGTGCCCCAAACCAAGTGCGTGAAAACATATCGCGCCCCAGCTCATCTGTCCCAAACCAATGCTCGCCGGAGATTTCCTGATTGGCATTTAACAGACTCTGATCCGAGTAGCTGTATGGCACCAGATACGGACCTACAAGCGCCATCGCCACCAGCGTAATGATGAGGATAAAGCCTAGCATGGCAAGCTTGTTTCTGATCAATTTGCGAGTAACCTGTTGAAAATGAGTGAGGCTAGGCCGCATCTTGACGACCTGTCCATCTGTTTTTTGAACTTTTGGTCGAAATAGCTCATTCACCGATTGATCCATCGCCATAGATTACCTCCCCCTACTCGACAATTTGATTCGCGGATCAATAAACAGATAGGCGATATCAATCAAGAAAATAATAAGCACCAGGATGGCGCTGTAAAAAACAGTCGTTCCCAAAATAACGGGATAATCTCGATTGAAAATGCCATCTACGAAGTATTTACCGATGCCGGGAACCGCGAAGATTTTTTCGACGACAAACGTTCCGGTTAACAAGCCTGCCACAAGCGGTCCTAAAAAGGTGACAACCGGTAAAATGGCGTTGCGGATACCGTGCTTGATCACGATTAAAAAGGTTGGAATTCCTTTTGCTTCCGCTGTTTTTATGTAGTTCTGATTCATTACATCAATCATGCTTGTCCGCATATAACGAGTAATAATTGCTAAAGGCCCAAAGGCAAGTGCTAGCGATGGCAGAACCGAGTGCTTCCAGCTAGCAAGTGTGGCGACGGGAAACAAGGGCAACTTGATCGCCAAATAGTTGATCAAGAGCGGTGCCATAATAAAGCTCGGGACTGCAATACCCAGGACAGCCATTACCATTGCTGCATAGTCAATCCATGTATTGCGGTTTAGTGCGGCAATTGTCCCAAAAAGGAGTCCGAAAAACAATGCGACAACAATCGCCTGCAATCCGATCAGTGCTGAAGCTCCAAAGCCGTCTTGGATCATATCGTTAACACCACGTGTCTCTGATTTGATCGAAGGTCCCAAATCAAGCATTGCCAAACTTTTCAGATAAGAGAGATACTGCATCGGAAGCGGCTCGTCCAGATGATACTTGGCACGAAGGTTCAGTAATATCTGCTCGGGCAACTGATCTGATTCAGATGCAAAAGGATCACCCGGAATCAAGTGCATCAGTGTAAACGTCAACGTCACAATAATCCACAAGGTGAGCACCATCATTAGAATTCTCTTTAGCAAATAACGCGACATCTACAAGCCCCCTATCCAAACATGCAAAACAGTAACGACCATTTTGCTGACCGCCTAACGGTCACATCCACCTTTTAGGAAAAAGGAATTAACGACTTTACCCACACCCCCTTAACGGAAATACACCTAAAACACTCCTTAATTCAACAATATACGTGGTGTCCGTATTTCGTGTCAATTCTGAATTTCATTTTTTCTTGAAATTTTATAGAATTTCGGAAATAATGACTACATAAGCAAGGTAAATAAACGATTTTTTCTCTATTCAAGCCTTTATTCTCTAAAAATTTTTGCACTCTTCTATCCACCATGCCCTTTAAACTGAATGGAGGTATACTGCATTTGCATATGAACACAAAACGTACTATGATGCCGAAAAGAGGATCAATACACGGTGTGACGAATAGAGTAATCGGTAGTTTATCGTTTGTTTGGAGGAAATGATGATCATTAGAGTCGGCTTAATAGGTCCTAAAGATTCAGTCGAAATGATGGTAAGTGTCGGTCAAGAGTTTTCTGATCAGCTCGTACTCGTTCCATACACTTATCACCGCGCTGAAGAAGCGGAAGCCATCGTTTCGGAGAATAACCAGGAGGTAGACGTCTGGTTTTTCTCTGGAATTGGCCCCTACTCAATGGCACGGGAGCATCTCCAGAAACAAAAAGCTTTTTATCCACAAATAAATGCAAGTGTTCTGACAAAAGTTCTTTTGGAATTGGTTTACCGTGACGGATTGTCGCTTGACCGAGTCAGTTTTGATACCGTTTCCGAAGCGCATTTTCGCGAAACGCTTGAAGAATTGGGACTCTTCTGTGAAAAGCCCTATTTAAATCCGTATGTCGAATTTAAACTTACCAATCATTGGGTCAACTATCATTCATCCCTGTTCAGTGAGGGTAAAGTCGATGCTTGCGTGACTGGGATGCTCTCTGCTGCGGAAGAATTAAAGCGCAAAGGCATCAAAGTGTACCGGATGGGATTTACGCGACTGACTTTTCGTGAAATTTATAAACAAATCGTGCAAGAAGGAGAAACCTTGCACTTTAAACGTTCGCAAATCGCTGTCCAATTAATCGAAGTTTCAGATCTGGAAAGGCTCGCAAATGAGCCAACAAATGCATACGATCTGCGGCGCCTCGATCTCAAGCTTCAGGAAATCATTCTCGATTACACCGAGGCGATTTCGGGCAGCTTCGTGGCATTAGGGAACTATAAGTTCATTATTTTCTCCACTCGCGGTTCCTTAGACGATCATCCTGCGTTTCATCCGACAATTATTCTAGAAAAAATCATGCTTCTGACGAATTCAACGGCCAACATGGGAATCGGCTTTGGAGTGACAGCTCTATCGGCTGAGCGAAATGCCCAACTGGCGCTAGTTCACGCCAAAAAACATACGAAAGCCGCCATTTTGGTTGATTCAGACGGCTCGATCGAAGGTCCACTTCAACAAACGAAGAGCATCAGCTATGGCTATTGGACCGAAGATAAAGAAATTAGCGAGAGCCTAAAAAAAGCAGGTGTGAGCATTACCACTTTAAACAAGATCATCTCTGTGCAAAAAGCTTTGGGCCAAAATTATATCAGCTCTACCGATATGGCTGAGTGGATGGGTATGACGCAGCGAAATGCACGAAGGATATTAAGTGACTTGGCTGAACACAACATTATCGAACAAATCGGTGAAGAAACCCCTACCAATCGGGGCAGACCTCGCAAAATCTATCGTGTACTCCCCTCGCCTGTTGAAAATGGCACTCTGTAGTTTGTTCGCTGATAAAGAAAAAAGCGTAAACAAAGAAAAAAGAGGGAATTTGCTCCCTCTTTTTCTTGTTTACGCTTTATTTTGCTCTTTTTTGTAAATCCAAAAGATTAGACCGATTTTGCCCGTTTTGGCAATACTGGTGTTTTTGTCGGATGAGACGCTTTCTTAGAGCGAACAGATGCTACGATCACCCCGGCAACAATCAAAAGAGAACCACCGACTTGAACAGAGGTAACCTCGGACCCTAAAAGCAAAAACCCAACGAGCATGGCGACAAATGGCTGCAAATTGAGGAAAATGGCTGCTTTTCCCGTACCTACAATTTGCAATTGTTGGTTCCATACAATCCCGCATACTCCTTGCATCAGGATAGCTGTTAAAATCAGCAGCAGCCATGCCCACCCCTCATGACTGATCTTGGCAGTCGGATCGAGTGTCAGCAATGCGGCAGGCGTCAAAAAAAGTGTACCCATTGTCGTCGAATACACGGTGGAAATAAACGGGTGCATCGTCTGCGTCAGCTTGCGGATAATGATCATCGAGGATGAGAAGGTAATCATCGCGATCACGATGAGCAGAACCCCTTTGGAGATGGATAATCCGGCACCAATCCCCACGACAAAAAAGGTTCCTACGAGCGCCAGTCCAGAACCGATCTTCATACGCAAAGTAAATTGTTCCTTCAAAAACAACGAAGCGAGTACTGCCGTCACGATGGGAGCCATGGATAAAATCAGAGAAGCCGTAGTGGCATCAGTCGTAAGCAAACCGTTGAAATAGGCGGTTTGATTCGCCAATGTCCCAACCAGCCCAAGCAAAATCAAAAGTCCCAGCTCTCGAGGCCTGATTTTCACGAACTTTTTGGTCAACCAGGCGTAGCCAAGCAAAAACATGGAGGTGAATAACAACCTGACATCTGCCAGAAAAAGCGGAGGAAACTCTTTCACGAGAATGCTCCCAAACACAAAATTACTGCCCCACAGCGTTACGCAAAACAGCAACAGCAAGTACGACCGAATCATGGTTTAAGCCTTCTTTCAACCGTCTCATTATTCTTATCGTAGCAATCGTACATGAGAAGCAAAGAAAAGTCCATGAGTTTAACTGCTATACTTTATTACAAATTATGTTCTTTTAGACACAATTGCACCGGGGCAAACATGGAATCGGCTAATAGCTATTCCGTAAAATGGTAGATCGCTTCATACCGATCCATTCAATAAGCTGCGAAACCGCACCGTGTTTTTGGATCAAGCGATATTACAGCTTCAGACTTTTATTTTTTTGTGATTGAATTGGAGAAAAATGGTTTTGCTCATAACAATCCACTCCTCAGGCAAAATAACAAGGGAAAAAAGACACCTTCAACTGATGGTGTCTTTTGCAGCTCCAGAAAAAACAGTTCACCGATTTTTCAAATCTTCTAGGCTTGGCGGATCAAGCAATTTATGTAATGCTTTTCCATAGAGGTGAGAGGGGACATTGTCTTCGTCCATATAATAAAAGATTGCCATGCCATTTTCTAATGAAAGGATAGTCCAAGCGAGCTCTACCGTGGAAAGTCGCGCTCCTTGCGTTTGCTTTGCCTTCAATTTCTCGATCGCTTTGGAGATTTGTTCGATTGATTCCGCTATCATGGCAGACCATTTATGGCGTACCGATTCTTCACGCATCGCGTAGAGCAGAAATTCCATATGGAGCATGCTCCATGTTCGATTTTTTTGCCTCACGGAATCAAAGTATTCATCCATCGATTCAATAAAATGCGATAATGAATGATGCTGGTCTATTGCTTGCTGAATGTTGTGGACATGAAGGTGCATTTGCTGTTCCATGATTGCCAGAAAGAGCACTTCTTTGGAACTAAAATGAGCATACACCGCCCCTTTACTGAATCCAGCGCACTCTGCAATTTTATCAACCGAAGCCCCATGAAAGCCTAAATGAGCAAAGGTCCGAGCGGCCGATTCTAAAAGCAATTGCCTTGTCGCCTTTTTTCTCTCCTCCTGGGTTACTCTTCGTCTGACCATTCTTCCTTCTCCCTCTCTTGACAACCATTCCAGACAGCATTAATATACCACATAGTATATAAATTTGTATTAGTATGTAAATAGCAGGACGAAATTTCTATATAGGTACAATAAATGGAGGTGGGTAATAATGCGAGAGGAAGCTAGCTTAACAACGTCAAAACAATCCATACTATCCATTTTGGCGCAAACCGTTAAGACCGGAATTATTAAATCAAACCTGATTCCAATGTTTGCTGGATTGACATTGGCATTATATACATATCACATCAGCCTGATTGAGAAGCTTCCAGAAATACTCTTTGCTCTGATCGGTTCGAGCTTGGTAATGGGTGCCGCTGGAGCTTTTAACAATTTGTATGATCGAGATATTGATTCAATCATGGAGAGAACCAAAAAGAGACCAACTGTAACTGGTGAAATAAAGCCAAAAACAGTACTGTGGCTTGCAATATGCATGACCATCGTGGGATTGGCAACTCTTGCTTTCACAACTACTCTAGCAGCTTTCCTAGGGTTTCTAGGATTGTTTTTTTATGTTGTCCCCTACACGATGTGGAGTAAAAGAAGGACCATTTATAACACGGAGATTGGAAGCATTTCCGGAGCTATGCCGCCTCTTATCGGGTGGGCTTCGATCTATCCAGACATTACACATCCCGCCATTCTCGGACTCTTTGTGATTACCGTCATTTGGCAGATGCCTCATTTCTATGCGATTGCTATTCGTAAGCACGACGAGTATAAAGCTGCAAAAGTCCCGATGCTTCCAGTAGTCAAGGGCGTAAAGAGAACATATGTCCAGACGAATGTTTATTTGGTGGTCCTGATTGCTGTCAGTTTTCTTTTCGGTACTTTAAGTACGGGTTTGATGTTAGTAGCCCTGCTCCTGAGCATTTCCTGGCTCATTTTAAGCATGTTTGGTTATAAAAAAATGGATTCAGAGAAATGGGCAAAATCCATGTTTATCTTTTCCCTTCTTCATATGACGATTCTTTTTTCGACAGTCATCATCTACTCCCTGATGGGAATTATTTTTGAATTGTAAAGTGCTAGGGTAAATAGATGATAGCAAAATGAAAAGCCAAATTTCCCGTGGATTCGCCGGAGAAATTTGGCTTTTCTTGTGTTGGGCGGTAGAGTTAGGTGCCGTATTAACGATTGGAAGGATCCTGGGTCAGTAGAGCCGGAGGTTTTTTACCCTGTAAACCAAGAACCAGATTTTCTGCTGCGAACTGAGCCATCCCTATCCTCGTCTCTGACGTAGCAGAACCAATGTGTGGCAGGGTCACTACATTCGGCATAGAAAGGAGTGGATGATCGTGACGTACGGGTTCTTCTACAAACACATCCAAGCCCGCTGCCAAAATCTGTCCATTTTGCAACGCCCCGACTAATGCCTCCTCATCAACAGTAGCACCCCGTGAGCCATTTACGAATATAGCCGTATTCTTCATGAGAGCGAACTCTGTTTCTCCAATGAGGTTCTTCGTCTCTGGAGTCAAGGGTACCATAAGGCAGATGAAATCTGCTTCCTGACACAATTCTTCCAGCGTACGGTGGGTCGCCATGTATGTCCGTTCTACTTCTTCGTTGCGTGTCCGGTTGTGGTACAAAATATTCATACCAAAGCCGAAATGAGCTCTCTTGGCAATGGCTGCACCTATGCGCCCCATTCCAATAATCCCTAATGTCTTGTGGTGCATATCCACCCCAAAATGCGTAGGCGTAAGGTGAGAAGTCCACTTTCCTGACTTCACATAATGGTCGAGTTCAGGTATTCTTCTCGCTGCTGCGAGCAAAAGTCCGATCATCGTATCCGCCACTGTTTCATTCAAGACATTTGGCGTATTTGTCGCCATGATCCCTCTGCGATTCAGCTCGGAAATATCGAGATTGTCGTAGCCCACTGAAATATTGCTAACGATCTTTAAATGCGGTGCCTTTTCCAGCAGTTCATGATCTACTTTTAATCCTGAGCCCAAGAGTCCCTCGGCATTCTTCAGCTCTTCATAAAATGCAGCCGCTGTATTTTCATCTATTTTTTCAAAATATACAACTTCGCAAGCCTCCTGCACATATTCCAGCACGACAGGCTCTAGTTTTTTATAAACGATCACTTTTGGCTTCATATCAAGCTCATCCCCTTTTCGCAAAAATGAAAAGACCTGTGGTAGAAGGAAAGTGGTTACTTGCCCACTGATCCTTCATCATTTGCTTCCTGTACTGTCGGATTGTCACCTTCGGCAGCAGGTTGTTTCTCCATGTGCGGGGAGTGGGCTGCTTTGGCTAACAGTGCCGCATACACTTTGGAGCCCTCTGGATTGAGGTGTACGCCGTCCTTATAGAAGTATGAGCTTTTGCCACTACTTGCCGCGTACCAGTCGATCAGGCTTGTGTGCGGATACGAGGCAGCTACTTCTGCCAAGGTTGTGTTCACTACATTCTCCCATGGCTTCGGAACCCTGGTGTTCACTAAAATGATATGCTCGACCCCGTCCAAAGAGTGAAGCAGCTTCTCTAGCTGAGTCTTGCTAAAAGACCCATTCGTCCCTAACTCAATAATCACTCGATTTCCAATCAATCCCTTTTCCTTGAGCTTTGCCACGAGATCAGGTGCTTGTGACATCTGTCTGCCAATTTTGGCATCAATGACAATTCCAGGCAAGAGCTTTTCCAGATGAGGAGCAACATCGAGCATGACCGAGTCACCCAAAGCTGTGATGCCATTCCCCGAACCAACTACCAGTTCTTCGGGTACAGTCGCTTGATCCTGCTCGCCCGAAGCCGGCGTTTCATCTGGCTTCTCGGCTGCATCGGTATCATCAGGCTTCGCGGCTTTTGATGTGTCATTTTGTTTTTCGGGCCCTACATTCTCTTTATTTGGCGGATTCGTTACTTTCGGTGGTTTAGATGTATCATTAGTCTTCGCAGCAGCATTCGGCCTGGCCTCTGTGGAGGGCTTGCTGGAACTACTCGGAGCAGTCAAAGTGACAGGATCGGTGTTCGAATGAAGCTGGCTATCGCCCATCCCTTGCTCTTCCGGCAATTGTGCCGATCCAGTGGATTGTGACGAGTCTGCCATTTCTGTATCCGAACTCGGTTTACTTGCTGTTGCATCAGATGTAAGGGAAGCAACTCCGAAATAGGTCACGCACAATACGATAGCGCATGTCGATGCGATCCAGCGCGTGTACCTTTTTGACGGCTGCCCTGGTTGCCCGGTACGCAGCCTAGACCAAATTCTGCCCAACGCTCCGCGGCGAATCGGTTCTTCGATGAATTTCCAGGACAAGGCTGCCAGGACAATGGTTGCTGTCACTTGCAGGATCGCGCGGGGAATTACGCTCCAATCGTTCTGTTCTACGGTCGGACTGGTCAAAACGATGATCGGATAATGCCACAAATAAATCGCGTACGACCTTACGCCTAACCAGCGCAAAGGCTTGCAGCCCATCCATTTGCCTAAACGACTCGCCGGATGTGCCAGGACTGCAACTACGACAGCACTGACCACAGACAACAAGACAAGTCCGCCACGATACAAAAAGTCGTCATACTGATTGGTATTCCAAATGCTATAAAGCAGGATGGCAAGACCTAGCCCTCCGCTTACATCGAGTGCAGCGCGGGCCTTGCGGGATATATGGAGAGAAAGCTTCCGACTCGGCCAGGCCATCGCGAGTACAGCCCCAATCAAGAGGGCAAATACCCGTGTATCCGTCCCGTAATACACCCGGCTGGGATCAAGACCTGGTTCATATAAAAGGGCCATGGCCAGTGCAGAAACAGTGGCAGCTGCCAAGGTGAGGAAAATGAGCCGACCTCGACGTCTGACAATCTTCAATCCAAAAGCAAGCAGGAGTGGCCAGATTAAATAAAATTGCTCCTCCACCGCAAGCGACCACAAATGCCCCAATGGAGATGGAGGACCAAACTTTTCAAAATAAGAGACCTGTTGAAATATCAGCCACCAGTTACTTACATACAAAATAGCAGCTGGTACGTCCCCGCGCACAGTGGACATCTGCGACGGCGAAAAAAAAGCTACCCAAGCGACCACCACGATGAGTAGCAGTAATAAAGCAGGGAGTAATCGTCTTGCCCTGCGTATCCAGAAATCCTTCATATCGAGTCGACCATGACGAGTCCACTGGGCAATGAGCAAATCGGTAATCAGGTAACCGGAGAGGACGAAAAAGATGCCGACTCCTAACAGTCCTCCTGGCGCCCAATTGTAATTCAGGTGATACACAATCACTGCAAGTACAGCCAGAGCTCTCAGTCCGTCTATGCCGGCCATGTATCGGCTGGTGCCTTTGATCGGTTCAGGCATCGTGACGGCCTCCTCTGCTCATTTGCCTACGAGTCTGCATTACGTCGTTTTGTTTGCTTCCTCCATGATGTACATGTTCCCATGTGTTCATGATTTGTTTGATTACCGTTCTCGCCATGCAGCTCATCTGCATACTCCCCTTTTAATCTGTTCTGTTTTCCTTACGCAAGTGGACGGGGGCAGCCAATACACATCGGGAAATGCGTGCCAAATGAATGCAAAAACCCCAGATTTCTAATAAGAGGAAGAAAACGGGGTTGGTCTCGTTCATAATCTTTATGGATGATGAATTATTCCAATCATCGTTGCCCGTATTCAGGATGTGAAAAACTACACACTGTCAATTGACTTTCTTTCTCCTTCTTACTTATGTATGCTGCATCGCCTCGATCCTTCCCGGCAATTCAATGAAATTACCCGGACGTCCACAAGGTTCTCTCTTGCAAGAGGGAATCTTGCGTATCCTGATTATAAGACGGCACTCAGGCAAAACGCGTTACAAATTGTTAACAATGTAAAGCGGATTTTTCCCGGTAAATCGCACTAAAAAAAAGAAGGAGCTGCCGGCCATAATTTCTGCCAGCAGCTCACTCGAAAATCAGCTACAAATGGATTATTGCAAACAAAAAAATCAGTACAACAGAATCATTAAATGTGATGGGTAAACAAATAATTCAAGAAAAATGCACCACTGATTACGGCTATGAGCATGCATACGACGCCACTCTTCACACGTTGAGATACTAATCGCATGAAGCCTAGACAAAAGAAAACACCCGTTACCAAAAAATAGGTGATCCCTACCCAGAACAAACTCCATGGCAAGCTGGCAAAATCGACGTTACCCAATCATGAACACCTTCCCCGTAACATTCTACTTTTCATTCTTTCTCGTATGAATCTCTATTATAACATTCGTACGCCCTTTAGATTCCAGATTGGGTCGAACGTAACAGAAGTGTCATACCTATCCATCTCGCCTGTTCTTACGGCCGTAAATTCGGATGTAACTCATTCCACTCCACGCCTTGCGGGAAAATGTTCTTCACGTGCTGCCGCAGTTTTTCATTATGGTGTAATTCTTCACTACAGATCGTTACGATCCCGCGATCCTCACTCGAACGAATCAATCTGCCGATACCCTGGCGAAGACGGAGCAGCATGTAAGGCAAGTCCACTTCATCAAAGGCAGATTCCGCGCCTTTTCTCTTCGCTGTAAATACGGGATCATTGGGTGGGAAAGGGAGAGACCAGATCAGCACGTTCGACAGCGATGGCCCTGGTATATCAAGTCCTTCCCACAAAGAGACCGCACAGAGGCTGCTATGCTCGTCATTTTGAAAACTGGAGATCAGATGACTAATTTCTTGATCGCCTTCATAGAAGAACTGCAGATGAGCACACTCAGGGTAGGACACAATCGCCTGTTTAAACTGTTTCATTTCTTCCATCGACGTAAACAAAAGCAATGCCCGGCCTTCTGTCTTGCTTATTTGCTGAATCGCCGCACTCATCTTCTCAGCGAAGATATCACCACCAGTCAATGTTGGCACAAACACCTGCATCTGCTCCTCGTAATGATACGGGGAAGGAACAGAAAAAGAGAGATATTTTTCAATTCCTAAACTGTCTGCTACAAATTGAAAAGACCCATCTACTGAGAGCGTAGCCGACGAGAAGATAATCGGCATATTTTGAGAGAAGACACGCTCGCGAAGCACTTCCTGTACCATTTTTGGCATCACGATCAATGTCGGACCTGTTACTTCTTCGGTCATCCATGAAATGACATGGTCTGGGTCTTGAAACAATTGAAGTGCCAACTGCATCATTTCCAAATGCTCCCCCACGATCCGAAGCTGAAACTCATCCAATGTGTAGAGACCGCTTTCCAGTGCCAGTTCTTCTTCGATCCAATCCACTAAACCGGTGAACCGGTGGATCGCTTGAAGCACCTCGGGGTGAAAGTGAATTTCCTTCCGATTCGACCCAACGACTGCCTTGCTCTCTTCATCCAATCGCGTAAACAATTCCTCACTTTGGGCAATGGCCTCTTCGACGGCTACCGCCAGCGATTCCCTGATTTCTCCCTTGAGTAGACGCGTGATGATATCTTCAAAAACAGTATGGTTCAGCTTGTAGGTCAGTGCCTTTTGTGCTGCAGGCTCCAGCAGATGACCTTCATCAAAAATGACGGAGCTGTGATTGGGAAGCAGAGGGAGCTGACCGCCCCGTTTTCTGGCTTCATACGTCCACACGTGCTCCATATAAAAGTCATGGGAACAAATGATTAATTCCGCTGACTGGCGGTAGTGGTTTCTGGATAACGTTTGTCCACACCGATGCTGTTTTTCACAGGCAAAACAATCTTGAAAGGTATCCCAATTTATCTTTGCCCATTGTTCATCGTCCAGGTCTGGATAGGTACTTCGATCTCCATATGGATAAAAGGATTGCAGGGCTTCGTGTGTGTGCACAAAAGAGGGCAATTCCACGTAAATCTGCGCAAAGGCCTCTCCCTCTTCCGGCTGGTATCTGGCCTCATCTAGCTTGCGTAGGCAAACATACTGATCAGGGGATTTTCCCAGGCGGGCATCAATCGACAGGTTCAAATGCTGTGCCAGTTTGGCAATGTCCCCTTCGGGTTTGACCAGTTGCTCGATCAATGACTCATTTGCACAGGCGATGATCGCAGGTTTTCTCGTATAGCGAGCATAGCAGATCGCGTATAGCAAATAAGCGAGTGTCTTTCCTGTACCTACCCCTGCTTCGGCAAAAATGGTTTGTTTTTCGGCAAAGGCACGTTCCAGCTGAAACGCCATGTAAATTTGCTCGTCTCGCACTTCAAATCCTGCTTCTGGCAAAATGTCATAAAATACGTCCGCTACCCACTCGCTCACCTGCGAGATAAATGGTTGTGACGGATCGTACGTAAAAGGATACCGTTCCACTTCTGTCCTGCCTCCAATAATGAAAAGAATCGTCAACTGCGTTGTTACCAACAAGTAATGATGACATGTCCAGGCAATAAATACAATACGGTGTGTCTAAAAAACAGTTTTCTCAAGTGTTTATGGAAGGGGAAGCTTTCCCTATCAAACATGGTAAGATAAAGAGGAACAAAACAAATAATAGAAGACTCTGATGAGGAGTGATTGCAGCAATGGATAAAGTCATGTTTATTGAAATCGGGATGGGTATTGATCTGCATGGACAAAACATTACCAAAGCAGCTATTCGTGCTGTTCAAAATGCCATTCACCATAATTCGATGCCTGGTCTTCGCTCTGTCCTTCCTGACAACGACATCCATAACATGAAAGTAAACGTTCGATTGGCCGTTCCAGCAGACAAAGACAAGCTGGATCTAGAGACGGTGAGGGCAGAATTGCCGTATGGGACCGTTTCTTTTGAAGTCATCGACGGTGGGATGCTGACTAGCAGCGGGGTCGTCATCGCTGAAAAAGAAGATAAGAATGATCTCGCTTACGTGGTGATCGCCTCGGTTGAAGTTGGCTATTAATATTTGATGAGCAAAAGAAAAAGGCGTGCATTAGCATGCCTTTTCGTTATTCTTCCCCAATGGGATGATGTTGATAGAGAGAAAGCTCTATTTCCCCCGCCTCTGACACAACTACCCCTTCACTTTGTAGGTACATCTTTTGCAAGGTGAATGATTCCTCCTCTTGAAGTCCGATTTTACCTTTTACATTGATCACTCGATGCCATGGAAGCTTGTACTTTTTGCTCATGGAATGGAGAATGCGCACAATCTGCCTGGCTCCCCTAGGGCTCCCCGCCAAGGCTGCGATTTGTCCGTAGGTCATGACTCGCCCCTCGGGAATATTCGTAATAATGGTTATAGCTCTTTCCGTAAAGGCTCTCATCTGTCGTTCTCCTGCCCACCCTTCAAAAATTCGTTTCGGATGCTGCGTTCGCAGTAAAAAAAGCTTGTGACGCTTTCGCAATCACAAGCCCCGCATTTTTTTCTTCCTTATTTTAAAACAGTTTTTCCAACTCGTCTACGAGACTGCCTACATAGGCTACAGCATTACGAATCGGCTTGGGATCAGACATGTCGACGCCCGCAAGCTTCATCAGTTCCAGCGGTCTCTTCGTTCCGCCTGCTTTCAGCACCTCCAGCCAGCGATCAACGGCAGGCTGTCCTTCATCCTTGATGCTTGCTGCCATCGCTGTAGATGCTGTCAAACCGGCTGCATACGTGTACGGGTACAAGCCCATGTAGTAATGGGGCTGGCGCATCCAGGTAAGGCTCGCCGCTTCGTCCAGATCAACGGCATCACCCCAGAAATCGGAAAGCACTTGACCCTTCCATTCTGACAGCTTTTTCGCGGTCAACGGTACGTCCTGCCCCGCTGCTTCGTACACTTTCCGTTGCATCTGACCTTCCAGCAAGTGGGTCACAAAATTGTGGTAGTACGTATTCATCAACTGCAAAATGACCCAGCGCTTCAGACGCTGATCATCCGATTGCTCCATGATGTGTTGCGCCAACAAAAGCTCGTTGATCGTCGATGGTGCTTCAATAAAATACATTGAAGGACGGGCATTGGTATAGCTCTGATTCTCATTTGCTAAAACAAAGTGACCGCAGTGTCCCAGCTCATGGGCAAGTGTGAACGCACTGCGCATATTTCCCGACCACGTAATTAAGATGTAGGAATGGTTGCTGTATGGCGTTGAACAGAATGCGCCTGTTGATTTCCCTACGTTGTCCACGTAGTCGATCCATCTTTCGTTCAGCGCTTTTTCCATGATAGCGGCATATTCAGGTCCCATTACTTGCAGCGCTGCCTTGATGGTCCGTCCTGCCTCTTCAACCGTAATTGGCGGGCTGAACTCTGGATCAAGCGGCGCTTTCAAATCGCAGAACGAGAGCTTTTCCAATCCCAGTTCTTTGGCTTTCAGCTTTGCAAACCGGCGCATATGTGGCGCTAGCTCTGTACCGATGATATCGAGAATGTTGTGGTACATTGAAAGTGATACCTGCTGTGGATGCAAAAGCATCTCCGTGACGGACTCATATCCGCGCAAACGGGACATAACGGTTTGTTTTTTGACTTCGGTGGCATACACAGCCGCAAAGGAATTTTGATACGATGCCAGCGTATGCGAGAAGGACTCGTAAGCGGCTCTGCGCAGTGTGGTATCGGAAGACATCTCATAATCCGATTCAAATAGCGCAAATGATACCGGGTGCTCTACTCCCTCAGCATCTGTAACGGAATCAAATGACATGTCGGATAATTTTCCGCGCTGATAAATCGTATACGGTGCAGCAAATACTTCGCCCAGTGCAGCTAATGTTGCTTCCGTTTCTGCCGATAGACGATGCGGCTTTGTTTCCAGTAAATCAGAAAGATGCTTACTGAATGGCTCCAAACCAGGCTCTTCCTGCAGGAATCGTTCGATTTCTCCATCCGGCAAAGCCAAGATCTCAGACGGAATAAAGGAAAGGGCTGCGTTTAGCTTCGACACCACATCTCCTACGCGCGCGGAATTTGCCTGATTTTGCGGATTCGTCCCGTCCTCGGAGCTCCGCAGGCTTGCATAGCTTGCCAGGAGCTGAGCCCGCACCGTAATCGCTTCTCTTGCTTCGAGGCAAGCCAGCAAATTTTTAGCACTTGTATGTAACTGACCTTGAAACACAGTAACGTCGGGCAGGTGATTCAAAATATCTGCCAGTTCCTTTTCCCACGTTTCCTGACTCTCAAACAAATCGTTCAGGTTCCAAGTAAGTGATGCATCTACCTGTTCACGCGTCTGTCTTATTTTCACTGTTTTTGCCTCCCTCGGTAGTTCAATAAAATGTTTTCTATTATTAAAGTTTGATTCTCTTTCGAATTTTCCTCTAATTCTCAAAAATAAACAAGATCGAAATGTTACACAATATGTCTGTTTCTGCGCTTTCCTAGGAAATCGAAAAATAAATAGCAGGTATTTCCAGTTTGGAAGGTATAATAGAAAGGAAGCAGCTTTTTGGAATGGTAAAGGAGGTATACTTTCATGACATTTGATCTTTTGTTTAATCGCTATGCGGAATTGGCTGTAAAAGTGGGAGTGAATGTACAGCCCATGCAAACTCTAGTCGTAAACGCCCCAATTTCTTCTGCTCCGTTTGTGCGAGCCGTAGCCAGGAAAGCATATGAAGCAGGAGCAAAACACGTACATATTGACTGGACAGACGATGAGCTGACCAGGATGAAATTCGATCTGGCACCAGATGAAGCGTTTCATGAATATCCCCAGTGGAAAGCGAAAGGCCTGGAAGAAATGGCTGAGAATGGCGCCGCATTCTTGTACATAACTGCTTCCAATCCCGATCTGTTAAAAGGGGTGAGCCTGGATAGAATCTCTGCTGCGAATAAAACGGCAGGTCATGCCTTGTCTACATTCCGGAACTACTCCATGTCGGACAAAGTAAGCTGGTGTGTCCTCGCTGTACCTTCCCCGGAGTGGGCCGCGATGGTGTTTCCAGATCTCCCGACCGAAGAACAGGAAGGTGCATTGTGGGATGCCATCTTCCGGGCAACCCGTGCTGATACGAACGACCCTGTGCATGCATGGCATGATCATCACACTGCTCTCAATAGCAAGGTGGACTATTTAAACGCAAAACAGTATCGCCTCTTGCATTATGAAGCTCCCGGGACATCGTTATCCATCGAACTGCCCCCTAACCATATCTGGATCGGGGGAGGAAGCATGAATGAGAAAGGCGTTTCTTTTATGGCCAATATGCCGACAGAAGAAGTATTCACCGCCCCACTCAGAGAAGGTGTAAACGGAACCGTTACCAGCACGAAACCATTAAGCTATCACGGCAACTTGATTGAAAACTTTACACTGACATTTAAAAACGGGAGAATCGTCGAAGCGTCTGCAGCGAAGGGTGAAGAGTCTCTCAAACAGCTAATTGAAACCGACGAAGGCTCTCATTATCTCGGTGAAGTAGCTTTGGTGCCGCATCTCTCCCCCATCTCTCAATCGAACATCATCTTTTACAATACGTTATTTGATGAGAATGCATCCAACCATTTGGCGATTGGCAATGCTTACTCGGTCAATATCCAAAATGGAGCGAGCATGACTAAGGAAGAGCTGGAACAGTACGGCATCAATACGAGTATCACACATGTAGACTTTATGATTGGTTCGTCTGAGATGAACATCGACGGGGAAACTATGGAAGGCAAGCGAGAACCGATCTTCCGAAATGGGAATTGGGCCTAGACGAGTGCAAAATGAAAAGGAGAGGCAGACACCTTATCCATGCTTTAATCAGAAGAGGATACTATGTCCATGATAAGGGCATATATCCTCTTTTTTCGCCCGTTCGTACTACTGAACGCGTCGAGAAATGGTTTATGCGTTCCGATTGATTGAGTGGATGATTCAGCATGTCCGAGGGAGATTGATAAATATAAAAGCCAGATTACTCTTGGTGGCAGAAAAATAAATTTATTTGCTATGATGAATGATATCGTTGGCCAGATGGATATCATCTGCACGAACTAAGATATGATAGGTTGTTGCAAAACCATAACCCCCCCCTTGCCCACCACCACCGCTGAAAGTTTCTGTTTTTGTCCTAATACTTTTTGCCTGAAGCTTGGCTATTACTTCTGAGTATTTTTGAACATCTTGTGTTGAATAAACAATTTCCCACTTCTCTGGTCGAAAAAGTTTTTGAAAGAAGTTGTTTGGCATGCACTCACCTCTTTAAACAAGGCGACAGGTTAATAAGCACCTATCGCCTTAAGATATTATTGGTAACCCGGTACCTCGGTCAACGAACAATAACCTGACCAAGTTTCAGTGCCTCTTTTAATATCGGAACTTACTTTTGAAGAAATTTGGCCTACACTTGTTGCTCTTGCAACGGCTTCCCAAGTACTAGGGGCGTAAGCTGTTGTATAAGAAGAGGAAACATCGTTGGCAATTATCTGGTTATAATATACATGTTTACCAGAAGTATATCCTTGGCCTTCCTGTACTGCAAGAATATCTTTGTTGGTTATTTGTACTGTGCTATCAAGGAACTCCCATTTACCATAAACCTTTGTTATTTTTAAGAAATACTGTGTCGTACCTGATTTAGTATAAGAATCCCAATACATTGTGTTATAATACTTCACACTTATTGAACTATCCGTTTTACTAGACGACTTATTGTAGGATTGTACTGCAGCGATACCAGTAGTTGCATATGAGGTTATAGTTAGGTCTCCTTTTTTTACTTGTTTGATTTTTTGTGTTGTAACATGCTTTTCCTTAACCTTAAAATCATTATCTGAATTTCCTGAATTTTTTAGAACGTTTTAGGGACGTATCCCTTATGTGGACAAATATAAGTTTTGCCAAAAAATAATTAAAAATTTGTGATGCTGAACGCTCTCTTCCATTCTCATGGGCATAAAAAAGCTGCGAATATGTTTTTTCCCCAGTTCTCAGTGCATCTTCTGTTTTTGGCAAATATTTTTATTAAAGCTACTTCGTAAGTAAAAGAGAAAGCCGGTATTCCTTAGCGCAGGAAAAACCGGCTTTTAGCGATCCTCAGTGAGTAATAATTGGATACAGATTTCCCTGTAAGGCAAACGAAGCTTTTCCTGTTTCCTCCGATACTACAATGATTAGTGCATCACTGACTTCACTGAGGCCGATCGCAGCACGATGCCGAGTCCCCAGCTTCTTCTCTCCTACCGCTACATGTGACAAAGGAAGCACGTTGGCGGCAGAAACAATTTGATTCTCCCGAACGAGGACAGCTCCATCGTGCAGTGGACTACCGGGAAAAAAAATCGACTCCAACAACGAATGACTCAGCCAGGCACCAATCGGGATACCTGCCTGTAATAGCGCACCGAGTGAATCATTACGCTCCACTACAATGAGTGCCCCCTGTCTTCTCTCGGCCAGATGTTGAACAGCAAGGGATACATCCGCGTATTTTTCCGTGTAGGGAGCTAAATAACATTGTAAGTAAAAGGATGCAGCAACTGTCTCCAGGGTGTTGAATCTGCTTCTGATTTGTTCGAAGGTTCCCAGAAGACAACCATTTTCGTTTTCTAGAACGTCGATGCTCTTTTGCATCGCAGTTGAAATTGCCAGTAGCTCTGCTCGTAATTCCTGTTTCAATAAGGAAGTATCACAGTTTACATGCTCCATGGAAACCCCTCAATCACCAAGTTCTCTTGATGATTGTTCCCATCTATTTGTAAAAGCATGCTAACCGTTTGATCTTTGCAAGGCTTTGCTCGTGATCAAGCATGAAAAGCGGTAACGGATATGTTAGCCGTCATCAAAGCTTGATGAATGAGTCGAGCGAAATTCAGAGCGTTGGCCCCATCCCCATGGATACAAATCGTATGTGCGGAAATAGGGACATCTATTCCTTGTTGGGAAAGAACGCGCCCCTCCGCTACCATTCGGACGACCTGTGACACTGCTTGCTCCTGATCAGTTACCATCGCATTCGGTTGGTTCCGCAAAGTGAGTGTCCCATCCTGTTGGTAGGTTCGATCGGCAAATACTTCATGAGCAGTACGCAAACCGATTTTTTCCCCCGCCAATGTGAGCTGACTGCCTGCTAGTCCATACAGGATCAGATTCGGATTTACCCGATAAACAGCTTTTGCAATGGCTTCTGCCAAAGGCGCTCGTGTCGCCGCCATATTATATAACGCCCCGTGCGGCTTGACGTGCTGCATGGCGCCGCCTTCTGAGCGGACAAAAGCTTGTAGAGCCCCTATTTGGTATACGACGATATCGTACGCTTCTTCTGCGGAAATCTCCATGTTGCGGCGACCGAATCCGACCAGGTCAGGAAAACCAGGATGAGCCCCGATAGCCACTTTGGATTCCAAAGCCATCCGAACAGTCTTTTTCATCGTCGCCGGGTCTCCAGCGTGAAATCCACAAGCGATATTCGCCGAGCTGACATAGGAAAGAATCTCCTGGTCATTTCCCAACTGGTAGGCACCAAAGCTTTCGCCCATGTCGCAATTGACGTCCACGGACTTCATCATGTTACCTCCATCCTGCGTATAGTTCTATCCCCAGCTTGATTTTCTTCAGCATTTCATCCCGTTCGAATATGGCCTGTTGGGCATCACGAAGCGAGATCTCTACAAAGCGAACCGTTTCACCAGGCCTTAATTGAGCGACTATTCCCAAGTCCACTGTAGCCACATAGCCAATTTTGGGATAACCGCCAATCGTTTGCCTGTCTGCCATCAGAATGATCGGCTGACCGTTTGGTGGTACCTGTATCGTTCCGGCAGTGACGGCAGCCGAGATCATTTCAGTCGGAGTCGAAAGCGCAAGCGTCGGTCCTGTTAAGCGATATCCCATCCTGTCTGATCGCGGAGAGACTTGAAAGCTCTCCTCGAAAAAGCTTCTCCGACTCTCTGCCGAGAACTCTTCGAATTGACCTCCCCGTATCACCCGTATAACTGCTTCTGAATGGGCCGTACATCGACCACCAGAAATAAACCAATTCGCCTCTGAAAAAAGAGCTGTCCCCGCCTTTTTTTCCAATTGTTGTTCGAGAAACGAACTGAATGGGCACTTAGGGTTTTGTCCAAGCAGGTCGCCGGTTTGCAGCATTCTTCCCTCCACGCCGCCAAAGCCTGCACGTACGTTGGTGCTTCGGCTTCCCATGACTACAGGGACATCCCACCCGCCTGCTACAGCAAGATAGGCACGACAACCTTTTTGGGCATGTCCAAAATGCAACACGCTGCCGCTTCTAATCCATACAGGACGGTTGGACAATACCGGCTTTGTATCAATCGTCGGAGAAAAATCACCGCCACAGATCGCAATCAGCATATCTTTGTGAAACAGCAAAGTCGGCCCTTTTAACGTTATTTCAAGAACAGCATCATGATACGGATTCCCGACCAACAGATTGGCCATTTGTAGAGCCAATTCGTCCATCGCCCCACCTACGTTGACGCCATGCTGCTGATAACCGTATCTGCCAAGGTCTTGCACAGTTGTACTAAGTCCGGGAGAAATGACCTCTATACTCAAAGGGACACCTTCTTCCTGTCATCGTATTCCCTTTCGGAAATGGGACGAAAGCGTACTTTGTCACCTGAGCGCAAGAGACTGGGAGATTTGTCATCTGGCTGAAACAAGCTCTGCGGGGTCCTCCCGATAATTTGCCATCCACCTGGACTCTCGACCGAATAAATACCGGTTTGCGAACCCCCGATCCCGACACTCCCCATCGGAATCGCGAGACGAGGTGATGAGCGGCGCGGGGTCGCGAGTCGTTCATCCATTCCACCGAGATACGGAAAGCCTGGAGCGAATCCGATCATATAAACGAGGTATTCGGTAGACGAATGGATCGCGATCACCTCTTCTGAACTAAGACCGTTATGAGTGGCCACAGCCTCCAGATCTGGTCCAAAGCTCCCGCCATAGCAAACAGGAATTTCCACTAGCCGATCCTCTCCCATTTGCCTTTTCTGGAGCTCCCCTACCATTTGTCCTAGAATCGCAAGGACACGCTCGTAAGGAATCACATTACTTTTCGGATCAAAGAGAAGGACGGGATCATAATAGACCGTCATCGTTGTAAAGCTGGGTACGAATTCTATCATTCCCGGAAAAGGATGCTTCTGGAGGTATTCAGAAAACGTTACTACCTTTTCATGAGTCTTTTGATCAATGACGTCCCCTAGTTTGACAATGACACCCGAATCCCCAAGAGGAGAGAATTCATGGTTAGGCAACATTTCCCCCTCCATTTCGATAATCGGTACTGTCACTTTACCTGTAAGAAAAGAAAAGAGGAGGTTCCCCCCTCTTGATCAACTGATTTGTCCGCCGCTCACAACCATATCTTGATCATGGGTTACAGCGGCATCAATTGCCACTTGCAGGCCTTTTACAATGGTCTCCAACGCCATACTTGGCTTTCCAGCTTGTCTCGCAGCTTGTTCAGGCAAATACGGAATATGAATGAATCCTCCACGTATTGGTGCCTTTTTCTCGGCAACATAATGCATCAAACCATAAAAGATATGGTTGCACACATACGTTCCTGCTGTCTGCGAAATGGAAGCAGGGATTCCTTTTTCGATTAAGTTATGCACGATCGCTTTGATAGGAAGTGTGGACCAGTACCCGACGGGGCCACCTGCTTTAATGGCTTGATCAATCGGCTGGTTGCCTTCGTTATCCGGAATACGGGCGTCGTTCACGTTAATCGCTACACGCTCGATTGTAAGATCTCCTCGTCCACCCGCCTGACCGATACAAAAAACGATATCAGGATTGGTTTCCTCGATCGCTGCATATAGATGCTCGATGGACTTGTCAAAAACAGTCGGAATTTGACGCACTTCTACTTTATACAGGTCAGATTTGATCTCCCCCAGCTTTTTCACAGACTCCCAAGCGGGATTGATGGATTCTCCTCCAAATGGATCAAACCCTGTGACTAGAATCGTTTTCATGATGGAATCCTCCTATCTGCATCGGTCGCATCCGCTTGATCCGGATGCTATCCTGTTCACTATGCCGCTTAACAATCTGCGGGCAGGATGCCACACTCGCGAGTACAGCACGGTTAAAGACTTTATGTGTTTCGATACAATCGCGCAACGCTTCTCCCTCTACCGTCTCATCCGCCGCCTCCGTGATCAGATCCAGCGTCACCCATTCAGGAAAACGAGAGAGTAAAGAGGTCGACGAACGATCCGGTTTCGTCGGCCAGCGATAGAACAAGAGATCGTCATCATCTGGTAACGGGAATACCGTAGGATCCCAGTTATGGCCATAGCGGATATAGCGTTCCACATATCGTTTATTTTTGTTCCAAAGATACGGATTCTGCCTCATACCGTCCTCTGTTGCTTTTTGGATTGTATCAAGAGCCAAAGCATGGTGAGGATACTCAGACCGATCCATTTCCCGGCCAATTCCGTAAAAAAGCGATATCGGGATCCAATAAGATACAGGAAATCGCGGCGGACTGTTGTAACCGGCAAATGGCTGTGTCCATTCATGGGAAGGAATCCCATGATCGTCGATGATGACGTCGGGCAGCCACCGATAAAACAGCTGGGGAACAACTCGTGATTCACCAAAAATACTCGGCTTAAAACGATGCTGCGTATATTCTAACCCCACTGCATTATAGCGAGCGGCATGATGCTTCCAAAACGGGTTATCTTTTACGAGCTCCTGATGAAGGGCGATTCCATCCGGGTTGGCAAACGGAATGACGACCAGATTAAAGCGATGTAGCCATTCTTGTTTTTCGGTAACAATCTCTTCAACCAGCTCGCGTATGGCTGGCATGCTTGACACTTCATTTGGATGGTGTCCAGCTTCAATCAAAACAGTAGCTTTGTGAAGTGATAGTTTGTGGGTCGCGACGTAAGTAGATACACGCGGTGCTGTTACTTCAACCGCATAAATCGGACGAGCTTCAAACGATTTTTCCACTTCCCAAATATGAACAGACGGATGTGATGCCAATTCAGACCATGCTGCAAGCGTTGGGCTTTGCTTTGTCTCCACAGGTGGACGTTTCCATTCTTTCACACTGCGGGTAGTCCCATTCGAAAGCACGAGGCTTGCCCCCACTGGATCGGCATGATGAGCATCGAAAAACAAATGGGTGGTTTTCATGGTGACAGTTTGCTGCTCACTATATTCTTTTACGCGAATGGTTGCATGTGGGGAGACCCCTGGTTCGACATGAATGAAGGGACGAATAGCCCCAGGGGAATTCCATTCTACTCCCGTCTGCTTTTCACCCATGTGCGCATAATAGTCAAGGGTATTAAAGTAAATATCTTCATGGAGCGCCTCTAATGATGAGATGGTTTCTTCATCAATGTCTAGACGCTCTTCTTGCTCGCTCATCGTGACACTTACATCAATCGAGTGGAAAAGAGGAATGTTTCCTCGGTACGGTACCGCTTGTTTTTGCAATAACGCTTCTGTCAACTCAGGTAAAAATTGCTGCGAATAAAAATGCCAGAACCTTTCCCGGTCTGTAGGAATGAAGTACCGGTCTACTGTCGTTCCATATGTAATGAAAAGTCCAGAAGTCGTCGGATAAACCTTTCGGAGCGGATCGACATAAGGGACAGCCGCTACGGGCACGTCCAATTGCCATTTTCCAAGAAGCTTCTCGGCTTCTCCCCAAATCTCCACTTGATAAGTAGTCGGGAGCTCTTCCTCCATTTGGAACGAAATCTGCGACAATGAGATTCCTAGATTTTTTTCCAGCAGCTGGTCAACAGGATATAGCTCCTGCAGCCATCGATGCGCCAGCTCCATCCCATCCTCATGTGCTTCTCTCTGAAAAGAAATCGAGACACGCTCCACTCGCTTTCCAGAGCGAATTACTTGCGGAAGGATCGTTTCCTTCACCCAGCAAAGACCCGGTTTGAAAGCGGAATGAATATGTATCGTACAGGTGATATCGGGAAGCAAATTCGAAATGATGCTGCACCAGCTTTTTTCCAGTGCTCGTCGAATTTCCTCTGGTTCGGATAAAAAGGCAGCAATGACAAGCGGTGAAGGTACGTCCTTCCCAGACGCGACTTGACCTGCGAGCGTTTCCAGCTCCTTTTGGAACAATTGCTCCATTTCCATTCTTTCTCCCAAGTCACTCCATGATTTCTCTAGAAATACTGGAAATTCCTGCTGTTGTGAGTCTTCAGAAACGGACTTTTCCCATGCGCCGAATGTCCCCCCGAAACGATAGGAGGTAGCTGTACCCAAATAATCCAGCGCCGCAATCACTGCACGCTCTCCCCCTGTGAAATGCACAACTCTGGCAGTAGCGTCTCTGTCATCCTCGCTCACTTCAACTACGCATGCTTCCTCTGGGGTTGTTTGTTCCATTTTTACAGAAAAAGTGAGCTCTGCGATCCGATTCGTATCGCCTGTCAGCGGGAAGCGGATTCCCGTCGAAGCAAGACCTATGCGTGCCGCGAACCGAGCCGCAGCCGTGACAGCCTCTGCCGTAGTCATTCCTGTAAAGAAGACATCCGTTTGAGCCGTAACATCCGTACGCCCCGCTTGATAAAACCCGGCTGTCGTCCAAAGATCAACGAGATTATCCAGTGGAACTGGTCGATCTACCGATTGCTTTGCCTCGACCAATTGTTCTCTTTCCGATGTGATCGCAATCTCGCAGACAGGCTGTCCGTCGGCTTCGTGGTACAAATGAATCTCGCGTGTCAGACAGTTGATCTTCACAATGCCTTGTGCTTCTGCCTCTGTCACCAATCCCACTGGCCAATGTGCTGCCATCCAGCGTAATAATCGGTTGAGGCTGGCTTCACTCCCTCCGCAGAATTCGAGCCGATATCTGTCTGCATCCAACTGACAGATCGCAAAATCCATCTCATAGGATGGGTTGACACATACCGTGCACAACCATTCTCCGTCTCTACCTGCTCGTACGTCGGCAAGTGTTTCTATCATGCGAATCTGTGGAAGATCCAATTCACTTGTTTCCAATCCCAACCGTGCACAAAAGTCGATCAAGCCCTCTACAACGATCCCCGATTGAACATAAAAAGATACAGACAAGCAATCAGCCACACCGTCTTTGTTTCGATCACCTACCAGGCCTGCAGTCGTAAAGATGTCACTTAGTCCTCTCACCTGTCTGCCCCCTTACACGCGCAAATTTGGATCCAGCTCATCACGCAGCCAATCCCCGAGCAAATTAATCCCGAACACCGTAAGCATAATGGCAATGCCAGGGAAAGTAGCTACCCACCATGCTGTCTCTAAATAGTTACGACCGTCTGCAAGCATGCCGCCCCATGTCGGGATCGAAGGGTCAACCCCCAGACCAATGAAGGTCAAGGATGCTTCCAGCAAAATGTTTACCGCTACATTTAGCGTCGCTAATACGATAATAGACGACATCACGTTTGGGAGAACGTGCTTTCTGATGATGCGCAAATTGGTTGCCCCAATGGCCTTGGCTGCCTGGACGTACTCCATTTCTTTCACGCTCATGACCTGACCGCGAACCAGTCGGGCAAATCCTACCCAGTTACTTATCCCCAGAACAAGAATAAGCTTCCAGAGTCCTGCGCCAAATACCGTCATGACGATGATTGCGAACAGAATAAAAGGAAAAGCAAGCTGGACATCTGCCAAACGCATCAAGAGGTCATCCACCCACCGCCCATAAAAACCAGCAATTAAGCCAAGAATTACACCAATGACGAGAGAAATGAAGACAGAGACGACCCCAACGAGTAGCGACACCCGGGCACCATAAATAATCCGGCTCAATAAATCACGTCCAACCTGATCTGTCCCGAGGATATGCTCAGATTTTCCCGTTTCGTCCATCCACGAGGGAGCTGTCAGCCGCGCACGCAAATCAGCCTTATCAGGAGTCGTAGGTGCGATGACAGGAGCAAACAAGGCGGATAATACAGCGAGCAGGAGCAAAAACATCCCGGTCATCGCCCATGGGTTGCGGACAAAGCGCCTCCCCATTTTGTTCCATTTTCCACGTCTTTTGATTGGTGGATTCGTCGTCTGTTTGTCTGTAACAACCGTTGTCGTCATTCGCTTTTTCCTCCTCCCTGCCTGATGCGTGGATCAATAAAGCCGTAACTGATATCAACCAGCAGGTTCACAAATATCATCAAGAAGGACAAAATGATGACCGATCCTTGAATAACTGGAAAATCACGCTGAGAAATCGCATCGATCAGCATCCGCCCAATTCCCGGCCACGAAAAGACTTGTTCGATAATAACGGTACCGCCGAGCAATGTTCCGAATTGCAAACCGATGAAAGTGACAGTAGGAATCAAAGCGTTGCGCAAACCGTGCTTGATAATGACGATCCATTCCTTGATCCCTTTGGAGCGAGCCGTGTTAATATACTGCTGATTCAATACTTCCAGCATGGAAGAGCGAACGAGCCTGGCTAAAATTCCTGACAGGATGAGCCCCAGTGCAACGGACGGCAGAACTAAATACTCCAGTCCTTGATATCCGGAAGCAGGGAACCAGCGCAGCTTTACGGCAAAGATAATAATCAGCATGATCCCCAGCCAGAAGTTCGGGAAGGAGATTCCCAGCAACGAAAAAATTCGGCCGAAAAAGTCTGCAGCGCTGCCTCTGCGAACAGCGGAGATAATGCCGACTGGAAAGGCAATCAAGAGAGCGACAAACATTCCGCCGAATGCGAGCAGCAGCGTTGCCCCCATCTTTTCTTGCATCATGCCAATTACCGTTTCGCCCGTTCGAAACGACGTGCCCAAATTTCCTGTAAACATATCTTTTACATACAGGACAAATTGGACGTAGACTGGCTCATCCAGTCCGAGGTTTTTACGAAGCTCTGCGATGGCTTCTTTGGTAGGTTCGCCGGCTTGAAACATGATCGATACCGGGTCTCCAGTCAAACGAACAAGTACAAAAATGACAAGAGTGATAGCAAGAACGACAAAAATACTATGTAGCAAGCGTCGAATCAAAAAGGCTGTCATCCCGCTCCTCCTTTTTTAAAAGTGAGGGGAATAGAAGAGACATCTTCTACTCCCCTGTTCAATCCACCTACTATTCTACCGATACATCCCGCAAATCGATGCGCTCATCTGCTGGAGGCTGGAATCCTTTTACGCGTTTGTTCACTGCCCACAAGTTGATTGCTTGATAGAGCGGCACTTCAGGCACGAGCTCATACAGACGTTTGTTCAACTCTTTAAAGGCTTCGAGACGCTTGTCTTGATCAAATGTGGAGCGTTCTGCTGCAAGCAATTCCTCTACTTTTTCATCATAGAAGTCCGGGTTCCAGAACTCGCCCTTGTGATACATCAGATATGCGGTGTTATCAAAATCAAGTGTCCAGCCGCCCCAACCGTTGCGATACATATGGCCGGCTTTTCCGTTTGGAATCAGATCGGAGGTAAACGTGGAGGAATCAACCAGGTTCAATTTCACTTTCAGACCAACTTGACCCAATTGAAGCTCTACTGCCTGTGCTACTTCTTTAAATGTAGCATCTGTACCTGGGAGGAAGAGCTCCAGCTCGGTTCCTTCCTTCACGCCTGCTTCAGCAAGCAATTGTTTTGCTTTTTCCGGATCGTAATTGCGCAATGGCAGACTTGGATCATGACCGAAAGACATATCGCTTTGGAACGAATTTACACGCTTGCCATAACCGCCGAGCAATGTGTCGATGATCAGATCGGCATCAATTGCATACGCAATCGCTTCACGTACTTTTACGTTGTCAACTGGCTTCTTGGTCGTATCAAAGCGAAGTGCATAAACGGTTGGCGAACCAACCTGCATCAGTTCAAGATCAGACATGCCCTTGATCGAATCGGTTTGGCTGATCTCAACCTTTTTCATGACATCGATCGCGCCTGTCTGCATTTCAGCGAGACGTGTCGTTGCTTCCGGAATGAAGCGGAAGGTTACTTTGTCCAGCTTTGGCAGACCTTTTTTCCAATAGTTTTCGTTCTTCACAAGAACAACCTTGTTGTCTTTTTCGTAGCTTTCCATTTTGAATGGTCCAGTTCCTACTGGATGGGTATTGAAGTACTCGTCCCCTTTTTCTTTGAAGTATTGAGGTGGAACGATTACGCCACCATAGCCAGCGAGCTTGGTAATCAGTACTGGATCTTTTTCTTTCAAAATCATGTTTACCGTAAACTCGTCTACTACTTCTACGTGATCAATGGAAGCGTAGTTTGCTTGTTGTGGTCCTTTTTTCCCCTCTTCGCCCAGCAGACGATCAAAGGTAAATTTTACTGCCTCTGCATTAAATGGCTCGCCATTGTGGAAAGTGACACCTTGACGAAGCTTGAATTGGAGAGTCTTATCATCTTTGAACTCCCAAGATTCAGCAAGTCCCGGTTGGATTTTCAAGTCGGTGGAACGCTCTACCAAGCCTTCAAATACCGACGTTGCCACTGTACTCCAGTCAAGCAGGAAGGTATCAATCGGATCCCACGAGTGTGGGTCTCCGTTGACGCCAAGTGTCAGCTCATTCTTTCCTGCAGCAGGTGCCGCTGTCTCGGTTTTCGGTTGTTGGTTTGCTTGTGTACCGGAATCAGCCGGCTTGCTGGAGCATCCGGCCAACGCCGTTGCCAATAGCAACAATGCTGAGCACGCGGTGATACCTAACTTCTTTTTCAAAATCAAATCCCCCTTGCCTGTTCTTGTATTTATGCAAAAAAGTATATGAGAGCTGCCATTTGTTCCTATTGGTTATACAAATGACAAGCAACATATCGACCGTCGCCCATAGAATGAAACTGGGGCTTTTCCGTCTTGCAAATCTCCATGCAATCTGGACAACGCGTATGAAAAGTACAGCCACTTGGAGGGTTAGCCGGACTCGGTACGTCGCCAGTCAAAATAATTCGCTCACGCTTCACTTTTGGTTTGGCAATGGGAACGGCTGAGAGTAAGGAGCGCGTGTATGGATGCAACGGTTCTTCATACAAATATTTTTTAGGCGACAGCTCTACCATTCGGCCCAAATACATCACGCCGATTCGGTCGCAAAAGTGTTTCACAACACTCAGGTTGTGAGAAATGAATATATATGTAAGCCCGTATTCCTTTTGCAAATCCCGCATCAGGTTCAATACCTGTGATTGAATTGACACGTCCAGTGCAGATACGGGTTCATCTGCCACGATGAGCTTGGGATTGAGCGATAGCGCCCGTGCAATTCCGATCCGCTGACGTTGGCCGCCACTGAATTCATGGGGAAAACGTTCCGCATTTTCCGGTTTAAGACCAACAACCTGCATTAACTCGGCTACTTTTTCCTTACGCTCTTTTTGTGTTCCGTATAGATTGTAGATGAGCATTGGTTCTTCAATGATTTCACCGACGGTCATCCGCGGGTTCAGCGAAGCAAATGGGTCCTGAAAAATGATTTGCAGGTCTTTGCGCTTCATCCTCATTTCGTGAGGAGAAAGCTTGGCTAAATTTTCTCCCTGAAAGATCACGTCTCCGCCAGTAGGTTCAATCAATCGCAGGATCGCTCTCCCTGTTGTCGACTTACCGCACCCGGACTCACCTACAATCCCGAGTGTTTCGCCTTTTGCAACAGTAAAAGAAAGATCATCGACCGCTTTGACATGATTGGTTACTTTTTTCAATAATCCGCTGCGGATCGGGAAGTACTTTTTTAAGCCTTTCACTTCCAGCAAGGGTTTCGATTCAGACTTGTCCAATTACTTTCAACCCCTTTTCTCCATCTTCGGTGCTTCTGTTCCGCCTTCAGCCGACTCATGGAGCCAGCATCTGCTTTTTGTCCCATCATGTAAATGAAACAACGGGGGTGCTTGTTCCTTGCATTTGTCAAAAGCTTGATGACATCTTTCTGCAAAACGGCACCCGACTGGCATCTGCCCGGGGCTCGGTACGGTTCCGCCAATCGTAAACAAGTACTCCTGCTCTGTATCCATATCAGGTATGGAACCGAGCAGCCCAACTGTGTAAGGATGCTTCGGGTCGGCAAACAGCTTTTCGACCTCAGCTTCTTCGACGACTTGTCCCGCGTACATAACCACTACCCGATCACACATCTCGGCGACAACGCCCAGATCGTGGGTGATCAGCATGATCGTCATTTCACTTTTTTGCTGGAGCTCACGCATCAGGTCAAGGATTTGCGCCTGAATAGTTACGTCCAATGCAGTCGTAGGCTCATCGGCAACCAGCAGTGAAGGACTACAGGACATCGCCATCGCGATCATCACACGTTGCCTCATCCCTCCCGAGAGTTGGTGGGGATATTCATTCACGATTTCTTCCGCTCTGGGGATCCCGACCAGCTTCAACATCTGGACCGTATGTTCTTTCGCTTGCTTTTTGTTCATGGTCGTATGATTCATTACGAGCTCCATGATTTGGGCACCGATTGTGTACACCGGATTGAGGGAGGTCATCGGTTCTTGAAAGATCATCGCGATCTCTTTACCGCGGACCTTTCTCATCTGGTCTTTTGAATAAGCCACCAGATTTTCACCCTTATAAAGAATTTCCCCTCTGGTGATTTGTGCAGTCCTCGGCAGCAGACCCATGATAGAAAGGGAGGTGACGCTCTTTCCACACCCCGACTCTCCTACCACTCCGATGGTTTCGCCCTTGTTGATTTGAAAGCTCACCCCGTCCAAAACCGTAATTTCGCCATTATCCGTTCGAAATTTCGTCTGAAGGTTTTTAATTTCCAGCATCAAATTCCCCCCTTTGCTTCGACATATCCAAGCTTGCTCATGATCTGTTTGGCAATTTCTTTTGTTTCACGAACGAGATCCTCCAACCGATCTTGCTGAAAGCGGGATGTGGCTCCAGCCAAGCTCAAACCAGCAATGACTTGTCCGGTAAAATCTCGGATCGGTACGGCAATCGCAGCGGAATCCGGTTCCAATTCGCCGTAGCTCACTGTGTAACCGCTTTCGCGCGCATCGTGAATCCATCGCCACAGCAGTTGTTTATCCGTATTCGTGTCTGGCGCAATTTTTTGCAGTTCCACCCGCCTGAAGTATTCTTCAATTTCTTCATCGGACAAATACGATAACAAAATGCGCGGGCACGCTCCAGCGTACAACGGAGACTTTCGACCTACTTGGGTGTAGAGCCGCACGTATTGGCGCGTATCTACTTTTTCAATGTAAACGCCCTCATCTTGGTCGCGAATAATCAAATTGACGGCTTCATCGACCGAATCGCGCAATTGCAGCATGTACGGAAGTGCGATCTTCCTGATCTCCAGACGCTGAGCCACGATATTTCCAAATTCAAGAAGTTTCAAACCCAATTGGTACCTTGGCGGATTATGTGTGGTCGTTTTTGAGACGAAACCACGCATTTCAAGCGTTTGGAGGATCCGAAACACCGTACTTTTCGGCATGCCGGACAATTCCACTAATTCAGTCAAGCTCAATTCGTTGTTCTGAATGAAATATTCTAAAAAGTCAAGCGTTTTCAAGACACTTCGGTTCGCTGTCTTTTCCACTTTTTATCACCGCTTTTCGTCCCAAAATACGGAACGATATTTTGTATTTTGGTATGATGCTGTCATTTTAAAATATTCTGTTATTACGGTCAATACATTTTTAAACCCCTGCTAGCAGATCTTTCTTCCTGCAAGCTAGGGGTTCTTTGTACTCACACGCTAATGAATGTTCTTTTTCTTGAAACGTCCGCCCGACACGTCATGAATATGGCCGATAGCGAGAAAGGCTGAGGAGTCGATCTCCTCCACGATCGATTTGAGCTTAGCTTCCTCTAAGCGGGTAATCACGCAGAAGATCACTTTCTTCGATTCCCCTGAATACCCACCTTCCCCGCTCAAATACGTAATCCCCCGCCCAAGACGTGCAGCCAAGGCATCCCCAATTTCGTCCGGCTGATCGCTAATAATATAAACGGACCGAGACTGTTCGAGACCCACCATCGTCAAATCGATCATTTTGTAGGCAATATAGTAGGCGATCAAAGAGTACATCGCCCGATCCCAGCCAAAGATAAATCCTGCACTCCCCAAAATAAAAAGATTAAAAAACATAACGACTTCGCCAACAGAAAACGGGCTTTTACGCGTGAGCAGAATCGCTACGATTTCCGTTCCATCAAGCGAACCACCGGCACGGATGACCAGTCCAACGCCAATCCCAACTATAATTCCTCCAAAGACCGCCGAAAGCAGCAAATCCTCTGTCAAGCTGGGAACATGATGGAGCAGGGCTGTTCCGACTGACATGATGGCTACACCAAACAACGTCGAGATGGCAAAAGTCTTTCCAATCTGTTTATACCCAATGATTAAAAATGGCAGGTTCAATACAAACAAAAATAAGCCCAATTTGATTCCGGTCAGGTGAGACAGCATGATCGATAGTCCTGTAACACCGCCATCAATGATGTTGTTTGGGACTAAAAAGATTTCCAGTCCTACTGCAACCATGATCGCCCCGAGTATAATCGCGAATGCCCGGATCAGAATTCGTCTTTTTTTCGTTCGCTTACGGGGGGACTTCCCAATCGTTTCCTCCATCAACATCATCCTTACCCGTTTTTGATTTCTCTGCTTCATCATTCCCCGCTTGGGCAAAAAAAATAGCCAACCCGTATAGACTGGCTAACTCTCGGCTTTTGTCTTACCCAATGAACTGGGCAAGCTCTCGATTAAACTTCTCTTTTTCACAATAGAAAAGCCCGTGCCCGCTTAATTCAAACGGGATTAAACTGGATCCTCTGATCCCTGCATGCAAGGATTCTGCAAAAGGAAATGGACATATTTGGTCTTGGACACCGTGGAAAATGGCTGTCGGAACCGTAATTTTAGACAAATCGGGGCGCAGGTCTTCATCTCTGAGTGCAATCAGTCCCTGTGCTGTTGCATGCCCGGATGCCTCCAATCCCAAGCTGTTAAACCATCCCCTAAAGCTATCTGTAATAAACCGAGCAAAAAAGAGGTTTGCGAACTCTGCAAGCATCTGCGGTCGATCTTTGTAAGTAAGCTGGATCAATTTGTTCACTTCATCTTTGGTCATTCCATACGGGTAATCGGGCCTTTTAGTGAATGCAGGAGCTGCTGCCCCAAACAATGCTAGCTTGGATACACGCTGATCCATGTACCTGGCCATATAGCGAATGACAATCGCGCCCCCAATCGAGAAGCCTGCCAAAGCAAAATTCTCTAGACCAAGTGTATCAATGACGATCCGAATGTCATCTGCCATCCGATTATACGAATAACCATTCCACGGTCGATCTGAATTCCCGAAACCACGCAAATCGAGTCCGATACAACGATACCCCATCTTTGGCAGCTGATCGAATTGATATTCATACATTTTATGGTTAACGGGCCAACCATGAATGAACAAGATTGGCTTCCCATCCCCTGGATCAACGTCCTCGACGAACAAATTCACATTACGCTCAACCGTGATGTAATACCCCATGAAAACTCCTCCTGAACCGTCATGCTTTTCTCTTCAGCCTACCGCTATCTTATGAAGAAACAGCCTAGGAGGAACACACCCCTCTGCGTAAAATTTAAGACATTCTTTGTCAATCGTGTCTTTTCTTTTTACTCCCGCGCATACATACGTGTAAGTGGCATTCCCTTTGTCATCTTTTTTAGAAAGAGGTGGTGACGATTGTCTCCTTATCCGCCATTAGGTAAGGGTCAAATTGATCAGTTGTTTCTCGCCTACATTGGCTACAGCATCGGTTCTGACGGCACACCTCACTATCAATTTTGGGAACCAAACGATTTTGTCCCCCTTCTACAGCCCAATACGATTTCAATGTTCAGCATCATTTGGATGCCGCGGCTGCTTCTGCCTACAGGAAGGGTATGGGAATCGACATCGAGTTTGATTTGGGCGTTACGTATGACCAGACCAAGCGCGATCGGCTCCGTGCGTATTTAACGGCAGGCGAAACGGGGGTGATTCGATTCTGCTGGCAGATCCTTTGCAGCTTACATGTATGAAGCCCCTATAGCTTGGTATACAGGAGGGTGGTTTTTTGGCAAAAACGGCGTAAGCAAGCACTCGTGAGCCTATCTCAATCGAACGATCCGCTTTACGAAGAGATTTTCCGATTTATCAACGGCATGGTAGAACTTTAGATTCTCTTCTTTTTTCCATTCCCCCGTTTTTGGGGTATAATGGAGGGATGACACTTCGTTCGGAGGATCTAGGCACATGCTGCAAAAAGAGTTGACACGGGAACAAGTCAATCAGGTAGGAGAGCAAATCCTCACATTTGTGGAGGGACATATAATTGAACGGGGCTATTCCTACTTTTCTGATGGCGTCGTCTTTAACACCCGTGTGGAAAAAGGCACACGATTAGCCAGCGATGTACAAGGAACGGCGGTCTATCATGTTACCTTGGATTTGGAAGCCGTGCAGAACAGCACCTGTAGCTGCCCGTATTCTCGTCTGTGCAAGCATATCGCTGCAACCTTTTTTCAGATGTATAGCGTATTTGAGAATCCGCGCCATTATTTGGCGCGCGCACAGAAACCACGACGGGCAAAATTTTCGCAAGCGATGCTCACTCCGACCTATAAAAATGGGAGTAATCTCGCCGCCCTAAGCGATTCCGTACCCGTACAATCACCCTTGACCGCTCTAAGCCCAGTGAGCGACTGGTGGGCTTTTTTTGAAAATTGGACACGAAACCTTTCGTCTGCGATGGAAACGTATCGCGCTTCTACCGAGTTATTTTCCAGCTATCAGAACGTGCTCGGGGTGGCTAGTTCTTGGCCGGTTGAACGAGCGCAGCTTTTTTCCATTCACGCCAATTTGTTTCATCTCCTGAAGCTGCAGGACTTTGTGAAGACTTATCGTCAGTCGTACTGGTTTGTGGACTTATCGCAAACAGCGGAGAGATTGCTCGAGCAATTGGAAGCCTCCTTGTTCTATGCAGATATCCCGAGTCTAAGGGAGCATCATCCTGCTGCCTTGCAAGAAACACTTGCTGTCGTCAAAAGCATGAAGGATAGCGAATCACCTTCTCTCTACTGGATGTTTGCCTATCAAATGATGTGGTGGAACCTCCTGTATGACCCTAGCTGGATTCAAGAAGAACGCACTCAATTGGATAAAGTCATCAACGATCCCCTCACGTCGGTTGCTGTCAAAGAAAAATACTTGCTTCTTCGCGCCCACTTTTATGTCATGGAGTACAACGATGAAGAGGCCCTGAACATTTGGCTTCCAAATCGACAATTGACGCTTCCCTTTTACCTGCCCTACCTGAAATCTTTTGCACGAAAAAACGAGTGGCGAAGATTCCTTACCTGGATGGAGTGGCTGGAAAAGCTGGTGGGTCAAGCAGAAACACCGCACTATCGGTTGGTGACCGCCATTTCGCAAGAGGCGATGGAGCAAATGGGTCTTGAAGACGAAGCGGGCTCCATGCTCAAACGATTTTTACCCAATAGTTTTCATGAGTACGCGTCCTATTTGTACGAGAATAGGCTGTTCAAGCAGTGGATAGATTTACAAATGTCTTATAACGTCCCACTCACTGAAATTACTGCCGTACAGACAAAGGATATCGAAGAAACATGTCCATCTCTTCTCTTTCCACTTTATTTGCGTGAAGTAAATCAGTTGATTGGCGAACGTAATCGCCCAGCCTACAAGGAAGCGATCAAGCTATTGAAAAAAGTACGGACGACCTACCACAAAGCAAACGAAGATGCTCGTTGGGAGCGGTACCTTGGTCAATTGTCAGCAAAGTATAACCGCTTGCGTGCTTTTCAGGAGGAACTAAGGAGAGGAAATCTGAACATATGAGTACCGTCACTACACTGGTTCTTACCGGAGAGCTTTTGGCAGACGGACGATTCCTGATTGCCGGCACAGGTCAACACGGTGAACTGATTGATCCCACAGAATTGGCAGGAGCATTGTTTGCCTGGGATGAGAATTCGTACTATGGCACGTTCCTGGAAAAATCGGAGCAGGGGTTGCTACTCACCCCCTCCGAAGCCCTATCCTTTTTTACAAATCCACCTTGGCTTGCACATCGCGACTTTTCATGGAGTGATTCTTTTTCGACTTTACGTGAGATAGCTATTACGATCCACCGGGCACTGGTTGAAGGAACAATCGTACCCGACTATCCTACGTGGAAAAAAGGCCGTTTAGGCTGGAAAATTGCCTGTGCACCTGAGGAAGTTTCTGCTCAAGCGAATCGGTGGCTCTCCTTTGCCTTGGAAGAGGTGATCATGGGTACAGGCGAAGTCGCACGGGCATGGGATCAATTGGTGACACAATTCCCTGCTCTCGCTGTCATGGGCGAAGAACTGTCTCCTCATTTGCAGGAGCGCGAATGGCTGCAATCAATCGGGTGGTTACCTGATCTCACGCCGTTTCGCACATGCCTGCAAATCGTGGAGGCAGAGGGCAGTATGGGTGAGTGGTTGCTTCATGTTTATTTGCAAGACCGCGCACAGCCTGATCGACTCTTTTTACTTGAGCCTGACCAGTTACGCTCTGAAGGCGCAGCTACCGCCGAGATTCCTTTTGCCTGGCGTGAGCACTGGGACCGCTTCCTCGCTGACCTTCAAAAGTGCTCGGAGATTCTGCCCTGGCTTCACCAAAAAAAGACTGGCCCCAATCCGTTTGTCACTCGCCTTTCCAATGAACAGGCATGGACATTTTTGACAGCGAGCAGCCTGCAGCTCGTGCAAGCCGGCATCCACGTCTTTTTACCCGCCTGGTGGGAACAGGTTCGCCGTGTCAAGCCAAAGCTGAAAGCAAAAGTGACATCTTCTGTCGGTTCTAGCAGGCAGTCTTTTTTAGGCATTTCACAGGTCATGGATTTTGAATGGAAGCTCGCACTAGGATCAGTGGAGCTGACGGAGGAAGAATTCGAACAACTGATTAAACAAAAGCAACGACTCTTGAAGATCAGAGGGCATTGGGTCCAGTTGACGCCTGATTTATTTACGCAATTACAGGAAGCGCTGAAGAAATCAAAAGGAAAAAATGCCTTAACCTTGCGCGATGTGATGAATATGCACTTGACTGCCCCGGTAGAAGTAGAAGAGGTCGCTGAGGATGATCCAGATGCACCCTACTCACTTGCGGTCGAAGTCGAGTTGAATCAGCATCTGCTCGAGCTCATGCGTCAATTGCAAGAAACGCGGCATATTCCGCTACTGCCACAGCCCCTGGACTTTCACGGAACACTGCGAAAGTATCAATTGGAAGGCAGCTCGTGGCTGCTGTTCCTGCGCAGATTTGGTCTTGGGGCTTGTCTGGCGGATGACATGGGACTTGGGAAAACCGTCCAGTTTATCACGTATCTGCTTCATCTGAAACAAAATGGGGTATCCGGCACTCCCTCTTTACTGATCTGCCCTACGTCGGTGATTGGGAACTGGCAAAAGGAGCTGCAGCGGTTTGCCCCCTCGCTTAACGTCTTTATTCATTATGGAAACGCACGTCACAAAAAGGATGACTTCCTGTCTGCCACTCAGTCAGCCGATCTGGTGATCACATCCTATGCCCTCTCTCACCTGGATGAGACCGAGCTATCCTCTGTGACATGGAATACCATCTGTCTGGATGAAGCGCAAAACATTAAAAACGCCTACACAAAGCAGGCATCAGCAGTCAGAGACCTTCGTGCCTGGCATCGAATTGCCCTAACAGGCACGCCAATCGAAAATCGACTCAGCGAATTATGGTCCATTTTTGATTTTTTGAATCCTGGATACCTGGGAAGCTTGAGTGAATTTTCACAGCGATTCGTACTGCCTATCGAACGAGATCAGGATCAGGCACTCATAACGCAGGTTCAACGCCTGATTCAGCCGTTTCTGCTCCGGCGCGTGAAGACGGATCCGAGCATCCAATTAGATTTACCTGAGAAAAGTGAAGGGAAAGAATACGTCCCGCTGACAGCCGAGCAGGGTGCTCTATACGAAACAGCCATCCAGGATATGTTTGACCGCATGGATAATGCCTCCCCTATGGAACGCCGCGGTCTCATTCTCACTACCCTGACACGCTTGAAGCAATTGTGCGATCATCCCGCACTCATTCTCAATGAAATCACGACGACAGATGAAACCGTTCGTTCACATAAGCTGGAACGCATACTGGAGCTGATTGGAGATATCCGGCAAAAAGGAGAACGCTGTCTGATCTTTACGCAGTATATCGAAATGGGCAACATGCTTCAGCGCGTCTTAACTCGGGAAGGCTACGGACCTGTAATGTTCTTGAACGGAGCAACGAAAAAAGAAAAACGGGACGAGATGATCACGCGATTCCAAGATCCATCTCTACCCGATGATGAGCGTGGCGCTATTTTCATTTTGTCCTTACGTGCAGGCGGTACCGGGCTGAATCTCACAGAAGCCAATCACGTCATTCACCTGGACCGTTGGTGGAACCCTGCCGTCGAGAATCAAGCCACAGACCGTGCTCATCGGATCGGACAGCAGCGCAACGTCCACGTCTATAAATTCATTTCTCTTGGAACGATTGAGGAACGCATTGATGAGATGATGGAGAGAAAGCTCTCCCTCAGTCAGCAAATTGTCGGAAGTGGAGAATCGTGGATTACCGAGCTTTCTACCTCCGAGCTGCGGGAGCTGTTCACTCTGCGTCATGACTGGTTAGATAAGAAAGGATCGATGTGATTTGCAAACACCGGAAGAGAAATCAGAGGATACCTCCATCGCCTATGATAAACAAGAACAGCCATCCCAGCTTCCAGGCGCTTGGCGCCATTTCTTGGAGACCGTCCAGCGACATTATGACGAGCAGCAAAAAGAGTAACGCATTGCTACCATGAGAAAAGGTCCGATCATTATTTTGATCGGACCTGATTTATCGGTAAATATACTTCAACAGTCGTGCCCTTATTAGGCTCACTGGAAAAATGGAGATAGCCTTCATGATTCTCAATCATTTTATAACTGATCATAAGTCCAAGACCTATTCCTTTTTCTTTCGTACTGTAAAAAGGCTCGCCTAGTCGCTTCAATCTCTCCTCGCTCATTCCACAGCCTTTATCTGCGATGCGAATCATTACCTTGTCATGGCCCTCGGGCCGGGCGAGTATGTGAATAACCCCTCCCTCGTCCATCGACTCCATTGCATTTGATAGGAGATGACCGATGACTTGCTTGATTTGATCGGGGTCACACCACATTCGCAGTTCATCTAGTTGAAAAAGTGTCAGCTCCAACTCATGTATGACAGTTTCGGCTTGAAAAGCAGACGTAATATTCCGAAGCATGCTCCCTACATCTGTGAGCTCATAATGATTGGAATGTTGTTGAGTAAGGAAGACAAACTCTCGCAAAATACTTTCCAATTGTTGAAATTCTGCCAGCATAATATCAAAATATTCTTTCTTTCCTTGGTCACGACGAAGCAATTGAACAAATCCTTTGATTGAGGTCACAGGATTGCGTATTTCATGCGCTACTCCTGCCGCTAGCTGGCCAACCACTGACAGCTTTTCCATCTTCCGTAAAAACTCTTCTGCCTGCAACTGCGCCGTAACATTACGGATAACGAAGATGATTTGTCCTCCCGCACCGCAATCTTTCATCACGGGGGTTCCTTTTGCTTCGAGGATGATCTTGTTTCCATTCTGCTGGATCCAAGAAAACGTGATGAGCCTTGGCAGCTTCGTGGCTATTATTTCTTGCAAAGTCTCTTTGAGCCGTTCTTCCTGATCTTTGGGAATGAAAGAAACAATCGGCAGGTGGAGCAGTGCCTCAGGTGAGACCCCCATCACTTGATCAACAGAGGGTGAAACATAACTAATCATGAACTGGCTGTCCAGAATGATAATGACATCAGACATATTTTCTGCGATCAACCTGTATTTTGCTTCACTGATTCGCTTCTCTTCTTCTGCCTTTTTAAGCTCGGTAATGTCTACACAAGACGCAATTACCTCTTTGACTTGTCCACTATCATAAATAGGACGTAGGGCAGCCAAGTAATGAACCCCGTTTACAAAGCCTTCGTAATTGACATTGTCCTCTCCATTCCATGCACGTTCATAATATCTTTCTTTTCTGACAGCTTCGGACTCAGGTAAAATCTCAATGAGTGGTTTCCCGATCACGTCTTCTGGTGTGAGACCAATCTTGTAAAGCAACTCTCCTACGCATAATGTATGTATGAATTTATCTCCTTGTTTTTGAAAGGAAAAAGTCATTCCTTGCTGTTTTCGCAAGGCATCGCTGAGCTCTAGCTGGGTCACGGGGGACGCGGCCCTTCCAAAAGATGGTGCGTTCTCGATCTGTGCCCCATCCCAGTCCAGCAAAACCTCTTCTGACCACGCCAATTTCTCAATCAGCTTTGTTGCGGGAACGGCCTCGCAAAAGAGATGCCCTTGTGCTGAGTCACACTGATTATGTTGAAGAAAGCGCAACTGTTCCTTGGTCTCCACTCCTTCTGCGGTCACTTGTACCTGCATATTTACTGCCATTCCGATAATCATTTTTACGATAGCAGCATTTGTCTGATCAATTTGGCAATTTCGAACAAACGTCTGATCTATTTTTAGCCGATCGATAGGAAAGAGCCGCAACTGGTGTAACGAACTATAGCCCATCCCGAAATCATCCATGCAAATCTGTACCCCTATGCGCTTTAGCTGCAACATAATGGAGAGGGTACGCTCCGCATCCATCGTCAATGCTTCGGTAAGCTCCAGCTCCAAATAACGTGGTGTAAGACCGGTTTCGATTAATACACTTTCGACTGTTTTTACAAAATCCATATGAAAAAATGAGAGGGCAGATATATTGACGGATACAAGGAAAGGCTCGAATCCCCACTCCTGCCATTGCTTATTTTGTTTGCAAGCAGTAAGCAGTACCCATTTTTCAATAGGGATGATGGCCCCGCTCTTCTCAGCCTGCGGTATGAAAGTTCTCGGTAAGAGGATACCCTTCTCAAGATGATACCGGCGTAGCAGGGCTTCCGCTCCGATCAGTTTACCTGTCTGTAAATCAACGAGAGGCAGAAAGTGTAGGGTAAGTTCCTTACGATCAAGTACTTGGAAAAGATCCGGTTCCCACTCATCCGGCTCAGCCATGTCATCTTTTTGCTCCCACTTTTGCAATACGTACCACGTCCTCTTGTCGTTTTTGAACTCCGAAGTTTTCACGCTGCTCTATGTAGCACCATTTTAAGTAAGCGCTTTCAATTCCATCCTACCTCTACTTTATAGGATGAATGCGCAAACTGTCCAGATAACTATCACCTAGCTTACCGAAGTTTCCCCTTTTTCTTCCTCCCCCTTCTGCTCATACAATAAGACCCGGCACCATGATGGCACCAGGTCTTGTTGGAACAAAATGCAATGTCACTTATGCTTGTTTTCTTCGCTGCGCACGATCGCTTTCCTTTAATCGTGGGCACGTGTAGCAGTATTGTCCACCCTCTGTTTGATAGTAGAGGCAGCATTGGTTTTTCAGGCGAACGTTTTTGTCTGGCTCTCGCAAATCCCGAGTCCAGCGAACCTTCACACGAAACGGATTCTTGTTCAAGCCAAATATTTCGCCCTCAAACCCCTCTTTTAGGAAGCGATAGTCATCTTCGAGACGTTCTTTACTTACCGGATCTGTCAATGTCCTCATAAATATGTCCATGTAGTAATTGAATCTAGTGGGCAATTGTCCCCAGAGTGCTCCCGGTGAATTCCCCGTTGCTGCAGCTATAGACTGGATCAACGGCTGCAGCGTATTTTGATAAAAATCCCGTAATTGCCGCTCTCGCCAGCTACCTCGTTGCGGTTCATCCAATGGAGCCATGTTTGGCTGAATATCTTGACATAAGAATGCGAATTTACTGTAGTCCCCATCCCGGTATAGCTCAATCGTCAACTGATCCAAGCCTAAATTCAGGGAACCGTTCGAAACAGAAAGCATATATTGGTAACCAAGGGCGAGTCCACCTAGCCAACCGCAAAAGAATGTGCCAGCAGCCGTCACCTCTTTAGCTTTAATCATCGGGGCATAGGTTTGGACAAGCCATTCCATGTTTTGTGGTTTTATTAGTTCCCTCGCTTTGATCGACACGAGCGGATTCTTATTGGCTTCTACCGTAATTTGAAAGTGCTGCTCCAACTGTTGGAAATCTATTTGACTCATTTTTGTGTCCTTCTTTCTACGCGATAGGTGCGACTCTCCACTAACTCGAATAAACATTGCGCGTCTGTTCGAGGTACGAGCCGAATTGCGCATGATAGAGTCGGCTATACACACCTTCTTGCTCAAGCAATTGATCGTGACTGCCTTGTTCGGTTATCCCATTTTCTGTAACAACGATGATCCGATCGGCATTTTTAATAGTCGCCAAGCGGTGTGCGATTACCAGTGTCGTACGCCCTTTAGACAACTCAGCGAGGGATTGCTGAATGGCCGCTTCTGTTTCTGTATCAAGGGCTGACGTAGCTTCATCGAGGATCAGGATGGGCGGATTCTTCAAGAACATCCGTGCAATTGCCAGACGTTGTTTTTGACCACCAGACAACTTTACTCCCCGCTCCCCAATGATGGTTTCAAGACCTGCAGGCTGCGAACGAATAAATTCTTCCAGCCTCGCCCGGCGAGCAGCGTCCCAAATCTCTTCATCCGAAGCAGTTTGCTTCCCATACACGATATTTTCCCGAATCGTACCTGAAAACAGGAACACATCTTGCTGGACGATACCAATCTGGCTACGCAAAGAAGACAGCTTAATCTGTCTGATATCTATACCATCTATGGAAATACTGCCTCCATTGATTTCGTAGAAACGTGGTAGCAAACTGCATAGTGTCGTTTTGCCCGCACCTGATGGACCGACAAATGCGACCGTCTCCCCTGCACGTATATTCAAATCGATTTTTTGTAACACGCTGGATTCACGATCGTAACTAAAAGTAACGTCCTTGTAGCGAATATCTCCACGCAGCTTTTCCACTTCAATCGCATCCGGTGAGTCAGCAATATCTGGCTCCGTGTCTAGAATTTCGATATAGCGCTTAAAACCGGCGATCCCTTTTGGATAGCTCTCGATAATCGCATTAATTTTTTCCAATGGACGGAAAAACACATTGGTCAAGAGCAAAAACGCTACGAATTCGCCATACGTCAATTGGTTCTGGATGACAAACCAGCTACCGCAAATCAAGACAAACAGCGTGACCATCCGCATCATGATATAACTGACCGAAGCATTTTGGGCCATAATTTTGTAAGACAAAAGCTTGGTCAGACGGAACCGCTGGTTATTCTCGGCAAAACGCCCGTTTTCAAAAGTTTCATTCGCAAAGGCTTGAACGACACGCATTCCGCCCACATTGTCTTCCACACGAGCATTAAAATCAGCCATATCACCATATAAGCGGTGGAAAGCAGCCGTCATTTTGCGATTGAAGAAAATGACAAAAAATATCATGACGGGGATGACCAGGAATGTAAGTATCGCCATGTCTTCGTTGATACTAAACATCAGCATAAACGCTCCGACCAAGGTCATGATCGCAATAAACAAATCTTCAGGACCATGGTGAGCGACTTCCCCGATTTCCATGAGATCGTTGGTCAGTCTCGATAACAAGTGACCTGTTTTGGTATTGTCAAAAAAACGGAATGAAAGCTTCTGGATATGGTCATACAATTTTTTGCGCATGTCCGTTTCGATATTAATTCCGAGCATGTGCCCCCAATAGGTGACCACGTAGTTCATGACTGAATTGATCCCGTACAGGACTAAGAGGCCAATGCACGCCCAAACAATCAGCTCCCAATCTTTGCTTGGAAGTAGTTGATCGACAACCATATTTACCGCAAGCGGAAATCCCAATTCTAATAGGGCAACAAAAATTGCACATGTGAAATCCAGGACAAACAATCCTTTATAAGGGCGATAATAGGAAAAAAACCTACGAATCATTAAGGCAGCTCCTCTCTATTTTGTTGAACGCTTACCGCCATTCACCACTCGAAGGTGATAATCATTTTCATTATATATGTATTTCCTGACAAATTCGATCTTTTGTTGGTAATTTTTTCACGATCAGCCGTTTTTGGTTAGGCTTGATGCTTTCTTGATTGAAACCAGAAAAGACCTTTTCTTAAGGTCTCCTGAAGTGCTTGCTATTTTCTCCTTTTGTAAGCCCACGCCAATCTATTGATATTTTTGTAATACGATTTGTCTTTCAACCGCAAAAATAACGCATGCGAGGGAACTTCATGATTGACCTCAATCAAATAAATTCGTTCGAAACGATCTACGGCAAAATCTATCCCCAATTGGAGCGGCGTCTAAAATTTCCGAAGTGCTTGCTGATTTGATAGCCTAGCTGTATCAACTTTTGTTTTACTCTCCTAATTTTATCTTTTGACAACGTAGGAGCCAGCGCTGTTCCTACTTTCAAGGCGTACCCGCCGCCTCTTGATATGCCGCGTGCCGCCGCTTCGCTTCCTGATTTTCTCGTACAGCTCATCCACCGAACTCTGTGACTTTCTCTCCCCTTCTCCCTGACAAACGTATAGCGTCCATTTTTCTTCCATACTTTGATGATACCTTTTCCCATGTGTTCCCTGTCCGGCTTGATAAACACAGAGGATGAGCGGGAAAGAAAAGATTTCAAGGTCTTGCGTGAAAAAATCGCTGTAGGAGGGAGATATTGCCTCAGACTAGATGAGCGAGAGTAATGATTATGGAGAGCCCATTTAGATGAATTGAACGGCATTATCTGTTCCCCTTTCATCGTAGGTATGGCATACATCACATGTAGTCAATATATCCACTCCGGATGCAAGTGGAACGGCGTATATCCTCAGGTCCAGAACAAATGCCTGCATGAAAAAAAACACCCCAGTTCAAACGACTCTCCCCGTTGAAAGGAGAAAGTCGCTTAAACCAGGGCAGTTTGAATGATCTTACTTACTTTCTTTCTTACTTTCATTTCCCTAATGCAAATCGTGATAGGATGGAACACCCCCCGCTCCTTTGGCAGCAAGGATGGCATTGACAACCGCTTCTGCAAGCACCTCGACACTCAATGTACCTACGAGATTCACTGATGCATTTACTCCACCGGTAGCAATAGCAAAAATCGTATCTCCATCACTCATCGTATGGACCGGGTGAATCGTTTTCGCGAGGCCATTATGGGCCATTTGCGCGACTTTATTTGCCTGCACCTTATTTAAATTGGCGTTGCTCGCTACTACAGCAATGGTTGTATTGGTTCCTGAGGGCACTGGTGGCGTACTCGCGTCTATCATCCAGGACAGGCTGTCGCGAATTTTGCCATCGTCTCCTCGTGCACCAGCCAGAATTTCACCGGTTGTGGGCAAGCGCACTTCCCCAACCGCATTTACCGCAACGATTGCCCCTACAACTAAACCATTTGGAAGACGACGAGAAGCAGAGCCCAATCCTCCCTTCATCGCTCTTTTCATACCCGCCATTTTGCCAACTGTAGCCCCGGTCCCAGCCCCGACATTGCCTTGCCGAACAGGATCTTTGCTCGCGATGCTCGCTGCTTCGTACCCCATTTTCTGATCAGGGCGAATTTTTGCGCTGCCAATGGATAAATCAAAAATGACCGCTGCCGGGATAATTGGCACGACTCCTACCCCAACGTTGTAGCCGAGGCCCTGCTCCTCCATGTAGCGCATGACACCACTCGCAGCATCCAATCCATATGCGCTGCCACCCGTCAATACGACAGCGTTTACCTCCTGGACTTGATTGATCGGATTTAGCAGATCGGTTTCGCGTGTACCCGGAGCAGAACCTCTCACATCCACTCCACACGCTGAGCCTTTTTCCAGCACAATCACTGTGCAGCCCGTCAATGCCTTTTCGTCTTGTACTTGTCCCACTTTGACACCTGGAACATCAACGATCGTCCCACTAGCCATCTCTGGTAAAACGGTAGACAAGGCACCAGCCATCCCTTCTTGTGCCTTTGCCCCCTCCTCTGCTCGAGTAGAGCTGAGAGCGAATAAAGAGCCGGGAACAGCAGCAGCCAAACCGAGCATAGCTGTCTTCTTTAAGAACTTTCGCCGTGAAACGCTTTGGTCTCCTCGTTCTGTTTCAGCTTCTTGCTTGCTCTGTAGATCTTGCTTCCAATCATTGGCCATAGTCGTACCCACCTTTTAAAAGAGATATGATGGATGTATATTATTATCTGAAATTTCAGGCTCTTTCATTATCATAAACGGATTACGAGACTAGCTCAATCGCATCTATTATTTTTGAGCGAAAAGGCATAGATCAATTTTCCTGTATGGGTCTTCTCAGAGAAAAAAAGGCTGGATAACTCCCCACTTCTTTTTTATAATAGAAATCTGTGAAAAACGGCCCCGACTTTTCTGAAAGGGGAAAGTCACTATACAACGTAGAAACGAGGTACGGTATTGAATATTCAACAACTGAAAATGGAATGGTTTTTCAACGTACGCGCAGATGTTCTTGCGGGGATTACCGTGGCACTCGCTTTGATTCCTGAAGCCATCGCTTTTTCAATTATCGCTGGGGTAGATCCGATGGTCGGCTTGTATGCTTCTTTTTGCATCGCTGTTACGGTTGCCTTTGCGGGTGGACGGCCAGGGATGATTTCTGCTGCCACTGGTGCAATGGCCCTATTGATGATTACTCTTGTCAAGGAGCACGGGATCGAGTATTTATTTGCCGCGACCATTTTGACCGGGATTCTGCAATTTTTGATGGGCGTATGTAAGATCGGCAGGCTCATGACGTTCGTTCCTCACTCTGTCGTGATCGGTTTTGTCAATGCTCTCGCCATTCTCATCTTCATGGCGCAATTGCCGCACTTTATCGGCGCGACCTGGGTGATGTACGCCATGCTCGCAGGGACACTCGCGATTATTTATCTGCTCCCTCGCTTGACCAAGGCCGTTCCCTCTGCACTTGTCGCCATCATCGTCATGACAGCAATCACGATGTTCGTCGGCTTGGATTTGCGTACCGTTGGTGATATGGGCCAAATTACACGAGCATTGCCCCTGTTCCACGCGCCAAGCGTTCCGCTAAACTGGGAGACTCTATGGATTATTTTGCCTTACTCCTTCCCCCTTGCTTTGGTTGGCATACTGGAGTCCTTGATGACGGCAGCGATTCTGGATGAAATGACAGATACGCGCAGCAACAAAAATAGAGAAGTAAAAGGTCAAGGCATCGCGAATGTCGTGACCGGCTTCTTTGGAGGAATGGCTGGCTGTGCCATGATCGGTCAGTCCGTCATCAATGTAAAATCAGGTGGGCGTGGACGATTATCTACTCTCATCGCCGGGGCCTTTCTGCTATTTTTAATCCTCGTCTTAGGCGATATCGTGAAACAAATTCCGATGGCTGCTCTCGTCGGTGTCATGGTGATGGTCTCCATTGGAACCTTTGATTGGCAGTCTGTTCGGGATTTGCGAAAAATTCCGGTTGGAGATGCGTTCGTCATGATTAGCACGGTCATCGTTGTCGTTGCTACACATGATCTGGCTAAGGGCGTCATTTCTGGGGTAATCCTGAGCGCACTTATTTTTGGGTGGAGAATGGCCCGGTTAAACTCCACTTCGTATATGAGTGAAACAGGGGAAAAAGTTTATGTCATCACTGGGCAGTTGTTTTTCGGTACGATGACTCATTTCGTGGAACAGTTTTCGATTCAGGATGACCCGGATCAAATTATTATCGACTTTTCTCGCTCTCACGTCTGGGATCATTCGGCAGTAACTGCAATCTCCAAGGTCATTCACAAGTACAGTCAATTGGACAAATTCGTGATCATCACTGGTCTTAACGAGGAAAGCAAACTTCTCGTTGAGCGAATTGGCATCGGAGCTCATACCAGTCATTAACGACAACATCCCCTCCTTTTCGGTGAAAGCCTTGCTTTTTCTACCGTTTGGAGGGGATGTTTCCTTTCCTCGAATCACTCTTTTCTTATTCGGAAATACCAAAAACCAGTTTACCGATGTTCTGATTTTCTTCCATCCGTATATGGGCGAGAGACATCTCTTCGAGTGGATAGACCCGGTCGATAATCGGCTTGATCTCACCTGTCGTGAACAGAGGTAAAATCTTTTGTGCAAACTCCTGGCTTAACTCTGCTTTGTATTCGTCGCTGCGCGGTGTGAGCAGTGTACCCGTTACTTGCAATCGTTTTCCCATGAGCACCATCAAATCGATCGGTTCGGTCTCTCTCCCGCCCAATATGCCAATCAGGACGATTCGCCCATCCATGCTTGCACTCTGAATGTTCCTTTTCCAGTAGGAGGCGCCGATAAAATCCAGAATGAGATGGACTCCCTGGCCATTTGTGAGCCTCTCTACCTCTTCTTCAAACGATCTCTCTTTATAATTGATCGCGTAATCAGCACCTAGTTCCTTGCAAAAAGCCAATTTTTCAGCTGAACCAGCTGTCACGATAACCGTTGCCTTCGCTACTTTTTTGGCTAATTGGATCGCAGCTGTCCCCACGCCACTTGCTCCAGCATGAATCAGCACCGTCTCATTCTCCTTTAGCTTCCCTATCCAAAACAACGTTTGGTACGCCGTTAAAAAGACCTCTGGAATCGCTGCCGCTTCTACAAATCCAAGTGGCTCTGGTATAGGCATGGCCCGATTGGCGGGGATAATGGCATATTCAGCGTAACCTCCAGATACTAGACCCATTACTTTGTTGCCGGGCTTCCATGTCGCAACCTGATTCCCCACCTGCTCAACGATTCCTGCAATCTCTACACCTAACCTCGCCGTTTCCTTTTTAAAATCAGAGGTTGCCCCTTTTCTCGCCAGTATATCTGTACGGTTGACAGCACCTGCTTGGACCCGAACCAGCAAATCGCCATCGCCAGGGACTGGTGTCGGAATGTCAACGATTTGGAGTACCTCTGGACCACCTGGTTGCTTCACGATGATTGCTTTCATTCGTAGAACTCCCTCCTTCATTCGTTCAATGATCAGCTAGATTTTATGCAGCAAGCACCAAAAAACAGAAGAAAACGTGAATGAGTCCAGTCTGGAAGACGGGAAGTCAGACGCTTGCGAAAACGCACTTTCTTAGCATTTTTATACAATTAGAAAGAAAAATCAATACGTCAAGGTTTTTCCTTATTTCATTTTTGCAATAGTACGATCACATTTCTTTATTGGTCACCTTTCAGAACCAGTGCTAGAATGATCCATATGATTATCCCTGCTTTTTAACTGCAAAGGTTGTGACAGAAATATGGATTTTTCTTGGAAACGAAATCTAATTGTACTTTGGGTAGGCGTCTTCTTCTGTAGCACCGCCTACTCTATCTCCATACCATTCCTGCCGATCTTCCTCAACACCACTCTTGGTGTTAATGAGCATTTGGAAGCCTGGTCTGGTATTTCGTTCGGCATTACTTTTCTAGCGAGCGCCCTCATTTCACCGTACTGGGGATCACTTGCGGACAAATACGGGCGAAAACCGATGTTAATTCGATCCGGTTTTAGCCTGGCTTTGCTGTATTTTCTGACTTACTTTATTACAGATCCTTACTTGTTTCTCGTTCTTCGCATATTCCAAGGGCTGTTGGCAGGGTACGTACCTGCCGCGATTGCACTGGTCGCTACGAATACACCAGAAAAGCATGTCGGATATGCACTGGGGGTCATGGCGACTTCTGGGGCAACTGGCGGTATTGTCGGTCCTTTGGTCGGTGGAGTCGTGAGCCATATTTTCGGCAACGCAGAAGCCTTCTTGTTTTCGGGCTGTGTCGTGCTCGTTGCAGCAGTGATTGCTACCTTCCTCGTCAAAGAAACGAACATGAATCGTTCCGGCGTGCGCTCCAACGTTCGTGAGGATTTACGCTCGGCAGTAGCCAATCGCCCGCTCATGTCCATTCTTGGATTGAGCTTGATGGTAACCGTATCGGTCATGCTTTTAGAGCCATTGCTCACCGTATATGTTCTCCAGCTCGGAGCTTCGGAACAGGAAGCATCGCTTAGTGCCGGGATTATTTTCGCAGCGGTGGGGATAGCAACAGTCATTGCCGCTCCTCAGTGGGGCAAGTTGGGAACCAAGGTAGGTTACTCGAAGATTTTGTTTATCGGATTAATGGGCGGGGCGTTGGGCAATCTCTTGCAGTTCTTCTTCACCAATCTGTATGGATTCGGAATTTTGCGATTCCTGTATGGCCTGTTTTTTGCCGCAGTTTACCCATCCATCAATGCCATGATTGTAAAAGTCACCGATCCTGAGTTCCGGGGAAGAGCGTTCAGTCTGAATCAATCCTCTACTCAGCTCGCTACCATGCTCGGACCTGTTTTGGGTGGTGTTCTCGGCGGGCTCATCCCTATTCGGGTAGTATTCATCATCAACGGTATCGCCTTGTTGGCAACAGCGATCCTCATTCACTACAAAAAGCCGGAGAACGCCGGGCAAGTAGTAAAACAACAAGCGTCTGATACGCAATTGGCGACAAAGTAACCTAGTCCCATACCCGTAACTCCCCTCATGAACGTAAAGATTACGAGCCAATTCGTGATCTTGCTTTCACAAGGGGAGTTTTTCGTTCCTATTACCAATCAGGAAACTATGCCTATCATCTTGATATTTTAAACAGGAATATTTACCCTTGTTGTAATAAAGCTTGTAAATGATAATAATAATCACTCGCAAATATCATTTATCTTAAAAAAGGAGAGAATTACATGTTTGTTCGTTTTTTGAGAGAAAACGTCTATGCCTCTTACCTGCTTACCATACTTCGGCTTTATCTTGGTTGGGTATGGTTTGAAGCTGGATTCAAAAAAATTAGCGCCGGTTTTGATGTTAGTGGTTTCCTGCGTGGAGCTGTCGAAAAAGCAGTTGGTGAACATCCGGCAGTTCAACCTTGGTGGGCTGATTTCATAAATGGTTTTGCTCTACCAAACGCACCACTCTTCAATTTTTTAGTTCCTTGGGGCGAATTTCTGGTTGGACTAGGACTTATTTTAGGTACTTTTACAACTTTTGCTGTATGGATGGGAGCCCTTATGAACTTTTCCTATTTGTTTTCTGGAACAACCAGTACAAATCCTGAGATGGTTTTGATGGAAATCATAATCCTTGTAGCCGGATTTAATGGAGCAAAAATAGGGATAGACCGCTGGCTTATTCCACTTCTAAGAAAAAAATTCACACGAAAAAAGAGCATTCTACGAAATGCCGCCGAAGTGTAACGAAAAGAGCTGGTCCCCCCTTTTATTCGAGGGTCGTATAGCACATAAAGACAGAAAAAGGGTTGGGATTTATGTCCCAACCCTTTTATCAACACTCACTTACGAAAAAAAGTTTCTCCACAACCGAACCAGGTATCTACTTTTTCAACATATGAAACACTTGTTCTACATCTTTATCTCCTCGACCGGAGAGGTTAACAATGATAATTTGATCTTTATTCATAGTAGGAGCCAGCTTCAGCGTATAAGCTATGGCATGTGCGCTCTCCAAGGCCGCCAGAATTCCTTCCGTTTTCGAAAGAACTTGGAATGCTTCCAAGACTTCTTCATTTGTTACTGTATAGTACTCAGCCCGTCCCGATTCTTTTAAAAAGCTATGTTCTGGACCGATACCAGGATAGTCTAATCCAGCTGCAATGGAGTAGGTTGGCTGAGGGTTTCCATTCTCATCAAGCAACACCAAACACTTAAAACCATGGATGACAGCTGGTACACCGTGTGTTAGCGTAGCGGCTTTATCTGGTTCCACACCGATGAGACGTACATTTTCCTCTTGCACATAGTGTGCAAATGCTCCAATCGCATTGCTTCCACCGCCGACACAAGCAATCACCGCATCAGGTAAACGACCTTCCTTTTCGAGGATCTGACGTTTGGATTCCTCACTAATAATCGATTGAAAATGTTTTACCATCGTCGGAAAAGGGTGAGGTCCTACAGCAGAACCGAGAAGGTAGAATGTATCCTTGTAATTTGCCACCAGATCATTCAATGCTTCATCAACTGCATCTTTAAGCCTTCCCTGCCCTTTTGAAACAGGTATCACTTTTGCGCCCAACAGTTCCATCCGAAATACATTCAATGCTTGACGTCTTGTATCTTCCGCCCCCATATAGATCGTGCAGTCCATATTGAACATCGCACATGCTGTTGCGGTTGCAACCCCGTGCTGGCCTGCCCCTGTTTCGGCAATCACTCGCCTTGCTCCCATACGTTTTGCTAGCAGAATTTGTCCAATGACGTTATTGATTTTATGGGCCCCTGTGTGATTTAAATCTTCGCGTTTTAAATAGATTTTTGCACCATTTACCTTTGCTGTAAGGTTCCTCGCAAAAGTTAGCGGATTATCCCGACCAACATATTCTTTTAAATAGTACGTATATTCTTCCTTGAAGTCTGGATCATCTTTATACTTTTCAAATTGGGCTGCTAAATAATCTAATACCTCTTGCAATTCCGGCGGAACAAAACTTCCCCCAAACTGACCAAAATAGCCCTTCTCAAGCTCCACTCCACTCATACTCGTTCCTCCTTAACTCGTCTATAACAAAAATTATTATTAGATTACAATTTTTATACTGTTTATTTCAAAAATTGTCAACCAAGGATTATTGAAAGAATAATAAACTCCCGCTGAATGGCTGCCTTTTATAGCGTAAGCTCCAGCTGGATATCCAGAGGCTCCCTCTCAAGGATGCTTTGGTTGATTTCTTCGGCGTACGTGCACCCGACCGAACGATAAAAATGTTGTGTCTCCTCAGAAGGATGTGCCGCTATGTAGAGCTTTTCGGCGCCTAACAGTCTGGCCTCTTCACAGGCTAGCTCAATCAGCTTTTTGCCAATACCGGTCTTCCTCGCTTCACTCGACACGTGAATGTACGGAAGCTCTACGTATTGCATAGATGAGCCGAACAATTCATTCTGAACATTGGCAAAGCCGATCAACTCATGATCGACAAAAGCCCCGACTACCGCTCCCCCAGATGCTACGCACTCCCGCAGTTCTTGTATGACCAGCAGCTTTTTCCCATCGTCCCACTCGTCGATAAAATGGTCATTCTTGACGTGAAAATGCCCCTCTTCTTGATACCAGACGCGTGTAGTTTCTTGGTAACGCTTAAATCGAGCCAGCAAGGTCGGTGCAAAATCGTCCAGCCCGAGCTTTCGATAACGGATATTCTCCCTTTTGATCATTGGACATCACCTCTGTTGAATTGCAACCTTTACTCCCAAAGCAATATAGACCGTACCTACGATCTTGCCGCTCCAGCGACCAATCCAGGAAACCCGTTTTACCAAATGCCCCAATGGACGGATACTGAAAGCGATCAACGTTGTGTAGAAGAAACCCAAAATGACGAAAATCAATCCAAGCACGAGAAATTGCAACACGGATGCTCCCCGTTCCGGGTGTACAAACTGAGGCAAAAACGCCAAGAAAAATAACGCTGTTTTTGGATTGAGGATTTCGGCAATGATCGCTTGCCCATATGATTTTAATGGCGACAATGGAGCCACTGTAGGCAGCTTTGGGTCAGCCGGTTTTTCCAGCAGTGCACGAATTCCCAAATAAACCAGATAAGCAGCCCCAGCGATCTTTACCATGTTAAATGCTACTGCGGAGGTCATCAAAATCGCAGAAAGACCTACCGCTGCAAAAACCGTATGAATGAAATCACCCGTTGCAATCCCAAAGCCAGCCATGATTCCTGCTTTACGTCCTCCCTGTACGGTACGTGTAACCGTCAGCAATACAGCAGGTCCCGGTATCAAAAAGAGACCGATGACCACCGCCAAAAATGCTCCCAATGTAGAAAAATCAATCATGATGTCTTCCCCATTTCTTTTCCCCAATTGCTCACAGACACCCTCATTATATTCCTTGCAGAACATTGCGACAAGTTATTAGCTTCCTACTTAACTGGCGGATCATTCCATCTTTTTGTGGAGGGCGAACTCTCGTTTTTTCAATGTCACCCATACTTGGGCTGCGATAAAGATCGACGAATACGTCCCACTGACTAACCCGAAAATCAAGGCAAGAGAGAAATGGTGAACCCCTTCACTACCGTACAAAGCGATCGCCAGCACTGTGATAAACACGGTCAGCACCGTAAAAATGGAACGGCGCATCGTCTGCCACAGGCTCACGTTTACGATCTCCTGTAGATCCTCAAAGCTCTGAGCCTTCATCGTTCTCAAATTTTCACGAATGCGGTCAAAGATAACTATCGTATCGTTGATGGAAAACCCTACAATCGTGAGTATCGCCGCGATAAAGGTAAGATCCATTTCTATTTGAAAAACCGAGAAAAGCGCAAGCGGGACAAAAACATCGTGCAGAAGAGCGATCACGCAGGCAATTCCAAACAATAGCTGGAATCGCAATGCGATGTAGACCGTTATGCCAATTGCAGCCAGAATCACTGCCATTGCCGCTTTTTTCACCATTTCATCCGCGATGATCGGATCAACCGTCGACTCCTGTGTGCTCACCTTGTTCCCGTAGTTATGCTGCAGATTATTTTGAATCATCTCTATCTGAGCCTTTGCAATCGGCTTCTCGAATGTTGTGGTTGCCCACTCGTTATTACTGCCAAACTTGGTTATCGGCTTGAACTTGACATCAGGCACATCCTTTTGGATCAACGTGCCGATATCTGCTGTCGCAAATGCCCTTCCGATAAACATGTCCAGCCGCGTCCCGGCTTTGAAATCAACCCCTAGGTTCAGTCCAAACAATGCCATGGAGCAAAGACCGAGGATCATGATACTCGTGGAAACGATGTAAAAACTGCGCCGTCTCTTCACGATGTCAAACTTGATGACTTTGGCAGGTTCTCTCTCACGGATGTCTTGCTCCGCTACACCGTACCAATGTGGCTTCATAAACAAGTTGGTCTTGAGCAGCAGCGAGAGCAACCAGCGAGAACCGAAGACGTTTGTAAACAAGCTGACAATCAACGTCATAATGAGGATGATCGAGAAGCCTTGAATCGAGCTTGATCCAAATGCCATCAGTACAAGTGCTGCGATGACGGTTGTCACATGAGAATCAAGAATGGTAATAAAGGAGCGCCGCTGCCCCGTACGAAAAGCAGAGAGTGCTGTTTTTCCACTGCGCAGCTCCTCTTGGATGCGCTCATACGTAATGATGTTCGCATCAACGGCCATCCCTACGGATAAAATAAAACCCGCGATGCCCGTCAATGTAAGAGTGGCTTGCATCCAATATAGCACCAGCAGACATACATACGTAAAAAATACGAGGGTCAGATTGGCGATCATACCAGGCATTCGGTATACCCACAGCATAAACAAAAGAACGACACCGAACCCGACATAACCGGAAAACACGGTCTTTTGCAATGCCATTGCCCCTAAGCTGGCACCGACTGAGTTGGCCTGGAGTTCAACCAGCTTCGACGGAAGCGCTCCCGAATTCAAGATATCTGCGAGCTGCTTTGCTTCCTCTACCGAATGCTGTCCTCTGATTTGGGCACTTCCGGATGTAATCACTTCTTCAATGACTGGATTGGTTAACATCTCGTCATCGAGATAAATCGCTATTTTTTTGTTCAAATTCCTTTTCGTGACGTCAGCAAATTTTTGGGGCTCTGCAAATTTCAATATAATCAGTGGTCTTTTTAATTCGTCAAAATCAACACTTGCCCCATTCGGTGCCAGGTCATAGCCTTCCATGACCGTATTTCCACGCTCATCCCGGAAAGTGAGGACAGCAGGTTTCCCGATCAAATTCCGGAGCGTTTCCTGATCAGTCACCCCTGCAAGCTTGACGCGGATACGGTCAGGATTTTCAATGGTAACCTCCGGCTCCTTCACCCCGCCGATGTTAACCCTCTTTTCGATCATCGTTGCCGTCACTTTTAAGAGATCTGTTGAGATTTCTGCTCCTGGGTGCAATGGCTCCACTTTGTACAAAATTTCAAAGCCACCCTGTAAATCCAGCCCTAGATTTATCTTTTCCGTTATTTTTGTAGTCGTAGCTACCATCAGCATGCTCAGTACGATGACAACACCCATAAATACGGCTAATTTGGACCATTTCTTCACGTTATTACTCCCCATTTCATTCTAACTGTTTAGATGAAATGAGACTGAACTATGTACCTGGATTCAAACTTGATCGGAAATAATAGAAAGATATTTTTCAATACGGGAATACAGGATAAAAGATAACTTCTAATTTTTGACCGATAAAAGACATAGAAGAAAGAAATAAACAAACAAAACAAGAGAAGGATCGTAACAAAAGAAGGAACCTGATTATTTTCCTTGTAGAAGGTCGCGTGTTCGACGAAAGGTGTATATTCCATGAATAAAGACTGTTCCAGGCTCGTTTCTGTTCCACGCGGCAATTGGATCGGATTCAAGCAAAATAAAGCAATCATAATACCGACAAGTACGAATTTGATGATTCTTTGCATCGTAACACTCCACCTCCTAACAGCGACCATTCTGCCTACTTGTTTCTGTTCGATTCCATTATCTACGATAAAAGAAAGCGAAAGTTTCATGTTTGGAAGGAAAAAAATGGGTTTGCGATACGGTTACCTTTCTTCTGGTCGCCCTTTCCCTGTTTTCCAAAAAAGGATCAGGACCAGCACACCTATTAGTAAAGAGATGATCAGACGGAGCTTGTTTTCGCCAAAATAGATGAGATCATGACCGACAAATGTCTCGAAAACCATCGAAGGAATTTTTCCAATCAGGGTTGCGAGCAGGAAATCTCCAAATGATAGGGTGGTGATGGCTGCTCCCAGGTTAATCACACCCGACGGAATAAATGGATTCAACCGTAACAGCACAATGGCCAAGCCCTTTCGAAATCGTGACGTATCGTTGATTCGATGTACCCATTGGAACGATTCCATTTTTTTCAGCTTTTTGTTTTTACGAATTCCATAACGATACAATTGAAAGGCTACTGCCGCCCCGATTACCTCACCCGTAAGCGATAGTAGAAAACCTCCGTACAAACCAAATACAACGGCATTTGCCCCTGATAGGAAAATGGAAGGCAGGACCCCTGCCACGCTAATGACGATGTTTAACAGGATACTCCCGATGATCCCCAGCATCCCCCAGGAACGAATCCATTCTGCCAACCCTTCTACATTTGTCAACCAATCCATTCGTGTTTGGGACTCCTCTCTCGTCTCTCTCTCTACAGAGTAAACCAAACTTGTGAAGAACACCAAGAGAGGTAAAAAACAAACTGCATAGCCGATCAGCTACAGCAGTTTGTTTTTTACATTCCCTATTCTATTCTTCTGAAAGAGCGATATAAATGTCCACCTGCGCATGGTTCGGATCCGCACAACGTATACCATCATAGCGTTCAAAATCAGCGATAAACGTACGCTTGTTGCCTGGCTGCTTGCTCCACTCCCATATCTTTGCCCATGCCTCAGTTACCACTTCGACTAGGGGACCTACTCTTGTCGTAAAGACTGCATAGGTAGCAGCCGGAACGGTCGTTACTGTTAGCTCAGCAGGGATAGATGCTTCCTTTTCCACTTCGACACCCACTAAAAGCGAATAGGCTCCCGTTTCATCGATTTCGTACTCCGAATAGATACCGTACACAACACCTGGATCCGTTTGCTGGGGAGTGCTGGATGGATAGCCCTCTGTATAATATCGCTGCCAGAGCGCTCCGATCTTGGCGTTTGGACCGAACTCTGCCTCGTTTGTCGTTCTGATCTGTAGACCTGCTATTCGTTTTTCGTCCACTTTCACAATCGTAGGGGTCAACATTTTTCCACGCTCCTCATAAATGGTTGCTTACAAGAAACAGTATACCTAAGGTACCCTGACAACTATCTGTCAACGTTCTCTTCTTTCTCATAGTTGCTTAGTATTTTTTTTGTCGTCTCCCAAATCCGCTTCCTCACATAATCCGGTTCAAGGACAGTCAATGACGCCCCAAAGCTAAGCAGCATCCCGCGCAGCCACTCGTCATCGACCATCATTGTCCGCACCAAAAGGGATCCATTCTCTTCTGTTTCAATCGCAGCAGGATCCAACATATCGCGAACCCGAACATGCACTTCAGGAGAAAATCGAAGCACTAGTGGTATTCGCTGCCCTGTATCCCATTCCTCTCGCCACTCTAGCTTGCCTACGTGGGCTGTATGAGGAGGAAACTCCTCAGTGAGCACACTAAGCTTTTCAATCCGCGACAGGCGAAACAAGCGGTATTCCATTCGACATAAACAAAAACCGTACACATACCAGACGTACCCTTTGATAATCAACGTGACAGGCTCAATCGCTCGTTCCAGCGAATCACCTTGTATTTTGGTATAAACAATGCTTACCCGCTGTCTCTTCTCAATGGCCTCCCGCAGCTCTGTTACCTTTTGAGCAATCCCAGGTGCACTGCCCCAAGGATTGAAATCGTAGACGACCGGATGATCGCTATTCGGTATCCCGGAAGGTGCAGCGAAGAGCAATGCCCTGATTTTGTCCAATAACTGTCCGATTTGTTTATCCGCCGTCGAAGAATGTACTCCCTTCAGAGCCGCAATAACCGCCACCAGCTCTTCGATCGAGAGATATTGTCGGTCAATCGTAAAATTTTCCATAATTTCGTAGCCGCCGCTCGCTCCTGGATACGCCACGATCGGAATTCCCGCGGCGTTGATTGCTTCCAGATCGCGGTAAACGGTGCGCATAGAGACTTCAAAGTGGTCAGCCAGCTCACGTGCGCTCACCCGGCGCTTATTTAAAAGCATCATGATGATGGCCAGCAATCGTTCTAATTTCATAGGTGTACTCACCTCATATTACATACGAATAAAAGCAAAGAAGGGAATCGCAGCGAATATCCTGCTGCAAATTCCCTTCCTGACACTTCAGCACACGAAAGTCTTAGACGCCCGTACGTCTGCGTTGATTGTTTGGTTTTTTGGTATGTTGGCTTTTCACCGTTTGATTTTTTGCCTTTTGATTAGCGGGAGTATTGGCTTGCGCCTGCGCTTGCTTTTTCTCCGCCAATTTACGCTTCATTGCCTCTTGAAGACTAATTTTTCCCGGTTTTTGTTCTGCCGTTTCTTTTTCGTTTTGATTTGGCTCCGTCATGCATAGCAACCCCTCATAGAAAATGGTCTTCTCCCTTGTATTCTAGAGCAAGATAAGAGGAACTGCCAGTAGGAATCAACCCGTTATTTCGCACGTAGCTGCATATATTTGACTCCGCTCGCCTGATACTTCAGAATTTCCTCTAAAAGCTCCGCCAGATAAGCCCCTGCCTCGATGGGAAGGGTCCCTCCGCGATGAATATTGGAAATGACTGTACGATCTGATTCTACCGTATTCGTATCCGGTTTGTAAATCATGTAAGCACTAAGACTTTCTGCGGTAGCAAGCCCTGGCCTTTCTCCGATCAAGGAGATGACGACCTTACATTTTACGATCGACGCCACCTGGTCTTGAACCCAGACTCGTCCCCGGTGAATGAACACCGGTTTTCCCACACTGATATTGCGCATGGCCAAGCCTTGCAGAAGTGCTGGGAGCAAGTCTGGTATGGTTGCCTCGCACGCTGATGTACTCAATCCATCCGAAATGATAATTTGTACATCTTTTCCTTTATCACCGTTTCGTTCCAGCCACTCTGCTGACTCATCCGAGAGCACTCGCCCGGAATCCAGGTTCATTAGGTAGTCAGTCATGTCTTTGGCTTTGGTATGCAAAGCGGGCAGCTGCAGACTTTCAAGCAGGGTCGGGCTGATTGTTTTCATGACGGCGTCATGTGCAGCGGCTTGGTCAATACGGAATTGCAAATAGCTGCCTGTTTTCATACGGGTACCTGCACGTCCGATCCCGATCCGTGCCGGGGTTCGATTCATCGCTCTCTCCAAAGCCTCCGGATTTTTCGGTCGCATTACGCCCTGCTGCTTTTTCTCCGGGAAATGGATTATATCGTCGTGATTTTTCCGGTTAAGCTCATCCATAACTCGTTGGACCAGGTCATCCAGATTGATCTGTTTCATCTTGTTTGCCCTCCCCTTCTAACTAGTCAAAAATGGTTAAATCCCCTGCCTGCTCTGTCAAACGTCCGTTTTCCATGATCCCCATTTTTTCTAGCCACTTCTCAAATTCACGAAGCGGTCGAAGTCCGAGAAGCTCCCTGTAGCTGGCATCGTCATGATAGCTCGTATCCTGGTAGCTGAGCATGACATCGTCTCCGCCAGGCACACCCATATAAAAATTGGCTCCGCCCAAGGTTGTCAACATCCCCGCGATTTCTTGGTCATTCTGGTCAGCATGCATATGATTTGTATAGGTCGGAGCGATGCCCATCGGCAGTCCATGCAATTTCCCCATGAACAAATCCTCTAAATCAGCACGGATCATCTGACGGCCATCGTACAGAGTCTCAGGTCCGATAAATCCGGAGACATTGTTGACCATAAAAGGCTTCCAATGTCGGCAAAAACCGTAGGTACGCGCCTCCAGGGTTTGCATGTCTACTCCTTCATGGGACTCGAGCGAAACCTCCGAGCCTTGCCCTGTTTCGAAGTACATTACGTTCGGACCTGTAGCTGTTCCTTTGCGAAGCATCAGCTCCATCGCTTCGTCCAGAATCTCCTTGCTCACGCCAAACGCATCATTCGCACGCTGGGAGCCTGCTAGACTTTGGAACATCAATGAAATAGGAGCACCACCACGAAGGGCCTGCATTTGTGTCGTGATGTGGGCCAGCACACAGTTTTGGGTCGGAATCTCCCAACGCTGCATGAATTCATGTGTCATCTTCAGCAGCTTGGTTACGCTTTCAACTGAATCGTTATTTGGATTAATTCCGATCACAGCATCCCCTGAACCGTATGAGAGTCCTTCTTTCATCGAAGCGAGGATACCTTCCGGGTCATCAATCGGGTGGTTTGGCTGACACCGAAAAGCAAGGCGACCCGGCTCCCCGATCAATGTATTGCAATAAGCTTGATGACGCATCTTTTGCGACGCCATCACTAAGTCAATACTGGACATCAGCTTTGCTGTTGCCGAAATCATTTCACTGGTCAGTCCTCTGCTGATGCGTGTCAATTCAGGCATCCCTGTCGAAAAGGAAAGAATGTACTCGCGCAGCTCGCCGACTGTCCAATTCTTGATGTCATTATATACAGAAAGATTCATGTCATCGTAAATGATCCGGGTCACCTCGTCCGTATCGTACGGAATAACCGGATTTTCATAAATATCCGCGAGTCGCATCTCACTCAATACGACTTTGGCCGCCATTCTTTCCAAAGCGGATTGGGCAGCCAGTTTGCTCATGTGATCGCCTGATTTCTCTTCACTAGCTTTAGCCAGCACTTCTCTTACGGAGTCAAATTGGTAGGTTTGCTTACGAATCACACAAGCTAATTTCATTTTCAGCTTCACTCACTTTCTCGTATGAGTCTGGAAAAAAGAAAAAAGCGCTATGAATAACAGACGGATGATCCGCCCTCCTTCAAAGCGCCTTTGCTTTTCGCGTGTTTACTTTTCAAATACAACTTCTTTTTTAGCAAGAACCGATTCTACGGTAGGCAGCAAATCTTCTTCCATAACGGGCTTTGCTAAGTACCCACAGATGCCTTTGGCCTTGGGATCGCCCGCCATATCCTTTTGACTGTAGGCGGTCAGCAAGAGTACGTCTACATCCGATTCTTTCCGAATGATTCCGGTGGCTGTCAGTCCATCCATGACTGGCATTTTCACGTCCATGATGATGAGATGGGGTTTCCACTTTTGCGTCAATCGAACGGCTTCTTCCCCGTTTTTCCCTTCCGCTACCACATCGTATCCTTCCGCTTGCAGCATTTCGGTCAGGTCCATTCTGGTAATGGGATCATCGTCTATAATAATGATTCGATAATGATGACGCAATATTCCACCTCCCCATTGCAGAGAATGGACGTGCCAACACTTCTTGCAAATAACTGACAAAAACCGACGCCTTTGTCGGCCTTACCCTATTCTTTTCAGAATAATACTATTATTATATCCGTAATTTTTTTCTATTTCCACCCCTTAATCCTTATCGTCAAGGACGGACCATGCAATAAATCGGCTCTCACATGACATAACTACAATTGATATTTTTTTAATTTTTCATAGAGGACAGACCTGCTGATGCCAAGTAAGCGAGCTGCTTTTGCCTTGTTCCCGTTTGTTTCACGCAAGGCCCGTGCCAATTCTGTCTTTTCTGCTGCGTAAATGATGTTTCTTCCATTCCCCTCAGCAGCTTTTTGGAGCAATTCATCTGGCAAGTCGACATAGGAGATCATCCCCTTTTCAGCCATGATCATTCCTCGTTCTATGACGTTGCGCAATTGACGAATGTTTCCGGGCCACTCGTATTGGTAGAATAGCCTTTGTACCGATTCATCAATCCCCGTAACAGCCGTTTCCAATATCGGATTCAACTGTTCGATAAAAGAATGGGCCAAAAGCATGATGTCATTCATTCGCATTCGTAACGGGGGAATGGAAAAGCTGACCACATGCAGACGGTAATAGAGCTCCTCCCGAAATGTTTTTTGCTGAAGCATTTCTTCTATAGGAGCATTCGTCGCTGAAATAATGCGTACATCAGTCTGAATGGGCTTGGTTCCCCCAATTCGATAAAATTCCTTTCCTTCAATCGCACGGAGTAGCTTGGCCTGCAAGTTTATTGCCATATCTCCGATTTCATCTAGAAACAAGGTTCCTTTGTGAGCTAATTCAAATTTACCGATCCTTCCTGCCCGATCAGCTCCGGTAAAAGCCCCCGTCTCATAACCAAAAAACTCCGCTTCCAGCAAGTGTTCGGGGACAGAGGCACAGTTGATCGTAACAAAAGGGCCTGAAGCACGGGGACTGGAATTGTGCAGGGCGTGGGCAAACAGTTCTTTGCCTGTCCCACTTTCACCCCGAAGCAAAATGGCCGTATTTCTACGTGCGGCTTTATGGGCAGAAACGATCAAGTTTTTCATTGCTTTATCTCTGGTCAAAATATGATCCCAGTGGTACGTAGCTTGATGGACTTGTTTTGAGGTGCCTTTTTCCGCGAAGCGATTTCCACCGTCAGCACGATGCAGCGATTCAGCCTTTGCCGTGTGCATGATCGCTTCCAGCTGTTCGAACTCTTCACGCATGTCATTTTCGGAAGCGACGAGGGCATTCACAGTACTTGTCTTGGTCAATACGCCCACGATCCGCTGTTTGTTGTCTACGAGGACGCTTTCTTCCGTATAACCTTTTTGAATATTCTGTTCATTATGACCAAACGTCATCTCGTACAGCAGGCCAAGTGAGGTAGTCACGGCTTTTGTTTTGATAAAACCATGAATAGATGTATCGGAAGGTAGCTTTTCAAGAATCATCCTGTAAAGTGTGCTCCGCGAAAAAACACCTACCAATCGCCCCTGTTCGTCTCCGACAGGAAGTACATCCATGCGCGTCTCCAACATGACACGAGCAGCATCTTCCAGTGTATCGTTTGGGCGTAGGTAGGTGGTAATTGGGTGAATCATCTTTTCCATCGTCATACGTTCCCCGCCTTTTCGATACGATGAAGAAGTCTCATCTAATACCATACGACACGACGGTGGTTATCCCTTCTATGTGGTGCCCCTATCAGAATAGACCAGCAGTTCCCTAGCTGGTCTCCCCTATTTTTTGGCGAAGATCGCAAACCAATTGGGACATGGTCACTCCACCCAAAATGTCCTCCATGGCATTCTGTGCTCGGGTCAGTATCAGCTCCAGGACGAACTGGATGTTAGCTCCTACCGGACACTGCGGATTGGGCCCTTCGTGAATATGAAAAAGTTGCCCCTCTTCTACTACTTCTACAGCACGGTAGATCTCCAGCAACGTAATCTGCTCTAACTCTTTTGCTAGGGTTGCACCACCCGCGCCTGCACGAACATGCACGAGTCCTGCTTTTTTCAATTGTCCCAGGACTCTGCGGATGATGACAGGATTCGTATTGACACTCCCCGCAATCCATTCAGAAGTGCTATGGGAATTTGAGTCGATGGACAGAAGCGACAATATATGAACTGCTACCGAAAAGCGGCTACTAATTTTCATTTGGGTCATCCTTTCGTTGTAATGATTATAGTTACACCCTTCACAAGAAGTCAAGTTAACCATTCCGACACATATAGACCTGGTTTCACAAGCCCCTCTCTTTGGAACCTATGAAGGAATAGACCCCATGGGATTATTTTGGTCTATGCACATAAAGACTTTGCGCTTTTACAGTCCATACAGCTTGGACGACTTCGAGTTTTCCCCCCGCTCCACTGAGATTGTACTTACCGCTGAAGTGAACGAGAAAGCTGTTGCAACTGCGACTGTCAAAAGGATTTTTGTCTCACGCGATGTTTCTATTAGCAAGGTTCGAGAAAACGGACTTGTCGGTCAATTTTTTTACAATCCACAATCACAACCCCGTCCTGCGATTCTGGTTTTGGGTGGAAGTGAAGGGGGAATCGGTTCCTGCTCCCAATTTGCCGCCTTGTTTGCCTCTCATGGCTATCCAGCTTTAGCCCTCGCTTATTTCCAATGCGATGATCTCCCTGATGATATTCGCCAAATTCCACTAGAATATGTGCAAAAAGCGGTTCAGTGGTTAAAGCGGCAGCCTTCTGTTGATGGTGAAAAAATCACAGTATTTGGTCGTTCAAAAGGTGCCGAATTAGCGCTTGTCATCGGCTCTATAGATACCGAGATAAAAGCAGTCATTGCTTCGAGTCCCAGCTCCACCGTGTCCATCGGGAGTGATCGCGAATTTGCCGACTCCGAAACATTTTCACCGCAATCCTCCTGGTCCTTCCGCAAAGAGCCGCTCCCTTTTGTTTCCTGGACCGAAGAGCAGGTACAGGAATCACAAGCGCTCCTTGATGCAGGCAAAAGAATTGACCATATTCACGCTGCGGCATGGAAGGCATGTAAGTGGATAGAGGACGCTGCCATCCCTGTCGAAAAGATTAACGGCCCGATTCTCTTGCTCTCATCCGATGACGATCACTGGTGGCCCGCGTCCGAGCATTGCGAACAGATGGTTGCTCGCCTGAAGGAAAAGAATTTTCCTCACAGGGTCGTTCATTTACGTTACGCGGATACGGGGCACGCCATCCGCTTTCCGTATATCCCGACTACCCGCACACAATTAAATGGGGGAACAGCCAAAAATAATGCATACGCTTCAGAGCATTCATGGCGTGAGGTGCTTCGTTTCCTTGAGGCCACATTTCCATAAAACTACCGTCTACACTGTGATTGCCTTCGGTTTTTTTTTGCTTGAAATCATTGGCGCATAGAAACAGGTAAAGCCTACTTTGATGACGAAGTAGGCTTTACGTTTATTTTCAAAGAGGAAAGGATGTCGAGTAGCATGGACTGCATTTTTTGTAAAATTGTAAACGGTGAAATCCCTTCTAAGAAAGTGTATGAGGACGAGCATGTTGTCGCTTTTCATGACATCAACCCTATCGCGCCTGTACACGTATTGATGATCCCAAAAAAACATATTCAGTCGGTAATGGCCATCGAGCCAGAGGACAAGGAATTAATTGGCCACCTCCACCTCTCCCTGCAAAAAGTAGCGGAAGAACTGGGTGTCCATGACCAGGGCTTCCGTATCGTGACCAATATCGGCGAGCACGGCCAACAAACGGTTTTTCACTTGCATTACCACCTGATTGGCGGAAAACAACTGAAGTGGACTATGTAGCTTTTTTAGCGAGCTAATCGGGATGTGATGTGGCGGGCGATTCCCTCTCCGTGAAATCGGCCATTTTCAATGAAGATGGCATTCGCGTGATGACCCGCCGCAATCACACCGGCAATGTAGAGATGCGGCACATTCGTCTCCATCGTTTCTGTGTTATGCTGCGGGATACCTGTCTCTGGATCTGTCTCAACACCGAGTGAATGCAGAAAGGTCCGATCCGGTCGATATCCGATCAACGAGAAAACATGATCGTTCTCCAACGTAATGATCTCTGACTCGGTATTGACACGGATGCTGCGTTCTTCAATGCTCTCTACGTTTGCTCCAAAATACATGCGGATGCGCCCTTTATTGATAAGACTCTCAAATACAGGCCTTGTCCAAGCTTTTACTTTATCGGAAAGTTGCGGTCTACGGCAGATGACGGTTACGTGGGCCCCAGCCCTCTCCAGCTCCATCGCTGCATCTACTGCTGAGTTGTTTCCTCCTACTACCGCAATATTCATTCCGGCATACGGATGGGCTTCCTTGTAGAGGGATGAGACTTTCGGAAGCTGTTCACCGGGCACACCTAAACGGTTCGGATTGTCAAAGTACCCCGTCGCGATAATCAGATTTTTGGTCTCATATTTATGATTTGTTGCAAAACGGTCCAGCGTTGTCACATGAAAGCCATCTGCTGTCTGTTGTGCCCCCGTAACGGTCTCATAGACATGGACGCGCAAATTTTCTCGCGATGCTACCAACCGATAATAATTAAGCGCTTCTTGCCGTGTTGGCTTGTCATGAGCAGTTGCAAACGGAATACCGCCAATCTCCAACAACTCAGGTGTGCTGTGAAATATCATATATGTCGGGTACCGGTAGATCGAGTGGACGAGCGATCCTTTTTCAATAATGATCGGCTCAAGTCCGGCTCTTTTGCAGGCAATCGCTGCTGCTAGTCCACATGGCCCTCCCCCTACGATAAGTACGTCTTCCATTTCTCTCCCGCCTCGTTTCTTTACTTCTCTCTCCTGCCTTTTGCCTTCTCATCATACCATATCGCTACTCTCCCCAAAGAGTTCGCAGCGAACTTATTACCAATAAATAACCAATGAAAGACTGGTTATCTCTCCTTATACTGGATGTATGATGAATAAACAACAACGCATACATATCTGGTTTGTCTCACTTGTATTTCTGATGTATGGCCTCACTCTTGCAATTGGAGTTCCTGCCTCCACGGCTTCCTCGAACAATTTGCATGATATTGCAAACAGCTATGCGAGGCAGCAAATCCAATCTCTGCATGAAGCAGGAATCATCGCCGGCGATGAAAACGGGTATTTTCATCCTACCCAGCCAGTCACCCGAGCTGAGTTTGTTACCATGCTCAGCCGCACAGTAGGGATCAAGCCGGTTTCTGGCAACATCGTCTCCTATACAGATGTCCCAAAAAGCTATTGGGCATACGGATACGTTCAAGCCGCTGCTGCCCTGAACATCGCGAGCGGCATTGGTCCGTCCACCTTTGCACCTAAGCGGACGATTTCTCGCGAGGAAGCGGCTACCTTTCTCGTACGTGCCCTGGAACAAAACGCCTCGCAAACGACAAGCCTCACTGTAAAGGACGCTAAATCCGTTTCGAGCTGGGCACGCAACTCGGTGAGCCGGGCCATGCAAAACAATTGGCTGGTCGGGTATCAAGGTTACTTCCGCCCCAATGCTGCTTTGTCCCGCCAAGAGACTGCTGTTATTTTGCAGCGAATTTTGGATGATCTGAACAAACAGACGCCTTCAGCAAAGCCACTCGTTTCTCTCGGATGGCAGTACCAATCAACTACGGAGGAATTCATTGCACAAGTCAAACGCAGTGGTGTCAACACACTCTCACCACGCTGGTACTTCCTGGAAAAAGATGGAACACTCAGTGACTTCACTGATCTTTCTCTCGTCCATTGGGCACATGCCAACGGCAAAAAGGTATGGGCTCTCTTTGGAAACAAATTTGATTCAGCCGCTACACATACGGCCTTGTCCGATGTGACAAAGCGTCGGGCTATCGTTCAAAAATTGTCAAGTTACATAGACAAGTACCAATTGGATGGAATCAATGTCGATTTCGAAGGATTTGCACCTGCAGATCGAAACAACTTTACTCTGTTCATCCAGGAGCTGGGGACCGCCCTCCACGCGAAAGGAGCAATCCTCTCCGTCGATATTCCGCCCGACTCCGGCACCGATTGGAGTGAACCTTATGACTTTGCCAAGCTGGCAAAATATGCAGACTATCTCGTATTGATGGCCTATGAAGAACATTGGGTTGGAGGGACGAAATCGGGCCCAGTCGCTTCTCTCCCTTGGTTTAAAGGCGTCATCTCGGATTTGCTCCACGAAGTGCCTGCTCAAAAACTGATCGTCGGCATGCCGCTTTACACACGTGACTGGTATCAATCCGGTAAGCAGTTGCAGTCTGTCGATTTGAGTATTCCGCAGTCGTATCAACTCATCTCGCAATACAAGGCAACGACAAAATGGGACGAGTCCATCGGTCAATATCGTTCCACCTACAAAAAGCAAGGAGTGACACACACCATTTGGCTCGAGGAGAGCCGTTCCATGGGTCTGAAAGTTCAGGCTAGCCTGCAATGGCAAATTGGCGGATTAGCCTACTGGTCCGTCGGTTCAGAATCAACCGATATGTGGACGGCGATCGCCAACTCGATAATGCTCAAACAAGCACGTGAAAAGCTGTAAGAATAATGGAGATGATTGTGGCAGCCGACGGATACCTACAAGTTACCGTGGCTCCCGCAATCATCTCTTTTTATAATCAGCATGAAGCGCTAGTTATCTACACGTCGAGGGCTTTGAACGTTTTGAATGTCCTAATAAGTCACCGATGAACCTTCTCCGCCAGGGTGTTCGGGAGGCTGTATCTTTCTAAACCATATATCCAACAACCCCCTATTGTTTTGCCAAAGAATATTCCGTATATTTAAGTGCTACCCCCTACACTCTCTTTCTATTTTTTAAGCTTTTTGACGACGTTTTACCATTCAGAATAATAGATAAAGGAGGAATCAGCAGTGAAGATGGAAATTTTGGATAACCGGACCATTTCGATTTTTCTGAACGAGACTGAACTCTTGAGCCGTGGATACAATCATGATGATCACGAAGCCAATCTTGCGCTGATCAATCATTGGGTAGATGAAGCTCTCCTTTTTGCTGAATCGACTCATGAATTTCCAGCCATAGATATGCCCTGCCACACTGAGGTCGCATTTGTGCCTGCTCAAGGCATGTATATTACAATTACGTTGACGGACCAGTCTGAAATAAACACTGAAGCTGCTTCTGCAAATCCTGCCGATACGTGCATAGGTATTGTAATCTTCGCGTTTCGTGACTTCGAAGATATCGCCAGATGCGCAGCCAAAATGCGTGAGGATTTGCGTAAGAGCGGAAAGCTCTATTTCTTCAAAAATGATTACTTGCTTTTTATGCAAGAGACCGAGTTTTCCTTGACCGTGGATTACCAAGACGCGCTCTCTATCGTAAGTGAATACGGAGAAAAATATACAGATGATACGACTGAGGTCGTCGATACCTACGGAAAAGCCATTTTCGAGAAGGATGCGTTATGTGAGATTGCCCGACTTTTCCCTTGTAACTAATTAGTCTTACCCTCTTACCATTACTTGATAAGCCAGCCGTTACAGCGCTGGCTTTTTTCTTATGGATGAGTTTCTCCTTCCTTATTCATACTGAAGAGGAGTAAAGGAGGAAACAAAATTGTCGGATATTTTGATGAGCCCTGAACTAAAAGCAAAAACAGAGGAAGCCATTCAGGGTCTAACCTTCACGAAAAATTTTCGCTCGGCAACAGCCGAAGAATGGTATCTTTTTCTGCCGGGATACCAGGACCCCCAATCAAAAGGAGCTTGCGGGAAAGTGTTCATTCATTATGATTTGTTTCGAAATCGGGATGTATTCATCCATACAACCGTGATCCTCGATGACCCAAGGCTTTACGATCCTACCCTCCACCCACTTGTCTACGCTGTAGTGGATGAGATTGTCAATCGCCTGGTGGGGTATGCGAATACACTGCTTTCGGTACACGCTGGTACAAATTCCTATACAGCGGAATACGTTAATTAGGCACTCTTTGTACAGATTACTAGTAAGGCATGACGGCGTTCATTAATGGATAATACTTCCATATCCACAGGAGGACATGATGAAAAACAATCAGGATCAGTTCCAGGCATCCGATGAGGTCGCTGAAAAGATGTACGAGTCATCCTATTACAAGAGCCACTCGGTAACAGAGAAGGGGCTGGCTATTACGCATGAACAGGTAAGTGACGTTTATATGGAGGGTACGAACGACGGGAAAATAGATAAAAATGCGGGGAAGAAAAAAATCGAGATAACTGAAACCGGTTATGAAAACATGTTTCAGACAGAATAATCCATGGCTTATGTACATGAACACGATGGTAAATGCGTATCAGAACCAGCCAATGCTCGTGTAATCGACAAAACCGTCCTCATCTGGGACGGTTTTTATTATGATCAGTCGTTTTGCCCTAGTGTTTCCGTGTTATTGGACCATCCCCAGCTCTCAATCCTTTTTGTTTCTCCTTTACCTTTATCGCTGGTTGTCTGTGCAGCCTGTGTTTCCGCTTCCTGCTTTGCTTCGTCAGGTGTCAAGTCTGGTCGCAAATCCATTATTCTCACCCTTTGTTTTCATTCATTTTTTGTATGATTACTCTGGAGAATAACCCTCTGATTCATTCGTTAAGCCCTCATATTGGGTAACGGCTGAAATCAGCTCTGGGCGGGTATCTCTGTTGGCCTCAGCTACTTTTTTCAGATCGAAATAAGCTTCCGATAAGCGAAAAAGTGGATTGGTACGGTCAGGTGGCTGATAGGATGCCGAACGTGTCACGACTCCATTTGTTTCCAAAAAGAAAGTATCGGAAGAAACACTTTCTATATCCTGTTTGACTTCCTTCAACAAAGTTTGAACATGCTCGGGTAAAATATCGTTATGTTTCTCGAAATTTTCTAACATCGTGAGCACATAATCTTTTTTGGTCATAATCCTTGTCATCCTTTCGTCCGGGCTTCTTTGTTAATGTGCCCGCACGAATGGAAACACATACAATAAGCACCCGATCCCCAAACCATTCCTTTCACCACGAAAAAAACGGCCACCTCTGTATTTCTACAGAAGTGGCAATTGCTTTTTGAGAACCCTATTCGTTTACCCGACCTTTTGCAGCAGCTTTCCCCGCAGTTTAGCCAGCATGTCCTCTGTCATTTTATCCAGATCATACTGTGCCTTGAAGCCCCATTCCATCGCCGCTGCTGAAGCGTCAATAGAATTCGGCCAGCTGTCGGCAATCGCTTGACGCACAGGATCCACTTGATAGGAGAGCTTGAACTCAGGGATATGCTTGCGAATAGCTGCAGCTACGTCTTCTGGATCAATGCTCATCGCGGTGACATTGAAAGCATTGCGGTGAATGAGCTTGGACGCATCTGCTTCCATGAGGCCGACAATCGCACTGAGCGCATCCGGCATATACATCATATCCATGTAGGTACCTTTCGCAATGTAAGAGGTGTAGGTGCCGTCTTGAATCGCTTTATAGTAAATGTCGACCGCATAATCCGTCGTACCTCCACCTGGTGGCGTCACATAAGAGATCAGGCCAGGGAAACGAACACCGCGCGTATCTACGCCAAATTTTTGGTAGTAGTAATCACAAAGAAGCTCACCAGATACTTTATTTACGCCGTACATCGTCGTTGGTCGCTGGATGGTGTCTTGTGGCGTGTTGTCTTTTGGTGTTGATGGACCGAACGCCCCGATCGAGCTCGGTGTGAAGAACTGGCAATTCAGCTCGCGAGCTGTTTCCAATGCATTTACCAATCCGCCCATATTTAGATTCCAGGCCAACAGTGGCTTCGCTTCCGCTGTTGCGGACAATAATGCAGCCAAATGCATGATCGTATCCACTTGATGGGTTTTGGCCAGTTCGAACATCCGTTTTCCATCCGTTACGTCCAAAATTTCAAATGGTCCTGCTTGCACGACCGGATCGTCTTCTCTTTTACGGATATCGGTTGCCACTACCTGCTCTGCGCCGTAAATTTCACGCAGCTTCGTAATCAGCTCTGACCCGATTTGTCCTAACGCCCCGGTTACCAGTATCTTTTTCATTTGAGGATCCCCATTTCTTTCCCAACTTTTTCGTAGATGTCAAGGGCACGATCCAACATTTCCTTCGTATGAGCCGCAGTCGGCATATTGCGCACGCGTCCAGTTCCTTTCGCAACTGTCGGAAACACGATCGCTTTTGCGTATACGCCTTCCTCGTACAGTCGTTTACTGAACTCCTGCGTTTTGTTTTCATCACCGATGATGCATGGAGTGATCGGTGTTTCGCTCTCCCCAATATTGAAACCGAGTTCTTTCAATCCCTTTTTCAAATAATTCCCATTGTCCCAAAGCTTGTCATGCAGCTCGGTGCTGCTCTGCAAAATTTCAATCGCCGTAATAGACGCAGCGACATCCGCAGGAGTCAGCGCTGTAGAGAACAGGAATGGTCTGCTGCGAACTTTGAGCCATTCGATCAGCTCCCGGCGTCCAGCCACATAACCACCAACGACACCAATGGCTTTGGAAAGCGTCCCGATTTGGAAGTCGATTTTATCCGACAGGCCGAAATGCTTCACCGTTCCAGCTCCTTTGCCGAGAACACCGGAACCATGTGCATCATCTACGTAAGTAATGAGGTCAAATTCTTCGGCAACCTCTACTATTTCCGGCAGTTTGGCAACATCGCCATCCATCGAAAAGACGCCATCAGTAATGACCATCAGTTTTTTATATTTACCAGACTCTTTTGCTTCCTTAGCTTTGGCACGCAGATCATCCATATCCGAGTGATTTACGCGAATGATCTGTGCGCGGGAAAGGCGGCAGCCATCAATAATCGAAGCATGGTTCAACTCGTCAGAAAGAATGGCATCATCTTTATCCATAACGGCAGAAATTGCTGCCATATTGCAGTTGAAACCGGACTGATAGGCGATGGCTGCTTCTGTATGTTTAAAGGCTGCCAATTTTTTTTCTAGCTCAATATGAAGATCTAACGTACCATTAATGGTTCGAACTGCCCCTGCACCTACCCCGTACTTCTGTGCGGCTGCGATTGCAGCATCAATCAGTCGTTGATCTGTCGCCAAACCGAGGTAGTTGTTGGAGGAGAGGTTGATCAGTTGTTTTCCGGATATCGTGATCATAGGGCCATTCGCGCTTTGCAATGGATCAATCACATTGTATAGTCCTTTGTTTTTCAGTTCAGTCAGATTTTCATGTAAAAAATGCTCCAATGTTTTGCTTGCCAACGAGAATCCCTCCAGCATTCGACCCATGGTTTGCGCATCTGAGAACGAGGAAAGTAAATTCCACAAAAACAAATGTACACTCCACGAGGACGTTTTATTTTTAGTTAAATCGCGTAATATCAGCTTTATTTGTTATTAGATTACCACCTTTTTCTTTTTATGTCCATATGACAAAGACATAATTGGTTGCGCTTACACAAAAAGTTCTTCTGTCCGTCTTCATAACTTCTCCCTTTGGAGCAATCTTAGACTTTTGCTAGCAAAAAACAAAAAAACCACTCTCCACTTTAAAAGTGGAATGTGGTCTCGGATCATTTTTTTGCTTTTTGCGATTTTAGAATCCCGGGTTGAGCAGTTGGTGTGCGTTCAAAGCCATCAATCGTGAAACGGTGAGTGATCAGTGATTTAACCGGCTCGCCTTTGATAAAATGTTGCTCCACCAACAGCTTTGCATCATCCGGCGCTACATTCTGGTACCAAATCCCCTCTGGATACACAATCATGACACAAGCATCCTCGCATCGCCCGTTACAGCGCGTACGGGTAGTATGTACATAATCATCCAGGCCAGCTTGAGTAATCGCTTCGCGCAGGGCGATGGTAACTTCCTCCCCGCCCTTTCGCATACAGCTTCCGCCATTACAGATCAATACATGGTGCCTCGTTTTGGATAAATCCCATGTTGCCAACCACACCCACTCCTCTCGAAATAAATCGTAATGATTACGTTTATCTACCGTTTCACTATAACTCTTCTCATCATGCCTGTAAATAGCACAATTAGCAATTCCCAGAACGTTTTCTTTTTGATAGAATATATGTTCGTATACAGTAATACTGAATGATTGGTGGTGAAGGCATGTCCGTGACCAAGCAACGCGACGCCTTGCAGCTTCTCGAAATGATGGGTTCCTATCCCTGGTATGTGGAGAAATTCATCGAGCATAAAAAGGCGAAGAAAAACTCTCCTTCCACGTTGCTCGGCTATCTGCGCGATATTACATTTTTCTTTCGCTGGATGATGACAGAAGGCTTGACCCCTGTCTCGGAAATGAAGGATATTCCCCTGAATGATCTCAATGATTTAAAGAAGGAAACGGTGGAGAGCTATATTCTGTACTTGCAGGAATCCCATTTATACGAGCGGTCTGCCCTTTTGACCAATCCGACGAGAAGTGCAAAAAAAGAGTACAGCGATCGTACGATTAGCAGGAAAATATCTAGTTTGAAATCGCTTTTTCATTATTTATCTGCTCTGGCTGAGGATGAGAATGGCGAATCGTATTTGACCCGCAATGTCCTCGCAAAAATTGAACTGGAAATAACAGAGCTGACCCCACTCGCTAGAGCGAATGCCATCCGTGCGAAAATCTTGATCGATGAGGAAATCTACCAATTTGTCGATTTTGTTTACGATGGGTATCTCGCTCATTGTGACACGGTGAAGAAACAGCAATTTCACATGCAAAACCGTGACCGTGATACCGCCATTATTGCGATGATCCTCTCAGGCGGCTTTCGTGTATCTGAAATTGTAAGCCTGGATCTCTCAGATATTGTCATGGAAAAAAACCAGTTGAAGATGGTCCGAAAAGGAAAGAAAGAAGACGCTCCCTTTTTCAGCGATTGGGCAAAGGAATACTTGGGGCGCTATTTGCAACAACGTGACAAGTACGCTCCGACCGGGCAGGAGGATGCTGTCTTTCTGGCCGTTTCTCCTACTAACCAAAATGGGCATCGGATTGAGGTTCGCTCCGTTCAAAAGCTGGTGAAAAAGTACGCCAAAGCTTTTGGCATCCCTGACTTGTCGGTACATAAGCTTCGGCACAGCTTTGCTACCCAGTTTTTGCGATTGAATCCTGATCCGCATCAACTACAGGCACAACTCGGACACTCCAAGATTGAAACAACGATGCAGTATGCTCACGTCCTGGAGGATGCCCTGAGCAAGGCCGTAAACCGGACGACCTAATACAGATTAGATTGAAACATAAAAGTGTCCATCCGGTGACTCTTTTTCGCATGTGGATGGTCGCTTTTTGTTGCGCACAAAAAATGCCCCTGCCAAAAGACAGGGGTTGATCATCCATTCTCTTCGTATCCATTAAGAAGCCGTTTTTACGGTTTTGTGGACGCTAATCTTTTCTCGGAGTGCCTTTTGCTTTTGCCCTTCGTCAATCACGTTCAACTCTGCCATTCGGCTTAATACCACATGCTGCCGTTGTTTCGCCTTTTGCCAATGCTTGACGGGTGAATAGTTCTCTGGTGCTTTTGGCAGAGAAGCAAGAATCGCTGCTTCCCCCAATGAAATCGTCTCACTACCGTTTCCATTGGCGGTCTTGCCAAAATAAAAGGCGCTTGCTTCACCAATACCGTATTTTCCATGTCCAAAATAGATGACATTCAAATACATTTCCAGAAGTTCTTTTTTACTGTATCTCTGCTCCAATTGCAATGCGATCGCCATTTCCTTGGCTTTTCGTAACATCGTTTTATCATGAGTCAAAAAGAGATTGCGGGCAAGCTGCATGGTAATCGTACTGCCGCCCTGTACGTACGCCCCTTGACTGACATCAATCCAGATCGCCCGGGCCAATGCCACAGGATCCACCCCATCATGCATCATAAAACGGTGATCCTCAATGGCAACAAATGCTTTCCACACATAATCAGGCATTTCGTCGAGCTTTACATACATTCCAGACTTTGGCTCATGCACAGCAGCCAACTTCTTTTCATCAATCCATATATTTCCTGCCACGCTCATTATAATGGGAGCCAGGACTGATACTATGACCAATCCAATTAGCCATACTCCGATTCGTCTTTTCCACATCGAGCCTGGTTGCTTTGCCCGCGTGTTTTCATTTGTCGGAACAAACGGCTTGGCTTTTCCAACTACGGGTACAGAAAGGTGGTTCATACGACATCCCCCTGATCTTGCTTGTACCATCATTGTAGGGGATGTGCATGTTTACTCCCATCGAATCCACTTACAGTAACCTTACAATTCCGTAATACTGTTGCTACTGATCAGTTGCGATACTGTCCGGCTTCCTGCTGGCGCAGCTCGATCCGTCTGATTTTGCCAGAGGTCGTCTTCGGCAGCTCTTGTACAAACTCGATCTTTCGCGGATATTTATAGGGCGCTGTCAGGCGTTTAACGTGATCTTGCAATTCTGCCACCAATTCATCAGATGGTGTGTTGCCTTTTTTCAGAATAACAAATGCTTTTACCACGTTACCCCGCTCCGGATCAGGACTTGCCACTGCAGCGCACTCAGCCACAGAGGGATGTTTTACCAACGCATCCTCTACCTCGAACGGACCGATCGTGTACCCACCGGAAATGATGATGTCATCGGAGCGTCCTTCGAACCAGATGTATCCGTCTTCATCCATGCGACCCTGATCGCCTGTCACAAACCAATCGCCGCGGAATGCTCTAGCGGTACGCTCGGGGTCATCCAGATAACCTTTGAACAAAGCGACGAGATTGCGGTCAATCGCGATATCCCCTACCTTGTCTACAGGCAGCTGCGCACCGTCTTCGTCAATAATTGCAATCCGTACAACAGGCGACGGTTTCCCCATCGACCCTGGTTTAGGCTCCATTCCGACAAAGGTACCGACCAAAAGTGTACTTTCGGTTTGTCCGTACCCATCACGTACAGTCAGGTCAAACTCACGGCGGAATGTATCAATCACTTCCCGATTGAGTGGTTCGCCGGCTGAACAGGCAGAGCGCAATGCTTGCAGCTTGTATTGATCCAGATCCGATACTTTTGCCATCAATCTGTATTCAGTAGGGGTCGCGCACAATACGGAGACCGGATAATCTTGCAAAATAGTCAAGTAATTCTCCGCACTAAAGCGTCCTTTGTAAACAAATGCCGTCGCCCCCATACCAAGGGTAGAGACAAACGGACTCCATATCCATTTTGCCCAGCCTGGACCTGCTGTCGCCCAAACCACATCTCCCTCGCGAACATCAAGCCACTGGGTCGCAGCGACAGCCAGATGCGCGAAAGGCCAGCCGTGCACATGCATGACGCCTTTGGGTCCACCTGTCGTTCCAGATGTATAGGAAAGAAAGGCTAGCTCGTCTGAATTCGTATTGACTGCGTCAAATTCCTCATCCTGGTCATCCAGCAGACTTTCCAGGGAAATCCATCCCTCTTTGCTGTCCCCCGTTGTAATGTAGTGTAGCAAGGAAGCACATTGTCCGCGCGTTGGCTCTACCTCGTTCAAAATGCCTTCAAAGCCGATGACTGCTTTCGCTTTTGCATGATTGACGCGGTATTCGATATCCTTGTGTCGCAGCATCTCCGAACCCGGCATGATGACAGCGCCTATTTTTAATAGAGCTAAATATAAACCGTACGCAAGAGCCCCTCGGGATACCAGAACCAGTATCCGGTCCCCCCGCTCTATTCCAATTGATGTTAGACCGTTTGCAATCCGGTTGGAGTAACGACGCAACTCTTCATAAGTAAGGATATTTTCCTGTCCTTGCTCGTCCAACTCCCAAACGGCCCGTCTCTCTGGATTCTTTTTGGCCCATTCATCTACCTGTGCGGCGAAGTTATAAATTGCTGGCATGTTCAATTGCAAATGACACACCTCCACTTTTTTCAGATATACAGAAAAATAATATTCGACGTTTTTTTAATTTTTCCTCTTTCCAGTCTATTTCATTGTGATCTATCTTAGCAAGGAATTGATAAAAATTGGAAATCAATATAGCGTAACTATTGAAGAAAGGTTTCGTCATACATTTAAAGGCTCTCATGCACATGCACGAGAGCCGATATGATCACGTTTCTTATGGAAGCAGGTTAGATAACTCGCTTGATTTTTACGACGCGTTTCTCCCAGTTCGTGCCATCGAACTTGGAATAGGTTACGCCGGGACTGCCGTAGGTATGTAGAATCTTGCCATTTCCCGCGTAGATCGCAACGTGAGTAATCCGATCAGAAGAGCTGCCCACGGACGCCTTCATGAAAATCAGATCACCTTTTTGCAGGTCCTTTTTGGAAACGGATTTGCCCACTGTCGATTGCTGACGGGAATCGCGTGGCAAGGTGATCCCTGCTTCCTTAAAGACACGTTGGGTAAAGGATGAGCAGTCAAACGTTTTGGTTGTGCTGCTGCTCGAACCGTATTTGTATTTGGTCCCCATGTATTTTTCACCATTTTTGATAACCTTGCTGGCAATGTCACTCACTGGCTTGTCCGGGGTGCTGGAAGAATTGTCGGAGCTGCTAGACGAGTCGATGATACGTCGTGCAGTGACAAATTTTTGGCTATACGCTGAATAAGATTTCAGTACGACTGCGTCTTCACTTTGGGAAGAATACACGAATTGATCATTGCCTATGTAGATGCCCATGAAGGATATACTACTGCTGCCATTGGAAGAGAAGAAGACCAAATCCCCTGGCTGTACACTATTTTGGGAGACTTTATTCCCTGCCTTGGACAGACTTGCGATGGTGCTTCCGATGGAAATACCCACTTGCTTGTAAGTAAAAGTTGCCAGTTCGGCAGAACCAAATTGCTTAGGTCCTTTTGCTTTGTACTCATAATCTTTGCCAATCAATGAAGTGGCAACATCTGCAATTTTTGATTGTTGCGAATCTTGTGTCTTAGCGGCCGCTTGTCCAACCTGACCACCCATTAACAGGGACGTACTCAGTATGACTGCTACTGTTGACTTCATTACCCAATCTCGTTTCGTCACTTTCTTTTCCTCCTTGTCATGTTGTGGAACCCGTCGTCGGGTACATGGACAGATTACCTCAAGAGGAAACGGGAGGATAAGACCGTAAAATTTACCAATTGCTTATTTAGTAGCATCGGACTAGACAGAAAACATGGTCTAAACTATGCCGTTCATACCTTTTAGTACCATAGAACCAGATGGGCCAAGAAACGCTTTTTATCCAGCTTTCTACCTATAAAAGAACCATCTTCTGCAAGATCATGTCAGAAGATGGTTCTTTTGTTCCATTCGGATGATTCTCTTTCTATTTCATTCTAGCAGTAAAGTGTCCCCATTTTTCCTCGCCCCAAACAAGCGTCATCACATCACCGTCCGCAATCGGTCCTACCCCTGCCGGCGTGCCTGTATAAATGATGTCGCCACGATCCAAGCCAAAGTTTTCGGCAATATAGGAAATAATCGTCATCATGTCAAAAATAACATCTCCAATATTCCCACACTGTACCTGCTCTCCATTCTTCAACAATGAAAAGTCAGTGCTACTTAATACATCCACTCCCGGAAAAGCACGAAACGGCGTCAAAATAGCGGAATTTTTAAATCCTTTTGCAAGCAGCCACGGGTGGCCCGATTTCTTCAATTCACTCTGTACATCCCTCAGCGTAAAATCAATGCCGAGAGCGATTTTGTCTACCATTTGTCCAAGCGTTGCTCCAGCCTCATACGGTCTAGCAATATGTAAGACGAGCTCTGCTTCATAATGTACCTCTCCACGAGTACCTGGCAGCTCAATTTCGTTGCCAACTGCTTCTGCCAATGCATGTGTTGGCTTATCAAAGATCATCGGTCTGGTCGGTACATCGTTTCCCAGTTCTGCGGCGTGGAGGCGATAGTTGCGTCCTACACAGTAAATGTTCTGAATCTGTTCCATAGTGTCCTCTCCTTTGGCAGCTATTCACACTTTTTACTATAGCATGACCATGCTTGTAGTTCTGCAAAATGTGAGGACAAGAGTCAAAATCGCACGTCATCAGGATCAAAAAAAGCTGCTTTTTCAGGCAGCCATTTCCACATTTCCCTATGTAAATTATCCGTTGCCATAGCCAGGCCATAGACGAGCGTTCCCTCTCGCCTCAACTTCAAAAACCGTATCGCAAACTGCTTCGAGCGCTTTCTCTAAATCTAGCTCCTCCTCGGTGCTCCAGGAAAACTCATAGCGGATTTTCATCAAATGCTCACTTGTTTCGCACACGACAAATTGAAACTTCTCGTGCTGTTCAAGTGTTTTTTTGCGTGCCAAAACCGTTGCTTCTAACGGGAACAAGCCATCCCATTCAGAGACGACGTAACAGGAGGTCACATCAATCCATAGCGTCGAGGTTTCATTGATCCTCCGAAAAATCACCGTGTCTTCACGATAAAAGCCGTAACCGGAGGGAAGTGCTCCAGCAAGTTTAAAACGAATACCTACAGGCAAATCGTCCGGCTTCAACGCCCGTACAAGTCTGCCTGGCAAAAGATAATAGTCATCCTGCTCCTGACGAGCGAGAGGTTCTCCCATTACCAGTACCCTCTGATTCTCGCTGTCCCCTGTCACCTTTACATACATCACGGCACCTCCCTCTCCAACAGTATGGTCAGGAAAGCTTGACTCAAAACCAAGAAAGCAGACTATGACATCCATTTTTAGGAAAGACAAAAAAACAGGGAAAGACCTTTTCGGTATCCCCTGTTATCCCTTCAATTATGCACGAACAATGGCAACGACTACATGTTTTTCATTGTATGTCTTCGCCTTGATTTTGACCGGAAAATCATAGGGGTTGGAAAACTGGAAGTCCAAAGCCCCGTAAGCAACAGTCGCATCTTGGCCGGCAGGCACGTATCCTACCGACTTGCTATGGTGATGGCGCTCGACGATCGTCATTTTCGCCTCTTCTGTCGCGTTGTAAAGCGTGCTGGAGACTTGGCAAATCCCGCCGCCATAATCGTCAGTGAGCTGACCATTCAAGATCACGCCGGCCTTCTTCCAGCCATCTTCTTCTAAATTGGCATTCCCTACTTCTTTATTATACGAGAAAACCTCGTGTGGCATTATTTTCTCATTATTGATTTTCTCCATAGCTTGTTTGATGTTGTGTTTGCGGGCTTCTGAACTCGTTTGCATTGTCGTATGATAAAAGCCGATGACATCCTCTTCAGTGATTTCCATCTTGTTTACATACTTTTCCCGAAGCTCGAGCGGCGTAAGATCTTCACTACTTTTGGCAGAAGCTTTGACAGGTAGAACTGCTGTCCCCAAGGAAAACATCAATGCTGTAGCAACTGTACACGCGGTCAATGACCGGAATTTCTTCATTCTTCCTCTCCCTCACTTTTTCACAAGCTGTTTTGCACAAAGTCTATTAGAAATAGCATGAATCTGAACTGATTGCTCTGTTCTTTTACCTTACTTCAATAATGTAACGTATGATTAAAAAACCGTTCAACCTGCAAATGTTGGTCTTTGTGCTCGTTTTAGCAGGCCATCAGTTCACCTAGTCCTCTTTGTCCATGACACCAAGAGCCCTGTTTTTTTCCTTAAAACGTTCGTTATGAGAAGAAACGTAGGCCATCCGATCTGCTGATGGATCCATATAAAGCTTGGCACTATTTACAGCCAACGCAGCATCTGTGAATGCTCCAGCGATCAGTGTGATCTTGCTGTCGTACTGTGCGAAATCTCCTGCGGCAAAAATGCCAGGCAGATTCGAAACGAGGCGTGCATTGACAAATACATTCCACTCATCCATGTTGAGGCCCCACTCATTAATCCCACTGAAATCAGCTTTCAAGCCATGATTGACGATGACAGCATCCACGTCTAGCCGTTCCGTATCACCCGATTCCACATGGCGAATCGTCACTGTTTCGATCGTTTCTTTATTCGTACTATGTAATTGGGTAACGGCAAAAGGTGTACGCACGTCGACTGAGGACTCTTTCATCCGCTGAACATTTCGTTCATGTCCACCAAACGAATCGCGTCGATGCACAACCGTGACAGATGCCGCAATCGATTCCAGTTCATTGGCCCAGTCTACTGCAGAATTTCCTCCGCCGGAAACAAGAACGCGCTTCCCGCGAAATGGCTCTAGCTCTTGCACCGTATAATGCAGATTCGTTACCTCGTAACGCTCCGCTCCCTCAATCTCCAGCTTGGCCATTTTCAGGATCCCCCGTCCAAGCGCCAGAATAATCGTTCGGGTCCAGTGTCTTTTCCCAGAGGCAGCCTCGAGAATATAGGTTCCATCTTCTTGTTTTTCCAGCCCTACCATTTGCTCTCCCAAGACGATAGTCGGATCGAACGTTTTCGCTTGCTCCACTAATTGGGCAATCAGCTTTTCACAAAGAATCGGCGTTACCCCGCCCACATCCCAAATCATTTTCTCCGGGTAGATTAACATGCGCCCACCCAGCTCTTCTTTTGCCTCAATCAGCTTGGTCTTCAGATCACGCATCCCGCTATAAAAAGCAGCATACATCCCCGCCGGACCACCGCCAATAATCGTTACATCATATAAATCCAGTTGTTTACTCACAACGTCCCCTCCAAATTAGTGCCATCATCTACGGTTGACGACTGATAGTTATTCTCATTTTCTGCCGTACTCATTTTAGCTGTTCGATCCATACACGAACAATGGACAAAAAAGACTTTTCTTTTGTACAAATTTAACACGAGCATGATAAAAGCTCTTCTTCGATGAAAATGAGATTCATTATCATACGTATAATTGTAATGGAAAAAGGAAAATTCTTCAACCCACCCGATATGATTGCTCCATAGTACAATCCCCCACTAAAAAATCGGCATAGCTGAGGCCATACCGATAAGTTACCCTGCTCGACGTGCTGCAGTTGCAAAAATATATTCCGAAGCCCGATGGAATGAGTCATGAAAGGAAGCACGAAGGAAGCTCTGAACGACTATTCGTTCTACTCGTCTCAATCATATAAATTAAGTATCAATTCATCTATATTTATATATTACACATATTAAATAAATGTATTTATACTGTAGCTAACTTTGAGAGAGGACGTGACTGGAATGGAATATAGGAAGCTTGGCAATAGTGGGCTGACGGTCAGTCGAATCGCATATGGCAATTGGATCAATCACGGCGGCAAAGTGGATGAAGAGATGGCGAACAATTGTATTAAAGCCGCGCTGGATGTTGGCATCACTACATTCGATACAGCAGACGTTTATTCGGATACGAAGGCGGAACAAATACTTGGAAAAGCGCTGCAAGGGATTCGCCGGGAAAGTATCGAGCTGTGTACAAAGGTCTGTCATCCAACCGGTAATGGAAAAAATGACAGTGGTTTGTCGCGTAAACATATTTTTGAGAATTGTCATGCCTCGTTGCGCAGATTACAGACAGATTATATTGATGTCTACTATGCGCATAGATTTGATCCGCATACACCGCTGGAAGAAACGATGCTTGCTTTCGCTGATTTGGTGAGACAAGGGAAAGTGCTTTATGTGGGTATCAGTGAATGGACAGCAGAACAAATTACGCGAGGCGCAGCATTGGCCAGGGAATTGAAAGTACCGATGATCGCCAGCCAGCCGCAGTACTCTATGTTATGGAGAATCATTGAGCGTGATGTGATACCTACTTGTCAACGCGAAGGACTTGGGCAGATCGTCTGGTCCCTCCTTGCACAGGGGATTTTATCTGGAAAATATTTGCCGGGACAAGCGGTACCAACGGATTCACGCGCTAACTCATCTGCCGGGAAACCTTTCTTTCAGAGGCTGGCACAGCAATGGATGGAAGATCATATTCTGGAGACCGTTCAAAAACTGCGGCCGATTGCAGAAGCGGCAGAGCTTACAATGGCCCAGCTTGCTATAGCTTGGGTACTGCAAAATCCGCACGTAACTTCCGCCATAATCGGTGCCTCCCGACCGGAACAAGTAAGAGAAAACGCTTTGGCTGCCGGCGTTAAGCTTGACGCTGCAATTATGGAGGAAATTGATCGCATTCTGACTGGCTTGGTGGAGTATGATCCGGGGAAAACAGGCTGAAATTGAAATTAGTCCAATATAAATTCCGTTATCGAATTGGAAGTAACTTCTCTGACCGTCGCCAGAAATAGATCTAGGATGCAGGAAGCTTCATCTGCTTTCCACACTGTAAAAAGCATTATTCGTGGTGTTGTCTCCTGAAGCTTCTTAAAGACAACACCCGATCGTTTCATTCCTTCCATAGAAGACGGTACAACCGATATCCCCATTCCTGCAGCAACCAAATTTACAATGGTATGCATCTGTACCGCTTCTTGCACGATCTTCATGCTTACTCCATTTCCCCAAAAATAGCTGACAATCAAGTCATATAAGTTGGTACCTAAATAACGCGGAAACATAATGAAAGACTCGTCTGCCAGTAACTGAAGTGGGATGTTTGGCATCGCGGCTAGCGGGTGATCCTCCGGTAGGACAACTCGTAACGATTCTTCCATACATGTTTCCGAAGAAAAGAGGACGCTACTCGAGACGGAGCGGGTAAACCCAACCTGGATTTCCTGTTTATCGAGTGCTTGCAACTGTTGGGCGGTTGTCATCTCATGAAGAATAAGCTGAACATTTGGGAAACGTTCCCTGAATTTTTTGATTATCGTCATGACAATTTCAGTAGAATCGACAAAGCCGATCGCAAACTCTCCAATCTTGCCTTCATTGGCAAGCCGGGCCGATTGAATCGTTGCTTCTGCTTGAGAGAGCGTGCGTCGAGCCCCTTCCAAAAAGACCTTCCCTGCATTAGAAAGCTTTACCTGTCTTTTCGTCCGATGAAAAAGGGTAACGCCCAATTCGTCTTCCAGCTTGCGAATTTCCTGGCTTAGCGGAGGCTGTGCCATTTGCAGCCGATCGGCTGCACGGCTGAAACTCAGTTCTTCAGCGACAGCAATAAAATAACGCATGATCCTTAAATCCATAGTCCTCACCTCTATTTCATCAGTGTACGACAGCCAGCACCAGATTCGTCCATACTTTATGGTTTCCCCCGATCGTTGCAGCAGAGCGATTTGTTTATCTAATAATTGCTCCATAACGGTATTTGTAATCAATTTAACCAAATTCATGCTAGCATATCTACCAAAAACACCTCACTAATCAATGCTGCAAAAAATCCGAATTGACAAAAAGAATCATTCAAATAATAATAGTTGATAATATCAACAATTAGAGGTGTGGTAGACATGAATGATTCACCCGCAGAAGCGATTAGAAAAGAGTTGCGTTCACTGGTAAGGGAACTGGGACTGCTTAATCGAAATAGTTTTCATTCGAAATTTTCGTTAGCACAAGCCCATGTGCTGAATTATATTTTGAAGAACGGCTCAACACCGGTAACTGAACTTCAGCTTCAACTGTCTATGGACAAAGCTTCTCTTAGCAGAATCGTTAATGGTTTAGCCGAAAAAAGCTATGTCATTATTGAACAAAGTAGCACGGATAAAAGAGCGAACGTCATCCGGCTCCTGCCTTTAGGTCAGATTGCAATCGATGAAGCGAATAAGGATGCAAATGCTTATATCACTCAACTGTTTGAGGTGAGCGGAAACTGCGATCAGATGGCTGCTATCTCCCGATCCCTGCATTCGTTTCGAATGCTCGCCTTACGCAATAACCTGCTTCGCAATCCTTCCCGAATGACCTTTGAAACGGTCAAAGGTCATTATTTAGAAGCGGCTCTTGATCTCGCTGTTCGAATTTTCAATGAAGAGCAGGACATCCCTTCGGAGTTGGTTCCCGTTATGGAATCATATCAACCTATCTGGTGGGGAGCGAGAATTGGCGAAGATATTTGTGGCACTGCCGCAAGCTGGTTGGATAACGGTCAATGGCACTGGGGGAGATTTGCCGTTAACACGGAGTTGCGCGGGTCCGGGCTTGGGGGAAAACTGGCTCATTATTCGCTTGAAGCCACATTTCAATTGGGGGCGGAGCAAATTTTTCTCGAGGCTAGGGAAGCGACCGTGCGTATCGTCGGCAAACTTGGGGGACGCGTTGTGGGAGATCCGTTTGATTTTTATGGAGAACCAGTCTTTCCAATGATGATCTCGCGGGCGGAATTTGAAACATTCCGACATTAACCTTTTCTGTCTTGCTGCCCGTGCAAAAAGGTTGTTCGAGATGAATCGCACATGCTTCCCATTTCCCTCTTCTCCCCATTTTCATGTGAAAGTAAAAGAATTCAAGAAAAAAGAACCAGGAGTCTGCTCTTTACTTGCGCCACCTCTCAGGTCCTAAAGAGCGGATCGAGTGGCGATATTCTCGTCGCGCCACGCCGGGAGCAAGCTGCGGCCCTGTTGTAATACCCTTGTTGGCAACCAGGATCAGATTAGCGAACATCCAACGCCACGTGATCCATGTGATCGCAGTACCCGATGGTAGGTTAATCCTTTCCCGGTTTCTTTCAATTCTCCCTGCAAACAAGTTTTTTAGGGACTCGCCTCGGTTTATTGCCCCGCCAACTCCATAAAATGATCAGCAGCCAGACGAATCGCCAGAACGCTTCCCGTATTGAGAGAGTTATCGAAAAACAGGACATGGTTGTTTTTCACAGCCTTCATTGACTTCCACACAGTCGAATCTTCCTTTTCTTGAACGGCTGCTTTTGCGAGGTCAAGGGTATGCTGGATAATAATGTAATCAGGGTCCATTTCCACCAAAGCCTCCAGGGAAAGCGTGGAACCCTCCTCAGGATAACGTTCTGGCTTCTTCAGCCCAAAGCCGTCTGCTTCGTTATAATAAACGGTGTTTTTTGTCCCCTGAGCAGTAAAGCTGTTTTTACTGTCAACCCTCAGCAATGCGAAGCTTTTATTTTTCAGATCACCCATTTGCTCTTTCGTTTTCTCAATCTTTTCTTTGGTTTCCTTGATAAGCTGCTCCGCCAATTCCTCTTTTCCGATAATTTGGGAGCACATCAGCATTGCCCTTTCCCATTTGTCACTGTAGTCGATTTGGACGACGGGAGCGATCTTGCTAAGCTCATCATACTTCCCATCGATATGACCTTTGAAGGTGACGATGACATCAGGCTTTTCAGCGATAATCGCTTCTATATTCAAATCTCTTCCGCTGCCTAAATCGGTTATCTCTGCCGTTCCGACATAAGGCTGTAAGGTAGCGAATTCCTTCATCGCACTCGCTGCGTTGCCCGAAGCTGTCGGCGGTACGCCCAATGCGAAAAAATAATCCAGATACAAAGGATGGAGAACCGCTATACGTTCCGGCCGTTCTTTAATCACTACTTGGTTGCCAGTGGCGTCCGTAATGGTTCTTGTCCATTCACCCTTCCCGGAGTTGGCGGCTTCCGGCGTACTCGCTCCGTTTGGCTGCTTACTTTCTAGTTCATTGGCAGCAGTTGTGGAAGGCGCTGAGTCCTTGGACCCTCCGGCGCATCCAGCCAGCACTCCCATTAGTAAGACTAGCGAAACAATCACACAAAACCATTTATTCATGTCGCTTCCTCCAGCATTGTCTCATTTCCTGTTGGTTCCTAGCATTCACGGCATCTTGACACGTTCTCACTGTCAGGGGGGTCAAATTATGCCCCTTCAGCCAGATTGCCACTTCACAAAATCAATGCATAACTATCTATTTGCTGTTACATGCTGCAACCATCCTTTCCTGTACGATAAACGAGTCATCCTCTCTGGAAGCACAAATCAGGTGCACATTCATGAAGGACGACTGTTGTTTGTGGTGAATAAGGCATTAATGATAATCATTCTCGTTGACTAGTGTAGCAAGGACCCTTTGAAATGAAAATACACAGATCACAAATATGGCATGCACAATTATCAAATTCGCAAATACTCTTTTTCCATGTCATGATTGCCCTTATCAGAGCTTATGCTTGCCTTCTACCAGCATATCGGCAATTAGATCAATCTGGGCTTTTACGGCGATTGGATCGTACGGCCAGAAGTAGTCAGTATCCAATTGGAAGACATGGCCGTTTTTGACAACATCCAAGGTTTTCCACATAGGATTGCTCGGGTCGAGTCCTGTCTGCCGGACTCCAGCGCTGGTTAAAACTTTAACCGTTCGCTTGGCCCAAAAGACTTTTCGCGTTCGGGGCTTCTGCTGGCGCAGTCAGTATAATATCCAACCAACACCGGCTGGCTTTGCTACTTAAGCGAATCTAACCATTCTTCAGGCGGTCCTCCCCTAGCTCCCGTTCGATGGCAAACAACTGGTTACAATTCGCCAGACCTTTTGCCGCCATGCGGATTGCTTTGCCTCTGGTGCCGCCTTCAGCGCTTCATTATACTTGCACCTGGATGCTCCCCACCACGCGTACACTGGTAAACTAGATTACCACGAGCCAGACATCCCTGCCCGTCCGATACAGCCACATGTACGAATCCGACTGTACGGCTTCGCCTGTCTCCTTTAGCATTTTGAACGTCATCTAGCATTTCGAACGTCATCAGCATGCAGCGCCTCCTGCTTCAGCAGATAACATTTCTCTTGCCACTACCGGCAGCAACCATTGCTCTGCACCGTTGATCATCCAATCCACCATCGTTTGCCGGGACAACGGGTAACTATTGCTCCTTGGTGGTCTATCTGGGCATCTTTACCGAGTGGATTTCTTGATTGATACAAAGTGATTGATACAAAGTTGAAATGTGAAATTGGTTGTGCTACAATGCGAATAATTAATCTAGGGGAGATGATGAGAATAATGTAATATTTCTTGCTTATTTTACGAATGATAAAACAAAAACTGTTTTATTTTTTGTTAAGCAAGAAAGTTACTTATTCTCTTCACTCAAATGAAAATAACAATATCTAATCCATTAATTGGGTTAGATTTTAGTATTTGTTTATTTGAGCTACAAGAAAGGTAACTTTCTTGTAGCTCATTATTTTTTATGGAGGATTTTGTCAATGTCTTTAATCAATGTGACCAACCTAACTTTTGCTTATGACGGTAGCTACGACAACATCTTCGAAAACGTTAGCTTTCAAATTAATGTCTTCATTCAGCAGCGGACAGAAGAAGAAGGTACTGATCGCAAAAAGCTTATGCGAGAAGGCACATCTCCATATTTGGGACGAACCGTTAAACTTTATTGACGTCATTTCTCGTATGCAGATTGAAGAACTATTGCTGGAACATTCACCGACAATACTTTTTGTAGAGCACGATAGTGAATTTTGTAAAAATATCGCCACCAAAATCGTCGAACTGTAATGGAACTGTATGCATACTTAATTTTAGGAGGTTGAAATAAATGTTTGAAGTTGTAAATGTTCATGTGAACCGTTCATTGTCCGTTGGTACGGTTCAGGATCAAACTAAACGGATGCCGGAGCATTATCCATCTATCGATAGATGCACGTAGCGACTGGAGCTGCAAGCATCGTTGGGTTTTCATTTAGTTGGTTAATGTAGATGTTAAGCACCCTTTATTGGTGCTTAAGGCATTTTCTCCGGCTCAAGAGGAGAAAAAACATGAAATCAACTTCGAAATACGAAATGATTCAACACATATTGGCAGAATTGAAACAACCCGCATATCGGTTCCAACAAATTGCGGATGCGATCTTCAAGCAAAGAATTGGTGAATATGACAGAATGACCATACTACCCAAGGGTTTAAGAAACGAATTAATTAAGAACCTTGGCGAACACGTTTTGAACGTAACCCCTGTCATGCAAAAGACATCCAGACAAGTGAATAAAGTGCTTTTTTCCATTGAGGGCGGTGAACGCATAGAGGCAGTTCAACTAAGCTATGAGCGCGGCTGGAAATCATACTGCATTTCCAGCCAGTGCGGATGCGGATATGGTTGCCGCTTCTGTGCTACAGGTACAATCGGACTGAAACGGAATCTAACCCCTGATGAAATTACCGATCAACTGTTATACTTTCATTTAAATGGTCAAGCCTTGGATAGTGTTTCGTTTATGGGCATGGGAGAGGCGCTAGCCAATCCTAATATCTTCGACACGCTTAAGATTCTAACAGATCCACGAACCTTTGGCTTGGGGCATCGAAGAATTACAGTTTCCACCATCGGAATTTTGCCGGGTATCGATCGTCTGGCAAAGGAATTTCCACAGGTTAACCTGACCTTTTCACTGCACTCTCCTTTCGATGAACAGCGGAGCGAGCTAATGCCCATTAACAATCGGTTTCCGCTTCAAGATGTGTTGGACAAGTTGGATCAGCATATTCGTGAAACAGGTAGAAAAGTATATATTGCGTATATATTACTTCGAGGAGAAAACGATTCAAATGAGCATGCGGAAGCCATTGCTGTTTTGTTAAAGCACAGAGGTCCTTGGGAACATTTATATCACGTCAATTTGATCCCCTACAATTCAACCGACGTGACGCCTGAAAGCTTTCATCAATCAGACAAAGTTCGGGTTCAAAAGTTTGTCAGTATCTTAAAGTCAAAGGGAATCAAAGTCACTGTGCGAACTCAATTCGGAACGGACATTGATGCAGCATGCGGTCAGCTATACGGACACAACTAGTAACATATAAATTTTAGACCAAAATAGGGGAATGTGTAACTTTAGAAAGCATTCCCCTATTAATATTAATTAAAGTATTATTGGGTATTGCTACCGTGTAAGTCGATGTTGATTTGTAAAATGGAGTTACTAATTCCTTTGGATTTGTATGGTAAAATGAAACATATCTATAAAGGAGAATGAATTATGTCTCATAATAACTTTACAATAACCCATGTTCAAATCCATGCAAAGACAGTTAATTGGTGATATTTGCATGGAATAACATCATCACTAATCATGCTGGCTTTGCTACTTGAGATATTACATTTATTCAAGGAGTGAGTCTACATGAGATATATCAACGCTAATGAAATTCTCCCAAAAGAATTGGTTGAAAAATTGCAAGATTTTGTACAAGGTGAATACATCTACATTCCCGCAATAAAAGATCAACATAAAAATTGGGGAGAATTATCCGGTTTTCGGGAAGAGATTGATAGGCGAAATAATGAAATAATACAAGCATATACTTCTGGTAATTCGATTCAAGAACTTGCAGAATCTTATTGCCTTTCTGTTTATGCTATCAGAAAAATAATTTATAACAAATAGAAATCGCTGAACCGAGATCCTAATTTTGGACCAATTAAAAACACTACGCTGTCAGAAGATGATCCCTGTACTCACACGGGATCATCTTTTTTATGTCCACTGATGTTATATCAAACATTACAGAAGCGTTTTGTATATAGTTTATGTGTTTTCTATCTGTTACCTTTATAACTACGGGTTCTTCTAAAATGTAGCAGGACAAACGGGGGTTAAAATAATGGATGCTATTGTAAATATAACAAGAACGTTAATCAACAAGTTTTCTAATACAATGAAGCTTTTACTGTGGATGTGGGTACCCATATCTTGAGAGTTTAGAATCTGGAGGAAAGAATAATGTTGAATATTACTATTTTTAATATGGAAGGTATTCATGTTGGTGAAATGGAACTTGAAGAATCCATTTTCGGGATTATTCCCAATGAATTGGTTATGCATGACGCAGTTATAAATTATCTGGCAAATAAACGCAGTGGAACACAATCTGCATTAACACGTGGTGAAGTTAGAGGCGGTGGCAGAAAACCGTATAAGCAGAATAAAATTGATAAATCTAGAGCAGGTTCGATTCGAATGCCTCATTGGCGTGGCGGAGGAGTTGTGTTTGCTCCCAAACCTCGCGACTACAGCTACAAACTCAATAAAAAAGTTAAGCAGCTTGCTATAAAATCTGCATTATCTAGTAAAGTACAGAACAAAGAATTCATTGTCGTCGACGAGATCAAGTTAGAAAATTACAGGACAAAGTCTATAGTAGCTATGCTTAATGCTCTAGGGGCAGATAGAAAGGCACTAATTGTTACACCTTTGATAAATAACTTTGTTTTTAAAAGCGCCAATAACATACCTGGTGTAGAAACCGCCGTAGCTGATTCACTTAATGTATATAATGTTCTGAATTGTGATAAATTAATAATCGCTAAAGAAGCTGTCACTATGATTACGGAAATTTACTCTTAACAAAAGGCATCAAATGGTGTAAACATCAAAAAATACCTACTTCCACACAAGTTGCACATCGAGCTATATGGATCCCGACTTCGAAAAAATCTTCATATCGAAATTGAGCTTGTTGCCAACAAAGAATTGAAAAAGTCAAATTTGAAAACAGGGTCCCCAAACGGGAATCCTGTTTTTTATCGAGCACAATGACATCCAAAAATACTTCTTCTACATAGTTCTATATTACGTTACAGTTCCAAGATTTCTTCTGCCCAGGTAATGAGCACCAGCTTAAAGATATTGAATAATAAAAAGGCTTCTGTTCTGCCAGAAAAAGCAGATCAGAAACCTGTCATTGATGATGTGGTGCGGTCGAGAGGACTTGAACCTCCACGGTGTTGCCACCACTAGAACCTGAATCTAGCGCGTCTGCCAATTCCGCCACGACCGCATGTCCATAAAAATGGTGCCGGCGATAGGACTTGAACCCACAACCCCCTGATTACAAGTCAGGTGCTCTACCAATTGAGCTACACCGGCACGGAAAATAATATCGTTTATACGCTCATTCTGGAAAAGAATGGCGGAGCTGACGGGACTCGAACCCGCGACCTCCGGTGTGACAGACCGGCGTGAACTCCAACTTCACCACAGCTCCATGCTTGTTATGTCAGCCCTTTTCGCTGCTTGCTAGCGACGACTCTTGTAATATAGCACGACCGCATTTGAAAATGCAAGAGTTTATAAAAAGTTTTCCCAAAGATTATTTTTTCATAGATTTACCAACGAAAATCCGCTAGAATTTTATCTAGATATGCAGAAAATAGTAGATTGGTGGAGACGATTGAATGAAACATACTTCGAAGCTATTCACCCTCCTCGCCCTCTTCACTCTGCTGCCTACAGCTGCCCACGCAGCCACCCCTATGCATGTGGTGTCAGCAGGTGATACGCTCAGCAAAATCGCCCGCGAGAATCAAACAACCGTCGGCCTACTTATGCAAGTGAACCATCTCGAAACGGATCAACTATCGATTGGTCAAACCTTGTCGTTGCCTGAGGCTGGCTTGTCGGACTCCGCGGTTGATGCTGCACCTCCTGATTTGGTTGAGAACTCTGATGGCAGCAGTCATGTAGAAGCTGAAGAAATTACAGCCGGAGAAAAAGCTCGTGTTGCTGTCGATGTACTCAATGTACGCAAGAAGCCTTCTATTGATGCTAAAGTTTTAGGTAAATTAAGATTTGGCTCACTTGTGGAAGTACTCGAAACCGGCAGTGAATGGACGAAAATTGAATATGAAGATGACGAAGCATATGTAGCTACCTCCTATTTGAGCGCGAAGCTGTCCGCTGTTCCAGAAACGTCAGGTAAAGTAGATGAAGCGAGTCTAGAACGTCTGGAAGCCATCTTCCAGCCACTGCTCAAGACTCCTTACATTCTGGGTGGAACAACGCCAAATGGTTTTGATTGCAGCGGCTTTACTGCATACGTTTTTAACCAGCTAGGCGTTACACTCCCCCGCACTTCCGAGGAACAATTTAAAGGTGGACAAGCCATTCCGCTCGATGAAGCACAACCGGGTGACCTTTTGTTTTATGATGCCCTCGGAAAAGGACACGTCTCACACGTAGCGATTTATCTTGGCAACGGCACAATTGTCCATGCCTCTGGTGAAGATGTTCGTTATGGAAAAGTGGAGTATATGCACAAGCTCTATCCGTTTTATGGCGTAAAGCGCTATCAATAGCGCAAAACAGCCCCTGTTCTCCTGTTTCATGCAGAGAGAAAAGGGGCTGTTTTTTTCCTTAGTGCGTTTCTGTTCCTTGGGAGGTCTGCTGAGCCTGCTGCTGATTTGCCCCAATCTCAATTTTCCCCAAAGCCTGCTTCATTTTATCGAGCTGAAGTTGATAATCCCTTACCACTACGGTCAAGACGCTCACTGACTCTTTAAAATCTGGTTCACTGCTTACCCTGTCAATGGCTCTATGTAAATGCAGCATTTTGTTTTCCGTTTCCCGTAGTAGGTCGAGCAACTGCAATCCGTTTACCACGTTATCACCTCACTCGTTTTTACTTACTTTCTCCACGGACGCAGCTCGCTATGCGCAAAAAAACGCCCGATAGCATCATCGGACGTTTTTGACTTTGTTACCGTGCGGGAAAGTGGAACCAACCCACGATTGCTGGGCGTAAGCTATACCTTATTTACGCTCGTCTGGTTAGCGAGAAGAAGCGAGCTGGACAAATGTTTCAATGTCTTTTCCGATCAATGCCAAGGAGTTGCGCCAGAAGTCTGCAGAACGCACATCCACATCCATAATCGCAGCAACATCGGCAATGCTGAGCTTGCCTGTTACGGACAAGAGCTGATCGTACTGTTCTATAAATGCAGCTCCACGCTTCAGATACTCCGCATACAGTCCTTTTGCAAACAAAAGACCAAACGCGTAAGGGAAATTGTAGAAGTTGAAATCAGCGCTGTAATAATGCGGCTTACAAACCCACATGTACGGATGCAGAACCGACTGATCCAATCCCTCGCCATACGCATCTTTTTGCGCCTGAAGCATGAGCTCCTTTAGTTCGTTAACAGACAAAGATCCGTTTTCCCGGCGGGCAAAGAGTGCGGTTTCAAACAAGTAGCGGCTGTAAATATCCACAATGACTTGGCTAGAGCCGGAAATATCGTTTTCGAGAATCGCAAATGCCTCATCTGGAGTAGCCTTTGCCAATGCAGCATTGGCAATAATCGTTTCACACAAAATGGAGGCGGTTTCGGCTATCGGCATCGGGTAATCACTGTTTAAAAATGCCTCTTCCACCAAGCATTCTCCGTGGTAGCCATGGCCGAGTTCGTGTGCCAGTGTGCTCACGTCGTTGTAGCTGCCCGTATAGTTCGCCATAATGCGGCTTTCTCCAACCATATGCAGGTTGTAGCAGAATGCCCCTCCCCGCTTTCCTTCACGCGTCTGGGCGTCAATCCACTTGTTATCGAAGGCGCGCGCTGCATAATTCGCCAGCTTTTCACTAAAGCTACCAAAGTGCTTCACAATAAAGTCGCGCGCTTCCTGATAACTGAAGCGCATGTCTGCTTCACCCACTGGGGCAAATATGTCGTAAAACGGCAGTTGACCATTCTCATGCCCCAAAAGCTCAGCTTTTTTACGGAAATACTTGTGGAACGATGGCAGACTTTCGCGCATAGCCGTCAGCATAGCGTCCAACGTCTCTTTGTCCATCCGCGAATCTTTGAGTGTTTTGTCCAATGGCGATTCGTAACCGCGCAGCTTTGCTACTGTAATGACCTCACCTTTGATCCCGTTGAGGCTAGCAGCAGAGGATTCCTCAATCTTCTTATACGCCGCCAGCTCCGCCTCATAGGCGTTCTTGCGCACATTTGCATCCTTTTCGTACGCCATATTGCGTACGACAGGCAGTGGAAGCTGCTTTGCTTCTCCCTCAACCGTGATATCGACCAAAAGGGTGGAGGTCAGCATCTCTTGCAGCTTCGTCCAAGCGTTCGATCCGGTATTCTTCATTTTGGCGAGGATAATTTCCTCTTTTTCTCCGAGCATATACTTGCTTTTCTCCGACAATTCGGTCAAAAAGTAACGGTGGGTTTCCAGCTGCTTTGACTGCTTGATCAGCTCATCCAAATTGTCCAGTGAGCCCAGCCATTTCTGGAAAAGAACTTCTGGCTCCACCATTTCTACAGCCTGGTTTTGAATTTTCTCGACCAGTTGCAAAGCTTGACTGTTTTTGGCGTCGACGCTTGCTGTCAGCTCCGCAAAGGCATACAACCGTCCTTGTGTTTGTAAAACAGAAGTTATTTTCGTGAGATATGTTTCAATCTTGGCGACTGCATCTTCGTGACTATGCAGATTTTGCCCGGCCCAGCTCTTTACCTCGTCCATCTCGCTGCATAATTTTCCCCAATCTTCTTTGCACTCAGGCGAGTCAAACGACGTGTACAATACGTCCAAATTCCAGCGCATATCCATGGGCCCGTGCCTCCTTCAACTTATGTAACCATTCCCATTGTAAAAAAAATTGGATAGATTGAGCAAGTTTTTAGCAAAAAAATCCCCTGCCATTCAACCTGGCAGGGGATCCATCTGTTGTTATGCACGCACCGGCTGGGTGAGAAAAGTCAAGGCTGACAAGGCAAATAGCTGGGTTGACTCCACCAACTGATCGATATCTACATACTCGTCAGCATGATGCGGGATGTGTCTATCCCCTGCCCCTGTCGTTAATATCGGGATGCCAGCTTTATGTAAAAAGGTTCCGTCAGTTGCTCCTGGCACACCGTTGTATACAGGCTCTCTCTTGGTGATCTCCCGATAAGAGCTGGCTACAGCCTGTACGACTTCTTCTTCCATTCCGGTCAACGTCCAAGGGCGTTCTTCGATGATGTCGAGTGTTGCTTTGAACTTCTCATCTTCTCTTCCCAGCACATCCAAGATCGATTGCATTTCCAGGCGCAGCACGTCATGATTTTGACCAGGAACCGTGCGTATATCTAGCGTAGTCATGCATTGGTCGGGAACAACATTGATCTGGGCATCTCCTTTTACGGGTGCTTGAAGAATCGTTGGGGTAATGCTCGGCCAGCCCAGCATCGGATGCTGCCCCAGACGTGCCATTTCTCTCTTCTCCAGCTCTTCCAGCGCCACAACCGCTCGTGCCATGCGTGTATTTGGATTGATTCCAGTCAATGGCATAGCCCCATGCGCCATTTTTCCGTACGTGCGCAAAATCGCCCGCATTGCCCCTTTCTGCGTGATGCAGAGCTGATTTTCCTCTGGCTCGCAAATAATGGCAGCATCGACTTTGTCCGCCCAACCGCGCCGAATAAAATCTTTAATGCCAATCATCATTCCTTCTTCGTCGCAAGGGATACATAAGAGGATCTTGCCGGTAAAGGTTTGTTTGGACCGCTGAATCGCTTTTACAGCGCAGATGGCTGCCGCCAGGTTACCCTTGGTATCGCAGGAACCGCGACCGTATATACGACCTCCTGAAATCGTCCCGCCGAACGGGTCGTAGCTCCAGGCATCCCGATCCCCTTCGGTTACAACATCTGTGTGTGCCTCGAACAAGAGTGTTTTTCCCGGCCGACCTGAATCGTAAAAGGCAATGATGTTTGGCCTGCCAGGCACCACTTCCTCATAGAATACTTGCATCCCCATATTGCGAAGGTAATCGGCCACAAACAGGGCTACCCGTTCTTCATTGGCGCCGGGCTGATCAGGGCGGTAAACACTTGGGATCCGTACGAGATCCTGCGTCAAGCGGACAACTTCCTGTTCGTCAACAAAGGATATAACCTGGTTCATTGGACAATCCTCTCCTTACGCATCCATTTGTGTGAAGGGAAAAACAACCTGCTAGCAGCGAATACTGCGATAGGCGGGAAGGCCCCCTGCCTCTTCAGCAGATTTGATCGCCGAAATCACGGCTTCTGCCAGCACATCTGCAGAAAGCGTCCCGATCAGATCGACTGTAGCCTCTATGCCACCAGTCGCAGTCGCCACAGCGAAGATGGTATCCCCGTCAAACATCGTGTGGATTGGTCTGATCGTACGCGCAAGTCCGTCATGGGCCATTTGCGCCACTTTTTTCGCTTCCGCTTTCGTCAACACGGCATTGCTGGCGACAACTGCAATTGTCGTATTGGTCCCAGGCGGGATCGGTGAAAACGTATGTGCTTTCATTATCTCTACGCTATCCTGGACACGACCTTGTTCATCTCGCGGTCCTGCAAGGATGCTTCCCGTCTGTGGGTCTACGACATGCCCCACCGCATTTACCGCGACGATCGCACCGACTACCAATCCATTTTGCAAGCGAATGGACGCCGAGCCCAATCCACTTTTCATGGCATTGGCAAAACCATTCAGCTTCCCGACAGAGGCTCCTGTCCCAGCCCCAACATTTCCTTGGACACAAGCCTCGGCGCTTGCCGCTGTCGCCGCCTGGTACCCCATAGCGCGGTCTGGGCGAATCCGATGATCACCTAGTGCTAGATCGAACAGCACCGCAGCGGGGACAATGGGGACGACTCCAAAGCCCACCTCAAGCCCTATGCCTTGTTCCTCCAAAAACTGCATGACACCGGAAGCAGCATCTAGTCCGTAAGCACTCCCTCCTGATAAACAGATCGCATGAACCGCATTCACCAGATTCACTGGGTCGAGCAAATCCGTCTCACGGGTGCCCGGGGCCGAACCCCGGACATCCACGCCGCATACAGAAGGCTTCTCAAGCATAATCACACTGCAGCCCGTCAACGCTTCTTTGTTTTGTGCATGCCCAATTTTTACTCCAGGCACATCTACAATGGTTCCGGTCATGCTTAAAAATCTCCTGAAATTTTCGACTTTTGCTTGCCAGATGTGCCAATTTTTTTCCACGCAGCAACTACGGCGAGTGTCACGATAACCGAAACGATCGCCTCTGGCAAACCACTGGTAACGGCAACTGTCGTCGCGACGCCGAACGGCATGTATCCCCGAATAACGGCCATACCCAAAACCAAAATCGTGTTTGTCATCGCACCGATAAACCCTGCAGCGCCGATAGCCAAGTACTGATTGACATTTTTTAGACCCACATACGTCAGATAGGCAGTGACCCCGATAAACAAGCGCGGTAAAATGGCTACCAACGGGTCTTTAAACAGTGGGACGGTGGCGTTTAAAAAAGAAGAGACTCCAAAAATGAGACCAATGATCATGCCGACGCCCCAGCCCTCCATGATACCGCCGATTACCGCTGGAATGTGCATAATCGTGGCATTGCCTGCTGCCGTTGGAACCGGGATGTATCCAAGGCGCGTAACACCCAGCAAAATCGCTATCGCCCCCAGAACACCTGCTATTACGATCCTTCGTACGGTCAAGCCCTTTTCCATGCGTACTCCTCCTTTATCTCGATTTATCTGGAATCCCCAAATAGGGAGAACTCCCGCTTACTACCACGGTATTCCGAGCATGATCACAGAAATGACAACACTAAAGAGGAGGGCGAGATAATCTTTGCTGGTTGCTGTGTAATGCGCAAAACGGGTTCGCGCAGCTCCTGGCGTGTAGCATCTGGCTTCCATCGCAAGAATCAGATCCTCAGCTCTGGCTAGCGCTACGTTGAAAAGCGGAATGATGATCGGAAACATGTCTTTGGTCCGCCGGATAATTCGCCACCATTCCCCCGTTCCAAAATCAGCACCACGCGATGCCTGTGCCTTCATCATCTTTTCCATCTCCATCGCAAAGGTAGGCACAAACCGGATGGCAATCGTGATGATCAGAGCAAATGCGTGAACGGGAAACTTGATTTTCTCCAAAGGCCCAAGCAGCCGCTCCATCCCGTGGGTGAGCTCTGTCGTGGACGTACTCAGTGTCAGCACGCTGGAAAGAAAAATTACTTCTACAAATCTCATCGCGGAGACCACAACTAGCCGGATACTTTCACTCGAGATCGTGACAAAGCCGTATTTCAGATAAACGGTACCGCCATTCGCAATCTCACCGTAAAAGAGAAGCTGCATGATAGCGAGGATAATAATAAACGGAATGGCTGGCTTGATCCCGGAAATTCCATAGTGCAGCGGGATTTTGGAGACGGAGAACATCCAGATGCAAACCACCAATGCAAACAGGTTACCTACATAGGTGTTGCAAATCGCGATAGCCAGAATCATAATCACAAAAGCAGCCAGCTTGAACCGGGGATCCAGACGATGAACGACTGAGCCGGTAGGCAAATATTGGCCGATCGTAATATTGCGTGTCAATTCGAATTCCGCTGACATACGGATCCCCTCCCTATCGCTTGATCAATTTCAAGATTTCGAAAGCAGTCTCTTCTGGCAAATAGGCACCCGGATCAATGTCATAGCCTTCTTTTCGCAGCCTGTACAAAATATCTACGGATTCTGGCGTCCCGATATGATGCTCGCTAAGTAGCTCTTGGTTGCCAAATATTTGGCGGGGAGTCCCATCCAGGACTGCCTTTCCGTTTGCCATCACGTAGACGCGATCAGCCAGCTGGGCGACCTCCTCCATATTGTGAGAGACAAAAATAACCGTCAGTTTTTCGTCACGGTTGAGTCCGCGAATTCGCTCCAACAACTCCTTGCGCGATCTCGGGTCCAAGCCGGCTGTTGGCTCATCCAGAACTAGAACCTTGGGCTGCAGAGAGAGGACACCTGCCAAAGCGACCTTGCGCTTTTGTCCTCCGCTCAGGGCAAAGGTAGGGCGGTCCTTCATTTCCTGAAACGACAGGCCAACCAGCTCCATCGCCCAATGCACACGCCGCCTTACTTCTTCCAGCGGCAAGCCCATTTTGAAAGGGCCATAAGCCACGTCATCACCAACCAGCTTTTCAAATAATTGATCTTCCGGGTTTTGAAAGACCAATCCGACTTGTCGCCGAAGTGTGCGAATATCGAGCTTTGGCTGCGACACGTCCAATCCATTGATCACGACCGAGCCGGATTGCGGGCGTATCAAGCCGTTAAAGTGCTGGATCAACGTAGATTTCCCCGAGCCTGTATGACCGATGATCGCGAGGCACTCCCCTTCGGCTACCTCGAGGTTGACCTGATCCAACGCGCGATGCTGCAGCGGCGTTCCCTGCATGTAGACATGGGAGAGATTTTTGACAGAAACGATGGGCCTGGTCATGATCCACTCGCCTCCGCTGGTCTGACATACACTCGATTGACCTCTGCCACAACCTCTTCGTTATGAATCAAAGCGGGCGAAAACGCAGCATACTCCGCGTGCACAAGTGCGGCTACTCTGCTCGCATCCGGTACGTCCAAATGAAGCTCTTGCAGTCTTTCCTGATGCGAAAACACTTCTCGTGGTGTTCCTTGCAAGACGATTTTGCCTCCCTCCATGACAACGACCCGATCCGCTTCGGCCACTTCTGACATGTGGTGGGTTACCGTCACGATGGTCATTCCCTCGCTGTGGAGCTTGCGGACAACAGCCAAAATATCGTGCCTTCCGTAGCTGTCCAGCATGCTCGTTGCTTCGTCCAGCACCAGGCATTGCGGCTTCATCGCCAAAATCCCAGCTATGGCAATCCGCTGCTTTTGCCCTCCAGACAAGTGATGCGGTGGCCGATGCCGAAATGCACTCATCCCGACCGCTTCAAGAGCAAAATCAATCCGTTCTTTCATCTCTTCCTCGGCCGTGCCGATATTCTCCAGACCAAAAGCCACATCATCCTCGACGATGGTCGCTACAATCTGATTGTCAGGATGTTGAAACACCATGCCTACACGACTTCTCACTTCATGAATTCGTTCTTTTTCACGTGTATTGATCCCGTTTACTATGACATCTCCTTCTTTTGGAGTCAGAATGCCATTGAGATGCTTGGATAAGGTCGATTTACCAGAGCCATTATGACCAATAATCGCTAAATACTCTCCGGGAAACACTTCGAGGGAGACGTTTTGCAGCACCGGCACCTGCTGATCTTGGTTTAACTGATACGCAAAGGAGACGTTTTCGACGCGAATGATTGGTTGAGTAGACATGTGCTCCCCTCACTTTATACAGGATTTACGACTGGCGTATAAATTTCTGAGCTCGACTCACATTTATTAGGAATAGCAAAAATCATGCCAAATCAGTATGTTTAAAATTTTCTGTTAATTATAAGCTTCATTCGTTTTCCCCGTGTTGCAAAGTGCGCAATCGGCGTTGCATATGCAACATTTTTATTCCGCTCCATATCTTTTGATCTTTCTCCACAAGGTTGACCGATCCATACCCAAAATCTTCGCCGCTTCTCCTTTGTTTCCTTTTGTTTCTTCCAAAACTTTCCTGATCAAATCTACTTCGCGATTTTCTTGCTGCCGGTATTGCCTACGCTGATTCACTTTTTTTGCGAAAAAAGCAATGTCTTCTATACGCAAAGCATCTGTTTTGCACAAAAGGATCATTCGTTCTACCACATTGTGCAATTCACGGACATTTCCGGGCCAGTCATGTTGTCTCAGCAAATGAACGACGCCTTCCTCCGCAATTCGCAGCCTTCGATTCCCCCGCTCTGCCATCTCTTCCATGATAGAGGCGACCAAGAGCGGAATATCTTCCGTACGCTCGCGCAGAGGCGGCAACTCCAAGGTCAAAACATTCAGCCGATAGTACAGATCAGAACGAAATAATTTTTCCTCCATTAACTGCTCCAAATCGCGATTCGTTGCTGCAATGATTCGTACATCGACAGGCACGATTCGTTCACCGCTGATTCGCCGCACCTTTTTCTCCTGCAGAATTCGGAGGAGGAGTGCTTGAATGGGAATGGACATCTCGCCAATTTCATCTAGAAAAAGAGTGCCCCCATGCGCCAGCTCAAACAAGCCAGGCTTTCCCCCTTTTCGTGCTCCCGTAAATGCGCCTTCCTCATACCCAAACAGCTCGCTCTCCAATAGATTTCCTGGCAGTGCTGCACAGTTGACGGCGATAAAAGGCCCGGTCGCCCGCTGGCTGCTCAAATGGATCCCCTGTGCAAACAACTCTTTGCCTGTCCCCGTCTCTCCCTGGATCAATACAGTCGCATCAGTTCTGGCAAACGTTTCCGCCCATTCCTTCGCCTCCCGCATCGCAGGAGATTGGCCAATGATATCTTCTAATCGGTACTTTGCTTCCAATCCGCTCTCCATGCTTTGCTTGCGGATACGCATCTCCATTTTTTGAATATCAGTGATTTCCTTAAAGGTTGATACCGCACCGACAATTTCTCCTTCGACTATCATGGGGAGCCGGTTGATAATGATTTGGCGATTTAGAATCGTGGCGATATCGCCGATCTCACGTTTGCCTGTCGCTAAAATGCGCAGCATGTCTGAGTTTGGAATATAGCGTGTAATTTTCTGCCCGACGATATTGGCTGGCAGACCAAGGATTTCTGTCGCAATTTTATTGACCCAAATGATATTGGAATCACGATCAACCGCAATAATCCCGTCATGCGAGGCATCCAAAATGGCTTGAATGTGAATGTCGTTGATCATTTGCCCGATTCTCCTTCCTGCGCCCGATCCAGCATCACTTCCACTTCTACGGGCTGCTTACGCGGTCTGCGCTTCGTTTTCCGCTTCTTTTTCCGCAAAACAATCAGCGCTGTCAACATAAGTCCCAGAGTGGCGAGCTCAATCGGTTGAGACAACTTGGGGACGACCCAGCCACTCATGCCGAGCAAGTGGAAAATGACAGCCATATATAGGAGAATGGTGGCCAGGTTTTGCGCATTCATCATGATCACTCCTGCCTGTACAAGTGGAAATGGAGAAGAAAAACTCCTGTGAAACTAATAGAGTTAGCCCCACAGGAGATCGGTTCTTGCTGTCGTTATTAGATTGGGAGAAGCTCTACGCTTTGTTTGCCTTCCAGCTCTGCCACCATGTCGAGCCATGCCTGCGGCTTTTGTGGAAGAACGGCATAATAACGCTTGAGGAAGGTCACAATCAGATCGGCTTCCAGCGTCGTTTGCTCTTCGTTGGTCGGCATGAAGCCAAGGTCGAGACCGGAAACAGCTTCCCCGTCATTTTGCCAGGAAGGGTGGACATACACAAAATTCGTACGCTTATAGCCCAAATGAGACAAGACTTCGCGTCGAACAAAGGGATCCATCGGCTTGATGCCGCCAAAGCCATGCTCTTCCACGCGGTAAGGGTCGTAGATTTCAGCAAACATGCCGTACAGCTCTTTGCCATTTTCGGCAGCAAGTGCGAGTAGATCCTTTTGACGTTCTCTAGCCAGAAAACGCCCTACGCCCAACCCTTCTCTTCCGATGATCGTAAAGTCCGTCATCGCTACATTCATGTCCATATAATAACGATATTCGGTAGCTCCGACTACTTCTCCTTCATGGACAGCGACAAAAACGCGGATACCCGGATCCTCCAGCGGTTCCTTCCAAAGATCGTAATCGAGTACTTCTTCTGGCGGAAATACTTCTTGCATCAGGCGGTGCATCTTGGCAAAAAGCGGATTGTCAATATGTTGAATGCGTACGAATTCCATAAATAACGTCCTCCTACTGTATAAAAAAATGATTGTAAATCTGACTATTCATGCCCGTGAAACGGATTTATCCACTCCATCAGCGTCGCGTAGTTGCGTGACTCCTCGTCCTCCAAATAATCGGCTACGACTTGGACAGGTGTGCGTCCACAGCGCATCAGAAAGGTAATCACCGGGTCTTTGACCGCACCTGCAATAACCTGCTCCAAGTATTTCTGGGGCGTCCATGAGTCAGCATAGCGGCCATAGCCGGGCATCCGCCCACCACCAAGCAATCGCTTCAAGCCTTTTTGCACCACCAGCTCGTACATGGCTTGCATCATCAATTGGCCCAATCCGAGCTTGCGATGACTGGGGCGAATGCAAATGTCCACGATATACAGCGTATCTCCGTTTGGATCATGGTTCTGGATGTAGCCATTGTCTGTTACATCTTCCCATTTATGCTCTGGATGGGCGGGGTCGAAGGAGACGAGCAGTCCAGTCATCGAACCAGCCAGCACACCGTCCACTTCTACGCAAATCGCCCCTTCTGGAAAAAGTGTGACGTGATTGGTCAACTGCTCCTGGTTCCACCAAAGCTCGGAAGGAAACGGGGGTGGAAAGCTCTGCGCCTGTATCTGGATCAGCTCGAAAAAGTCAGAACGCGAATAGTTGCGAATGACCGCCTTGCGGGGCTTGTCTCCTTCAAACACATACAACTCTTTGCGGTACATGGCCATCCTCCTGTCTACCGAAAATCACGGCTCCTACTTCCAATCGGTATACAGATCGGTTCGGCGGTCGCGCCAGGTAGTAACGGAGCCTTTTTCACGTACATCGTAGAGCAATTGGATGTCCAAATCTGCCGTCACCAGCATGTCGTTGTTGATTTCTCCCTCTGCCAAAATACCGCCTGGCGGGAAGGGAATATCATTTGGAGTCAGAATAGCTGCTTGTCCAAAATTCGCACGCATGAAATCAACCGTCGGTAAGGAGCCCACCGTACCTGTCAAGACGACGTATACCTGGTTTTCAATTGTCCGCGCATGACTTGTATAGCGGACACGATGGAAAGCATGGCGGTCGTCTGTGCAGGATGGGCAGAAAATGACATCAGCCCCACGCGCTTTGGCAATCCGCACCCACTCTGGGAATTCTATATCGTAGCAAATAATCATCGCTACTTTTCCCTTGTCTGTTTCAAAAATTTGCAGCGAATCACCAGCGCCCATATTCCAGCCCTTTACTTCCCATGGCGTGATATGGATCTTTTTTTGCTGACCTACTCGACCATCCGGGTAAAACAGAAAAGCGGTGTTATACAGCTTTCCATTTTCTTCGATAATGTGGGTCCCGCCAATTAGATGCATCTCATATTTGGCAGCAAGAGAAGTGAACAGATTCACGTATTGTTCGGTGAAGGAAGGCAAGGCCGTGATTGGCAAGGCATTGCCATGCTCGTCTCCAATGGACATTAACTGTGTGGTGAACAGCTCCGGAAACAAGAGAAATTCCGTGTCGTACTCCTGAGCGTTTTTCACATAATGCTCTACCTGCTGGGCAAAATCTTCAAAGCTATGTATGGTGTGCAGATGATACTGCACAGCGGAAACACGCATTTTCATGATAAATCTTCCCTTCCTCTTTACTATTACTAAAATATATCAAAAATGATCAACAAAGTCTTCCATCTAATACGAAAAAGTCACCCACCGCGGTAGATGGGCGACTTGGTTTCACTGAACAGCTTTACTCGCTATTTGCACAGCTGTCTTGTACAAAAGCTCTGTGCCAAGGGCGATGTCCTCAAATGTAGAATATTCCTGTGGATTGTGGCTGATCCCGTCCTTGCAGCGCACAAAGATCATCCCGTAATCACATACGTAGGATAATGCCAGGGCATCGTGAAAAGGACCGCTCATCAGCTCTCGTGGGTTAATCCCCAGCTCCTTACTTTGCTCATGTAATATAGCTTTGATCCAATCTGCACAATACCGCGGATCGCTGTTGGTATCCTCTGTGATCGTATAGCCGAGACCGCCCTCCATCGCTACTTGCTCGATCACTTCGCGCAGAGCCTGTTCCCGTGCGTCCCGGCGAGCCAGGTCAATATCGCGCACATCTACTGAAAACCGCACTCGTTCTGGAATAATGTTCCTCGAATCAGGAAACACCTCCAAATGCCCTACCGTACCGACAGTCGGGGCTGACGGATCAAGCTTTGCCAGTTCATTCACCGCTGTAATTACTTTGGCTGCACCTAACAAGGCATCTTTTCGCATGTTCATCGGGACTGATCCTGCGTGACCCGCAAAGCCTGTCAACTCCACTGTCCACCACAACGGTCCGGAAATGGCGGAGACGATCCCGATCGACTCTTCGGCATTGTCTAGAATTGGCCCCTGCTCGATATGCAGCTCCAGATAAGCTCCGATGCTACCTTCCACATATCGGGACTCCTCCAAACGATCGGGATCACATCCAAACTCGATGAGTGCTTGCCTTCGAGAGACGCCATTCTTGTCTGTCCGTTCCAGATCTTCTGGTTGGATGCGTCCCAGAATTCCCCATGAGCCAAACAACCCTTTTTGGAAGCGACACCCCTCCTCGTCGCAAAACGCAACGACCTCGATCGGCTGATGTGGCACCACACCCTGCTCTTTCATCGTCTGGACCGCTTCCAACCCACCGAGCACACCGATCACTCCATCGAAGCGTCCGCCGTACGGCTGGGAATCAATATGGGAGCCAATCATCAGAACTGGTGCATCATCGTCTGCCCCTGCCAATCTGCCAATCAGGTTGCCAAAGTTATCCATCTTCGTTTGCAGCCCTGCCTCTTCCATCCAGCTACGAACCAGCTCCACGCCAGCGCGATCCTCCTGTGACAACGCCAGACGGCAAACACCGGTTTCCCCTATTTCTCCGATTTGGGACAATTGTTCGATTCGTTTTTGCAGCCGCTGTTCGTTTATCGTCAGAGTCCTGGCCTTTAAATTCATACCTGCAAGACCTCCTCGTCTTGGATTTGATAGACTAGCTCTCCATCAATCATGGTCATCTCTACTTTGCGTTCTTTGATTTGCTCAATCGGTGTATCCAAGATGTTGCCATCGAGTACCACTAGATCAGCCAATTTCCCCGGCTCGATACTTCCTTTTATCCCCTCCTCAAAACTGGCGTACGCTCCGTTCCAGGTAAACATCCGAACCGCTTCCATCACACTCACCCTCTGGTTGTCACCTACCGCCTTACCTGACTTGCTCCTGCGATTGACTGCCGCATGAATCCCGATCAACGGGTTAAAATCGGTGACAGGACTATCCGATGCCCCTGCAGAAATGATGTGATGGTCGAACTGATCCCGCGCTGGAAACATATGTCCCACGCGCTCCCCGATATTTTTCACGTACGAATCTCCGTGATCGTAAATAAAAGCAGGATTAGGGATCGGGACAACACCGAGGCGAGCCATTCTTCCCAGCAAATCAGGTGCCGACACGCCAGCGTGCTCGATTCGGTGACGGTGGTTTTCACGCGGATGTGCTTCCAGAGCCGCTTCAAAGCAATTCAATAGCATTTCGATGGCACGATCTCCCTGGGCATGAGCAGTAATTTGAAATCCTTTTGCATGTGCATCTCCCAAAATGGTATTCAACTCGTCCTGCTCGTAGTAAAGAATTCCGTAATCATCCGGCTTGCTTGTGAACGGCTCGCGCATCGCCATCGTCGGTGCGATACTTGCCCCGTCCGTAAAAACTTTGGCCGGACCGATGCGAAAACGGTTATCCCCTGTGCCTGTCACCAGCCCGGCATCAATCATCTTGCGCACAAAATCCTCGGATTGGTTCAATGCGCAGATCATCGCGTAGATTCGTACCTTTACGCCACCTTCTTGCACAACTTTTTGCATCGCCCGATAGTTTTCCGGTCCATACCCACCCGCATCGTGGACACTCGTGATTCCCGCTGCTACAAAATCTTCGGATGCCATGCACAGTCCCTTTTTGTATTCCGCTTCAGTGAAAGCAGCCAATTCAAACATTTTCATGTGGGCCGTTTCCACGAGAAAGCCGGTCAAAGCCCCGCTCTCATCTCGATCTATTCGCCCTCCCTGCGGATCAGGCGTATCGCGGTCATACTGGGCGATCTCCATAGCGCGGCTGTTGACCACTGAATGATGAGAGCATGTCCTCATGACAAAAATCGGATGGTCCGTTGAGATGTCATCCAATTCTGCGAGCGTCGGATAACGCTTTTCCATCATGAGATTCTCATCAAAGCCGCACGCCCGCACCCATTCTCCTGGAGGCGTTTTGCTCGCTTGCTCTTTTAGCGCATCAAGAAGCTCGCTGACCGACTGAATTCCCCTCGCTTTGCAATCGACCCCCAGCTTGTTCGTGCCATAAATGGTGATGTGCAAATGAGCGTCAATAAAACCAGGCAAAAGACTTTTTCCCTGCAGGTCGATGACTTTCGTACCTGTCTGTATGTGGCGTTTGATCTCCTCGGTCGTTCCTACTGCAAGAATCTGATTCCCTTTTACGGCTACTGCCTCCATGATCCGATTGTCTGCATCCACCGTCACCACTTGTCCATTGAGAAACACTGTATCTGCCATGTCATTTCCTCCTCTTTGGTTTTAGGATCGGTTTATGTGTTAAAGCGTTGGTGTTCCTTCTGTCTTGGCCCCGTGCGGATTTAATACGGGAATACTTCTTGTGACAAACGTAACTCCGAACATCACTACCATATTGACGATCAAAGCAACAACTCCGATATTGAGATCCTTGATGATGGGTGGCCAATTCGGAAGCATCGTCGCAATGGTTATTTTGGAAATGGTTACATAAGCAACCACCGTTACCCCGCTCAAAATTCCCGCAAACGCTCCGTACTTATTTACCCAAGGTTGCTTTTTCAAACTGAACAAGAGAGCGGGAAACAATTGCGTGACCAAGCTGTATCCCATCAACAGCAGGGTGACCAGCGTATCTCCGCCGCTGAGCGTAAAATACAAGGAAATGAGCGATATAGCCGGAACAAGCCATTTGGCTATTCGTGCGATTTGCGCTTCGTTTGCATGAGGAGCCATTACTTTGTAGACATTTTTGGCCAAGAGAGTAGCACCCGTCATCAACAGCATGGAGCCTGGCACCAGAGCTGTCAGCAAGCCTGCTGCGCCGATAATACCGACAATCCATGGATCAAACGTTTGGAGCGACAACCTGAGCAGCGAGAGATCCCCCTCCGCTCCTTTTAGTCCCGGCACCTGCAAGATGGCCGTGAAGCCCACAAAAAATACAAACAAGAGCATCAATGTGTACAAGGGCAACATTACTGTATTTTTGCGGAAAACGTTTGCATTTTTCGCGGAAAAGACAGACCCGAACGTGTGCGGCCACATGTAGAACCCAAATACGGTAATCAATACCGTCGAAATATACCAGGAGATGCTAAGCCCCTCTTTAGGGAAAGTCAAAAATCCCGGATTCGCTGCTTGCACAGCTTCAAACATCGGCTGAATCCCCCCGTAGTAATGAAAAGGAAGGTAGAGTCCGAGGAAGACGACGACAAAAAAGATCATGATGTCTTTTATCGCCGCAGTCCATGCAGAGCCGTGAATTCCCGAGATCATGACGTAGATCGTCACAGCGATAACCCCGATCCAGACCGCTGCAGCAGGCGATATAGAACCATATGAAGCTTCGGACACAATGATGCCCAAGCCTTTGAATTGCAACACGAGGTACGGAATAATGGCAATGACTCCGACCGCTGCGACCAAAATACCTAATACCGGACTTTTGTATTTACTGACAAAGAAATCAGATTGGGAGACGAGCTTGTTTTCTTTTGCATAACGCCAGATGGGAGGGAGCAGCCAATAGGAGATTACATACGCAAGTGAAATGTACGAGAGAACGTAATAGGCGGGAGCGCCTTTGGAGTACGCCCATCCGCTTCCCCCAAGAAAAGTAAACGTCGTGTAGATTTCACCAGCCACCAACAGAAAGATAAAGATGGAGCCAAAACCTCTGCCACCGACAGTCCACTGCTCCATGTTCATGTCCTTCCCTCTTTGGGCGCGAATCCCCGAGTAAAAAGACAACAAAAGGAAGGCAAAAATGATCAATAAGGCGATATTCATGAGTTCTCCTCCTCCCTAGCAGCCGGATCCAGTTTGTTCAGGACCGCCATAATTACAGAGGTCAGTACCACCCACAACACGATCCAAAACAAGACAAAAGGCATCCCGAGTACGTACGGCTCCACTCGGTTTACAAAAGGTATTCCTCCCAGCATTCCAATGAACGGCACTGCCCCAAGCCAATCTCTAGCTTTCATGCAAATCCCCCTGTATGCGCGATTTGTCCCATTGCCCCAATACGCACTGGACATGTAAGCTAAGATTATCTAAAAATTCAATTTTCTCCTTTGTCCGGTTTGCCAGAAAATAGGACGCCGTTTTGTACAAGTAGATAAAATCATCGAACAACGGGGGGATTCGATTGATAACGGTACGTGAATTGATTGAGGTCGGAGGCTTTGATGAGGCGGCGGTTCTTGCAGGGGAAGCGTTCCTAGAAAAAGAACTGCTAGGCGTGACTTCCTTTGACTCCCCAGATGGCCATAAGTGGCTGCGACCGGGCGAATTTGTTCTCACAACAGGCTTTCCTTTTATCACGCACAAAGAATCGAGCGAATCCGGGCTGATCAAACTGATTGATGATCTGGCAGAAGTCGGAACACCCGGACTTGCGATCAAGCTTGGGCGATACATCGAATCGCTTCCTCCCAAAGTCATCACTCATGCGCTGAAGAGGCAAATGCCGATTCTTTCCTTTCCAATGGAAAAGGCCTGGTCGGATGTCATCGTTCCAGTCGTTCGTTACATTAATAACAAGCAACGGATGGAGCTCGATCAAACCCATGCGATTTACGAACGTTTTCATCGACACTTAACTGCTGGTGATCCTGTTTCGAATCTCGTCCATGTGCTTCATGATGTCCTCCAATCCCCTATCTCCATTTATGTACCGACCTTGAAGTGGAATTGGAATTCCTCCCCTGTAGTACGCGAGGATGAAGCTTTTCTATTCGTGGACAAGCAGGTAGGTCAACACGCCCCCAAATGGATGTTGAATCAACCACTCGCTCGAACCACGAACGGTGTTTTCGTGCGCTGGCTTCTTCACGATCAGAGAGTACAAGGGGCCATTATTTTGAGACAAGTACATCGAGACTTATACGCTTGGGAGAAAGTCGCTATTGAGCAAAGTGCAGCTTTGTTGTCACTTGAAATGGAACGCCAACGCACTGTGAGCGAGACGTATCAGCGCTTTCGCAATGATTTTTTGCAACTACTCGTCTGCGGGGAGTATGAATCCCGCCACATGTTGATTCGGAAAGCAGAAGAGGTAGGCTGGGAGCTTGCTGAACATTACATTGCTGTAGTCATGAGTGCAGGGCCGCATGCGAGTCCAGATGTGGAGACTTGGAACGAAAACCTTCGTCTGCTCGAAACGATTCGCCGCATACTCTCTACAGAGGATCAGCCCATCCTATTTGGGTTGGACCAACATAACCGGATCCTCTTGCTTATTCCTGCCACCGAAAATGACGAATCGGCAGCAAAAGAATTTCTTACCGATCTAATGACAACTGTCGCCTCGCAAAGGCCACATCCCGTGTATCTCGGGGTAGGTCGCCTCCACCATAGCTTGGAAGGCATTGGACAAAGCTACCATGAGGCGCAAATTAGTTTTCGTTCTGCGACTTACGCCATCGGCTTACCGAATGCCCCTCTACTCCATATGAAAGGTTTCAACGAGCTGGGGCTGGAGCGAATCCTTTTCGCAGATCAACCCGGCGCTGAAGCTCATGCCCTAGCAAAAGAATGCCTCGGCAAAATTACGCAGTACGACAAAGAGAAAAACGGACAATTGCTCCATACCCTCCAAATCTTTTTGCAAGTAAATGGAAATCATGTAGAGGCAGCTAATCTGCTGTTTGTACACAAAAATACGATCAAGTATCGACTGCAATTGATCCGCGATTTGACTGGGCTTCATCCGGAGAATGGGCAAGACCAATTGATGCTGCGCATAGCAATGACTGTACATTCCTTTGGGTATCAGGCATGATATTGGTATAATGACTGGGAACGTCATGTAGGAGGAACGAGCATGGATGAGTGGTTGAACAAGCGGGTAAAAACAATAGACAGACCAAAAAAACGCGGCATCGTCGAATATATGGATGACCAGTACATCGTGGTTTACTTCACGATCCCGAGAAAAGAGCGTGTCATCTTTTCGAGCAAAGAGTCGTTCCTCGCCAAAGTGGAACTGATTGAAGAAACAAAAGCATAGTCACCCCACAAGGAAAAGCCCTTGGCGCTCGCTGTTTTCAGCGTTGCCAAGGGCTTTTGCCTAACGAAAAGTTTCTTACGCGTAGTGTTCTTCACGCAGCTTTTTGATTTCATCGCTATCCAAGTACTCGTCATAAGTCATCATTTTATCAATGATTCCTTTTGGCGTGAACTCGATGATGCGGTTAGCGATCGTTTGCACGAACTGATGGTCATGGGAGACGAATAACAAAGTCCCGTCAAAATCAATCAAGCCGTTGTTCAGGGCAGTGATGGATTCCAAATCCAAGTGGTTCGTTGGTTCGTCCATGATCAGCACGTTTGCGCTAGCCAGCATCATTTTGGACAGCATGCAGCGTACTTTTTCTCCCCCGGACAATACGTTCGCCTTTTTCAGGGCCTCATCGCCGGAGAACAGCATACGACCGAGGAATCCACGGATGAACGTCTCGTCTTGATCTTTGGAGTATTGACGCAGCCAGTCTACCAAGCTGAGCTCCGAATCGAAATACTCAGCGTTGTCTTTCGGGAAATAAGCCTGGGAAGTCGTAACTCCCCATTCAAACGAACCATTGTCAGGCTGTACTTCGCCCGTTACAACTTGGAAGAACGTAGTTTTTGCCAGCTCATTCGGTCCGACAAATGCCACTTTATCTCCTTTGTTGATGGTGATGTGAAGGTTTTCAAACAGCTTTTCGCCCTCGATCGTTTTGCTCAAAGCTTCGGTTGCCAACAGATTTTTGCCAGCTTCCCGCTCTGGTTTGAAATTAATAAACGGATACTTGCGGCTGGAAGGACGAATGTCATCCAGTGTAATTTTATCCAGCAATTTTTTCCGAGAAGTAGCCTGCTTCGATTTGGAAGCATTAGCAGAGAAACGAGCAATAAACTCTTGCAGTTCCTTCATTTTCTCTTCTTTTTTCTTATTCTGATCACGAACCATTTTCAGTGCCAATTGGCTGGACTCGTACCAGAAGTCGTAGTTACCCACATACATTTGGATCTTACCGAAGTCGATATCGGCGATGTGCGTGCACACTTTGTTGAGGAAGTGACGGTCATGGGAAACGACGATAACGGTGTTCTCATAATCTGCCAGGAAGTTTTCCAACCAACGAATCGACTCGATGTCCAAGTGGTTGGTCGGCTCATCCAGAAGCAAGATGTGCGGATTGCCAAATAGCGCTTGAGCCAAGAGAACGCGAACCTTTTCCGTACCAGAGAGGTCCTTCATGAGCTTGTCATGCAGATCTGTAGGAATTCCCAGTCCGATCAACAGGCTCGCTGCATCTGCCTCAGCCATCCAACCATTCAGTTCCTCGAACTCTCCTTCGAGCTCAGAAGCACGATTCCCATCCGCTTCGGAGAAATCCTCTTTCATGTAAAGAGCGGTTTTCTCTTCCATGATCTCATACAGACGCTTATGACCCATAATGACTGTTTTCAACACTTCGAAATCATCGAATTCAAAGTGGTTTTGCTTTAATACAGCGATACGCTCGCCTGGTGTCACAGAAACGTGACCACTCGTCGGATCGATCTCTCCGGAGAGGATCTTCACGAATGTAGACTTCCCTGCACCATTCGCACCGATGAGGCCGTAACAGTTACCAGGGGTAAACTTAATGGATACATCTTCAAACAGTGCGCGTTTGCCGTAGCGCAGCGTCACGTTCTGAGTACTTATCATCGTCGCAATACCTGCCTTTTTTGAATCGTTCAAACACTTATCTTACCAGAGAAATCCCCATTTTGCAAAAGTATACGAAGAAATATAGAAAGCACTCCATTCGGGAAAGCTACCATATGAACTTCCATCCGCATAGAAAGAGGTAGAGACGATGTCCAAGAAAAATGGTGTAAAAAACGAAATGGGCAACAAGGAAAACCCTTCGCAAACAAGGTCTTCCACAACAGTGGGGAAAGAAGAGACTCGATCCAAACAGCGCGGAGAGTAATGCTTGAAAGGTCAAACAGCGAAGAACCGGTCTATACTGGAGACAGACCGGTTCTTTTTCATTTGCTCTTTTACACACTGACTTGCAGCGGAATAAACGTAGGGGCTGGCGTTACGGGCGGCTGCGACTCCACGAAAAAAGACAGGTTGTTCAAGGTCACATAAACAATTGCCCCCTCGATCAAGGCCAGTTCTGCAAAGCGCTGCCGACTCATCTCGGCTTCAAAAACCTCATCCGTATCCAACCGTTTTAAATCAAGCCGAACAATTGGGCCGAGTAAAGAAATACGACTGATTTGAGCCTGAACAGCATGGGTGGAGTGGTCCTTAGGCAGCTCCGGTGAAATTTCCACATCGTGTGGTCTCATGTAACCGACAGCGGGAAGCTCGACAGCTTTGTTTTCCCACTCTGTTTCAAACTCCGCTGCCCCCAGCTTGATCTTGCCATCATGAATTCGACCACGAAACAGATTGACACGCCCCAAGAAGCTGTAGACGAAAGGATTCGCCGGATGGTGATAAATCTCTTCGGGCGAGCCCACCTGCTCCACTTTCCCCTCATTCATCACAACGACTTGGTCAGCGAGCTCCATCGACTCTTCTTGGTCATGTGTGACAAACAAAATGGTCAATCCGAGCTTTCCGTGCAAATGGCGCAGCCACCGGCGAAGCTCCTGCCTTACCTTGGTATCCAGCGCTCCGAATGGTTCGTCAAGCAGCAAAAATTTAGGCTCCACAGCCAGAGCGCGCGCCAAGGCGACACGCTGACGTTGCCCACCGGAGAGCTGTGACGGGTACCGGTGCGCTAGTCCCTCGAGCTGAACGAGCTTCAGTAAAGAGTGCACCTTTTCCCGAATCTCTTCTTTGCCTGGTCTTGTTTTTCGAGAGCGTACCGTCAGACCGAAGGCGATATTATCAAAAATGTTCATGTGCCGAAAAAGGGCATAGTGCTGAAAGACAAATCCTACACGTCGCTCTCTTACATCCCGGTTGGTATTGTCCTCCCCATTGAACAAGATTCTCCCTTCTTCCGGCTGCTCTAACCCTGCAATTAGACGGAGCAATGTCGTCTTGCCGGAGCCAGACGGTCCCAAGAGAGCTACCAGCTCCCCTTCAGGGATATGCAGGCTGACATTTTTCAAAGCAGTAAAGCTCTTATACGATTTGCTAATGTTCTCAACCTCGATACTCATCCGGCTCTCTCTCCTGACACGTCAAAGTGATTTTCTTCTTCCACGACTGACTGCCGCTCAGTTTTCCATTCGATGAGGCTTTTCACGATCAATGTTACCAATGCGAGTGCAGCAAGTAAGGTTGCTACCGCAAAAGCAGCGGCAAATTGATACTCGTTGTACAAGATCTCTACGTGCAGCGGCAGCGTATTGGTCATGCCCCGAATGTGCCCGGAGACGACTGACACAGCTCCGAACTCTCCCATGGCTCTGGCGTTGCATAAAATCACTCCGTACAAAAGTCCCCACTTTACGTTGGGCAGAGTCACGCGTAAAAATGTTTTCCACCCACTAGCTCCAAGTGAAACAGCCGCTTCCTCCTCGTCCTTTCCTTGGGCCTCCATCACGGGGATTAATTCGCGTGCAACGAACGGGAATGTGACAAACGTAGTCGCCAGCACGATACCAGGTACTGCGAAAATGATCTTGATATCATGCAAGTCAAGCCACGGCCCTGCAATCCCCTGACTGCCGAACAAAAGGACAAAGATTAGGCCGGCGATGACTGGAGAAACCGCAAAAGGCAAATCGATTAATGTGAGCAGCACATTTTTCCCGCGGAACGAGAATTTTGCGATCGCCCAGGCCGCTGCAATGCCAAACGTCACATTGAGTGGAACACTGATCGCCGCGACGAGCAGAGTCAGCTTGACGGCCGAGAGTGTCTCAGCATCTGCAATCGAGTCAAGAAATACTGCGGCTCCTTGCTTGAATGCTTCCGTGAAGACGGCAATCAGGGGCAGAATGAGAAACAGAGCGAGGAACAGCATAGCCACACCAATCAGTATCCAGCGCACATAGGCCGGTTCCGTCAAATGCTTCACTAGTGGCACCTCCTATCTGGCGGCATCGAATTTATTGATTCTCCACTGCAAGTAATTGATGATCAGCAGCATGATAAAGGAGGCAACTAGCATGACGGTGGCGATCGCTGTCGCTCCTGCATAGTCAAATTGCTCCAGCTTTGTCATGATCAATAGCGGTACAATCTCCGTCTTGAGCGGCATGTTCCCGGAAATGAAGACGACAGAGCCGTACTCCCCCAATGCTCTGGCAAAAGCGAGTGCAAAACCGGTAATGACTGCGGGCAGCAAATGGGGCAAAATGACGCGGGTAAACGTATTCCAACGGGTAGCGCCGAGTGTAGCTGCGGCTTCCTCCATTTGCAAATCCCAATCCTGCAAAACGGGCTGTACAGTCCGAACGACGAACGGTAATCCAATAAACGTCAGTGCTACCCAGATTCCCAGCGGCGTGTAGGCAACTTTTATCCCCCATTCTGCCAAATATTGTCCGATCCAGCCGTTTTCTGCATAGATGGACGTTAAAGCGATACCTCCTACGGCAGTCGGCAAGGCAAACGGCAGATCAACAATCCCATCGATAATTCGTTTTCCAAAAAACTGATACCGCGCCAGGACCCATGCCACCAAAACACCAAACACTGCATTCACACAAGCCGCGAAAAAGGATGACACGATGCTGACACGAATGGAGGCGAGTACGCGGGAATCCAGGATGGTTCCAATGAACTGTTCCCAGCTCATGGTTGTTGCCTTTAAAAAGAGTACGGACAGAGGGATTAAAACCAGAAGACTCAGATAAATGATCGTATAGCCCATGGTCATGCCAAAGCCCGGCAAGAACCCTCTGTTTCGCAATGTTTTTCTCATGGAGATAACTCCTCTGATGGGGGAATGGTTGATTAAGGTTTATAAAGCTGGTCAAAGACACCTTGATCGGAAAAGTGAACCTTTTGAGCTGTTGCCCAGCCACCGAACAACTCGTCAATCGTAAACAGCTTGATTTCGGGAAAAGCTGGCGTATGGGCTTTTAACACTTCTTCTGAACGTGGCCGATAGTAATGATTCGCGGCAATTTCTTGCCCCTTTTTCGTGTACAGGAATTGTAGGTATGCCTCGGCTACTTCCCTCGTTTTATGCTTATCTGCATATTTGTCGACGAGTGTTACAGGAGGTTCCGCTAAAATGCTGACGGATGGATTCACGATCTCAAATTTGTCTTTGCCCAGCTCGTTGACTGCCAGATAAGCTTCATTTTCCCACGCGATTAAGACATCCCCGATGCCGCGCTCCACAAAGGTTGTCGTCGATCCACGTGCACCAGAGTCCAGAACAGGGACGTTTTTAAACAGGCTGGTGACAAATTCCTTTGCTTTTGTTTCATCCCCCTTGTTTTTTTGCAACGCATAGCCCCATGCGGCTAGGTAATTCCAACGTGCTCCACCAGATGTTTTTGGGTTTGGCGTAATGACTGAAACGCCAGGCTTAATCAGATCATCCCAGTCTTTGATTTGCTTTGGATTCCCTTTTCGAACAAGGAATACAATCGTGGAGGTATACGGCGAGCTGTTGTCTGGAAGCTTCTTTTGCCAATCTGTCGATATCAATCCTCGCTCTGCGATAGCGTCAATATCGTACGCCAAGGCGAGTGTAACTACATCGGCTTCTAATCCGTCGATAACCGATCGAGACTGTTTACCCGATCCCCCATGCGACTGCTTGATGTTCAAATTTTGATCCGTTTTTTGTTTCCACTCGAGGGCAAATTCCTTGTTCACATCTTGATAAAATTCCCGAGTCGGGTCGTAGGACACATTCAGCAGATCCAATGTAGGACTTGATTCCGAAGATTTACTGTCCCCTTCTGTTGCTGCCGAGCACCCCCCAATAGATGCAGCCAACACAATCATTCCCAGTCGTTTCAGAATCGTTTGGACCATACTGGATGTCATGTTCATACGGATTTCTTCACTCCTTTTAATCTATAGTAATTTAATCGGATTAGTTTGATATCTTGAATTATACATTCCTTTTCATCCCTGTCAACGACATTTCCATCTACCGTATGCCCAAAAGGTAGGCTAGGTTCTGCTGACAACCGCCTATTCGAAAAAAATTGGGCAGTTTCGCTAGGTGTCAAAAAAGAAAAAAAGTGGTCAGTTAAATGACCACTTTCCTTGGGACGCAAAGTAAAACCTATTTATCTGAACTCATATCCGCTATCGGCAGGTAACGAACGCGAAAGCACAACAGCTGGCAGATCTGTTGCCACCATACGGCCTTCGATAGCGTAGCTGACAGGAGAATTTTTTGCCAAATAGTCCCTGATCGCCTGATGTTGAGTAGTAGTGAGAACCTTCGTATCCTTTACATTTTTAATCTTATAAACCATATCCGGTGTTTCACCTTCACGTTGGAAAGAAACCACCTTGTACTCGCGATCCATCTCGATCGGTTTGCCATCAATCGTAATTTTAGTAACACGTTTGCCTTTTGGATTTTCGGCTACCCCTTCTACTTTTATACCTGAGAAACGGACGACCCAGACGAGAGCCTTTGGTCTAAAGGAAAGCTCCAATTCATCTTCCATCCAATCCCAGATTTGCTTTCCTGTCACAATACCCTCTTTTAGCTTTGAATCAATAGGCAGCATGTTCGTCAAATGTTCTTCGGTAATCGGTCCGGGTAAAATGGGAGGGCTAAACCGATACCCTTGAGAAATTGCCAAATCAGCTTGAACGGCTTCGCGCATTGCGTCTGTAATCATGTTATCCATCGGTGTTTCCAAAACGGAATAACGATATAGTGGCGTAGCTGTCGCACCAATTTTTTTCTCCAGATACGATATGTACGGTTTGCGTACTTTATCAACGATCCTCGTCATGCTCGGATCTGCCGGGTAAATGTCAGGGCTCACTTCAATCATTTGGTAGTTGTAATCTTTTACTTTTCCATCCTCAATCACCAGATCAACCTTGCCTACAAAAGATCCAAAGGACCCCGGCTCTACGACTGGAGCGTACTTTCCTACAAGCGGCTCGCGTACCCGTTCATGGGTATCTGCACCCAAAATGAAATCTATTCCTTCGCAAGCGGCATTGTTGGATAAATCAACTTGAGCTGGGAGTCCGAGGTGAGAAAGCAGCAAGACAACGTCGCATTTCTCTTGATTACGCAAAATGTCTACATATTTCGCTACTGTTTCTTCTGGCATGCTAAACTTCAAGCCTTCTGTAAAAGACAATGGTTGTCTAACTTTTACAAATGGATCTGTATAACCGACGTAACCGATCTTCAAGCCGTTAACCATCTGTGTGAAATACGGTGCGATGACATGTTCATTCGTCGATTCCGTAATCATATTTGCACAGATTGGCATCGAGGTCAGCTTGTCCATCAACACGCGAAATTGATCAGGGCCACTTTGCTCTTCCCAGTTGCCAGGCATAAACACATCGTAACGAAGATGGTTCAGAATGGGGATCAACGCTTCTCCTTTACTTAAGGTAGTTACAGCGCTTCCGTGGAAACAGTCTCCGCAATCTACGGCAATCGTACGTCCGGGATTTTCCGCGCGTACTCTTTCAAAGAGGGTATAGATGCGGTCATATCCGCCAGCCATGCGGAAAACAGGCTGATTATTTTCCCAGAAAAACTCCGGATGCGTTAAGTACTGGGAGTGGATATCGCACGTTTCTAGGATCGTGAGTGTCCGGACTTTATCCCTTTTGACGACGTCGGCGTTCATCATTTTTTTGAACTCATTCTCCGTATTATTGCTGTTTGCCAACACGGGGATAATCGGCATTCCCATTCCCATCATTAAGCTGCCAACACCGATCTTTTTCATTAACTCCCGACGAGACAATTTTTTCTCGTTACTTTGGTGATTTTGATCTCCGCATAGATTACACATCGCAGATTCTCTCCTCCTCTTTATATTTTAAATTTATGCATTATTTCTTGCAGTTCTTCCGCCAGTTTGGACAAGGAAGAAGCGGATGCTGCAATCTCTTCCATCGACGCTAATTGCTCCTCTGCTATTGATGCAATATTTTCTGACCCCGCTGCCGTATCCTTTGCCATTTTGGACAACTCTTCGACAGAGGCTGACACTTGCTCTGTACCAGCAGAGATTTCCTCGGAAGAAGCCGACACTTCTTCTGTTTGCACCGTAACCTTTTCGATGGATTTAACAATTCGCTCGAACGATTCTCCCGCATCGTGAATCACTTTCATGCCCTCTGTTACTTCCTTCGTTTCTTTTGCCATACCATCCATGATTTGAGCGGTATTGAGCTGAATCTCTTGGACCAGGCCGATAATCTGATCAGCTGACTTTCGTGATTCTTCCGCCAATTTTCTCACTTCGTCCGCAACGACAGCGAAGCCTTTGCCATGCTCTCCAGCACGAGCTGCTTCAATGGCTGCATTTAATGCCAACAAATTCGTTTGATCGCTGATCTGAGTGATCACTTCAATTATGGCTTCGATTTCTTTAGAACGTTGGTTTAATTGATGGGCAAGTAACGTGGAAGCCGCGACTGATTGATTGATCACATTCATTTGTTGGATCGCGCTCTGAATGGCTTCATTTCCTTGTTTTGCTTCACTAGCTGATTCCAAAGAGGTTTCCGAAACGATCGCGGTGGATTTTGCAATATGCTGGAATCCAGAGGCCACTTCCTCCATCCCTTTGGCGCTTTCTTCTCCTACTTGAGCGGCGTTTGTAGCCCCATTCGCCATTTCCTGAATTGTCAGTGCTACCTGATTGGTTGCAGTCGTTACCTGTTCGGTACTCGCCATTAGCTCTTCCGCTGAAGAAGCTACCTGTTCGGAACTGGCGTTGACCTGTGTAAGCAGTACACGCAAACTATCTTTCATTTGATTAAATGAAGCAGCCAAATCGCCGGTTTCGTCCTGATTTTTCACATGAATATCCGCAATCGTCAGATCTCCAGCAGCAATCTGCTTCGCTTTATCATTTAATATAACGATTGGTTTGGAGATGGTTCTGGCGATGAAGAGTCCCACCAGAATAGAGAGGATGACCATCCCAACACTTAACCAGAGCACAAAATTGGTAATCAATGATACTTGACTGTCTACGTCCGCTTTTGCCACTTCCATCATCTTCTGCTGCTCATCAGCAATCGTATTGGCTAGCATACGGATATTCCGACCTAATGCATTCGCTTCATTCTTGTTCGTTTCAAGGGCTTCCGCTAATTTATTTTCTTGAACCAAAGTAACCACTTTATTAATCTTGGTAGCAAAATCCTGATTCGACTTTGCAAGTACGCTAAGTCGTTCTTTTTGCTCGGGAACTACCATCAGCTGTTCCAATTGATTGATCCGGTCGAGGATCTCTTTCGATGAGGACGCCAACGTTTCCAAGTTCACTTTTTCTTGGTTGAGCAGATATCCCCGAATTGCTGCGTTTTGCAGAGCTACGAGTCCTTCCATATCCTGAGCGTAAAGTAAGATTGTTGTTTGACGGTCAAGCAAATCCGTATAGGCATCCCTCATTTTGAAGATTTGTGAGTATGAAACGCCGCTGACCAGGCCAAACAAGATAGATAAAAGCAAAAATATACTTATTAATTTTTTGCTGATTGAAAACCGCATGAGATCACCTTTTATACAGTTTGTTTTTACGACCAAAAATTCCGAAAACAAAAAAAGCACTGCTCGATTTGGAAATAGACAAAATGTATAAACAGACACTCCCCTCTTTTTTTCTCTCCTATTCTCCAGTTATCCCTCCCGCTCGTCTTTTCAGGTTATTTTTTTCCAGTCATTCAACCATTTCCCTTATGTCATGAAAAGTAAACCAGCTTAATTCACAAAAATGAAAAAAGGAAACCAGTCTACTCCGGCAAATACCGAAACAGACTGGCTGAATGGACCTTCTACTACTCACGCACATGCTGCCACAGGTTCCACGCAAACAGCAAGATACCCACACCGAGTCCCAACGACCCGATGATGGTCCCTACTACAAAAGACTCTGTCTGGGTCAAAATCATCAAGAACAAGCTGCCTTGCATGACCGGCAAACTGATATTGTGCAGCCAAAAATGCCAGGTGGCCATCGGAGTCTTTGCCGTTTGCGGATATGCTCGATAAATAAGTCCAATAATCGCAAGCGAGACCCATCCTGCCAAATTGAGGTGTGCGTGCACAGAAGCATAGGCAAACGCTTTTGTAATCCCCATCACAATTCCCAAAATGATCGCAATCACGAAGTAAACGGCTGCAATTTTTAAGAAACGAGCGGCCATAACATTCACCTCCTTTCTGTTCCCTATTTTATGACTATTTGCCTACAGCTCTCGTAAGTACAAAAAAAACGGACTGTCTGATCGACAATCCGTTATGATATTCATTTTTCAGTCCCCGAATTATCGCATATACCGTTCTGTTTCCTCCACAGCCCAGGCTAAACAGACAGTTCGAATAATTATTTACCTATTCAAGGACGTATTCATCCAGTACGTGATTTCGGTAAATATGCGGAAGAATCTGCTCGATTCCAAAGATAAGCTCCTGTTTATCTTCTTCTTTTAATCGTTTCATTGGTAACATATGGGTTAGTTGATGAATGAGCCTACATAGAGCAGTTGCATCAGGAATTTCCAAAGTAACAGCCACATCATTATTTCCTACAAAAACAAGATCCCAATTATCTTTCTCATTATCGAGGTAAACGTCATTGACGACCATTTTCTCTGTAATCATGATAAACCTCCGGCTCGTCTATTTTACTGCTGATCTTATTCTTTTCAATAACATGGAGTAGCTATCCTCTGGTCGATTAGCTCGCCACTGAGGGCATATGCGTTAGCTTGTTGTAAGACCCGGTCCAGGATCATTCGTGAAATCAACAGGTTTTCCATAGGTCGGCGCAGGAATTTCCGAGCTGTATGTCAGTTTTTCCACTTGATGACTTAAATCCATCAGATGTCCATTAAGTTGGTGAAATAGGTCAAGGATCTGTTCCTCTTGCTGGTAAGTTTTCAGGGATTGATAGGCCGTCATGTTCATCTCTTGCTGCTCTGAGGTCGAGGCTTTCTCAAACTGTTCTTTGGATGTCCCTACTGAAGATCGGTATGTGTTTACAAGAGGGCCTTGTGCTTGTTCCATATCAGAAGTTAACGTATGCAAGTCTTGTCGAACTTTTGCCAGTTGCTTTCGGACTAATTGGAACTGATCCGTGTCTCCATTTCCAGAAAGGTCGATAACTTTGGATGCAATTCCTTGAATCGATTGCGTCACATTCTGTATTTGATTGGAAAACACGTGATTTTCCGTGGACATTTGCAGCCTTTGAACGGACTGTTTCAAATAACCAAGTACTTCATTTATTTGCTGATTTTGCATGATGTTCACCCCTTGTCAAAAATATGTAAACTACAAAATCCTGGCTCATACCGTCCCCATAAGAGGAGTTGTATTAAATTAACCATCTTATTATTGCCTGAGAACGTATTCCGTATGATGCAAAAATCAAGCGAGGGGAGAATATCCCGGTATAAATGTACCTGGATTTTAAAACATTACTCATAAAGGAGGGATTGAGATGACTCAATTCGATGTTGGTTTGATTCACAGGCTTGCTGACCAAATGGAAGGTCTTGCCTTTACTATCAAAAAACATGTAAACTCCCCAGATGAGCTGAGCGAAGACATAAAACAGATGACCAGTATCCTTAACAGTTTTCAAACGCTAACCAAAGCTAGTGAAAATAGTGGAACCCATCCAATTGCAAAGGAGAACGACGTTAGATAGGAAATTTTTTTGAAGGACAATTATGCTGGCGATTGCCCACGCAGATTCTCTACCCGCCGGAGAAGGAGTCATCAGTGCTTGTGTGAACGATTGCAGGACAGGCTGTAGATCAAGAACTGGCAATTTGGTCGTTCGCCCTCTGCCTTGCTCAAATATTCTGCCTTCATGTCAACGCCAGTTCCCTTCCATCCGTAATCTATCCGCTGTTCTTCCATTTGAGTTATGATGGAGGATAAGAGGAGTGATAAATCTTGATTACTGTATATGTGAAGCGACCACACGAAGAACCATTCTCCACGGAAATTGCAGATACGGACGGTTTGACCGATTTGGTGGATGGTGATTTTGAAATCGTTGCAGATGACCACCTCGATGGAATCTCTCTGGTAGTGAACGAGGATGCACGAGGCGTGCAAGCAAACAATTTCCCGATCACATCAGAAGGGTATCTGGACTGGGTCTACGGACCGTGTGTGTTCGTCAAAGCAGACGGCCATTCGTTGTCAGAGGAAAATATTCATCGGATCAACCAGTTTTTAGCAGCAAAAGTATAGTCTATACGAAAAAAAGACCCCTACGATCATCTCGGTGCATTTCACAGCGCACGTAAAATGATTGTGGGGTCTTCTTTACATATGCTCGAAATAAATCCTATCCTTTGATTCCGCTGCTGCCAAAACCGCCAGCGCCACGCTCTGTTTCATCGAGCTCTTCAACAACCTCGAACTGGGCAATAGGCACCATTCCAATAACCCCTTGCGCAATCCGGTCTCCTTTTTTGATCAGGTAGCTGTGGGCATCCACTTCTTGATCGACGGTGATTTCTTTTTCGCTCGCATCCAGGCAAACATTGCCCTTTTTATGTGCGGGGAAGCGAATATTGTCAATCAAAACGCATACTTCTCCACGATATCCGGCATCAACAGTTCCAGGAGCATTGGAGAGGCGGAGCTTGGTTTTCGCACCAATGCCTGAGCGTGGTCGAACCTGCAATTCGAATCCTTCTGGCAACGCAAAAGCCAAGCCTGTCGGGATTTTAGCAGACTCTCCGGGTGCAATCAGGGTGTCCTCAACCGCTACGAGATCAAAACCGGCATCCATGGCGCGCGCGTACTTCGGGATGACGGCATCGTCATGCAGTTTTTTAATTTTCACCTGTGCTAACAGGCGTTCATTCGTCATGTTCATGTGAAGTCTCTCCTCTATCTGGCCTTACATTCTCACTTAGTGTACAAGAACGCCTCTTTTCCAGCAAGGCTCCCGTCTCTGCACCGCTTTTGCCCAGGCTTGTTTTTCATAGAAAGCTCACAATTCCCTCTCATTTCCTACACTTTTCACGAGCATTTATGATATAATCACCGTTGCATCTAAATTTCATATAGGTTAAAGAAAGGGTGAATTGTACATTGCAAGTACAAAAGCCATATCGCATCTTGTTATTTTATAAGTATACCCCTTTGGACGATTACGAGGAGTATGCAGAGAAGCATCTGCAGTATTGCAAGGACAACGGACTTTTAGGACGGATTGTCGTTGCTCCGGAAGGCATCAATGGAACGGTATCCGGTACAATTGAACAAACGGATGCTTACATGGAATATGTAAGACAAGACCCGCGTTTTGCTGACATGTGGTTTAAAATAGATGAGTCACAAGAGCATGCTTTTAAAAAAATGTTCGTCCGTGCTAAAAAAGAATTGGTTACCTGGCGTTTGGAAAATGACGTGGATCCAAATGAGAAAACCGGTAAATACCTGAATCCAAAAGAGTTTTACGAAATGATGCAGCAAGATGTTGTTGTCATTCTCGACGGACGCAACTACTACGAATACGACTTGGGTCATTTCCGTGGTGCAATCCGTCCAGAAGTAGATTCGTCCCGCGAATTCCCTGAATGGATTCGTGAAAACATGAGCCAGTTTAAAGATAAGAAAGTTCTCACCTACTGCACAGGCGGCATTCGCTGCGAAAAGCTGACAGGTGTTCTGATGGATCAAGGTTTCGAAAACGTCTACCAGCTTCATGGTGGAATCGTAACGTACGGAAAAGATCCTGAGGTGCAAGGACGTCTCTGGGATGGCAAATGCTATGTGTTTGATGAACGTATTTCGGTTCCAATCAACCATACCGAGGAAGACGTGGTAATCGGACGCTGCCACTACTGCGGCAAGGCAGAAGACCGCTACGTAAACTGCGCCAACCCATTCTGCAACAAACAGCATTTCTGTTGTCCTGAGTGTGAACAGACATACAAGCGCTCTTGTTCCGATGAATGCCGCGAGCACCCACGCAACCGCTTTGTTGAAGCAGAAGAAAAAGCGAAGCTGCAGGCTACTGGAGAAAAAGCGTAACATCCGTGAAACTGACAAGCTGATTCCGATTGTGGAGTCAGCTTGTTTTTTTGTTGCTCGCGAACCTGTCTATATTTGGCAAAAGAACTTTCCTGCATGGTAAAATGAAAATAATCACAACCATATGAAAAAGGTGGAGTCCGATGGCCCCGAATCATGAAGCAAGTATTCTTGAATGGCAATCTGCAATGGACAAAGGAACCATAACTGCGCGTGAGCTCACCCTCTTTTTTATAAAACGGATTGCGGCTTTTGATAAACAAGGTCTTGTCATTAATGCAATCAGTGAAATCAACCCTGATGCCTTGCACATCGCGGAATCTCTGGACCGTGAACGGGCGGTGTCAGGCAGCCGTGGACCGCTTCATGGAATTCCTGTTCTCATCAAAGACAACATTGCGACGCGTGACAAAATGCATACCAGCGCAGGCTCACTCGCTCTTGCCGACTCCTACGCATCGGCAGATTCTAGCGTCGCGGCTCGTTTACGCGAAGCAGGTGCTGTCATTTTAGGCAAGACCAATTTGTCAGAATGGGCCAACTTCATGTCTAATCACATGCCCAGCGGGTATAGCTCACGTGGCGGACAGGTACGAAGCCCCTACGCCCCAGGTGAATTTGATGTAGGTGGCTCCAGCTCTGGCTCTGGAGCTGCTGTGGCAGCAGGCTTTGCTGTTGTTGCTGTCGGGACCGAAACATCTGGCTCTATACTGGATCCATCTGTGTGCAACTCGCTAGTCGGCATCAAGCCAACGGTCGGTCTGATCAGCCGCAGTGGGATCATTCCGATCTCCAACAGTCAGGATACAGCTGGTCCTATGGCACGAACCGTTGAGGATGCAGCCATTTTACTAGGAGTACTCGCAGGTGTTGATGCACGCGATCCCGCTACCGCGAAAAGTGAAGGGCTTGCTCACGACAATTATTTGCCCTTCCTCGATGCGAATGGGCTTCGCGGTGTCCGTATCGGGGTCGTCCGTTCCCTTTTTCAGGATGAATGCTCACAGGAAGAGCTGCACTTGTATGAAGCTGCCATCGAGGCATTCAAAAATGCAGGCGCTACGGTTATCGATTCAGTCACAATTCCATCAGAGAACGCCCAATGGGACAGTTATGTTTTACTGCATGAATTTAAAGCCGGAGTTAATGCCTATCTCCAAACTTTGCCCGCTTCCTATCCCATCCGTACCTTAAAAGACGTCATTGCTTTTAACCGCAAGCATGAAGGCCTGGCACTACGCTACGGACAAAGTCTACTGGAAGAGGCGGAGAAAACAAGTGGCACGCTGACAGAGCCGGAGTATCTCATGAATCGCTTGTACGATATTGAAATGTCACAGAACAATGGTATTGACGCAGTCATAAACGGTCATGAACTGGATGCGCTGTTGTTTCCCGGTTGTACCGGCGATAATATTGCTGCGAGAGCCGGATATCCATCCATTACCGTTCCCGCAGGCTATACCGCTGTTGGCAAACCATTTGGGATCATGCTGACCGGACTAGCATTCCAGGAGCATGTACTGATTCGCCTTGCATACGCCTACGAGCAAGCCAGTCGTTTGCGTGTGGCACCAGAGATGTCCTTATAAAATTTCGGTCACTGCAAAAAACGCATGGCCCGATTGGGAACCATGCGTTTTTCGTTTTGACCTTACATCGTTTTCTCTTCCAGCTCTGCTTTTCCTAATCGGTCTTGGAACATCTGGCCTAATTGACCAATATCGACTTCCCATTTGTCATCCTTGTAATAAACGGTAGCTTTTGTTTCGCCCTTTTTACCCACAATGCGAATGCTTGCTGTCTTCACTTCGTAACTGCCATCAGGTTGAAACGTGACATCCGCATCTTTCAGTTCTCCGTTCAACACAGGGGTAATTGTTTTATCAACCACTTCTTGCGTAGCCACAGCCGCTTGGCGGCCCATTTGGATGACTTCTTCAGGACTGAATTGAAAAAACAGCACGAGAACGACACCAATTACAACGGCCAGTGAAATGATTCGAATCAAGCTCCGCACCACCCATTGGGCTAGCAAGATCACGATAATGATACATATCACGACCGGCCAATAATCTTTCACCAGTTGAAGCACTTGCTCCACGGTCATCACTCCTTCGCTACCAGTCTCGCCAAAAAATAAGGAGACCTAATCATGCTATAATTAGGAATAGCCTTTTTTACATAAAAAAACCTAGTTTTGCCAAGCTTTTTTCGTAGGCCAGAGCCTCAGTTGCGCTTGCCCTATTGGTCTAGCACAACTACACCCCCTAATAAACACCCAAATAGAGGATGTGTCAATATGTTTCGCTATACCGTTTGCTTTCTGAAACAAAATAACCGGTTTCTCCTATTAAATCGAAGCAAGCCCCCCGTCATGGGTCTGTGGAATGGCGTGGGTGGCAAGCTGGCTCCAGGAGAAGCACCTCTCGATTGTGTCCTGCGGGAAATTCGCGAAGAGACAGGCATTACTTTGCGAACAGTAGACTACAAAGGGATTGTCTCATGGAGTACCGACGCAGACAAACCGGGTGGTATGTACGCTTTTGTGGCGGAACTGCCCGAGGAACTTGATTATCCGACCCCCTGCCTAGTCGACGAAGGAATTCTCGCATGGAAAGACCTGGATTGGATTCTTCATCCCGACAATGAGGGAGTTCCGCAAAACGTTCCGCTGTTTTTACCGACCATGCTGGGGAATAGTGATCTTTTTCATCATCACTTTCACTATGAGAACGGCTTGGTTACAAGCTATGACGTCTCCCCTTGCGCTGAACAGCTCATGCTGCTCTGAATGATGGCATCGTCCTATCAGCATCTGGGAATGATCAGGAAAATGGGTGTAATACGTAAAAGGAGAACAAAATGAACATTCGACAATTACAAGCGCATGAACAGCCTCCCATGGATTTGCTGTTACTCGCGGATCCTTCCCAAAAGCTCGTAGAGGAATATGTGCAACGAGGTTTATGTTTTGTCTATACACGCGAGGAGACTGTGGTGGGCGTCTACGTCCTGATCCAAACCCGCCCCGAAACAATTGAGCTTGTCAATGTTGCCGTAGCTGAAAGTCATCAAGGTCAAGGAATCGGTAAACAACTCGTGCTGCATGCGATCGAGGAGGCTAAATCACGCGGCTATAAAACCATAGAAGTCGGTACAGGCAATTCTAGTCTTGATCAGCTGGCGCTCTATCAAAAATGCGGGTTTCGAATGGCGTGGATTGACAAAGATTTCTTCGTCAGACATTACAGTGAACCCATTTATGAGAATGGTATCCAGCTTGTAGATATGGTCCGTCTTTCACAGGATATATAAATAAGAAAAACAACAACCCTGATTCTCCTACCTCCGCGTAGAAAAATCAGGGTTTCTATTAATTTCCTTGTTTTTTTACGTAGCCCATTAATCCGTGCAATGTTCTAACAAATTCATTCCCAGTCAAATGCCCCAATCCTCCATGCGCACAATCCAGCTCATTGTATTGCAAGATACGATCTCTCCGAATGCTTGGTCCGTAAATAAGCACTGGCACGGGATCACCCGTATGCTCCCCCACTTCACACGGTGTGGAATGATCGGCTGCCAAAGCCAAATACACATTATCGGGCAGCTGTTGTTCAATCAGTCCTACCATTTCATCGAACAACTCGATGGCTTTTGCTTTTTCTACTGGTTTATTATCGTGCCCCATGAGATCTGGCGCTTTGAGATGAACGTATACCATGTCCTTTTCATAGATTTCCTGGATCGCCAATCTCGCTTTTAAGGCAATATCCGTATCTAGGTTACCCGTCATCGCTGGATCGGTAAGCGTTTTGAAGCCTGCGAGCTGTGCCACTCCCAATACTGTGCTCTCGCCTGCGATGCAGCTCCCCGTAATATTCAGGTCTTCAACGATAGGTTTTAGGTGTGCCATCTGTCCTGCTCCCCTCGTCAAAATAAAATTGGCGGGCAGCTTTCCATTTGCGATGCGCTGCTCATTGACGGGATGAGAGGACAGCAGGATATGGGCTTTTTGCAGGAAGCGATTGAGCAGAGATGCTGTGTGTCCTGCTTCTGCGGAACCATCCAACGGTTCAATCTGATGATACGGTTTGCCGTCATTCGGAGCTTTCGGATCCGAATCACTGACTTTATCGCTCAAACCGTTCCCGCGTAAAATGAGCACAGCCCGATGCTCCGTAGCCGGTTTAAAATGAACCTCTACACCATCCTCAAGCTCCATCCCATGAATCGCCCCGGCAATTTCATCTGTCTTCTCCCGAATTCGTTGTGCGCGTCGGTCGAGAACGATTCCATTCTCATCCACCGTGGCAAAATTACAGCGAAGCACGATATCGCCTGGCTGAACGTCCATCCCGATTCCCAGCGCTTCAATGGGGCCGCGCCCCGGATATTGATCAGGCTGATACCCGAACAGAATTAAATGTCCCATATCTGTTCCTACAGGAATGCCCGGACTAATCAGATTCATCATCCCTGTCATTCCTTTTGAAGCCAATCGATCCAGATTCGGTGTTCGCGCATATTCCAATGGGGTTTTGTTGTCTAATAGCGGATGCGGACGGTCCCCTACTCCATCAGCAATAGCCATGATTACTTTTCTATGCAACATGCAACATTTATCCTCCTACTGTTATAATCCCAGCACCTTAAACCAGGTAAAATAAGCCAAGCTGATGACTGAGGCTCCGATGAAGCAAGTAACGATCGCGTACTTGACTTGATCCAAAACCGAAAAATATCCGGTTCCAAAATAAATCGTGTTTACTTTCGAATGAGGCGGTAGTGTAATCGTGTAGGTCATGGTCATCGCAGCTGCTAAGGCCAGCGGAACCGGATCCATACCTAATGTTTTCGCGAGTGCAATGAATGCTGGAATCAAAATCGTTACTCTAACGGTTTTGCTTGTAAAGATGAGATGGCTGTACATACTGAGGAAAATAACCACTACAGCGACCATTGCATGGCTCATTTGTTCCAGTCCTAATGCACTGACCACTTTTTGAATAATCCATTCTGCGCCTTTTGATTTATCTAGAGCATTCCCTACAGCATAAGCACCTGCAGCAAATATCATCAGCTCCCATTTGATGTTTGTGTCTTTCCACGTAAGCAACCCCACTCTCGGGAGCAAGCAAAGAAGGGCAGCTAATACAGCAGTCTGCTCTGTACTGATCTCGAAACCAAACCAATCTTTATGATAGTCTCCAGTAGCCCACAGGATTACTGTAAGAATGAAAATGATGGTTGCCTTTTTTTCATCCTGGGAAAGTGATCCCAATTTTTTCAATTCATCCTTGAGTGTTCCTATGATGTTGTCGACATTGGACTCGCCCTTAAGCGAGAATAGCTTGAACCCGATGAAAAAAGTAAGTAACATCGTAATAATCGCCGTAGGCATAGAGGCCAGGAGCCAGTCCATGTAACCGATTTGACCGCCGGCTAGCTCGTTAATAAATCCGACAGCAATGATGTTGCCCGAGGTTGCCGTCATGACACCCGACGTAGCGAGAGCATCCGCTTGAACTCCCTGGAGCATCATCACTCTACCTAAATTACTTCTTCCCGGGATGGCTTTATAGACCTCCAATAATATCAAGCAGATCGGTACCATTAGGGTAGCCCTTGCTGTGGTGGATGGAACGAAGAACGCTAATATAAAGTTGATAGCGATCAGGACGAGCAGCGTCATTTTCGGTGTTTTACCGAACTTCGTGACCATCCACAGTGCGAATCTTCTGCCTAAGTTTGACTTAATCATAGCCGAAGTAAGAATAAATGCAGAAACCATCAACCAGATCACGTCAAACCCTAAGGTACCGAAAACGACTTCCTGATCTTCAACAGCACCAACTAAAGGAAGTAACAAAATCGCGATAATCGAAGTCAGGTAAATAGGAATCGGGGTTGTGATCCAAAGTACCAAAGCACCGGTAAAAATGGCGATTGATTTTTGTGCTGCCGGTTCCATCCCTTCCGGTGTCGGCATGAAGATTAAAAGAAAAACAAGAACGATTGCGATGGGAATTCCCCATTTTTTCATGCCGTCTTCGAATCGACCCTTTTTCTTTACAGGTGGTCCATTGTCTTCCTTTTCTATTGTTGTATTCTTCTCTGTCATCTTGACTCCCCCTCGCACTGGTAATGTATACGATTACATCATATTGAACCAAAAACCATAAAACAATTTGATTTATTTTCAATAACCATAAGATAATCTTATTGTTTGTGTTCTTTTTTCCCAATCAGGCTCTCGCTTCAATTGGCCAAAAAATGAAGAGTTCATTTGGTATAATGATGAAAATAAGAAAATGTTATCGCCCGAGGAAGGAGTGTATTCATTTGAACTTAACAAAGCTGCAAACCTTTCTCACACTATCTGACTGTTTAAACTTTACGGAAGCGGCGGAGCAACTGTACTGTTCTCAACCGGCTGTCAGTATGCAAATTCAAAGCTTGGAGCGGGATTTAGGCTTTCCGCTTTTTGATCGGATTGGTAAGAAGCTGTATCTAACCAAGCATGGGGAGCATTTTAAACCATATGCGGAGCAAATGATTAATTTATTTCACACATCCAAAGAGCATATCAAGCAGCTGGACAATCTCGCCTACGGAACGTTATCCTTTGGTGCAAGCAATTTTGTTGGCGTATACCTTCTACCAGCTATTTTGAGTGTGTTCAACCGAAGCTTTCCTGGCATCAAAATTAACATGAATATTTCGTCATCCAGTCAACTGATCTCGTTGCTGGAGTCCAACAAAGTGGAGTTTTTAGTTCTTTCCGATCGCATTCCCATTGACAATGCGCGCTTTCATTCCAAGACATTTTATCAAGATGAACTAGTTCTTATCGTCAATCCTCAACATCCACTTGCCCAGAGGGAAGAATGCACATTAGCCAATCTCGTTGATGAAACATTGATTTTCAAACCGAATAAATCTGCCACACGTGTATTTCTGGAAGGGAAATTCAATGAGTACGAAATTAGCTTTCCAAAGTATATGGAGATAAGCAACCTCGAGGCAATCAAACAAGGCGTCATTCACGGACTCGGTATATCCATCGTTTCCAGATTTGCTATTAGTCAGGAAGTCAAAAGTGGTTTGCTAGTGGAGGTCCCTATCAACGGGGTACAATTTCTAAGAGGGATTCGATATGTGTATCATCGGGGCATACATCTTTCACCGGCGGCCAAGCAATTTATTACTTTGCTGGATGAGCACTAGACGACGAACGAAAACAAGCTGCCGGCGAATCCTCATTAGCAGCTTGGAGGTGATAACTTTTGATTACCTTTTGTGCTTTCATAACATGTCACTTGTTTGAAAAACAAAAAATGGATAGAGCTTCAGACGGCTTCTGAAGACCCTATCCATTCTTTTTCACTAATAAAAGGCAGTACCCACATGCTTACTTTATCGATTCGCCGCTCTCTGCGATAACCTGGATTCTCGACTGTCCTGCCCTCTTGTTTTCGCCAGGTACATCGCATATTCCAGCGGTCTTGTAATTGCTTGCTTATACTGTTGGACGGCACCCATCTCCCGGAATATCTCACGGGCAGGCTTCGGATTTACCTCGATCAGCCACGAGCGTCCGTTCACATCAATTCCGATGTCCAGACCGAATTCCACCATTCTACCAAAATGGTCCTCCAGTGTCTTAGCTGTTTGAAAAGCGAGCTGTTCACAATCGTCCACAATCTGTGAAGAGCGCTCCTCTCCAAAACGAGGGCGCAGGAAGGCAGGCACAGGGATTGCTTTGCCTCCACCGTGCAGGTTAGAGGTTGCGCTGCGCTCGCCACCTACGCGAATGCCATGGCCTGTAATGCTCCAATCTCCCTGGCCATCCTTTTGAATCAACAGGCGCATATCAACGGCTCGAGCAGGAACGAGCTGCAGTCTCAAGCCTTGCTGAACGATGTACTTTTCTCGCTTAGTCCAACGATCTACCCACCGCTGGACAGAGGATACCTGCCTCAAAACCGTGGAGACCTTGGCCCGCTGTTTGTCACGGCCCAAGAGACGATAGCCATCCCCCGTCTTTTCGATACAAAGGATATTTCGTCCGCCTGTGCCATTCAGTGGTTTCACGTACAGGAGCGTATGACGTCCCAGCATTTTGACCAGATTCGGTCGGTTAAACAGCAAGGTTTCGGGAAGCCACCGATGCATACGGGGATCACGATGGAGCACTTCATGGACACGCCATTTGTTCGCCAGCCGATTGTTGGCATACAAGAAATTGCTGGTCCTGCGAAAGGCTACATAATCTTTGAAAGCCTGCGTTGGCGTGTACCGGTAGCGATCAAAAACCGCATCCGGTCGATCAAAGATGCGTGCTTGAAATCTGCCGCTCCCATCGACAACATAGCCTCTCACCTGCTTGCCAGAAGCTAGCACATCCTTTGGGGAAAACAGGAAAACTGTACTGCCCAGCTCTTGCCCTGCCCGGAGGAGACGCCTGAAGTAGGCCGGTTCAGCAAACTTTTTGCCCTCTCGCCAGGTCAGAATACCGATTGTGGGTCGTCTCATGATTCCACCCTCTCTCGTTTCCTCCCTGGCAGTTTATTCACCTATGAGCCCGTTGGCACTTACCGCAAGCTCTTTTCCAATGCTTGTAGCTCAGCGGGCATTGGAGATCGTACTTCTACCATTTGTCCTCCAAAAGGGTGTTCAAAACGCAAAATGGCACCGTGAAGTGCTTGTCTTGCAATGAGATCCTTTTTGCCACCATAGAGCTCGTCCCCTAACAATGGATGGCCAATATGACCCAAATGGACGCGAATTTGATGTGTACGCCCAGTCTCTAACCGACATTCGACCTGCGTCGCCATGCGATACCGCTCTCTAACGTGATAATGCGTGACAGCTGAATCTCCATTTGGTGTAACTCGTCTGCGGGTCGGATGATTGCGGTCTTTACCAATCGGCTCGTTGATTTTCCCGCTCTCTTTGGTCATCTTCCCATGGACAAAAGCAAAATAGGTGCGCTTGATTTTCCTCTCCCGCAGTAGTTCATCCAGCAGCGCAGACGCCCACGCATGTTTGGCATACAGAACCACCCCCGATGTATCCTGATCAAGGCGGTGCACATGGCGCACTTTTGCTTGCAGACCAGTCCGAAAAAAATGACCGGCTACCAAATGATCCAGTGTCAGATGATGGTGGGGCTCGGTCGGATGCAAAAGCAGACCTGCAGGCTTGTTCACGATAAGTAGATGGTCGTCCTCGTACAGAACGTCGAGTGGCCTACTGGCGGGGTCTAATCCAAATGGCTCCGGCTGACACATGCGCAGGCGGATCTCTTGCCCTTCTCTGCCTTTTGCATGTTGAGGAACAGGTTCTCCACCCAACATCACGTCTTTGTACTGAAATAAAAGATGGACCTGCTTGCGAGGCAGTTTCCACTCATCTCGCAGCAGGTTCCCAACTGGAATAGCCTCGTCAGCAGCACGCAAGTGAGTGACGAGCCATTCCCCTTCTTTTTTCATAGCATGCATGTACATGATTCTCCTCGGTCTGATGGTCTCGCCCTTATGCTTTCTCCAAGCCTTTGCTCACTTGAACGACGCGGCCTACAAAATGCTCGATCTCCTCGCGGCTTTTCCCCAGTTTACTTACAAACCGAATTAGCTCCTTGCCTTCATGAAATGCAATGAAGCTAGGAATTCCGAATACATCGAGCTTTTGGGACAAATCAGGGAGCGTATCGCGATTTACTTCTATCATGTCCAGCTCGTCTTTATACTTTTCCTCTACTTCTGGCATGAATGGATCGATCCGGTGGCAATCTGGGCACCAATCGGTGAAAAATTTGACGATGACGGGTTTGGTGGCGGAAATCGCTTGTTCAAAGTCTGCTTCTGTTTTGATTTCTTTCATGATATCTCTTCCTCCCAGAATGATTTGGAAATAGTGTACCATAGCTTTAACCCTTTTGTGTAATGCGGAAGTGTAATTCCTTCCTGTTGAGAAACAATTGCCATTACTAACGTAGCCTCTTTCGGAAATGCTATGTCTTGTAAGACCATGACAAATAGGATGGTGAAAAAAATGAAAAAAGTTGCTGCTTTGGTAATGGCAATCTGCTTGGTGTGCTCTGCTCTTCCTGCTTCTGCTGCCACTCACGATGATCACAAGAAAAAGCACCATAAGGTTCAAACAAAAGCTCATCACATGAAAACAAAAGCACACAAAATGCATACAAAAGCTCATCACAAAGCTCATATCAAGGCAATGCCTAAAACTGGTATGGGCGGCGCGAGCGAATAATACGTGTGCAAAGATAAGGGGGATATTCCCCCTTTTTACGTCTTTTAGGGAGACATGTTATGTACAATTACCTATGTAAGCTATTCCTCATTTGTTTAGTTTTGACCGGGTGTAGCAGTGTTTCAGAACCGCCAATCCCCGAGCATGTAACCGTGCAAATGGAAGAAAAGAAAAAGGCAAACAGCAAACAAGATCGGATCATTTATGGTCCTGTCCGGCCCCTAAAGTATGGTCCGTTCTTACCTTTAAAAAAAATGATAGTTCAGGCTAAACCTCTCGCTGAGGGAATCATGCCCAAACGGATCGAAATCCCAACGATTGGTCTCTTTGCCGTAGTTGAACCCGTTGGTGTATTGGCAAACGGTCAGATGGATGTACCCAAAGCATTTGATCATGTAGGTGTTTTGTCGCCCTGGACGAAGCCAGGAATGAAAGGAAACGCAGTCATGGCAGGACATTTTGATCACTATACAGGACCAGCCATATTTTATAACCTACGAAAGCTACAGCCCGGCGATCAAATAAATCTATTTGAAGAAAACGGAAAGAAGCTCACCTTTCAAGTAAAAAAAGTCGAAAGTTATTTGACCAATGAAGCTCCTATTGATGAAATATTTGGTTCATCCGATGATTCCCATCTCAATTTGATTACTTGTGCCGGCAAGTTCAACAAGAAAAAGCAGGAACATGCTCGCAGACTGGTGGTTTTCTCCGATCTGGTACAAGAAATAAGTGTTAAAGATGAAAAACCCAGTGATCGCAGCTAACCTGCGAAGACTGGGTTTTACTGTTTGTTATATTTTCCCGCCTTGTTCGATCAAACATTGAACAAACGTCTCTGCCGGGCGAGAAAGCGGTCTGTCCTTCCGATAGGCAACTACAAGTGTTCGTGATGGCTGTGAGCGTACTCTTACATAGACAGGTGGATCTACCGTACCGGGTGCCATCGTTATCATTTTTGGAGCAAAGGACAACCCCATCCCAGCAGCTACCAAAGACTGTGCCGTTTGGATATTGCTACTTTCAAAAACGATGCGCGGACGAAAACCCGCCTGCTCACAAAGCCTCAGGGATATGGTGCGGAAGCCCTGTCCTTCTTTTAATAAAATAAACGGCTGATCGGAAACCTCTTCCAGATCTACCTCTTTTCGGCTTGCCAAAGGATGTTGCGGGGGAACCGCCAGAAAAATTTCTTCTTTAATGGCTGGGATGATTTCAAGCGAGGGATCACTTATCGGCATCGTCAACAAACTTACATCAATTTTTCCTCGTACCAAGAGCTGCTCCAAATGGCTGGAAGTATCCTCAATCAGTTGCAGTTCGACACCAGGAAACTGCTTCGTAAACGTGGTCAAAACCCGCGGCAGAACGTACGCTCCCGTTATCGGCAAACTGCCGACCAGCAGCTTACCACTTTCGCCAACAGCGTAGGCACGCATTTCCCGCTCCAATCCCTCGGACATATCGACGAGTGTTTGGGCGACTTGAACAAATCGTTGGCCAGCATCTGTCAGCTCCACATGTTGAGGCAAACGGTGAAACAAGCTCACACCGAGAATTTTTTCTAGTTTGGCAATCTGTTGGGACAGCGAAGGCTGAGCCAGATGTAGACGGTTGGCTGCACGTGAAAAACTGCGTTCTTCAGCAACTGCCAGCACATAGCGAACTTGTCGTAACTCCATAAAAACCTCCCGATAGGCAAAAACTATCCTTCTCATAATTATTATATCTTTGAACTATTTTCTTTGCCATGTTACAACCGTTGTAAGAGTTTTCGCACGAAGGAGGAGGAATCACTATGAAAGCCCGTACAATGTTTGAAAAGATTTGGGACAATCATGCGATCCACGAAGAAGCAGGTAAACCGAGCCTCTTGTACATTGACCTGCACCTGGTACACGAGGTGACTTCCCCACAAGCATTTGAAGGACTCCGTTTGGCTGGACGCCAAGTACGTCGTCCTGAGCTGACATTCGCAACGATGGACCACAACGTCCCGACTGCTGACCGTTTCAATGTAAAAGACCCAATCTCCCGTCAGCAGATGGAAACATTGACGGAAAACTGCAAGGAGTTTGGCATTACCTTGGCTGATTTGAACAGCCCTGACCAAGGTATCGTACACGTTATTGGACCTGAGCTCGGTCTGACACATCCCGGAAAAACAATCGTTTGTGGTGACAGCCACACTTCTACACACGGAGCTTTTGGCGCACTCGCATTTGGTATTGGTACGAGCGAAGTAGAACATGTGCTTGCTACACAATGTCTCCAACAATTGAAGCCAAAAACCATGGAAGTGCGTGTAAATGGCGACCTGCCATTCGGCGTAAGTGCCAAGGACTTAATTTTGGCGATTATCGCAAAATACGGAACTGATTTTGCAACTGGTTATGTAGTTGAATATACAGGCGCTGCCATCCGCAACCTGACCATGGAAGAGCGGATGACGGTTTGCAACATGACAATCGAGGGTGGAGCTCGCGCAGGCTTGATCGCTCCGGACCAAACTACCTTTGATTATTTGCAAGGCAAGCGTTATGTGCCACAAGGAGAAGACTTCCTTGCCGCTGTAGAAGCATGGAGACAGCTGTGCACAGACGAAGGTGCCGAGTATGATACCTGTGTAGAAATTGATGCAACTCAGATTGCTCCACAAGTTACATGGGGAACCAGCCCTGGCATGGGTACGAATATTACAAGCACAGTTCCAAACCCAGAGTCCTTTGAAACGTCAGCCCAACGCAAAGCGGCCGAGGACGCTCTCGCTTATATGGACCTTACACCAGGAACTCCAATGAGTGAAATTAAAATCGACCGCGTCTTTATCGGTTCCTGTACCAATGGCCGGATTGAGGACCTGCGAAAAGCGGCAGAAGTTGCAAAAGGTCGCAAGGTGTCCCCTTCTGTTCATGCGATGGTCGTACCAGGCTCTCAAGCGGTTAAGCAAATTGCCGAACAAGAAGGCTTGCACCTCATTTTCCAAGAAGCTGGCTTCGACTGGCGCGAATCCGGTTGCTCCATGTGTCTCGCCATGAACCCAGATATCTTGTCTGAAGGCGAGCGTTGCGCCTCTACTTCCAACCGCAACTTTGAAGGACGTCAAGGACGCGGTGGCCGCACTCATCTGGTGAGTCCTGAAATGGCAGCAGCAGCGGCAATTGCCGGTCACTTTGTAGACGTACGTGAATGGAAAAGCGAGAACGTAAGCAAGGAGGTATTCCAATGAATCCATTTGTCACCCACACCGGACTGGTAGCACCACTGGACCGTGTAAATGTAGATACCGACGCAATCATTCCAAAGCAGTTTTTAAAACGTATTGAGCGCAGCGGCTTTGGCCAGTTCCTGTTCTACGAATGGCGTTTTGCAGTCGACGGCTCCACCATTGACTCGTTCATCCTGAACACACCAGAATACAAGGATTCCACCGTCCTCCTCGCCCGTAACAACTTTGGCTGTGGTTCCTCCCGTGAGCATGCGCCTTGGGCATTGATGGATTACGGCTTCCGAGCAGTAATTGCTCCATCGTTCGCAGATATTTTCTACAACAACTGCTTTAAGAACGGTATTTTGCCAATCACGCTCAGCGAAGACCAAGTAGACGAATTGTTCAAGCGTGCCCAAGGACAAAAGAACTATCATTTGACTGTCGATCTGCAAGAACAGGTCGTACGCGACAGCGAAGGTCTCTCCTATCCGTTTGAGGTGGATTCCTACCGTCGTTACTGCCTGTTGAATGGTCTCGACGACATCGGAATTACCTTGCAGTACGAAGACAAGATTGCAGCCTTCGAGGCTCACCGCTAGTCTGCCCCATTTGAAGCCATAGAGAAGCGAAGGCATGAAGCTCATACATGCCTTCGCTTTATTTGTTACAGCTCGTTATTCCTTTTACAAATGTTCATTAAAGAGAAGATACATATGGGTTTCGTCGACATAGCGGTCCCCTACCTTCAAAGCCCGCTTCTCAAAGCCGAACGGGAGAAAGCCCATTTTTTCATAAAAGCGCACTGCTCCCGGATTGGAGGTGACCACAGCTAGCTGAACCTGATCCACATCTCCCAACTTCCTGAGGTAAGCCAGTTCTTCCTGCATCAGCTCTGCTGCGATCCCTGTTCCTCGATGAGAATCGCGTACATACATGGAGACAACCGAAACTTTGTGACGGGCTTTTGTTCCCCTATGCCTAAAGAAGCCGATGATTCCCACTATTTCACCTTCAACAAAAGCTCCGAAAAATCCACTGTCACCTTTTTCAGCTTGAGAGAGTCTTTCTTTCCACTCATTGTCAGTCCGTTTCAGCTCTTCTTCATAGATTGCTCCAAAAGCATCTGGATCTTTTTGCAATCCTTCCAATCTAATCTTGGAAAAGATTCCTACATCCTCTGGCCCCAGTATTCGAATCTCCATTCCATGCTGCTCCTCTCCTTACATATCCACTCATCATAGTAGAGACGAAGCGGATTGTAAAGAACCTAGGCCGTCTCTGTCGTGTCCCCTACTGACAATCCAAATGACTTCATCGCATTCTCACGCAATTTATATTTTTGGATTTTTCCAGAAGCAGTCATCGGATATTCGGTCACAAATTGTATGTAGCGCGGGATTTTAAAGCGAGCCATTTTCCCTTCGCAGTATGACCGTACTTCTTCCTCTGTCAAAGTTGTCTTTGGCTTTACACGGATGCACGCCAATGCTTGCTCTCCGTATTTAGGATCTGGCACCCCGACGACTTGTACATCAAGAATTTTTGGGTGCGTATAAAGAAATTCCTCGATCTCACGCGGATAGATGTTTTCCCCTCCGCGAATGATCATATCTTTGAGTCGGCCGGTAATACGATAGTAACCGTCTTCATCAACCGTAGCCAGGTCACCCGTATGCAGCCACCCCTCAGAATCGATTGCTTTTTCAGTCTGGTCTGGCATATTGTAATAACCCTTCATCACCAAATATCCACGTGTGCACAGCTCTCCCTGTACGCCAGGAGGCAGGCTCTGACCAGTAGCTGGATCAACAATCTTGGCCTCTACCCCTACGTGCAGTCGCCCTACAGTGGCTACTTTACGCTCGATGGAATCCTCTGGTACGGTTTGTGTAATCACCGGTGATGACTCGGTTTGCCCATACGCAATGGTTATATCTCGAATACCCATTTTATCAACCACGTTTTTCATGACTTCAATCGGACACAATGATCCTGCCATAATGCCCGTTCGCAGTGAGCTTAGATCACGATCGGCAAAGGTCGGATGGTTCAGCTCTGCGATAAACATCGTAGGTACGCCATAGAGGGCTGTGCATCGCTCTGCTTCTACAATAGAAAGGACCAATCCCGGATCAAAGGCAGTAACAGGCACCATCGTGGCTCCTGTCGCCACACAAGCGAGCGTGCCCATCACGCAGCCAAAGCAGTGGAAAAAAGGAACGGGAATACATACCCTGTCCTCCACTCCGAGACGTTGACACTCAGCCACCTTTATCGCATTGTTGACGATATTTACATGAGATAGCATGACGCCCTTCGGGAATCCGGTTGTTCCTGATGTGTATTGCATATTAATCACATCATCAGGTCGAAGCGACTGCTGGCGTATACTTCGCTCCTCTTCGCTGACGTGAGCTGCCCGCTCCAATAGGTCTCGCCACAAGAACATGCCTGGCTGTCGCTCTTCCCCTAAATAGACGATGTTCTTTAAATGAGGCAAGCGTTTGGATTGCAGCTCTCCTGGATTACATTCGGCCAACTCAGGACATATTTCCCGAATCATATCTAGATAGCTGGCATCGCGATAGGAATCAATCAAAAGCAAGGTCGTAGACTCTGATTGTCTAAGCAAATACTCCAGCTCATGTGACCGATAGCTGGTATTGACCGTAACTAATACGCCGCCCATTTTAGCTGTAGCGAATTGAGAAATGACCCATTCCGGGATATTGGTCGCCCAGATAGCCACATTCTCTCCTTTTTCAATCCCTAAGGACATGAATCCTCTAGCGACCTGATTGCATATCTCCTGAAATTGGCCAAATGAATAGCGAAGTGAACGTTCCTGATAGACGACTGCTTCTTTTTCCTGGTAACGTTCTGCTGTCTCATCCAGTAAATCGCCAATTGTGATTGATCGTATCATGAAAAGCACCCCCAAAAATATTCAGACTATTCAGCTATATATGAAAATGATTCTTCCTCTTTTCAACTTATTCCTGCTACCAGAAAAAAGAAAAGCGTCCCCGATTCGGAACGCTTGCTTCTTATTTCACTACAAATTTCTGGGTTGCTTCTACCTTGTATGGCAGGTGATTACTGTAGTTCAGCTCCACGCGTATCTCATGTTCTCCTTTAGGCAGCTTTTTGAGCAAGAACTCTGGATGGTAAATCATCCCTTTTGCTTCCCCATCAATATACAGATGCGCATGCCCCTGGCCAAAGATCGGCTTTTGATCCAGCTCACCGTTATCCTGAACAAACTGGAAGTTCTGTGTGAGCAGGGATACCTCTGCTGTCGTACCGTCTACCTTGATATCCATGTTCAATAATGGCTTTTCCGTAGTGGTAGGCTGGCTCTCTGGCGAAGTAGCTGATACGGGAACACTCGCTTCTCCTGGTCGATAAGAGTCAGAGACGTGTAACGGGTCTTTGACCAATAGCACGATACCCGCCACCAACACCACTACGAAGACGATTCCACCCAAAATGAGATTGCGCATACTGATTATAAAGACCTTCATGTCTCTACTCTCCCTTTCGCAAGTGCTTGTCACTTATTTGTACATGCTTACGCGAGAAGGGAGAGAGTTAGAAGCAAAACTTTTCTAGCAATTACCGATAGTTGATAAATTGTACATCCAATGGTAGATCAGATTTGCGAATTGCATGAATGATTTGCTGGAGTTCATCCTTGCTTTTTCCGGTCACTCGGATCTGATCGTCCTGAATTTGCGTTTTTACCTTGAGTCCCGCATCTTTAATGATGTTGTTGATTTTCTTCGCATTCTCTTTATCAATGCCTTGTACGAGCTTGACACGCTGCCTGACGGTTCCGCCCGCTGCTGGTTCTACTTTTCCGTAGTCCAAATTTTTGATCGGCACTTCTCGTTTCACTAGTTTCCCCAGCAAAATGTCTTTCACTTGGCTCAGCTTAAATTCGTCATCGGAAACAAGCACAAGCTCTTCTTTTTCCAGAGAGATGTTGCTTTTGCTTCCTTTGAAGTCAAACCGATTTTCGATTTCTTTGAGTGCTGTCTGGATCGCATTGTTAACCTCAGACATCTCCACTTTGGATACGATATCGAACGAGCTTTCTTTACTCATATACTCATCCCCCTTCTCGTTTTTGTAATGCTTTATACGACCTTTTTTTAGATCGCTCTAACCAATCCGCCATCTACGAGGAATGCTTGACCAGTCACATAGCTGTTCGCTGGAGAAGCAAGAAATGTCACCATTCGCGCGAACTCATCTGGCTGTCCATACCGACCAACTGGGATTTGTTTTTCCCAATTTGTGCGAACTTCATCAGCAGTTGTGTTTTGGGCCTCGGCACTCATGCCGTCCAATTGGGTCACACGATCGGTAGCGATGCGACCTGGTCCAATCGTATTAATCAAAATTCCATCTGGTCCAAGCTCTGCGGACAATGTCTTGGCGAGCCCCAGGACTCCTGTGCGGAATGTATTCGACAAGATTAAATTATCAAGCGGCTGCTTGAACGAGGAGGATGCAAAGTTAATGATACGACCGAATTGGTTGGCACGCATATGTGGCAGAACGGCACGGATTGCTCGTACATAGCTGAGCAGGTTCAACTGGAAAGCCTGAATCCACTGTTCATCTGTCAATTGATCAAATTTACCAGTCGCAGGTCCGCCGGAATTGTTAATCAAAATATCGACGCCGCTAAAATGACTGACCGTTTCTGCTACCACTCGCTTGATGTCCTCTTCCTTTGTCACATCTACCGTAACGGCGAGAGGTGCCTTGCCTGTGGCTTGTTCAATCTCTGCTCGAACGGATGCTAATGCCGCCTCATCTCGTCCGCAAATGGTGACATGTGCTCCCTCTTTGGCGAGGCACAGAGCGGTAGCCTTTCCCAGGCCTTTGGAGGAAGCCAGTACGATAGCAGTCTTTCCTTGCAGGTGCAAATCCATATCCATTCTCCCTTCAATAGATCTCGTTATGTATGCTTATTCCTATATTCTACAGAACTTTCAAACGAACGAAAAGAAAAAGAGAAGGGCATCGCACACTCCCCTTCTCCTTGTTATTTCCTTATAGATCTGTTCCAGGCATATTCTCTTTCATAGCCCGCTTGGCTTCCCGTTTCTCTCTGCGAGCTGCTTTGCGAGCCATCCGTCTTTCCTTTGCTCCTTCAAATAACGAATACAAAACCGGAACAAGAACCAATGTCACCATCGTATGGAAAATCAAGCCGGAAATGACAGCGGTAGCGAGCGGTGCCTCCAAATCGGAGCCTTCCGCCATGGCGAGCCCCATCGGAAGCATCCCGAGGATAGCTGTCAGCTTCGTCATGATGACAGGACGTACCCTTTCCTTGGTTCCTTGAATAATGGCATCTGCTGTTTTCATACCGCGGTTGCGCAGCAGATTGATACGGTCGATCAACAGAATCGCGTTGGAAACGACGATTCCCACCAGCATAATGATCCCGATCATCGCCATTTCTCCGAATACCCTCTGGGTCAAAACAAACCCCATTACGACGCCTACCAATGCCATTGGAATGGTCAGCAAAATGATAAACGGTTGGGAAAGGCGCCCAAACTGCGCTACCATCACCACATAAATCAAAGCGAGAACACCGACAAATACAAAGATACCCTGAGCCATGTTTGCACTCTGCTCTTTCAGTTTCCCTGCAATCTCTACCGAGTATCCTGCTGGTACGGCCAGCGTTGGCAATTTCTCAGTAATTTGTCGTCCCACAGTTCCTAAATCAGTACCTTGTAATTCAGCGGAGACGGTGACGATTCTCTCCCCTTTTTCGTGAGTAATGGTTACAGGTGATTTGCTGTAAGTCCATTCAACTAAGTCTACAAGGGGAACTTGAGAGCCGTTTTTAGAACTGATGGTGATATTTTTCAGTTGATCTGGGTGCTTTAACCAATTGTCTGGCATTTTGGCGATCACTTCTACCTCGATTCCATCCTTTGTAATGGAAGTGATAGGTTGGCTGCCGATCATCACACTGAGTTGTTGAAGCAGGGAACGATGATCTACGTCCAGACGGGCTAGTGCGTCTTGTTTCGGGATCAGGGTTACTTTTTCCTTACCTTCTTTAAAGTCGTTACGGATATTGTCAGCACCTGGAATAGTTGCCAGCATCGCTTCTACGTCTGTGGCGATCTTGCGCATTTGATCCATGTCATCGCCGACAATGTCTAGCTGAATCGGTGCATCCGTTCCTTGCCCACCAAACGTGGTAGAAATCGAATCGATCTCAGGAATTGCCTTCAGCCGTTCATTAATCGCGAGTGTTAAGGCTTCTTTGTCCCGTTCACGCTCACTTTTAGGTCGCAAGGAGATGAAAATTTCTGAGCGCTCTTTGGAAGAGAAGAAAAAGATGTCTTTTACTTCAGGTATTTCCCTGAGTGCTTCTTCTCCTGCGAGTGCCGCTTTTTGTGTACGTTCCAAGGTAGAGCCTGTAGGCATTTCTATTGTTGCAAAGACGAGATTCTCATTGGCATCAATTCCTTGCCCCATTTTCATCATCGGCATGAGGAACCCGACGCCTACAAGCATGACAAGGGCAACCAGCAACGTTTTGATCCGATGTCGCAAGGCCAGTCTCAGCAAACTGTTGAACGCACGATTAATGACATTTTCTTTTCCTTCTCCCTCGAGCGAAACATGCTTATCCTTTTGGAGGAAACGCTCGGAGAAGACTGGCACGAAAAAGAAGGCAGCAATCGTCGAAGAGATAATCGCTGATGAAACGGTAAAGGCGATAGTCGCTAGAATCGGTTTGAGCCAATCTTCAAAATCCGCGAAAATGAGCGGTAAAAACACGATGATGATCGTCAATTGCGATGTGAAAACGGGTGTCATTACTTCCCGTGTTCCCTTTACAATCGCTTGCGAGAGAGGCTCCCCTTTTTCTCGGAAATGATAGATGGACTCAAGTACTACAATGGCAGCATCTACAATTAATCCGACAGAGAGACTGAGCGACAGCAGCGTTACCATGTCGATGTTGTACCCGCCGATTTTCATCGCTAAAAATGTCATGAACGCAGACAACGGGAGAGTCGTCGCGATGACCAGTGTAACTCGCCAGTTGCGCAAAAAGATAAACAAGATAATGATCGCCAATGCTCCACCAATCATGACATCGCGACTCAGGTTGCTAACGGCGTGCTGAATATAAGACACCGCTTCAAACATGACCTTCAGCTCATATTGACCGTTTGCTTCGGCATTGATTTCACGGACGACTTCTTCCACCTTGCCTTGCGTGGTGATCAGATCGCTTCCCTCTGACCGCGACACACTCAGGTGAACGAACACGCTGCCATTGGTCAACGCCACCGAATCTTTTACTTTTCCACGTAAATCTTCGATCGTTGCCAGTTGATCCAGCGTAACTGTCCCATTGGGTGTATCAATCGGCAACACTTTCATTTCCTGAACGGTGTGATACGTATTATCGACCATGATAACCGTATCGAAGCCTGTGTTTTCCAGCGTCCCGATTGCCTGCTTCCAGTTAGTCTCCTGCAATTGATTGATGACTTTATCTGGGGTAATCCGGTATGCACTCAGGCGTTCGGGACGCAAACTGATTGCAATCTGATTCTCAAAGCTGCGGTCTGAAACCTTGACTTCTTTCACACCTGGTACGGCTTCGATTCTGTCTTTGATCGTCGTTTTGGCGAGACTCAGCATTGATTGTGGGTCCGCACCAACGAGCGCATAGTCAATCAACTGGTCGTCACCGAAGTTCATTTGATTTACATTGATATTATCGACTGCTTTCGGAAAGTCATTGCGCAGTCGATTGATTGCATTTTGCACATCTTGCTTGGCCCTGTCTCCCTTGCCTTCTTTCGCTGAAATCGAGATATTGACGTAACCGGAGCCGGTCGTGGAGGAATACTCCTTGATATCCGGCAGCGACTTCAATTCCTGCTCAATTTTTTTTGTAATTTTCTCTTCCATTTCTTCTGGAGGGAGCGAGCCGCCTGAAATATTGACCGAGAGTTTGGGGAAGTTCGTTTTTGGCACCAGCTCGATATTGAAGCTAAACAGGGAGCCAAGGCCGGCAATCACGATCAAGAATGTAAAGAGGTAGACAATGAGTCGTCTTTTCAGCAAAAAGAGAATCATCTTGTTCATACTTTATTCTCCCTTCGCCTCTACTTTTTGCCCCTCGACGTAGAATGTGATTCCACTGCGCAAAAGTTGGTCCCCTTCTTTGATTCCCGAAATAATTTCGATCTGGTCATCAACCATTTGGCCCGTCTTTACTTCTTTTCTCACAGTCAATCCATTTTCTACTGCCATGACATAGTGCTGCGCCCCACTAACCCCTACACTTTCAAGAGGAACGAGGAAGCCGCTTACTTTGCGTGGAGCTTCCACGGTTGCTGCCATGCCACCGCGCCAAAAGCCATCGGGGTTGGGAATGGTTACCTCAATCCGGTATTTGCCTGTTTGCTTGTCGACAACAGGAGCAACAAATGTGACTGTTCCTTCGCTTTTCCTGCCGTCATCCGAGGTTGCCTGGACCTTGGCTTTGTCTTGGAACTGGCTGATCAAATCATTGGTTACATCCAAAGTAACTTTCACCTCTGACAAATCAACGAGATGAATGATCCGCTCACCTGGGGAAGCCTGCTCACCTACTTGCTTGTAAACATCCACAATCGTTCCTGCGAACGGTGCCTGAATCTTGGCGTCATCCAAGCTCTTTTTCGCCCGCTCTACTTGACCAGACGCCTGCTTGATCGAAGCGTTCGCTACCGCAATATCTTCTGGCTGTGCCCCGCGCAAAAGCTCATCTAACGCCAGCTGTGCATCCCTTGCTGATATTTCCGCTTGTGTCAGCGCACGTTTTCGATCATTTATTTCACTTTGCGAAATAGCTCCGCCAGCTAACAGCTTTTCTCCTGTTGCCACATCTTGTTTTGCTTTGTCTAGGTTATTCTGGGCGGTTTTTACTTGCAAACGCTGCTGCTCGACCGCTTCTGTAGTTGCTCCTTTGAGTGTTTTCGTTTTGCGTGCAGCCGCCTCTTCTACTTGGCCTGCAGCCGCTTCTACTTCTTTTTGGTAATACCTTGCGTCAAGTGTAGCCAGCAGTTGTCCTTGACCGATTTTTGTACCTTTGTTCACCGAAATGGCTGAAATCGTACCGCCTGTTCCGAATGGTAACACAGCCTCCCGCTTGGCTTCTACCATTCCGGTCACACGCAACAAGACAGGTTTCTCTGCCTTTCGAACCGTAACAACTTCCACTACCTTTGCTTTTGCCTCTGCCTGCTGTGGTGATTCTGCAGCAGGTCCACCGCAGCCAGCAGTGACAAGCAAAAGGGATGCCAGAACAATCGACACACGTTTTTTCACAATGATTCCTCCAAGTATTTACAATCATTCCCTTGCGTTATTGTGCCAGTTTTTCCCTTCCCCGCAAAACAGTCAACGGGTGGAACTTTTCTCCGTCTTGGGACCGAGAATCTGACAAGACAAAAGTATATACGATAGAAATAGGTAATCGTTACCTCTTTTTCGTTATTTTTCTATAAAGTTAAAAAAAACAGGCAAGGAATCCCTTGCCTGCTTCTCCTTTTTTATTCAAACCAACCTCTACGCTTATTGTCCTACGAGTTGTTCCATCTCTTCGAGCAGTTCTTTGAAGACAGCAAGCGCTTCTGCGATGGGTGCTGGTGACGTCATGTCTACGCCCGCGCCTTTCAACAAATTCAACGGATAGTCGGAGCTGCCTCCTTTGAGAAATTGGAGATAGCGATCCACAGCAGGCTGTCCTTCCTCCAAAATTTGTTTGGAAAGCGAAGTTGCCGCGGAGAAACCTGTTGCGTATTTGTAGACGTAGAAATTGCGGTAGAAATGGGGAATACGCGCCCACTCCAAGTCAACCTCATTGTCCACGATCATATCTGGACCGTGATAAGCTACGTTCAATTCACGATAGATTTCGCCAAGTGAGTCAGCAGTAAGCGGCTCCTCTTTCTCTTCCTTCGCGTGGACGATCTTTTCGAACTCGGCAAACATTGTTTGGCGGAATACAGTCCCGCGAAACTGCTCCAAATAGTAGTTAATTAAATACATTCGTTGCTTTTTGTCTGTCGTGGTTTCGAGCAGATGATTCATCAGCAACGCCTCATTCAGCGTAGAAGCCACTTCGGCGACGAAAATTTTGTAATCGGCATACGTGTAAGGCTGCGCATGATTGGAATGGTAGCTGTGCAGCGCATGTCCCATTTCGTGGGCGAGAGTAAACATGTTGTTCACGTTGTCCTGATAGTTCATCAACACAAACGGATGAGTTGTATATGCTCCCCACGAGTAGGCACCGCTCGTTTTTCCTTCGTTTTCATGAACGTCAATCCAGCCATTGGAAAAGCCTTCTTCCAGGATGCGTCCGTATTCCTCACCCAGCGGATGCAGTGCTTCCTTGATCGTCGTTACCGCCTGATCATAAGGGATTTTCATGTCCACTTCCGGAACGATTGGTACGTATAGATCGTACATGTGCAGTTCATCTACTCCCAGCAATTTTTTGCGCAGAGCGATGTAGCGGTGCATCAGTGGCAAATGCTCACGAACAGTGGAAATCAGATTGTCATACACAGACAAATCCACATTGTCTGCGAACAGGGCTGCATACAAGGCAGACGGATATTTGCGCGTACGAGCGTAGAATACGTCTCCTTTGATGGCAGACGTCAGAGAAGCGGCAATGGTATTACGGAATTTACCGTATGTCTCGTACAATGCCCCAAACGCCTCTTTGCGCACGCGTCGATCCTTGCTTTCCATGAACTGTGTATAGCGACCTTTTGTCAGTTCCACTTCTTCCCCATTCTCGTCTGTGATCATAGGGAACTTCATATCGGCATTGTTCAGCATGCCATAAATTTTCGATGGAGCAGAGGCAAGCTCGCTCATATTGGCTAATAAGGCTTCTTCCTCCGAAGAAAGCGTATGCGGCTTAAAGCGCATGATCTCTTCTAAGAGAATGCGATAATGAGCAAGAGCGCTGTCCTCTTTCAGCCAAGACTCCAGCTCTTCATTGGAAATGGTGAGAATCTCCGGCTGTATGTACGAAATAGCACCGTACACCTGTGTACTAAGACCTGTTGCACGGTCTGTAAGACCCTGGTACGTACTGTTAGCGTTATCCTCATCACGGCGCATCCGGGCATATACATATACCTGGTCAAGTGTTTTGAGTAGTTCATCTTGCAAGGTCAGCGCCTGCAGCAATTGCTTGCTGGACTGACCGAGTAGGCCCTTCAATGCCGCAATCTGGTCTGCTAGCTGCTTGCTTTTTTGCACGTCTTTTTCCCAATCGGCATCACTTTGGTAAATATCCTCCAGACGCCATTTGTATTCTGCGGGGACGTCACTGCGTTTAGGCAGTGTTTTGCTTTTATTCACTGTGATCACTCCCTCGTAATGTTGTCTCGAGATGGTCAAATCATCCATATGCTTATCCTACCGTATTATGCTATCCGGTTCAAATAAAGGAGAAAAAAGCTGAGCTTTCCCTTTTGGAAAAGTCAGCTTCTGCCCACACCGGTATAATGAAATCCTGCTTCCCTGACTTCCTTCATTGGCCAAGCGTTGCGACCATCAAAAAGATTCGGGAGAGCCATGGATGCATATATTTCGCTCCAATCCAGCGACACGCATTGTTTCCATTCTGTCAGCAGCAAAGCCGCGTGTGCCCCTTTGCAAGCTTCAGTAGGAGTTTGGACATACAAAACGTCGGGAAACAGCTTACTGACAGCAGGTGACGCGATCGGATCATAAGCGGTAATCAAAGAGCCTTTTTGTTGTAATGCTTTGATGATTTTGAGGGAAGGCGCTTCGCGGATGTCATCCGTATCAGGCTTGAAAGCAAGGCCAAGCAAGGCAATTTGTTTTCCATTCAAATCGCTTAATTGTCTTTGCACGTGCTCCAGAAACCACTCAGGCTGGGTCGTATTCACTTCCCGAGCTTTATCCACAATGCTCAACGATACTCCTTTTTCTTGAGCAAGCTGAAGCAAGGCAATCGTATCCTTTGGAAAACAGGAACCGCCATAGCCCACACCCGCACGTAAAAATTCAGGTCCGATTCGGTTATCCAGCCCCATCCCTTGCGCTACTGTCAAAATATCGGTTCCGATCACACTACTCAGCCTCGCCAGCTCATTCATAAAGGAAATACGTGTTGCCAAAAAGGCATTTGAAGCGTATTTGATCAGTTCCGCGTTGGGTCTTGTCGTCTTGACCCGAGGCGCTTTTATTCCTTTGTATAAACCCTCCATTACGGCAAAAGGCTCTTGATCATTTGCACCAATAACGATTCGAGGCGGTTCCAATGCATCTAAAAGAGCATTGCCCTCTCGTAAAAACTCTGGGTTGGAAACCACGTGAAGCGCGCTGCACTCATGCAAAAGATTGGCTACCCAATCTCCAGTTCCGACCGGTACTGTGCTTTTGATGACAATGGTACGGTTATGAGGAAATTTTTTATGCATCGCCTGTATTTCGGTTACAGACGCGTGCAAATACGACAAATCAGCGGTACCATCTGCTGATTCCGGTGTTCCCACACAAACAAAGAGAACTTCGGCCTCCCTGGCATCCATCAAGTTCGTCGTAAATGTCAATACCCCTTTTTGCAGGACGTGAGCCAGTGCCTCCTCCAGTCCCGGTTCGTAGATGGGAGACAGCCCTTGCCTTAGCTTTATTATTTTTGCCTCGACAAGATCAATCCCCATTACCTCATGTCCGTTCATGGCAAGGGAGACAGCCGTTGTCAAACCCACATAACCGGTACCGATAACGGCAACTTTCATTCCTTCACCTCATCATTTTTTCATCACTCGCAAATACAACTCTTCCAATTTGGCTCGTTGCTTATTGATATCGTGATTTTTTTCTACTTTTTCTCTTGCACGTAAAGTAATCTCTTCCCACTCATCCTGTTCAGACAATACGTGGTTAATCATGCGTGCTAATTTTGTAGGTGAACGCTCCGGTACTAAGTACCCCGTCTGCTTGTCTTCAACCAATTCCGGAATACCTGAATGAAACGTCGAAATTACCGGGCGACCAGAAGCCATCGCTTCCATCAACACATTAGGGATGCCTTCCTGATCCCCATTTCGTGCAGTCTTGCAGGCGATGACAAACAAGTGGCATTTCGAAAGCTCTTGCTGAACCTCAAGGTGCGGCAGCGCTCCCTTGAGAACTACCTTTTTACCCAATTTATATTTTTTTATGAGTCGCCGTAGCCGTTTTTTTTGATCCCCATCCCCGACAATGATGAGTTTGGCCCCCGGATGCGTCTTATGAACGTGTGAAAAAGCCTTAATCAACGTATCCATGCCCTTTTTTTCAGTCAATCTGCCAACGGAAAGCAAACGGTATTCTCCGTTCGTTACCGGCCTCGCTGGTAGCATCGGAAATTTTCGCAAATCAATCCCTGACCGTATCAACGTTATTTTTTTTGAGGAGCACCCTAATCGGATAAGGCGTTTTTTCATATGATTGCTTACAACTGTAAATGCTTTCCCTTTTCGGAATAGCCGCTTCAGTAAGCGTCGATACCCAGGATTTCCCCTGACTCGTTTCGTCGCATCAAAGCCATGAAATGACGTTATCAATGGAAGCTTGGCAGACCTCGCGTGAGGCAGCATTTCCAATCCGGCGGGACCGAAACGAGCATGTACGCATTTTATTTTCTTGCGCTTCATCCATGTGGAGAGGCCGGTCATACGCTTGCGCACATAGACCGGCGAGTAAGGAAATTGTTTACGGTTAAATGGTCGTTGTCTCGTCAGGACTACTGGTTTGACCTGACGATGCCCTAACAATTGCTCGTAAATAAACGTTTCGCTTCTAGGGAGAAACTTTCTCCGATAAACGAGGACCCGATGCATGGAGCTGCCCTCCTGTATTCGTAAATTATCCCTTCGCTTGCGAACGCATGTCGGCTAATTGCTCACGCAGCCCATCTTCAAGAGAAACTTTGGGATGATATCCCAATCGATTTTGTGCCAAGCGGATATCCGCACATGTGCGCTTCGAGTCACCTACCGGCCCAAGCTGGAATCCGATTTTGGGAGTAATGTTCAGCAAAGATCCCATGATGGACAGTACATCTATCAGTTTGATTTCTCGATCTCCACCGACATTGAATATTTCACCTGGTGCCGCATGTTTGGCCGCTAACAGATTTGCCTCCACTGCATCAGTGACATAGGTGAAGTCCCTTGATTGCTGCCCGTCTCCAAACACAGGGACAGACTCTCCTTTCATCATTTGACGGAAAAAGCGATGAAAAGCCATATCTGGACGCTGCCTTGGGCCATATACCGTGAAATAGCGCAGCATTGTTATTGGGAGGCCAAATGCTTTTACATAGACCAAACATATTTGCTCCATCGCTTCCTTGGTCATGCCATATGGTGAAACAGGACGTAGCGGAGCGTTTTCGTCGGTCAATGTCCCCTGCATCGTACCGTACACGGAAGAGGATGAGGAGACGACAACTACAGGGGGTTTGGGCATTTGCAGACACGCTTCCAACAAAAATTGTGTCGCTAAAATATTATGGCTGACATAATCAGCGAAGGCTTTGCCCCAGCTATTACGAACACCTGGAAGGGCGGCCAAATGGTAGACGACATCCACCCCATCCAACCAATCCTTCCAACGCTGTGTTTGTAGCATAGTTGAATGAAAGGTAAAAGCGGGGCGATTTCCGATCTCTGCTAAATTCCGAAGTTTCGCAGCGACATCGTAATTGTCCACAAATCCATCAATTCCGATGACCGTTACCCCGTCATTCAACAAGCGCTGAGTCAAATGAGACCCAATAAAACCGGCACAACCGGTAACGAGCGCTTTCGTCATCGACGTCGCCGCCTCACTTTCTTCAACCGTTTAATCACCAGATAACCATTTCTGTACCCGTAAACAGCTTTATACTTTTTCCCCCAACGCTTTAAATAATACTCGAAGGTTTTTCTGCGAAGGTGGTTCCGTCTACGCTTCATTTTGCTGTCGGTCAACTGGCCTCGGTGTTTTGTTCTGTGGTACAGTTTGCGATTGATATACCTCACTCTGTATTTTTCAATCAACCGCAAAATCATGCGTCGGTCCTCCATAATTCTGCCTTCGTATTTATCGGAGGTATCCCAGCCTCCCACTTCTTGCAAGGCAGCTACCCGGTAGCAGCGAGGAGCGACCATCCAGCGGTTGTATTTTAAAAATTGATATTTGTTTCGAAAATGCTTGTGCTTTACGAGAAACGGTCTGTAGTATCTCCCCCGTCTCACTCTCCAAATCTTAATGTTCCCATAGAACAGAGCCGTGCTGATTTTGCTTTTCTTGATGTATTTCTTAAAAACAGCCAATGTCTTTTTGGGTAACCAATCATCGGAATCCAGCTGTACCATATACGGCGTATCCACCATCGACAATGCTTGGTTCATCACTTTGGAAATCCCGGAATTTTTCTCCATTCGGTAATAAATGACGTTTGGGTGATAGAGGTATTTTTCCACTTTTCGCCTCGTCTTGTCCGTAGAAGCATCATCCATAATCAGTAGCTTCCAATCCTTCGTGGTTTGCTTTAGAACACTACGGATTGCTTTGCGGATGAACGAAGCACGGTTATACGTCGGAATGACAACAGTAAAGGTCGGAATCATGGATCCTCCCTCTTCACAGCCGGAATGCGAATCGATGATTTGTCACTCAAAATGAACACACCACTGCTGTCTGTAGTGTGACCCTCTAAATGAGAGGAACGTCCGAACACACTTCCTGCCACTTTCCATGAAACGTCTTGTAAGGAGCTGTTTTCGAGAAGAATACTATTCTCAATATGGGTACAATTTTTTAGGTGAACCCCATCTTGTATGGAAACATAGGGGCCTATTCGGCAGTTCTCAATTTTACATCCTTTTCCTATTAACACCGGACCGACGATCTCACAATTGAGTACACTGGTCTCATCGCCAACCTGGTGGGCCGCGCCCAAATCACGTGTCAGCACCCACCGGTTAGCCTCCAGCCAACGGTCTATGGTTCCCACATCCGAATACTTGCCACTGGTTACGGCATGAGCAATATGAAAACCGCGATCAATCAGTGACTGAATCGCATCCGTGATCTCATATTCACCACGGTGGGATGGCTGGAGTGTAGCAATCGACTCAAAAATGGGTTTGGTAAACAGGTAGGCGCCAATTACCGCCAGATTACTCTTCGGATGGCGGGGTTTTTCCTCTACTGAGACCATACGCCCTTCCTGTACTTCGGCGATCCCATAATCCTGTGGTCTCTCCACTTCACTTAGCATCACAACACCGTCGGAATTTTCTTTGGAGAACGCACGCTTCAGCCCGTGCAGCGAATCCATCAACAAGTTATCACCAAGTAACAAGATAAACGGTTCGTCTTGCAAGAACGGTTGCGCTAAATGGACGGCATGGGCGATTCCCAATGGCTGCTCCTGCTCAATAAACGTAATGGTAGCCCCGAATTGACTACCATCGCCTACCAACGGAGGAATTTGCACTTGGGAAGGGTGAATGACGATCCCGATGTCATGGACACCCACTTCACGCAGTTTGCGGATGCAATAGTGTAAAACCGGATGATTGGCCACAGGGAGGAGGGTTTTCGGTTGCGAATAGGAGAAGGGGTGCAGTCGCGTACCACGTCCAGCACACAAGATTAACCCTTTCACAAGTATCACTCCCCAGTTGTGCTCTGCGATACTTATAACGTATGCGTCTCTTGGTTTCTGGACAGGGCAGACGTCCACATCGAGAAAAGAAAAGGCAGCCACCTATAGGCCAAAAACCCCCATTATCCGATTTTTCGTAGAGATTGTTTCCCCTGATCACGTTTTGCGACTACACTTTCAAATACGTTGAGATACCCTTGGGCAGTCGCGTACCAGGAAAATTGTCTAGCTCTCATCAGTGCCTGTTTTCCCATTTCAGTGCGAATATGTGGTTGATTCCACAATAGATCCCATACCACAGGAAGTTCCTTTTTCCACTCTTTTGGCGAAATTAAAAAACCGCTTCCCAGGTGTGTCACGACCTCCTTGATCCCGCCTCGTGGTGTAGAAATGACTGGCTTACCTGAGGCCATCGCCTCCAAATTTACCCGACAAAACGCTTCTTTCCATACAGAGGGGGTCGCCACGACATCCCCTATCTGATAATAGAGCGGCATTTGCGCACTCGGGACAAAGTTGACGAATTTTACTTTGTCGCCTAGCGGTTTGGCCAGTTTCCTCAGCTCGCGCACATACGGATTTTGACGATTGCTCCCATAACCTGTACCGCCTACAATGACCAGGCGAGCCAAAGGATCCTGCTCACTTACTTGTTGAAAAGCCTTCAACAGTACATGAACACCTTTTGCACGAATGAGTCTCCCTGCATAGAAGAGAACACGATCTTCCGATTTCAATCCGATTTGCTTGCGCAGCTTTTTAATTGTATAGTTCAGCTTTGCCACCTGATAAGGAGACACGTCAACACCGAGATGGACGGCATGTATTTTGTGAGCAGGAATTCTGCTTGTTTTCATAAAATGTTGTCGCAAAAACTCACTGTTCGTGAAAAAACCCGAGGCCAACCTTACTACCTTTTTCATCTTCTCCTTGCTAATAATTGCCTGAGAACCATATACATGCGAATGCATATTAACGAAAACAGGGATTTTCGGGAAGTGACGCTTGAGTGCCAATACATATATCGGCCTGTTTTCTACCAGAATGACATCGGGCTGGCGCTTTCGGATATGTTTAATGATCCGTTGTAAATACGGCGTAGGACCGTTATAGGGATAGCGGATAAACTCACGGTTATCCTCAATCGATGATTTTGGATAGGTAGCACATTTGCGGGTGTAGATCGTCACCTGGTGCTCGGGGTCAATCATCTTTGTCACTTCGTCAATATCGTGCTCCACCGAGCTCCCATTGACTGGTGGTACAGAGAACGGCCCCGGACTAATTATGGCGATGTTCATTCCGCTCGATCTCCCACTCTTTTTTCAGGGAAAGGACTACCTGATACAGGTACTGCATTTCTTTTTTTTGATTTCCCTCCAGTTCCTTCCAGCGGTTTTCCCAGGCAGCGATAGTTTCTTTTAGGGCTGCGACTTCCTGCTCCAGTTTCTGCAGCTCTTCGCTTGTGGCTACATCCGTCTCCCGCATAATAATTTCAAATGTTGGCTCTAGAACCAGCTCTGGCTTTTGTTTTGAGCCATCTTCTACTTCCCCTTTAGCCTCTTGCCCTTTTTCTCCGATTGGTTCCTCTGTTTTCTCTACCGGCTTTACAATCGAAATGCGTTCTACCGCTTCATCCACAACATAATTGCCTGAAAAGACACCTGGTGTTACCCAGTGAGGCAAATCCCATTTTTTTCTTTTTTCCACAAGACATTCCCCTCCTGCATCTTAAATCTACGTAATATGGTATGACAAACGCGGAAAATAGGTACGTGTACGGCTAGATAAGAAAACCGCTATTGAGGTGGAGCGTGGCGCTTATAAACTCCTATACATAGAAAAAACCGCCTTGATTGATTCCAATCAAAGCGGTTGCCGATAATCCTTGGCACTAGATTGTCTGCGGAAGTTCAGACTGTACAAGCGGGCTTGCTCCACACTGGTGATCTGCTGTTTTTGCCACTCAAGCAAAATCCGATCTATGTAACGGATGTGCAGCTTGCCTACGGTAGCAGCCTCACGAAGAGCAGTCAAAATCAACTCTTCCTGGTAGCCGTCCTGCTCTGTCCACATGTGAATACTCTCTAGCTCAAAAGGTGACAGTGGACGACCAAAGGCCTGTTCAAAACGTAAATAGATGGCAACGGGCTCTGCATCCAGGGCAGCGGCACTCTCCAAATACGGATCCATCAGCGGCTCTACGGCGCGGGTATCGGTTTGTTGTTCTCTCCACGTCTGGTAGACCTTTCGATAAAGTGGCGTCAGATTGTACTGTTCATGCCGCATCCCTGTCTGTGGATCAATGAATTCATCGATGCTTAGCCAGTCTTCTTTTAACAGCTTTTGCAGCGATTGAATCAGTCTCATACTGGACATGGACATGCGCTCCTCCAGCTCTGTCAGGGTAGGAAAACGATTCCCTTCCTGTTGAAAGGAGAGAAGCTGGATGAGCAGCATCATCTCGTCATCAGCCAAAGACATTCGTTTATACATTTTTAGTAGGAGATTAGAGACGGATGTTGCACCTTCTTGCAATAATCGTAAAATATGGGAATCCATAACGCATGTTCACCTCTGGGTTGGAATGGCAAGGAAGTGCGAAAAACACGCTGTTCACACCAATAGGAACACCCTGCTGCCCTCTCGCAACAGGGTGTATCGGATAGAAAAAGTCAAGCTACGACAAAACTACGGATAGAGACGATTCAACATACGCGGGAACGGAATTGTTTCACGAACGTGATCCAATCCGCAAATCCAGGCAATCGTACGCTCCAGGCCCAAACCAAAGCCGGAATGTGGAACCGTTCCGTATTTACGAAGATCCAGGTACCAGCGATAAGCATCTTCCGAGAGCTCATGCTCGGCAAAACGCTTTTCCAAAAGCTCCGGATCGTCAATCCGCTGGCTGCCCCCGATGATCTCGCCATACCCTTCAGGTGCGATCATATCTGCACATAATACCACTTCCGGACGCTCTGGATGTGGCTTCATGTAGAAAGCTTTGATTTCGGTCGGATAATGCGTGATGAAAACGGGCTTGTCATAATGCTCAGCGATCATCGTTTCATCAGGCGCACCGAAGTCATCGCCCCACTTGATTTCACTGCCTTTCTCCTGAAGCAGCTTGATTGCATCATCATAGGAGATACGCGGGAATGTACCTGTTACGTTTTGCAGTTTGGTTGTATCGCGCTCCAATGTTGTCAGTTCACGTGCACAGTTTTTCAATACAGACTGAACAACGTGAGAGACGAAAGCTTCCTGAATGCGCAGGTTTTCTTCGTGATCAACGAAAGCCATCTCCGGCTCGATCATCCAGAACTCGATCAAGTGGCGACGCGTTTTGGATTTCTCAGCACGGAAGGTTGGTCCAAAAGAGTACACCCGACCTAGCGCCATCGCTGCTGCTTCCATGTAAAGCTGACCTGATTGGGACAGGTACGCATCTTCATCAAAATATTTCGTGTGGAACAAGTTCGTCGTTCCTTCAGCCGAGGTTGGCGTCAAAATAGGTGGATCCACTTTAAAAAATCCGTTCTCATGGAAAAATTCGTACATGGCACGAATCACTTCGGAGCGTACGGCCATAACTGCACGTTGACGAGGAGACCGCAGCCACAGATGACGATGGTCCATCAGAAAATCTACTCCGTGCTCTTTCAAAGAAATCGGGTACTCCTGGGCAATTTGAATAATCTCGACACCAGTTACAGTCAGTTCAAATCCGCTTGGAGCACGGTCATCGGCACGAACCACACCGCTTATGTATAAAGAGCTTTCTTGTGTCAATTGAGACGCTTTCTCCCAGACTTCTTCTGCTACCTCTGCTTTTACTACTACTCCTTGAATGAAGCCGGAACCATCGCGGAGCTGCAGAAATTGGATCTTTCCACTACTGCGCTTGTTGTATAACCAGCATCCCATTCGTACTTCTTGTCCAACATGCTGCCCAACCTGGGCAATCGTCGTCAACATCGGATATTCCCTCCATTTACCATGCCACACAAATACAGACTATGTATACAGAGCAATTATACTATTGGGGTGTGGCAAATTCAATGGAAGTCTCTGATGAATTAGTTTACCATAATATTTTTATGGTTCCGTTTGAAAAGAAAATAAAGGGAGCATTTCACATTTTGTGGAATCCCCCCTTATTCACGATCCGTCTTTTGATTCGTCTATTTCTTCCCTGTTATCAAACATTTATGGCTGACGGAAATCCTCTGGATCTAGCGCCTCATCATCCTGATCCGAACCTGACTCATCCAGATCCAAGGTATCGCCCTCCGCTCCATCATCCCAGTCTTCCTCTAGTGTATCCTCCTCCCATTCTTCATTAATGAGAGCGTCCAATAACTCTCCTTCCACATCGGATCCTTTTTCCCCAACTGCAATCCATTGAAGTACCCCGGTTCTTTCCTGATCGTCCTCGGAACAAGATACCGTGATGACAGCAGAAGTTCGCTTTGTATATTTGAGCGACGCGTAAAAACCTGCTTGGTTCGTCATGGCTACAATGCAATAATGGCTGTCGGCATACGGCAGGGGCAATCGGACTGTGACATCTACCGACTTTGAATTGGCAGGCATCCGAAATGGTACAAATCCGAATTGCTGCAGTGTTGCTCCCAAATGGCTCTGCGTTTCTATCGGTTGAAAGGATAGCTTTTGTGGGGTGATGGAACGATCAGCTATATGACTTTCAGCGATGGCTCCAGGCGCTACCTTGGCTGCTGTCACTGCACCAGTCCCCAATTTATCCTCCGTAATGGCACCGGGGATAATATGGTGGGCTTCCACAGTATTATCGGCCAGATGCTCGGCGGTAATCGTACCTTCCCTTATATGAACACCAGTCAGTGTTCTCTTGACCACATGTTCGCCTCGTACGGATTGCATATCCAGCTTGGAAGCATCCACACTTTGATCAGCGAGCTTATCCCGCGTAACGCTTCCTTCTTGCAACTTCTCCTTGGAGATGGATTTAGGATGGAGATGTTCATTCTGTACGGACTGGCTGGCCAGATGAATAGAAGTGACAACTTTGTCTGCTATCTTGTCACCTGTTACCGCACCTTTTCCCAAATGCCTTGTTTTCACTGCTTCTGTTGCCATTTTTGGTGCTGTGATAGCGGAATCCGCCAATTTATTTGTCGTGACACTCAGCTCTGTAATTTTGTCCGTAGATACTGATTCAGGTGCCAGCTTGGAGGTGGTTACGACATGGTCTTGGAGATGCTGGGTTTGTACGGCATATTCGAGGAGATGACTGCTGTTGATCAGACGCTCTGTCAGATGCTGATCCTCAATGGTGCGTTTGGCTATTTTTTCAGCCCGAATGGCACCATTTGCTATATGCTTCGTTCCTACACTCTCTTCAACCAGTTGATGCTCGCCCACACTCCGATTCGACAGCTTATCAATCGTGACAGCCTTGTCTGCTATTTTGTCCGTCGTTACCTGTTGGTTGCCGATTTTCTTGGTCGTTATCGCCCCGTCCTGAAAGTGCGTAGACAATATACTCGATGCCTGGAGGTGAACACTGCCAATTGATTCTTTTGCTACTTTTTCCGAGGTGACACTGGAGTGGTCCAGATGCTCAGTCAATATCGCATAAGGGCTTATTTTATCGCTGGTGACAGCTTCTGGGTGCAGATGCTGGCTATAGATGGTCTGAAAGGCGATATGCTGGTCCGTCACGCTGCCAGGGCTCAGATTGTTGCTGTCAATTGATTGTTCAGCCAAATGATGATGGAAAATCGCACCTTCGCGAATATGCCGGGATTCAATCGCGTCTTCATCAATCTTTGGCGCCGTAACAGCCCCATCGCGCAGCTTGTCGTTGGTGACTGCTCCGTCCTCTAATTTGACGGAGTTAATCAAATAATTAGCCAGATTCCGAGTTTGGATGCTTCCCATCTTAATTTTATCTGATGTAATAGATTGATCCTGTATCAACTCACTGGTGATGGCTTGTTCCTGAATGTGTTTGCTCTGGATTGCTCCTTCCGCGAATTTCATGGAATCAATCATTTTATCCGCAAGTTTTTCCGAAGTAATGCTGTTATTCACCAATTTTTGGCCGGAGATGGAATGATCCTGCACCATGTCGCTCGTGATGATATTTCTGCCTAAATGCTCACCCTGAATGGCGTGAGGAGCAAGCTTATTAGAGGTCACGCTCCGATCAGCAAGCTTACTGCTGTCTACTGCATAATCCTTTAAAAGGACACCATCAATCGTTCCCGGTTTTATCTTGGACGAGTCAATAGCGCGATTTGCGATCTTCTCCGTGGTCACCGATTGGTCAGTCAAATCATCCGTATAAACAAATGATTGAACACGTTCATCATTACGTTCTTTGATCACTTTGGAATACGTCGTCTGATTGGAAGATATACTTTGTTTGGGTATTTTTGGGTGTGGCGGATATTGCTGAGCGGTTTTACCCGCAAGAGAGCTGGATTGCTGGGTACCACTTTGATCAATATCCAGTAGCTCTGTTTCCAAATCATGCATCCATTCCCTATCAGTCGTTGATTGCATCAGCGGAATTTCTGTCGTGGTTTGCCTGATGGTTTTCCCTAAATTTTTGTTCAATTTACGTCGGTTCACATTCGCCATAGAGTCTCCTTGCCTCCTGATGTCTTCACCTTATCATTCTGTAGGATATTCATCTGTTTAGGCGTTTGGCACCGAGACTGGAAAAATGTTTAGAAAACACCGCTCACAGCCATTTCTCGTAAAGCAAAAAAAACTGCATGCCAACGCTTCCACATTGGCTTGCAGTTTCGTGAGTAGTGCGGTTAAACAGCTGCCTCTTCTTTTTTTACGTGGGACAAAAGTGCACGGAACTCATCACCTTGCAGCACTTCCGCCTCCATCAACGTGTGCAGACCTGTCTGAAAAACGGAATCGAACTGGCCCAAAAGAGTGCGCGTCTTTTCCAGCAGATTTCCTAAGAGACGCTCTACCTCATCGTGGATGCGGGTTTTGTCCACATATTGCAGATGGACAATCCCCAAGCGAGACATACCGCTTTGCACGATCTCCTGTGCCATTCCCAACGCTTGCTCAAAATCGTTCTTGGAGCCGGTGCTGCGACCCCCGTAGTAAATTTCTTCGGCTACAGCCCCGCCTAAACAAACCATAATCTGCTTCTCCATTGCTTCCTTCGTGTAAAGGTAGCGATCTTCCAATGGATTTTGGCGGACGTATCCTAGCGCTTTTCCACGAGGACTCAGTGTCACCTGGGAGACAGAGCCAGGACGTACCATTTCACTTGCAATGGCATGGCCCAATTCATGCAATGCTACCCGTTTCTTCTCTTCCTCAGATGCTTCGCGGTCTACTTTTTCACCAAGCATGACTTTGTCTACCGCATAAGCAAAATGCTTCGCTTCAATCTTTTCACACGTATCGCGCATTGCGTAAATCGCAGCTTCATTGGCTACGCTCTCCAGCTGCGCACCAGAGAAACCGAATGTTTCTTGTGCCACTTTTTCCAGAACGACATCAGAGCCAAGGGGCTTATTGGCAGTATGAATCGTCAAGATTTGCTCGCGTGCAGGCTTGTCAGGCAAGTCAACAATAATATGGCGATCAAAACGACCCGGACGTAAAAGCGCTGCATCCAGCATATCTTTGCGGTTAGTAGCTGCCATGACAAGAACGCGGGGTTTGTCACTGGTTGCTACTCCGTCCATTTCCGTCAACAGTTGATTCAAGGTCTGATCGTACTCTCGTTGCTGCTGACCATCCCGCTTACCACCAATAACGTCAATCTCATCGATGAAAATAATCGCACTGTCCTGATTGTTTTTCTCAGCCATCGTTTTGGCTTCTTTAAACAACTCGCGAACTCGTTGCGCCCCAACCCCTACGTACATCTCAACAAATTGGGAACCAGACGCGGCTACGAATGCGGAGTTGGTATAGTTGGCTGCCGCCTTTGCCATCAAGGTTTTTCCCGTACCCGGAGGCCCGGTCAACAGAACCCCTTTTAACGGACGGATTCCGTATTGCGCGATTTTTTCTTTGTAGACAAGAAAATCCAGCGCTTCTTTTAATTCCTTCTTTGCGCGTTCCTGACCTCCGATATCAGCGAACTGCACATTTGACTTTGGAATCTCATGTTTGTTTTGTTTTCGTTTCCCACCAAGCGTGACGTTTCCACCCCGACCACCTTGCTGCCGTATCACCATAAAGTAAATCGCTCCAAGCACGACGGCAAACAGCAGAAAAGGAGTAATATTTACTCCTAAAAATAGCAAGAAAATCAGGACTCCGGGAACGACGCCGATCAGTAGTTCCTTACCCACGAGCCGTCACCTCTTTTTCCGTCGAACGGGGCACGATTGTGTAAAAGTCCTCCGTTCCTTTTTTCAAATAGACATAAATGTTTTCATCATCCATTAAGGCTGATGCTGCATCCAACTTATTGCTTGCTTTCCACTCGGCAACCATTTGGGGAATCCGACTGTACTGATGGAGATCGATTGCTTCAGTAAAGACGAACTGCCCGTTTTTCCAGATGTCACTCATCGCTTGTGATTGATTGTTCACGCCAATCACCACTTCTTTATCACCCGCGAACTTCGAAGTCTTTTCGACCAGGTCTCGATATTCCTGTGGAAACGTTTCTGGTTTCGTTACCTTTAAATCTATCTGAATTTTATCTTTGGATATATTCAAATGATCCAACGTGGCTGACTGTAGCTGTCCTACCTCTGTACGGATCGGCTCTTCAATTTCCATCTTTTGGTACAAGAACCAACCGCCGAACAGGAGAGCCAGTGTCGCCAGCAAAGACAAGCCTATTGTACTTTTTTTCAACTGCACAGCTACTCCCCCCCACCTAAGATTTCTCGTTCTTGTTTTCTCTTTTCAACAAAACTTAGTATATCACATGAGTATATCAATTTATTATACAGTTATTGGGTAGGATGCCAAACAGACCTTTCCCCAGAAGGAAAAGGTCTGTTCTTTTCGTAGCTGTTTACGTTGGATTTAATACGTAAGAAGTGAGCAAAGCCCCACTGAACAAATCGTAATGAAGGTAGTGATATCGTCCATCCTTGTCCTTCAGGGTTACTTCCCAAAAACGCTGCTCTTTATCCAGTCCTGGAACGATATGTCTCACTTCTGCCTCCGGAAAGCTTTTCAAAACAGCCGCTTCTACATTTTTTCTAGGAACAGCTCTCTCCATGCTGTCAAACGCTGCCGATTTTTCGGTCAACCATGCAACTACAGAGGTACCTGCTTGGTTTTTGCCTAGAACGACTGCATAGCTCTCTTTGCCCCGGTACTCGTCAATGGATTCAATCTGCGTAATCGTTGTTCGATCGTGGACCCATTGCTGTACAATGTGATCAAAAGCTTGTCTTTCTCCGACTACGGAGGATGTCAAATGGTAAGCGAATCCCGCTCCCGTAAGCAGGACGACAGCGACGACTCCTACAATTATTCTTACAAACACTGGCTAATAACTCCTTTATTCACTTGACCTTACAACCGGAACCGGAGCTGATCTTGCTTGACTCCAGCAGCCGTCTGCATTCGCAGCTGAAGCTCTAGCTGACGAATTTGCTTGGATTCACTATCATACCAGAGCTGATAGTCCACGCCAATCCCTTTTGCCACGTCTAGCGGCATATCATGAATCGGAAAAGAAGGACCAAGCCACATGGACAGTAGCGCAGTTACCTCTTCTGCAGGCACAGCCAAACGGTACCCATACAGGCCTTGAGCACCAGGGTCCTGAATGCTCTGGGGCTTAACAGACTGGAGCACTTTTTTTATCAGTGCCGCGTGCTCATATGGAGTGTAGAGGGCGTAGGGGAGTGATGCTTCATTCTGAATCTGTCCATCAATGCGAATAGCTACCGGCTGCTCTAGATTTCGTGACATCTCCAGATTGTGTCCACCCACTTCTCCTTTCAGCTCAAAGCGCTCGTGCTGATATCGCCCATTCAGTGCACTTTCCTGTAGATAGACAATAAACGAACGTTCCTTATCCTCTGTCAGTTGATCCAGCAGTTCTGACAGAGCCACCCGGTGATGCTCTCCATCCTTTTGCTGGTCCATGAAAGCTGTCTCTGACATCCCGTACTTGTTTCCTGCTGACCCCAAGGCAATCCCAAGCAAAAAAAGTCCGAGAAAGGTCGGGATGAGCCACCACAGCAGTTTGGGCCGGATATACACCTTCCGTCCCCCCTGTCCCATTTTTGCTTTAGCCTATGCTATACGGGAAGGTTTTAGAACGACACGGAAAAGTTGCTAATCATAGCATGGGGATGGTCGGTCATACTACCTATACACCCCGAGGAGGTGAGCGCGTGAAATGGTCGCAACAAACCACCTCTCCTGACATACTAGGGTTTCTGTTACAGGAATACCGCGTCTCCTGGGCAGGATTGTCTTCACCACTGCGTCACTTGTCGCACACACCCACACTGCATTTTCGCCATCATTCCCTGACGGAATTGTGGCGAAAATGAGCGCAAGAACGAGTATTACCCAATTTCCCCTACCTACACCTTCATTTCTTTACTCCTGTCCCACACCTGACAGGAGCCTTTTTACCGTTTCAGTGATTGGAAAACGCGATTTGCCTCATAAATAGCCCGCTCTTCATCAATCGTCAGCAACTTATGATTACGCATCAGGAATTTTCCGGCAACGATTGTATCTTTCACGTCACGACCATTAGCTGCGTACACCACATGGGAAACAGGTTCATGTGCTGGGTGGAAATGCGCTTGATGGCTGTCGAGCACGATCAGGTCTGCTTGTTTGCCAACCTCGATGCTGCCCAATGTGTCAGCCTGGAACACCCCATCCGCTCCATAACGAGTAGCCATGCGCAGTGCTTCTTCTGCAGGTACAGCTACTGGATCGTTATTGACCCCTTTATGCAGGATGGCTGCCAATTTCAATTCCTCAAACAAATTGAGGTTGTTGTTACTTGCGGAGCTGTCCGTCCCAAGCGAAACACTTACGCCTTTTGCCAGCATCTTTGGAACTGGGGCCACTCCGCTTGCCAGCTTCAAGTTGCTGACCACGTTATGGGAAACCTTCACGTTATATTTTGCCAAGATGTCAATCTCTTCATCCGTTAAATGCACAGCATGCGCAACCAGAGTCGGGCGTGAAAACATTCCCAGCTTCTCCAGATGGGCAACCGGGCGCAAGCCGTAATCTTTTTCGTTTTGTCCTACTTCCCACGCCGTTTCCGACATATGGATGTGAAGAGGCAAGGACAACTCGTCTGCCTTTTCGATGATCTGTGTAATAAATTCTGGAGAGCATGTGTAAGGCGCATGTGGAGCCATCATTACAGTAATGCGGCCATCTGCTTGGTTATGCCATTCATTCGCAAACAAGGTGGCATCATGCAGCTTAGCCTGGCGCTCTTCCTCTGAGCACAGCCCGATCATTCCACGGCACAGGCGTGCACGCATGCCGGAGGCTTCAACCGCTTTTGCCACTTCATCCATGTGGTCGTACATATCGACAAACGTAGTCGTACCCGTACGAATCATCTCAATCAGGGAAAGATGTGTGCCCCATTTTACGGAGTTGCCTGTAAATTGAGCTTCCAGCGGCCACATTTTATCTTCCAGCCACTGCTGCAAAGGAAGATCATCCGCATACCCGCGAAGCAGCGACATGCCTGCGTGTCCGTGTGTATTGATCAGTCCTGGAAGAATGAAGTCACCTTTTTGATCGATGACTTCATCGTATCCCGCATCAGACAGGTCTTCTGGCGTAGGCCCTACATACGTAATCTTGTTGCCTTCGAAAGCGACGGCGCCATCGTGGATGACCTCGTTGCTGTCATTTACAGTGATAACCGTTGCATGAATGAGGATTGTCTTTTTCATGGGTACACTCCGTTCTCTACGTTAGGTAATAGGCCAAGCTTTGCAAATTGGAAGTCACATCTGCATAATGAATCCGCACATCCTTAGGTGCTCGAATCGTAGTCGGAGCAAAATTCAAGATGCCTTTGATTCCCGCTTGAGTCAATAGATCACATACGGATTGCGCAGCTGGCGCTGGAACAGTTATGATTGCCAGCTTGATTTGTTTCACAGTAATTGTCTCTGCCAGCTCATCCAATGGTTGGATGGATAGTCCCGCTACCTCATTGCCTACCTTGTTTGGATTGCTGTCAAAGATAGCCGCAATCCGCATGTTATCTTTCAAATAAGCGTTATAGTTGCTGATGGCGTGACCAAGATTCCCCGCCCCAACCAAAGCAACCCGAATTTCATCTGTCAATTTTAATATTTGGCGAATTTTCTCCACCAAATAGTTCACATCATAGCCAATACCTTTTTTCCCGAAATCGCCAAATGCAGCCAAGTCTTTTCGGATTTGGGCGGGATTTACATCAAGATTCCTGCCCATTTGCTGGGAGGAAACAGTTGTCACCTCAACTTGCTGTAAATAACTGAGGTAACGAAGATAAATCGGCAGGCGGCGGACGACCGCTTCCGAAATCTTTTCGTGTTTGGCCACGTTCGGTCTTCCCCCCTTATTTCTTTTGCTTCAAAACACGATAATCTTTTCCATTTGATAATATCGTGATTGACCCATCCCGACTTGTCATGTAGGTTTCCGCCCACGACTCGCCCAAGCGCTCGAGCACTTCCGTTTGGCCGTCTTTCATCTTATCGCGGGGTTTCCCTGTCTGGATAATCGCTACCTGCGGATCAACAGCCGTGAGAAATGGCTGAGAAGATCCTTGGTTGCTGCCTTCATCTCCGACTTTCAGTACCTCAGCCTTAAGCTGGTCTGCATGTCGTCCGAGCAGTCGCTCTTCTGCTTTTTCGTTTACTCCACTGGTAAACAAAAACCGCAAATCGCCGTGTTGCAAGCGAAAAACGAGTGAATTGTTCTGGGGTGATAAAAACAAAGGCTCATCTGGAAGCAAGACGTGCATGGAAACCTCTTCATCCAATGCAAGCACTTGATTCGTTTCAACAGCTAATTGTTTCTGGGCATTGCGAAGCTTTGTCTCTCGACGAATCGTCTCTTGCGTTAATTTGGGCAAAATCACGGTATCCACCAAAATCTGCTCGGTCAAAAAAGAGAATCCCCCTACATGTTCAGGCAAATCGTTCGTCAGTACCAGATAATCCAAGCGCGTCAGCTTTTGCTCGGCTAAGCGCTCGGACAAAACCGACCAGTCTTCAGCGGTGCCCGTGTCTATCAACATGGTTTTTCCGTGCGGCAATCGGACCAGCGTGCTTTCCCCATGAGGCAATGCCCAATAAGAGATCACGAGCCCGGAAAAGTCCTGTTCGGTTTCACTTTCGTAAGGATCCTCCACTTTTACCGCTTCCTGCATATGGCTGTCAATCGAACAGCTGGAGAGCAGAATCACACAAAAAACCAGCAGCAACCAGCGCCACGCTTTTTTCCATAACATTTATTTTATCACCTAAATCTCTGCTAGACTATTGCTTTCATTTTATGAATCTGGCAGGGATTGCATACTAAGGAATGGTTCAATACGCTCTCGAAGGGTCGGCCATGGGCCACTTTCGATCTGATACGGCGGGAGTGATTGCAAAAATGCTCGACCATATCTTGACTCAACGACGCGCGTGTCAAAAACGACGACTACGCCGCGATCCAAGTGATGACGAATCAGCCTACCAACTCCTTGTTTGAACAAAATCACCGCTTGCGGCAGCGCCATGGACATAAAGGGATTTTTCCCCTCTGCCTTCAAAAGGTCTGCCCGCCCTTGATACACCGGATGGTTCGGTGGTGTAAATGGCAAGCGCACGATCACAAGACTGCTGAGTGAATCTCCGGGGATGTCCACACCTTCCCAAAAACTGCTCGTTCCAAGCAGCACACTTCTCTCCATGCTCTGGAACAAGCGAACCAGCTTGCTCCGGTTGTTGCTATCAATCCCATGCCCAAACAATGTGTAGGAATCAGGAGCATCGGCTAATTTCTCTTTCAGGGCATGATAAACCATCCGTAGCATAGAGTGTGATGTGAACAGGATGAGCGTCCTTCCCTTCGTCGCCAGTACTACATCCAAGCACCCTTGAATAATCGCTTCGAGATAGGCATGGTCATTTTCTTTCGCGGGAGCAGGGAAGTCTGCTGGAATAAGCAGCAAGCCCTGTTCATCGTACGCAAAAGAAGATGGGAGGGACAATGTGCGCACTCGTTCCTCTGGCAACTGATCCAGACCGAATCGACTCTTAATATACGAAAAGCTGTTTTTCACCGTCAAAGTCGCGGATGTTAGAATCATACTGCGCTTTTGAGCAAATAATGGTTGTGCGAGAGAATCTGCTACCTTTAAAAGCGCCGCAGACAGATGTACCTGTTTCCGTGCTGCGCGCGACTCCACCTCCATCCAGTAGACGTACTGCGGATCTTGTTCCACCAAAAAGAAATGAACGAGCTCTGTTACTTTCTGCCATTCATTCACAAGCCCTTGCAGATCGGTCCGGAGGCTGCGCACGGCAAAAGGAGGCTTCTCATCAGATGGTACCGTCACTATGAGACGATCCAAACAAGCTGCAAAAGAGGTCATGGTATCAATGAGCTTTTTTGTGTTCTTCCGGATCTTTTCATGCTTGCCTGAAAAAGACTCTACGCGATAACGGACCGTTTCTCGTCCGGCATCCGTTGTTTCTTCTGCTCGATCTGAAGCCCACGTATACAGGAGCTGTGTCCATTGCTGGGCCTTGTCACGAAGGGCAGGTAAAAGCTTTTGCAGCTCATCCACCTGTTCTGTCACGGCCTCGTGCACGGATGGCAACCAGCTTTGCAATTCTTCTGCATATCGCGGTACCACGCCACCCTCTTCGACAGAAGCCCGGTCCAACAGAAAGAGAAGCTGTGTCGTCGTAAATTGCTTGCCTAGATGTTGGGTTGCGGCGTCTTCTAGATGATGTGCCTCATCAATGATAGCCACTTCATACGGAGGCAGAATCCGATTCTCGGCTTGCAGGTCACTGATCAGTAGGGCATGGTTGACGATGAGTACGTCCGCATCTTTTGCTCGCTCTTTGGCCTGGAAATAATAGCAGCGGCTAAACCAAGGACATGCTCTATTCAAACAAGAGCCCGTATCACTTTTTACCTGCTGCCAAAATAACTGGCCGGTAGGCGGCATGCTTAACTCCTCAACATCGCCCGTACTGGTTTGGGTCAGCCAGGTCAGCATTTGGCCTTTTACCAGGCGCATCTCCTGACTGCTCCCCTCAACCGGCTCCTCTAGTGTCTGCTCCAACTTGCGAAGACACAGATAGTTCCCTCTTCCTTTTAGCGTAGAAGCGGTAAAAGAGAACGGCAGAGATTGTTGTAGCGTAGCAATTTCCTTGTGCAACAGCTGCTCCTGCAGTTGGATCGTATTTGTACTGATCACCAATTGCTCTCGGTTCTCCCTCGACCAAATAATCCCTGGCAATAGATAAGCCAACGATTTCCCAGTACCTGTACCCGCTTCTACCAGGAGATGGGAGCCTTCCTGCATAGCCTCAAATACAGCATGCATCATTGCTTCCTGTGCATCCCGGCGCTGATACCCAGAAATATTTGCCTGCATGCTTCCCTGTTCACCCATTACGTCCTCCAACCTGTCCACAAAAGCTTTATCGACCGTTGCCTCGTACACAGGTCGCTGAAAGGAAGGTATGAGCTTGTCTTCACGCTTTTTGAGTGCTAACTGCCGATAGATGTCCCACAACCCCGAAGGTTCGCCAGTATCTGCTGACTCATCGCCTAGCTCAGGAAGTGCTGTGAGCTTTTCCATTTCCATCTGCCGCAAAAGAACATCAATGTCCGAGCGGAAGGAAGAAACCAGCATCTGCAGTCTCTGAATCGTAACCAACGGCAATTGCTGCAAAATATCCAGCAGGTGCAAATATAGCTGAGCTGTCGCCAGTGCATCGCTATCCGCTTGATGAGGGTTATCATGTTCAATTTCCAGCTCAGAAGCCAATTCTCCCAGCCGATAGCTGTTTTGCATCGGCAATAGAACACGCGAGAGCTCCACCGTGTCGAGTACATAGCCATCAAATGCATAATAGCCCTGGCTCAGCAGGGCTTCTTGCAAAAATTGGAGATCAAAGCTGGCATTATGCGCAACAAAAGTTCGTCCATCTAACATGCGCAAGAAACGGGGAAACACTTCTTCCAGAGAAGGAGCGTCGGCCACCATTTCGTTCGTAATCCCTGTTAATTGCGTAATAAATGATGAGATTTCCTGTCCGGGGTTGATCAAGGTAGAGAAGCTATCTGTTATCTGCCCATCATCAATCGCTACGGCTCCGATCTGAATGATACTGTCTCCCTGACGCGGATGGCTCCCTGTTGTCTCGAAGTCTACTACAAGTAATCGTTTCAAACGTATGTCACCTCGTAACCTGGGCGGATACTGTTATCCGCACCCTTTCACATTCGGCAATGAAAGGGATTCTCCTGCTCCCACATACATTTATGGCTGCAAAAGCTCACTGGGTGATTCATGTTCGCCCAATTTGGTGGCACACAATTGCAGATAAATCGGGATCTCTCGAAACTGGTTAGCATGCGGAAGAGTCCGCTGGAAATATTGCTCTGCCAAGCGCCAGTTCTCTTCCACCAACGCAAGTCTGCCCAGATGAAAAAAGCCAAGGGAACGGATGTACGGCTGTTCATCTGCGGTAAACTGTCTTGCGATACGCTTCGCTTCCTGGATGTCACCCATCTTTTCATAAGCGGATATCATTCCAGACTGGCCCAGACGATTTTCCCTGTTTTTCTCCAGCATGCTGCGAAAAGCAGCTACAGCTTGCTCCACTTTCCCGTCAAACAGAAGCATCCACCCGTAACTAAAAGTAAAATCGTCATTGCTCGGGGATAAACTGATCGCTTTTTTTAAAAGCGTCAAAGCCCGCTTCGTCCCCGCGATGAGCCATGTGTTCCAAGCCAGTCCGTGCCACGTCCAGCCTTCTTTTGGAGACCGCTCTGTCAAAAAGTGATAGCAAATTTGTGCACGGTGATAATTTCCAACGGATTCATACAGGGATGCCATTTCTTGCAGTGTCTCACTATCCAAATCACGTGAAGGAAGGCGCAACGATTCTGGTGCTACCAGTTCAATCGTGTCATCCATCGCTTGCAGCAGTTGTGCAGCTCGCAGCCACAGCATTTGGGCTTCCCAATCATGTTCATTTTTCTCTAGGTAAGCCTCAATTTCATCCAATGCTTCCCTGGCATCGCCATCTATGAGATAACAGAGCGCCAGGTTGTATTTTGCTTCGATTTGGTCGGATTTTATTTCCAATGACGCCCTAAAGGCTTGGGCAGCCTCAAGCCATTGTTCTTCTTCTGCCAGGATGCAGCCAATGGCGTTGTAGCTGATGGCTACCACTGCTGGAGAACTAGCTGATCGACTCAGCAGCCGAAACTCCCGCAATGCCGTCTCAGGTTCCTCGCAAAACAAAAGACTATACGCATAATACAAGCGACCGCTTTCCCAGTCAGGCGATTCGTTCACCAATGCAGCAAAGCATTTTTTGGCGTCCTGATACATCCGCAGGTGATAAAATCCTTCGCCTTTACGGAACATCGGTTCATACGTATTTCCATCACCATGTTTACTCTCGTCCTTGGTACTTGCTGACGCCTCTTTTTTGAAAGTCGCCTTAGCTGAGACAGTACCAGGAGAAGGTTTCGCCTGTGTTGTCTGTTCTTCTTTTTGCTCTTCAGGGAGCTGACCCTCCAACTGCTTAATATGACGAATCGTATTGGACAGCCGTTCTTCAAATTGTAACCAAAGATCTACAACCGTATCGCTTACTTGACGCAGATGAAACAGTTGATCAGCCATTTGCAGCCTTTCTTGTTCTGTGGCATCTGACCATTTTTCTTCAATGGATTCAGCTTTTCGGCGCAACGTTTGGAACCAGTCTTCTATTTTCACGCAAAAGCCACCCCCTATGAGGCGTGAGTACTCTCATTGTCTCACAAGGTAGGTGGCTCTATGCAAAAGTAGATTACAAAATCGTTGCGTGTACTTCTTCCGCAATCAACTGTATGATTTGATTTTTCTCGTCCATAATGGCAACTCGCGGCTTGTATGTTCGTGCTTCTTCATCTGACATCATCGCATAGGCAATAATGATGACAATATCGCCTTCTTGCACTAACCTGGCTGCTGCGCCGTTAAGACAAATCACACCGCTGCCAGGCGCTCCTTCGATTACGTATGTTTCAAGTCTGGCACCGTTGTTGTTGTTGACGATTTGAACTTTTTCATTTGGCAAAATATCCAAAGCATCTAACAGATTTTTATCAATCGTGATGCTGCCGACGTAGTTAAGATTGGCTTCAGTCACGGTAGCACGATGGATTTTTGCTTTCATCATTGTGCGCAGCACGAGTAATTCCTCCCCTTGTTTCTCGTAGTTGCATTCGATTTTTCAGCGGATTTCGGTAATCAGATTGTCGATCAACCGCGTTTTGCCGAATTTCACAGCAAGAGCAATAATAATAGCTTGTCCTGCCACTTCTTGTTCTACAGGTTCGAGATTCGGAAAGCGAAGAATCTCTACGTAGTCAATGGAAGCAAGCGGCATTTCCGTAATCTTTTGGATCAAGCGATCTTTGATCTCAACCAAGGCTATACCTTCATCGAGCCAGGTCTCTGCAAGCTTTAAACTTTGAGACAAAACGAGAGCCTGCGTACGCTCTTCCTGCGACAAGTAAACATTGCGTGAACTCATGGCAAGACCGTCAGCCTCACGAATAATCGGACAAGGCACAATTTGCACCGGCATAGACAAATCATGTACCATTTGGGTTATCACAGCGACTTGTTGCGCGTCTTTTTGACCGAAGAAAGCATAGTCTGGCTGAACAATTTGAAATAACTTTGTAACCACAGTAGCTACTCCGTCGAAATGTCCAGGACGGGAGGCACCGCACAAAGGAGCTGTGACATTTGCAACCGAAATGTTGGTCAAAATCGGTTTCGGATACATCTCACTTACTTCCGGTGTAAACAGCAGATCTACACCCGCTGAGGCTGCCATTTCACGGTCTCGCTCGATATTCCTTGGATAACGCTCGAAATCTTCATTCGGACCAAACTGCAAAGGATTCACGAAAATACTCATTACGATCAAATCACACTTCTCACGTGCGGCCTTGACCAGACTGAGATGACCTTCATGCAAAAATCCCATCGTGGGTACGATACCGATTCGCTTTCCTTGACGTCTTGCTTCATTTATGTGAGTGCGCATTTTGGCAATTGTGGCTATCTGCTGCATTGTTTGAATCATTTTTGACCCACCCCTTCCCCGTACAGGTGTTTAATGGTCTCATCCGACGCGTGAAAGACGTGCTCAGCAGCAGGGAAGCTCCTTGCTTCTACCTCCTTGACGTAGGAAGCGACTGCCTCGCGAATCGACTCCCCTGCTTCTGCATAGCGTTTAACAAACTTGGGGGTCAGTTGGGATGCATAACCGACTACATCGTGAAACACGAGAACTTGTCCGTCACACAAAGCTCCAGCTCCAATGCCAATCACGGGAATCTCTAATTTGGATGCAATCATCGCGGTCACTTCTTCTGGCACACACTCCAGTACAATGGCAAATGCGCCTGCTTCCTGGATGGCAAGTGCTTCTTCCAGCATTTGTTTCGCTGCTTCCAAGCTGCGTCCTTGTACTTTATAGCCACCTAACTGATGTACCGCTTGAGGGGTCAAGCCGATATGTCCGACTACAGGGATGCCAGCCTGAACACAACGTGTAATGATTGGGGCGAGTTCACGGCCACCCTCCATCTTAACGGCTTTGGCCAGACCTTCTTGCATCAGTCGTCCTGCATTTTTTACGGCTTCTGCAAGAGTCCCGTGATAGCTCAAAAACGGCATGTCCGCTACGACAAAGGCTCGCTTCGCCGCTCTTGTAACTGCTTTTGTATGGTGGATCATGTCTTCCATCGTGACCGGAAGTGTCGAGTCGTATCCTAGCACAACCATGCCAAGTGAATCTCCAACGAGAATCATGTCCACTCCTGCTTCCTCCACGAGTTTGGCGGATGGAAAATCATACGCAGTCATCATTGTAATCGGTGTGCCTGCTTCTTTTTTCTTACGAATGTCTGCGGTTGTCACTTGCTTACCTGCATTTGCCATTTTCATTTCTCCCCGTACGCACCTAGCCTGTGGATCGTATGGAAAAATAAAACCTTCTCGCCAGAATCGGGAGAAGGTTGTCCATGCCAAAGAGACATCTTGCGTCTTTACGGAATCCTTCTGTCTCGGTCCACACAGGCTCTGAGCAGATTTTTGTCCATACACTTATTCAATTAGCTATACACCATAAGTCCAAAAAATACTCCAGAAGTACCGTTCACAGTTGTGATACGGTCTCCATCAATTGGAGTATAGCAAAAGATTCACTCATTTGCACGATAATTGACATCAGCCGAGTACACTTTGTGAATGTTGCCCGAGCGGTCCTCTACCATGAGAACACCTTCCTCGTCCAAACCAACAGCTCGTCCTTCAAACGATTGTGAGATAGTCTGTACGCTCACCCATCGTCCTATCGAATAGGAGTGCTTCTCCCACTCTGCTTTTACCCGCTGGAAGCCATGCCGTAAAAAGTGGTCATACTCTTCTTCAAAGTTACGGCAGAACTGCTGGATGAACGCGACTCGCTTGACTACTACACCTGAACCGATCCGCAGAGAAGTCGCTACGTGAGACAGTTCCGCCGGGAAATCCGCCTCCACGGTGTTTGCATTTAATCCAATGCCGATAATCAAATAATTGACGCGGTCAGCCTCTGCGTTAAGCTCCGTCAAAATTCCACATACCTTTTTGTCTCCAATAAAGAGGTCATTGGGCCATTTGATTTTAACCGGGATGCCTGTCTCTGCCCGAATAGTTCTTGCCATCGTTACTGCTGTCAACAAGGTCATCTGAGGTGTTTTAGGCAGTGGTATCGCAGGACGAACGATCAGACTCATCCAGATCCCTGTTCCCTTGGGTGAGTGCCACGGCCTACCGAGCCTCCCCTTTCCACCTGTCTGCTGTTCGGCCAGGACAAGCGTACCTTCAGGTGCTCCTTTGGCAGCAGCCTCGTGAGCCAAAGGCTGTGTAGAGACGACCTCATCGTGAGCAAATACATGCTGTCCGATCCTCTCTGTTTCCAATCCAGCCATGATCTCCGCTGCAGATAGTCGATCAGGGGCCACCAGCAGACGATATCCTGACTTACGGACTGCCTCCACCTCGTAGCCATCACGGCGAAGCTCTTCTATGTGTTTCCACACGGCAGTTCTGGAACATCCGCATGTCTGGCTCAATTCTTCTCCGGAAATGAAGCGCCCCGGATGATCACGAAACGCTTGCAGTATCACCTGTTTAATGTTCATTATCTGCAACCTCTTTCTTTGCTACCTCGATCAAGGCTTCAGGCGTATTTGGCAATCCACGCAATGCCGTTTCAAACAGAAGCGCCTTTAAAACCTGAACGATCCACTCGCCAGGTTTTTTTTTCAGAACGATCTGCAGATCCAGTCCTGTTACAGCTAGTTCCTTGATGTTTTTCACAGGCATTCTCTCATACACTTTGACCAGTTCTTGTATAAGCTGATTAGTAGGTGAGTTCGACCAAGAGGCTTGCAACAAGAGAGCAAGTCCCTGACAGGTTTCCCAGCCCTCCTCCAGTAGAAGAGGCCCCCACTCAATAGTTTTGGGTGCATCCCAATCGAGATGAAGCTGCTGCAGAAGCCTTACAAAACCAATAATCGTTTCGGTATCACGTTTCGACATTCGCAGAAAGCTACACACTTCTTTAGCATCGACGGGCGTAAATCCAGCTGCGAACATCAGCAACGACCATTTTTGCGAAACGGTTAAAAGCTTGGTCAGCCTCCATGACTCCGTAAGCGATTGGCGAAACAATCGTTTCAATCCGGGTGAAAAATCAAGAAGGCCGGTCTCGTAAAGCAATTGACAACCGATTTGAACACCTTGGCTGTCAAGCGTCTTGTTCAGTTCTTCGCGTACACGTTCGACCGCAATATACGACAGCAAGGGAGCCGTCTCTTTCATCGCTGTCAATGTGTCTTTTTCAATAGAAAAGCCAAGCTGTGCCGCGAATCGTACACCGCGCAGCAAACGCAAGGCATCCTCCTGGAAACGTTCGCGTGCATTGCCTACGGCCCGAACAAGCTGTGCAGCCAAGTCCTCCTGACCACAAAAAGGGTCCTGTAGGCTTTTATTGCGATCCATTGCCATTGCATTCATCGTAAAGTCTCGCCGTTCCAAATCAAGGCGCAGTTCCGATACAAACTGGACTTCAACCGGCCTGCGGTAATCTTCGTATTTTCCTTCCGTCCGATACGTCGTTACCTCAAATAAATGTTTCCCCATTTTCACAGAAACCGTCCCATGCTTCAATCCGGTCGGTACATGGTCGGGAAATAGGAGGATAACGTCGCCAGGATGGGCATTCGTACATATATCTATATCGTGCACCGGTCTTTTCAGCAGCCAGTCGCGGACGCAGCCCCCAACAAAATAAGCTTCGAAGCCATTCTCCTCTAATGTTGCCAGCACACGATTCGCCAGTTCGATAACCATTCCTGCTCCCTCCCCTCCTCGCCGTCCGCTTATGAAAATAAGGAGGCGACACCGTTGAAATTTCTATATGGACTGTTCATTTTTGTATCCAAAGCTCTTCAGTTGGTAAAAGGGAACTTTCATCGTCCCTAATGTTTTAGCTTCTCGCGCCACTCAGGAGTTGTTCGTAGAGTGCCTCGTACTGTGAAGCAATCGTATCGTGGCAAAAAGTCGTGCAAGAACGCTCGATGCTGTTTTTGGAAAACGCTTGATACAACTCGTCATTTTGCAGGAGTCGAATGGCTTCCTTTGCCATCCCTTCTACGTCCCCAATTGGGCGCAAAAAACCGCAGACACCGTCCAAGACAACCTCAGGCAAACCACCGGCGACAGTCGCCACCACAGGTACACCGCATGCCATCGCTTCCAAAGCAACGAGGCCGAAGCTTTCCTTCTCAGACGGCAGCAGCATGATATCTGCCATGGAGAGCACTTCGGCCACGTCCTCCTGTTTACCAAGGAAACAGACTTCATCGGTCAAGCCCTGCTCGGCAATCATTTTTCGAACGACTCCCATTTCTGGTCCTTCTCCGATCAGAATCAATCTGGCAGGAACTTCTTCCCGGACCTTTGCAAAAATGTCGATGACATCAGGGACACGTTTTACAGGACGGAAATTGGAGATATGCATGAGAATTTTCTCGCCGTTTGGTGCAAATACTTTTTTTAGCTTGCTTACTTCTTTTGGAAAATAGCGGCGTTTGTCCACAAAGTTGTAGATAGGGACAATCTCTTTTTCTACATGAAGTAGCTCGTTTGTCTGGCGAATCAAATCTTTCGAAACGGCCGTAACAACATCACTTCGCTCAATTCCAAATCGAATCATGTCGCTTAAATTGGAATCGTAGCCCAAAACGGTAATGTCGGTTCCATGCAGTGTCGTTACAATCTTTAAATGATCCCCTACCATTTGCTTGGCCAAAAAGGCGCACAGGGCATGCGGTACTGCATAATGAACATGTAATAAATCCAGCTTTTCATTCTTTGCCACTTGTGCCATACGATTCGCCAAGGTCAAATCATAAGGAGGATATTTAAATACATCATAATTATTTACTTCTACTTCATGATAAAAAATGTTAGGGTGAAACGCACCCAACCGAAACGGCATCCCGCCTGTAATAAAATGTACCTGATGGCCCCGTTCCGCCAATAATTTACCCAATTCTGTCGCAACAACGCCGGACCCACCTAATGAGGGGTAGCACGTAATCCCGATGTTCATTCCTGGGTGTCACTCCTTCTTACAGGTTGGCCAATACATATGGGGAGGCACTCACAAAGCCTTCTGCAAAGGCTACGCCTGCTTGACTTCCAAACAAACGCTCGCGATACTCCACCATCTCTAAATACCCGTTGGTAAGCGGCGTATGCACGCTGCCTTCTTCCAGTTCAAACTGACTTCGGTAGCAGCGAAGCACATCCATTTTTTCCGGGTAAATGGCAGTAACATCCACTACTACTTGAGGAGTTACCGTTGAATTAATAAAATAGTAAAGCAATTGCTCGGGCCGGTAAGCAGCCATGGAAGACTCCGTCTCATATTTTCGGATCCCTGAGTTAAAGACAGCTTCCCGAACGATTCGGCTGACACTCTCATGATCAGGATGCCGATCTGAAAAGTAAGGCGCCAGCACTATACGCGGACGCATCTGACGAATCAGGTCAACAACACGATTGATCGCCACTTCTCTGATCGCTTCCAGCCCACGATCCGGCAATCCAAAATTGAAGCGTTCCACCACTCCGATGAGTTTGTCGGCAGCGGCCGCTTCCTGCTGACGCCTCTCTACATTTCCGTTGGAGGAGAGCTCTGCGTATGTCAAATCCAATATTGCCACACGCTCACCACGCTTCGCGGCCAGTAGGAGACTGCCAGCCGCACCGATTTCTACATCATCAGGGTGAGCACCAATTGCTAATATATCGAGTGAACTCATGCCTCATTCTCCTTATGTACTACATCACGCCATCCGAATTCGCCACGCTCAAGGGCCTTTAGCATAATTTCTGCCGAGCCAAGATTGGTAGCAACAGGGATCTTGTGAACATCGCAGAGGCGAATCAACGCAATGATATCAGGTTCGTGCGGCTGGGAAGTAAGCGGGTCGCGTAAAAAGATGATCAAATCCATCTCATTACGAGCAATCATCGCACCGATCTGCTGGTCCCCTCCGAGAGGACCAGACAAGAAGCGTGTAAGCTGCAGTGAAGTGGCGGTCATAATTCGTGTCCCAGTCGTACCAGTAGCAAACAGCTCATGTTCCGCCAAAATCGTTTCATAGGCCGTTGCCAGCTGGACAATCTCTTCCTTCATTCGATCGTGGGCTATTAAAGCAATTTTCACGCAAACCTCTCCCCTATTCTCCATTAGAGTTTGCTAAGTGCCGATTTTTGGAGCATCTTCATCTGCTTTCGTCTGCTTTCGTTAATCAAACGTTTAATCAATCAAATGTTCTAGACCGTAAATCAATCCGTTGATATTCATGACCGCTTTGATTGCCATGTTCACTCCAGGCATAAACGATTCCCGGTTGATCGAGTCATGACGAATAGACAATGTTTGACCTGTCGCACCAAAGAGCACTTCCTGGTGAGCAACCATTCCTGGAAGACGCACACTATGGATTCGGAACCCTGCGTAATCTGCACCTCGTGCACCCTGGATCGTTTCTACTTCTTCTGGATGGCCCTGCTTGATTTCCTCACGGACAGCAGCGATCATCTCGGCTGTTTTTAATGCTGTTCCACTTGGTGCATCCAGCTTGCGATCATGGTGCAGCTCGATGATTTCCACATGAGGCATGTACTTGGCAGTCATCGCAGAAAATTTCATACAGAGAATCGCACCTATTGCAAAGTTCGGTGCGATAATGCCTCCCAAGCCCGCTTCTTTGTAACGAATTGTCATTTCTTGAAGTTGTTCCGGTGTCAGTCCTGTTGTTCCAACCACAGGTCTTACGCCATGCTTCAAGCAAAGCTCCATGTGACGATACACACTGTGCGGCGTGGTAAAATCAACGAGCACATCAGGCTTCATCTCTTCTAGCTGAGCGATGATCGCAGTATCATCGACACGCGTATCCAAATTTCCAGTAAAAAGAAGCTGTGCATCTGCGCCCAGCATTTTTACAACCTCTTGGCCCATTCGGCCATGCGCACCGGCAACCGCTACACGAATTTGCTTATCCATTATGATTGATTCTCCTCTATTCTCGTCCAGCGATCTTTATCGCGAGTGTTAAATTTGTGCATAATACGATCAAACGCTTCTTGCAATTCTATCCCGAGGGAATTGGCAAAACAAATGACGATGAAAAGCACGTCTCCGAGCTCTTCCTCGACTGTTTTTTCACCCTCGTCCTTTTTCTTTGGTTTTTCACCGTAAAAATGGTTGATCTCTCTAGCCAGCTCTCCTACTTCTTCCGTCATTCTGGCCAACATTGACAGCGGTGAAAAATAACCTTCCTTGAATTGCGATATGTACTGGTCTACTTCTTGCTGCATTTCCTGGATGGTTTTTTGCCGTTCCATCGGGTCACTCCTTTTCCTTCTCTTACTTTTCTCTATCACCTATCGTACCCGAAAAGGCTGCGTTTGCCAAATTTCAAAGCTTCGCTTTCCAACATATGGACAATGTAAGAAACGTTCATTTATAATGGCTTTCGTATGACTTTATTTCTACCTAACTGCTTTACCTGCATCTCAGGTCGATCGGCTATGTATGTATTCCGGTTGGCGAACAGGAGGACATTATGAATCTACGTATGAAAAGCATCATCGCCATCATTATCGGTTCAGCCATTATGGGATTTGGCATCAATGCGTTCAACATTCCCAACCATCTCGCCGAGGGTGGAATCACAGGTATTAGTATTTTGCTCAAACTGCTGTTTCCCGTTGTGGATCAGGGTATTGTCTTTTTCGCTCTGAACATACCGTTATTTTTTCTAGGCTGGAAAATTCTTGGCCGCACCTCCTTTTTTTATACCATGTTAGGCACGGTTTCGCTCTCTATCTTTTTGTCGGTCTTTGACGGTGTTCTCCTTCTCCCTATGCAAGACCGCTTGCTCGCTTCTTTATATGCAGGTGTGGCTGTCGGTGTAGGATTGGGAATCATCTTTCGCTATGGCGGTACCACTGGCGGCGTCGATATCATCGCTCGCCTGCTGCAAAAGTATATGGGTGTAAGCATGGGAAGAACGTTGTTTTTAGGAGATATTCTGGTCATTGGCGCTTCCTTGATCTACCTCAATTTGGAAAGTGCGATGTATACCCTGGTTGTCGTCTTTATCGCAGCCCGCGTCATCGATTTCTTCCAGGACGGTGCGTATGCCGGAAAAGCATTAACCATCATTTCCAATCACGCTGAGGACATCTCCAGTCAAATTCTTGATCTCGGTCGGGGCGTCACCCTATTGGCAGGAAAGGGCGCCTATTCGGGGGAAGAAAAGAAAGTAATTTACGTGGTCGTCAGTCGAAACGAAGTAATGCGCTTTAAAAATATCGTCCAAGAAATAGACCCCCATGCCTTCGTCATCGTGAACGACGTCCATGAGGTCCTCGGAGAAGGCTTCACCTTTGACGAAAACAAGAAGCCTCTTCACGATTAGTTTCGAAACCAAATAAAAACCTTGCCGTTTTAACGAATGGCAAGGTTTTTTCGTTTTCATTGTTTTTTAAGCAGAGCGAATCTCTCCATCGTATTTTCTCCAAGCCACATACGACAAGGCAATAAGCAAGGAGATAGCAATGGACAGAATCATGAGCATCGGCGAATCCGGACGCATCATCAGCCGGGCAAATGTACTCTTCTCTTCCCCCACAAAAGCCAATTGCATAGAGCCATTCAGATCGCGCAATGCTTCTCGCACGAGTTGCCAATCCATTTTGGTATTTCTCATCTCTTTGTAAATCACATCATAAGCAGTCGCAATCGAAGTCATTTGCTCTTCGGGAAGCTGAATGCTCATGGCTGGCTTAATCGCTAAAAACAAACGATAGTTTTCATCAAACTGTTCACGGAACTGAAAGAAATTTCTTTCAACAGCCGATTGCTGCAAATTTTGCACTTGTGTCGCCAGGGAAGGATAATAGCTACGCCACATCGGCTGGTTCATGTGCGTGAGAGCATCGATGGCCACACGAACTTGCGTTGCATGCCAGAGCAATTGTTGTTCACTCACATTTGTCGAAGCAAAGCTTTTTTTAGCCGCTAAAATGGACTGTGTGACCGCATTGAGACTTTCAATCCGAATCGGAACAGGCAAATGCTGATTAGGGAATCTCTCTGCAAGTTCAACAATTCGCTGCTGCGCCCCCTCCAGGTCACCTTTTTTCGCGTACGTTAATAGCTCGTGTGCAATTTGATCCAGTGCGGCTAATTGCTTTTTCTCTATTGGTTGATCCAGCTTGGAATAAAGATTGTGAATCGGCCACGATAAAAACAAACCAATCAACAGGAAAAACAGCAAAAATCGGATGTTTTTCTTCAACGCAAAAAACCTCCTTCCCTTTTACATCGTATGGAAAGGAGGACAAGATTAGACCTTGTTTATCGTATGCTTCATGTTAACGAGCCAAATGACGGAGATGGAAATCAAGCTGAGCAGCACCGTAAACAGACCTACAAATCCTTCGTATGGATCAAGCACGCTTGGCAACCATGGATGGCTTTTCATGACATAATCCAAAAAGTCATTATTCAGAGTCCACAGCGCAGCGATTCCTACTGGCAGGATACTCAGTTTGTAAAAGCGTGCATACAGGACTGATTCTGCTGCCATGCCTGTATGAGAGATGATCAACATCACGTCCGTCCAACGTACTTCATTACCCATCATCCAGCCAGCCAAAATAATACAGACTGCCCAGACACCATACTTAAAATTGGTGATGCCAGCCAGGGCTTCCAGTACAGGAATGTGGCGACCCAACAAATAGGTGAGGAGTACCAACGTAAAAAGTCCGCTACCTGTCGGGCTGTCCGGGACGAAAGGACGCAAGAACGCTGGAGATTGTGCCAGTTGGTCGCCATACCAGATAAATCCGTATATAGTTCCCAGCAGGTTTACAACAAACAGCGTCCAAAGAAACCATCTTTTCCCCAATGATTGCCTAAACCACTCCCATATCCAGATCATGTATATCGTCTCCCGCTGTGTACGCCGCTAAAGAAAAAGCTGACCACTCGTCAGCTTTTTCTCTACTAGCTTATTTCAAGCTCGCCATGTATTCAGCCAGCTTTGCGATTTCTGCATCATCTTTGATCATACCGCCAGGCATAGCAGGGGGCTTACCATTCTTGATGATATCAGCAATCTGCGTTGCATCGTATTTTTCACCGATTTTTTGGAGGTTAGGACCCATCCCGCCCTCCATGTCTTTTCCGTGGCAACCCATGCAGCTTGTCTGAGCTTTCCATAGAGCATCTGCTGTAAAGCTGGAATCCGCAGGTGCAGGTGCAGCCGCACTGGACCCTCCACCACCAGCACTTCCGCCTTTGTTGGCAGAATGATTAAGTGAATGCTCATGGTCTGCTGCCCAAGTCAGATAGAAAACGCCTACAAGAGCAGTCAACATCAATCCAGTTGCTACCGGGCGCTTGCTAGGACGACGGTCTTTGCTAGTATCCAACCAAGGAGCCAGCATCAAGGCGCCGAATGCAATACCAGGGATGATGATTGTACCAAGGACTACCCAATCTCCAGCAGCCCAAGGATATTTCAGCATTTGATACAGGAACAGGAAGTACCAGTCTGGCAACGGAACGAATGACGTATCATTCGGGTTTGCTTTGTCAGTCAAAGGTGACGGATGAGAAACCGTCAAAATGAGGAACCCGACCAAGCAAACAGCTGCCACCATCCACTCTTTCAACAGGAAGTTAGGCCAGAACGGCTCATTTTTCCCTGGGTAGTCAGAGTAGGCTGGAGAAATGTTAGGGATACGCTTCGCCGATACTCGGGAATCTCCGACGAAGGTAGCATCTTTATCTTGTTTTGCCATGCTAATTCCTCCTTATTTATCGAAGACCGATTATAGTGGACCCGAGATACCTTGGGAACGGATCATTACAAAGTGAGCTCCCAACAGACCCAAGAGAGCGCCTGGGAGGAAGAATACGTGAATCGCGAAGAAACGAGATAGGGTTTGTGCCCCTACGATATCTCCACCCGTGAGCAACATTTTTACATAAGGACCAATGAATGGAACGGAGTTTGCGATCTCCAGACCTACTTTTGTGGCAAAGTAAGCGGTGTTATCCCATGGGAGCAGATAACCTGTGAAACCAAGACCCAGCATAACGAAGAAAATCAGCATGCCGACTACCCAGTTCAACTCACGAGGTTTTTTGTATGCACCTGTAAAGAAAACACGTAACGTATGTAGGAACATCATAACGATGACCAAGCTCGCGCCCCAGTGATGCATACCGCGAACGATTACCCCGAAGGCTACTTCGTTTTGCAGATATTTAACGGATTCATAGGCGTTGATGATGTCTGGAACGTAATACATCGTCAAAAACATACCAGACAAGATTTGAATAACGGTAATAAAGAACGTTAGTCCACCAAAGCAGTAAACGAAAGCAGAAAAATGATGTGCCGGGTTCACGTGCTCAGGTACTTCGTGGTCGGCCAAGTCACGCCACATCGGAGTGATGTTCAGGCGTTCATCGACCCAATCATACATTTTTTGTAACATTTTAGCCGTTCACCCCCGGGCGAGGATTTGCTTTAACTTTACCCAAATACAATTTTCCGTCTTTTACTTCTGTTTCATACTCATCAAGAGATGCCGTCGGCGGTGTTCCCAATATGTGTTCACCGTTGATCGAGTAACGACCCAAGTGGCATGGACAGAAATACTGATTTGGGTGATCAGGACTTTCGTTCCAGTTTACTGTACAGCCCAGGTGTTTACAGATCGGGGACAGAGCGAGAATCTCACCCTTTTCATTCTTGGTAACCCATGCAGACATAGTCGATTCTGATTCATACCAACCGTCCTTGGTATGGACCTTAAATTCAACGCGCTTTGGTTCAGCGCCGAACTCGTCCGGACTGCCAACAGCGACTGAATCTCCACCTGCATGTCCTTGCAGTAGTGGGTCAACCGCAAATCGAATCATTGGGGTAATCATTCCCGCAGCAAGGAACCCGCCAGTTCCCATCAGTGCGTAGTTTAAAAATGTACGTCTGGAAATTTCGCGTTTGTCTCCCATCTCTTTTTCCCTCCTTATCCTGAAAAATAGCGCAACGATGGCGTTTTCACACATATACACTAGGTCAATCCCAATCATAGCTAACGCCCAATTAGTTGTCAAGAATGTCCAATAGACATGTCGAAGCCCAATCCATGATAGTGAAGTGATTGTTGCCATTTTGTCAAAAATAGCAACTTGTATCTGTCGTTTTTCTGTAGTATTACCAGAAACCGCTTACTCTATTGATTCCTCTTTTTCTGCCAAAGACGAATCACTTCCTTATACAAAACATCTATGGTGACCTCGAAGCGGAGTGAAAAATCGAGATCCTCCTCTCCAACGGGCAACGTGATGACTCCTCCCCCTCCCTCTTCAGCCGGTCGAATGCGATCTCCGCGAAAGTGTAGAAGTACTTTATAAGCAAAATCTTCAGGTGTTCTTTGGGCAGGTTGTTCCTCGGCAAATTGATAGCTTAAGGGAAACAGGAGGATTCTGCCTTTTAAGCGCTGCTCAATCGCTGCAGCCACATTCAACAAATAATTGGTGCGAAGTACATGCTCTTCTACCGAAAAACCGGAACGGTACAAATAAAGAGGGAGCAGTGCGGTATCCACAAAGGACCGCAGCTCCTCCCAGTTTTCAAATTCGTTCATATTCCACTGCATAGGGTCGTCTCCTCTTTACCGTGTAGATTCTGGAAACTAGCGTACCATGAATCTGAGGAAACACGCAATATTACGCTTGATTGGACGATTACGCTTGTTCGTAAGCCATAATCTCTTTCAATTCATCTGTCAGCCGTAAAAACAATTCCTTGTTTTTCTCAGCCAAGGCTCCATCGATTTCTTGATATAGCGTCCGTTTGCGATATTGCCTCATCTGTTCGTCAATTACCATCTCTGACAGTAAACCGGATACCATTTGATTGTTCGTTCCGTACGCGTTGGAATAGAAATTTGGCCACTCCATACCCATCCCTCACTTCAATAAAATAGTCGTTTCAGTAAAACCATTATATTTTCGAAGCCAAGTCTGGCTTGCATAGGTGGCTGTGTACAACCACTGCTCTTGATCGTCTTGGCCTACTCTGAGAAGTCCCAGATGCACCATCATCTTGCACACGCGATTCACCAGGATGTCTGAGGGAGAATCGTAGTAAAACTCCTTGATCCAGAACTGCAGTGTTTCCAATAGAGCCCCTTGATGCACCCATCCACCAGACGCTATCAGCGGGAGGAGTTGGACCAACATCGGTAGATTAGGGATCGCCCGCTTGTACAGCCGCATCCAAAAACGGATCAGATCATGATAGAGCTGGTCGCCGTAGGAGGATACCAGACGTTCACTACCCGACTCGGTAAGGGAAACCCTACTGTCCCTTTCTTCAATCCATTTATGGAAATAGCAGAAATCATACAACAGGGAAAATCGATCTGGGTACAAATCAAAGTGCAGCCCGTACCCAAAGCGCCATTTTTGTGGTAATAACGGCTCTTCTTTGACATGCAGAAATTGAAAGAGCTGCTGTTGATGACGCTTATACATCCCTCCCTCTGCAGTAAGTGGCACTGGCTCCTGTGAAAGGAATCGTAAAAATTGCATGATATCGTCGCAGAGAGCTGTTCCTTCATCGCGGTATGCCTCTGGACCTTGTATAACCAATTCGTTTTTATTCCGCCACTTTTCCAGCCATGCTTGTAAATAAGGCTCGCGAATATCTAATGGAATCTGATACTGCCCCACCGTCTTGCTTTTCGCCGGAAAAATCCAGCCTCGCCTCATCGCTTGTGCTATGTACCGCCTTGCTTCTTCTTGTTTCTTTTCTTTCTGATTTTCCAGGGTCATGCCGGCTTTTGCTAAGAGATCCTCCAGCGACAAGACTGTTCGCTTATCGAGGAACAGTAGCAACAAAAAATGCGTTTCTTCCTTCGTCAGTTGTTCTATTTCTGCCGAGATTGTCAACCGGTGCCGCAAGCTGGACAGCAGTGACGTGATTAGTTCATTTTTGGAATGAGGGTTGCATTCGCATCCGTAATGGTTGGCAATCTGATGGAGCTGCCGGATATCGGTATACACCAAGATCTCAGCCAAGTTCATCTGTGCATCCCTTCTTTACGATGGCTTACTTGTATCCCTCATTCTTGCCAAAATGCGGAAAAATAAACAGGAAGCCACCAGAGTGACTTCCTGTTTGTCTTTTTTCTATTTGATTGGTTTTGATCCTATCTCTTACGCTTCTTCCTTTTCATCATTCCATTGATCGTGCAAATGCTGGTATTCCTTGGCTTCATCATATCGTCCAGCCTGTGTCAACAGGGCGATCAATCGGCGTATTTGATCCAGATCAAAACCGGATAAAGAAACGTACTGTTTTAGCGAATCAATCGCTTCTTCCGTTTTGCCCATGGATAGATACACATCCGCGGCTAGTGGATATGCAGCCACGTATTCTTCATCAAGTGCTTGCAGGCTCTTTACCAACTCTACGGCTTCGTCCAAACGTCCTACATGAAAGGCCATGAGCGCACTTCCAAATAACACTTCCGGTGAACGATCCAGTACAAGCGCCTGGCGGTACAACTGGTAAGCCTGCTCAAATTGACCGCTTTGGGCGAGCGAACGTCCTTTGGTCAAAAGCAGCGCAAGACTCTCTTCTCCCGCCTGCTCCAATAGTTTCATCGCCTCGTCATCTTCCCCGATTCGAAAGTACAGATTGCCCAGAGCAGCCAGAATGTCTTGATTATCTGGTTCTTTCTGCCGCGCCTGTTCCAAATACTTTACTGCCACTTCATCTAATTCCTGCAGTGCATACAAATCGGCCAGGAGCAAGTCCAATTGAATACTTTCGTACCCCGACTCCTTGCATTCATATAGCAGGTGCTGTGCAGTCTCGAAGTCACTTGAATCCAGCGCAATCTCAGCCAGCAGCATTTGACATTCCAGACGTAAAGAACGCTCCATCCCCGGGTTCTTTTCCATGACATCAGTCAGGAGACGCACCGCCTCGTCCAAATGCCCTAAACGGTACCAAACCTCAGCCAGGTACATCATGACATCTGGTAAATCCTTTCCATGCTCTTGTACTTTTTGCAAAGCGGTCAATCCCAGTTCCACTTCATCGTTTTCGATTCGTTTAATTGCTTCGTCTATGACATACAGCCACTTCTTCGGCATTTCTTGTTCACCTCATATGTATTTGTCGCATGTGTGGCTCTCCTCCGATAGAGAGCCACAAAAGACCGTCCGGAGACGGTCTTTTGTCTTTACTAATGATGATATACCATTATGCCCGTGTAAGCCAGCTCATTGTAAGAACTGTTACAAGGATACCAAATACACTGAGTACGATACTGTAATTCGGTTTTGCTAAATCAGTGCTGCTTGGCTTTCCATCGAGCGGTACAATGGAGGCCGTAGCATTGGCGAGGGGTTCTTCCTTTGAAGAAAGCTGCCCAGCCTCTACTACATATGTACCGTCGTCCGATTGCATGGAAGATGAAATCACCTGTGCCTTCTGTGTATTCATCGCCATAATTTCTCCGTCAATAATGAATGAGTTCGCTTGCTCAGTTGTACTCGTATTTACATATAACGTAAAAGTAAACAACATCAACAACAGGACAGCTACACTCGCACCAATACGTCTCATTCTGGCTGTTACGCTAAATATTTTACGTCCGATTGGAATTGCCCACTTCTCCTCAGAAAGGATTCGGGCCATCACAGCGTCTACAATAGAGCGAGAAGGCGTCACAGAGTGATACTCTTCCTTATGCGTCTCCATCCACTCACCGCTGTCCGACCACATCTCGTAATCGGCACGACAGGCGTAACATGTTGCCATATGATTGTCAACACGGCGCCTCGTCACTTCAGGCAACAGATTATCGGCGTATTCAGGCAGAATTTCCTGAACTTCTTCACATTTCATCATCGGTTCATCCCTTCAGCTTCATCCAAATGAGGGTCCAGGATGTAGGTTTCTAGCTGTCCTCTAATACTTTGTCGCGCTCGAAACAGGAGGGACTTCACTGAGCTGACCGTCAAATCTAAAATGGTGGCGATCTCGGTGTAATCCATCTGTTCGTACTCTCGCAGGATCAAGGCTGAGCGCTGTTTTTCCGGCAAGCTGTTAATCGCCAGTCTAACCATGCTCTCCCGTTCATTACGTAATAAAACCTGCTCTGGCAATGTTTTCGGGGATGCCATAGGTACCTGAAGGGTGTCGTCCAAATATACGTCAGAGTTGCGACTTTTGCGTAATTCACTGAGCACTGAGTTACGAGCAATCGTATAGAGCCAGGTAGAAAATGTTGCTTCTACATCGCGGAAAGAATGAATGCTTTTATACGCCTTGTAAAACGTCTCCTGACAGATATCCTCAGCAATATGCTCTAAATGTGCCTGACGCAATAAATGTGTAACAAATGAGAGGATCTTTTTTTCATATCGACGAATCAGTTCAGCATAGCATTCCAGATTACCTTCTTTAATCTCTCGGATAAGCTGGGAATCGGTCATGACCAGGATTACCTCCTTAGCGATTCCGATCCCTCAGCAGCCTTTTGAATAATTAGACTGCCAGGGATGTAAAAAGTTGCGCGATTGTACCATACTTTTCTCGTTTTTTTCCATGAATCCTTCACGAAAAAACCCCCAAACATGGGGTTAAATGACATATGTGTAGGGCTTGCTATCTCGAAGACACCTGCCCATCCCAATCGTAGGGAGAAACTCGTCGTTTCGATAAATCCACTTACCATTCGACATAACAGAAGTTGGAAGAAATATTTCACTAAAATTGAGAATAGTGGAAAGATCCTGCTTTGTCAACCAGTTTTCCTTTTTTAGGAAAACAATATCCGCATCTGCTCCTAATGTCAAGCATCCTTTTTGGGGATACAATCCGACGGCCTTGGCTACATTTGTCGATGAAAGCCGAACCAATACGCAGAGTAATTCTTCAGGGGTGCACCATCTCCTGCGATAATCGCAGCGGACTTCATGCAGAGGTGCTGCGACAGGCCATGTATCAAACCATTGCCGATACATGTGACGCATCGCTCGAGCTGTCCACTCCTTGTTCAGTCTAAAAATGTGATAGTACGGATCATACTCCTTTGCATCAAATAGAAACGCGGGATCAGGTAGCACTGTGCGCAGCTTCCAGTAACTCGTGGCTTCTAGCCACCGTTGAACGATCAGATCCCTCTGTTCTTTTTTACTAAACGTCTCTGTCGGTATGTGTAAATGTAAGATCGTCTTATATGACGTATGAAGTCCGGAAATCGTTTCCCAATTTAGGCTGGAAATTTCTTCTGCGCTGCGAATCGAAATGTGAATAGCAGAATACCCTCTCCTATTCCACTCACAGATCTCTTGTCCACGCAGTTCGGAAGCATCCAGCCCGACATGCCAATTATAATCGACCAGACTATTAAAATGTTGGGTCTGCTGAAAGTTGATCTGAGATCGGTTCATCCAGCGATCTGGGTAAAAGGTCTCGACAAGGCTTGTACAGCCCATACGTACCAAAGAACGGATCGCATCTATGTACGGCTCTAGCTCGCGTATTTTGTACAAGGACTGATCAGGCATCGCTACAAATCCAGGTAAGAGATACATATCCGTAGCGTCTATTTCGTAAAAAGAAGTCGTTTTCGTTGTTTTCAACAAGGTGTCTTTGGCTATTCGAATAATCTTACCCTGTGAAATCCAAATATCTGCTTGCTTGATTCCGTGTGATGTAACGATTGTTCCCCCGCGAATAACCATCCCTTGTTGAGACATCGCTCGTCCCCCTCCCGATCCAGCATCGAGAACCTGATTTGTACGAGCTTATGCACAAACTAGGAAAAAAGTACAAAAAAAAGACCGTCGTTGATTGTAAGCGCATTCAAACGACGGTAGCACATGTGTGCTTTATTATATTGGATAGGAGTGGAGAGAAACCATACTGTAGTTTTATAATAAACGGAATGTAAGCGCTTGTCAAATCATTTTTGCTAAAAAAAGTATCCCTTATGAATGACAAACCCCGCATCGTGATGTGCGGGGGTTTGTCCTGTTTATTTGCTGATCTGCTGGAGTAATTCGGCGAAGCCTGGGAACGATACAGCAATCGCATCATCATTTTCAATCACTGTTTCACCGAGAGCAGCAAGGCCAGCGACCGCCATAGCCATTCCGATTCGATGATCTCCGTGACTATCAATAACTGCCGCCTTCAAAGAAGTCTCCCCTTCGATAATCATACCATCATCGGTTGGTGTTACTTTTGCCCCGAATTTGGATAACTGACTGACTACCGTAGCAATCCGATCCGTCTCTTTTACCTTTAATTCCTCTGCGTCACGAATGACTGTACGCCCTTTTGCCTGCGTTGCTATCACTGCGATAACTGGAATCTCGTCGATCAAGCGCGGAATGATATCGCCTGCGATCTCAACCCCGTGCAGCTCGGAATGGGTTACCAACAGGTCAGCTACTGGTTCTTCATTGACGATTCGTTCATTCACCAGCTCCAGGCTTCCCCCCATCGCTCTCACCACATCAATGATGCCGGTACGGCTCGGGTTGATTCCTACGTTTTCAATCAAAAGCTTGCTGCCTGGTACCATCATGACAGCCGCAATCAAGAAAGCCGCAGAAGAGATATCGCCTGGCACTGAAATAGCGCGTCCTTGCAATTCCTGACCGCCCTCTACCGAGACAGTCAATCCATCACGTACGACCTGGACACCAAACGCCTGGAGCATGCGCTCTGTATGGTCACGGGACAAATGAGGCTCTGTGACACTGGTGACGCCTTTTGCTTGCAAGCCTGCCAGTAATATTGCCGACTTTACTTGTGCACTTGCGACAGGAGAGTGGTATGCGATCCCTTGCAATTCGCCTCCCCGGATAGCAAGCGGTGTAAATTCGCCATCCCTTCGCCCGTCTATTTTCGCTCCCATTTGGCGGAGTGGCCCGATGACCCGACGCATCGGTCTTTTCGCAATGGATTCATCCCCCTCCATAACGACATGAAAAGGCTGGGTCGACATAATCCCCGCCATCAAGCGGATGGTTGTGCCTGAATTGCCTACCTCTAGATGCTCAGAAGGTTCCTGTAATCCATACCAGCCTTTTCCATGCACTGTAACTTTGTCGCCTTGTTGCTCAATCTCAATCCCCATGCTACGGAAGCAACTGATCGTGCTGAGGCAGTCTGCACCTGGCAAAAATCCCTCGATTGTAGTCGTTCCCTTTGCGAGAGAGCCAAACATGACGGCACGGTGCGATATAGATTTATCTCCAGGAACACGGACGGTTCCTTCCACTTTTTGGGCTTGTCTAACACGAAGCACAGTTCCACTCCCCTTTTTCCTCGATAGTCATGCTGTGAAGCGTCTTCGTTGTAAAGTCCGCAGGCATAACAAGTCTATTAGCGCTTGTACACATTGTAGTCGAAATACCTCAGCAGTTCCTCGCCTTTTTCCATCTCCTGTTGGGACTGAAACGTAATCCGCAGGGCTCCGTAAATGTCTTCACGCGTCTCCCTGATCTGGAGGTTAGTAATATTGATTTGTCTCGCACCCAAGAGTGTAGTGATACGGCCAATTTCACCCGGATGGTCTGGGATGTCGATATACAAATCGTTCAATGGAGGCAGCGCTCCTGCTTTGCGCTCTGGTAATCCGTCACGGAAATCACGGGCCGTTTTGAAAAAATGTTCAATCCCTTCTGGATCTCCCTTTTCAACCAGATTCACCACATCCTGCAGCGCAATCGACCAGTCATTTGCAATCTTCAAGATGTGCTCACGGTTTTGCAAAAGCACATCACGCCACATCCGTGGATTACTCGATGCAATCCTCGTGATATCACGAAACCCACCTGCAGCCAATCGGGCATGCCATGCATTTTCGTCATCGTAGCCAGCGACCAGGTTTACCAGTGCAGACGCAAGCACGTGCGGGAAATGACTGACCGCACCCACTACCTGGTCGTGGGTATCTGCATCCATTTCCACGACTTTAGCTCGTGTGAGCGCAAGCAATTCTGTCAGACGGTCTATTTTTTCGACCGATGTCCCTGGTGCAGGCGTCAGAACGTAGTAGGCATTTTCCAGCAGTCTGTCAGAAGCGGCTTCTACACCGGACTTATGGGAACCCGCCATCGGGTGTCCGCCGATAAACGTAACGTAATCGGGAATGACTTCAACAGCCTGGCGCACAATGCCTGATTTGGTACTCCCTACATCCGTGACAATGACATTTTGCTGTAAATCCAGCCTTGACAGCACTTGCAGAGTCGCAAAAATTTGTTCGACCGGCGATGCTAGAAAAATCACATCGGCTTCTCTAACGGCCGTTTGTAAATCAGTTGTTCCTGCATGGATAACTCCAAGCGTCAATGCCTTGTCCAAACAATCCTGGCGTACGTCGTAACCGACGACCCGAATATTCGGATCACGCCGCATCGACAAGGCGATAGAGCCGCCTATCAATCCGACACCGATTACAGCAATGGTGGTTTTCTTCATCTCCACACTCTATCCTTCCTTTATCTGCGTAGACAAAAATGCCGGGACAGTCGCCCGGCATCTTTCGGGTTATTTCAATGCGCCAGTCACGATTTCTTTAAGCGCAGTGAGAATTTTTTCATTTTGCTCTTTTGTGCCGATTGTAATCCGTTGGAACCCTGGGTGACCAAGCGCATTTCCGGAACGGACGATAATTCCTTGGCTCAACAGCTTTTTAAATACTGCATCCGAGTCTTGCTTCAAGTCAACCAGAATAAAGTTTGTTTGCGTTGGGTAGTACGAAAGTCCCCACTCATCGAAACAATCTGTAAATTGCTTCAAGCCTTCTCTGTTTTTCTCACGGCAGGCGTTGACAAATTCCTGATCCTTCAGAGCTGCTCGCGCTGCTACCTGGCCCAAAGTTCCTGTGTTGAACGGTTCGCGAACGTGCTCCAAATGGGATACCAGCTCTTCCGAAGCGATCGCGTAACCGATACGTAGTGTTGCGAGACCATATATTTTAGAGAACGTACGCAAAATGATCAGATTCGGATACTCGGATAGCATCGGTACCGTTTGTGGATATTCCGGATCCACCGCATACTCGTAGTATGCCTCATCCATAACAACGAGCACGTCTTTCCGCACTTTTTTCATGAATGCCTCGAGCTGAGTTGTCGTGACAATCGTTCCAGATGGGTTATTCGGGTTACATATCCATACTACACGTGTCTGCTCGTTGATCGCAGCTGCCATCGCTTCCAGATCGTGTACGCCATCTTTCAGAGGAACCTCGATTAGCTCAGCCCCTTCAATAATGGCATTGGAGCGATATTGCGAGAAAGTAGGCGTCGCCATCACTGCATTGGTGCCCTCATTCAAAAATGCACGAGAGATCATCAACAGATTTTCGTCAGAGCCGTTTCCAAAGATCAATTGGCTCGGTTTCACTCCGAGAAAATCAGCTAGGTCCCAACGCAGACTCAGACTTGCACCATCTGGATACAACGCTAGATTGTCCAGTTGCTCGACAATTGCAGCTTTTGCCTTTGGCGAAGAGCCGAAGGGATTTTCGTTGGACGCCAGCTTAATCACTTCTGTCAGACCATATTCCCGTTTGACGTCATCAATGGGTTTCCCAGGTTGATAAACCGGGGCATTGAGTATGCGTTGCTTCGGTTGCATCCACGTTCACTCCAGTCACATTTTTCCCATTATTGTAGCGCACTTGCTAACTGATGTACAAACGTTTTTATTTTTTCGACTGCCTGTGGCGACTCCCTCGGGTCTTTCAACTGTTCGACATGTCGCTCAATCTCTTGTACAATCGCGCTGCCGACAATGACGCCATCTGTATGCACAGCCACGGCACGTACTTGTTCTGGTGTAGAAATTCCGAATCCTACAGCAGTCGGAGCGGTCGTAGACGCCTTTACCTTCTGCAAAAAATCAGCAAGATCATCCCGCAAATCAGTTCGAGCGCCTGTCACGCCCAATGAAGAAACGCAATAGAGAAAGCCGGTAGCCTGCTCACCGATCTTTTTGATCCGTGACTCCGAAGTAGGTGCTACGAGAGAAATGACGTGAATGCCATTTTTCTTTGCCGCCTCGACGGCTGGTCCGTTTTCCTCAATCGGCAAGTCAGGAATGACCACTCCATCTGCCCCATAGGCTGCCAAATCAGCAAAAAAGCGATCAATACCATATTGCAGCACGGGATTGAAATAGGAGAACAAGACAAGAGAAGCTTCCATACCAGTCTCTCTCAAACGCGCTACCAGATGCAGCGCATCGGTGATCGACACGCCATTTTCCAGCGCACGCTGAGATGCTCGTTGGATCGTAGGACCATCTGCAAGCGGGTCTGAATAAGGAACACCCAGTTCGATCACATCCGCCCCTGCTTCCACCATTGCGACTACAATCTGAAACGTTGCTTCTATCGTAGGGTCACCGACTGTAATAAACGGGATAAAGCGTTTGCGGCTGCGATCCTCGAACAGGCGATCAATTCTATTTACAGCTGTCGTCATTATCACTCTCCTCCTTCTCGACGCTCTTGCAGAGCATCCTGGATGGTTAACACGTCTTTGTCTCCACGACCAGATAGGCAAATGACGAGAATTTGATCACTAGACATCTGTGGTGCACGTTTGATTGCTTCTGCGATTGCATGAGCACTTTCCAGCGCAGGAATGATGCCTTCTGTGCGGCACAAGAGCTGAACGGCATCCAGTGCTTCGTTATCTGTCACAGAAGTATAGGTAACTCTACCGTTATCTTTTAGATAGGAATGCTCGGGTCCAACCCCTGGATAGTCAAGCCCCGCTGAAATCGAGTGGGCTTCCTGCACCTGCCCATGCTCGTCTTGCAACAGATACGTCAGCGAACCGTGAATCACACCTGGGCGTCCCAAGCTCAGCGTCGCCGCATGTTTTGCTGTATCTACCCCATGTCCAGCAGCCTCAACCCCGCGCAGAGCAACCGATTCATCCGCAATAAACGGATAAAACATGCCGATTGCATTACTCCCTCCCCCAACGCAGGCAATGACCTCATCAGGAAGTTTTCCAAGCATTTGCAAAATTTGACTGCGCGTCTCTTCCCCGATGATTTTCTGGAATTCACGCACAATGTACGGATACGGGTGCGGCCCTACTACGGAACCGATTACATAAAAGGTTTCTTCCACATGCGTCACCCAATGACGAATCGCTTCATTGGTCGCATCCTTTAACGTACGGGAACCTGAGACAGCCGGAATGACTTGTGCTCCCAGCAAATTCATCCGAAACACATTCAGTGACTGTCGGCGGATATCTTCTTCTCCCATGAACACTTTGCAGGAAAGCCCTAGTTTGGCTGCTACTGTTGCACTCGCTACCCCGTGTTGTCCAGCGCCAGTTTCTGCGATAATGGACTTTTTCCCCATTCGTTTCGCCAGCAGGGCTTGGCCGAGCGCATTATTCAATTTGTGGGCGCCTGTGTGATTGAGGTCTTCTCGCTTGAGATAAATTTGTGCTCCACCGAGTGCTTCGGTAAGTCTCTCTGCGTACGTAAGCGGCGTCGGTCTACCTGCATACTCTCTCAGCAAGTCGTTTAACTCCTGCACAAACTCGGGATCTCGACGGGCTTCTTCAAAAGCGACCTCCAGAGTAGCAACGGCATTCATCAATGTTTCAGGTACAAACTTTCCTCCAAACTGTCCAAAGCGTCCGTTTTCATCAGGCACGACTCGCGTAGTTGTCTGCTGCGTGTTCATTCGCTCTCACCCTCTCCACCAAAGTCTTGATTTTATCCGCATCTTTTTCACCGTCTGTTTCTACTCCGCTCGAGATGTCAATCACGTTTGGCTGGTAGTGACTGACTAACTCTGCGACATTATCCGTATTGATCCCGCCTGCGATGACACAAGCCGAATTTTTGCAACTTTCCTGCAGATCAGGAATTTGTTCCCAGGAGAAGCGTTTACCTGTTCCCCCGGCCATACTCGGATCATACGTATCGAACAGAAAAGCCTCTACCTTGCCCTCGTATCGGGCAATCTCACGTGCTGCATCAGACTCCCCGCCGACAGCCAGCGCTTTCCAGACCGGCAAGGAAAAACGTTCTTGAACAGCCTGACAAAAAACTGGCGATTCCTGCCCGTGCAATTGAATGACCGATAGGGGAACCTCTGCGAGGAGCTCTTCCAGCTCCTCCATGCTCGGGTTCACAAACACACCGACTGCGGGAGGATGATTCGAAACAGCAGTAAGCAAACTTTTAGCGGTCCCAGCATCGACCTTGCGCTTGCTTGGTGCAAAAACGAGACCTACGTAATCTACTTCCAGCTCTTTTAACAGAGCTAGCGTTTCTGCCCGCTTGATTCCGCATATTTTGATCTGGGTCATTTGCTCACCCCCGGTATTGGCGCTGCCCCTACCAATGAGATCACAGCCTTTTCTACATCGCTTTGTCGCATGAAATGCTCTCCGACCAATACCGCCCTTGCGCCCGCCCTTCGCACATTTTCAATGTCAGCAGGCACAGAAATGCCACTCTCACTCACGACGGTAATCGTTGAAGGGATATCTGCAATGACTTCGTGGGTAACAGACAGATCGGTTTGAAAGGTGTTCAGATTCCGATTGTTGATCCCAAGCAGCTTGGGATTGCTATATTTAAAGACCGTGTCACACTCGGGTCTGTCGTGTACTTCAATAAGCACGTCCATGCCTAGCCCCTCTGCCGTCTGTGCCAGATCGCGCATCTGCTCCGGATCGAGGATGGCTGCGATCAACAAGATGCAGTCTGCACCTGCCGCCCGTGCTTCAACCACTTGAATCTCATCAATTAGAAAATCTTTTCGCAAAAGTGGGCGATCTATCGTTTCATGGATCATACGCAAATAAGATAGACTGCCTTGGAAAAATGATTCATCGGTGAGTACAGAGATGCACTCTGCTTGGGCAGCTTGATAAGCCTGTGCGATGGAAACTGGATGAAAATCTGGTCGGATCAATCCTTTTGACGGCGATGCCTTTTTGACTTCAGCGATCACGCCGACTGGTCTCGTGCTTGTTTCCAATGCCCGTCGAAAGCCTCGTGGAGCTTCGATCGATTTGGTTTGGGTGAGTAACGAAGCAATCGTCGTTTCAGCTTTCAGACGACTGATCTCTTCCAGTTTTTTTTCTACGATTTTACGAAGCATGAATCATTCCTCCTGCAATTTGACGGAATTGCTCAAGCTTGCGCAATACGAGTCCGTCATCAATCAGTTCAGCCGCACGTATGACTCCCTCGCCAATCGAAGTCACACGATCTGCAAGATACAAGATAGCTCCGGCATTCAACAGGACGATGTCGCGAGCAGCACCGCGTCCTCCTGCGAATACATCGTGGATGATGGCCGCATTTTCATGAGCGTCCCCACCGCGCAGAGCATCTTTTTCATGCCGACGAAGTCCAAATTGTTCTGGCTCAATTTCATACGAACGAATTTGCCCATCCCGCAGTTCTGCAATTTGGCTAATTCCGGTAACCGTCAATTCATCCAATCCGTCGGAACCGGCCACGACCAGCGCTCGTTTCACTTCCAATTCTCTGAGCACGGTAGCTACTGTAGGAAGTAGCTGTGCGTCATACACACCCATCAACTGATGAGTAGCTCCAGCGGGATTTGTCAGAGGACCAAGCAGATTAAAAACGGTGCGAACAGCCAATTCCTTGCGCGGACCCGCCGCATGCTTCATCGCTTGATGATACAGGGGAGCGAACAGAAAGCAAAGATTGGTTGCTCGAAGACAATCCGCAGCATCCTTTGGGGATAGATTGACTGGCACGCCCAAAGCCTCCAAAACGTCTGCACTGCCGCTCTTACTCGATACTGCTCGGTTGCCGTGCTTGGCAATCCGAACACCGTCACTGGCTGCCACAATTGCGCTGGCAGTAGAGATATTGAAGGTGTTGCTGCCATCCCCGCCCGTTCCGCACGTGTCTACTAAACCAGGAAGGTCAATAGGAAAACATGTCGCCCGCTTTCTCATTGCACGAGCAAACCCGATAATTTCTTCTACTTGCTCTCCTTTCAGGCGCAGGCTTGCCAAAAAGGCTCCGATCTGAGCAGGTGTTGCCTTTCCATCCATAATTTCACCCATTGCCTCTTCCGCCATGTCTCTGTTCAAATGGCTCCCTTTTAAGATCTGATCCAATGCATGGGTTAGCATGGCAATTCCTCCTTGCGCGCGAATAACTGCTCCGCTTTTTCCAGAGCGGAAATCATTGCTGCTGCTTTATTGATCGTTTCCTGGTATTCACTTGCGGGAACAGAATCTGCCACGATCCCTGCACCTGCCTGCACGTGTGCATAACCATCCTGGAAAAACAAAGTCCGGATTGTGATGCAGCTATCCAGCGAACCATCAAACGAAATATATCCAATCGCACCAGCGTATAAATGTCTCGCATCTGACTCCAGTTCCGCGATGATCTCCATCGCACGAAGTTTGGGTGAGCCTGAAACCGTTCCCGCAGGAAAAGCGGACAAGAGGGCATCAAACGCGTGGAGTCCTTCTCGGAGCTTTCCGGTCACATGTGACACCATGTGCATTACGTGGGAGTAGTTCTCGATCACCAAAGCCTCTTCTACCTTCACGCTGCCATAGGAGGAGACTTTCCCCACATCATTTCGTCCCAGGTCGAGCAGCATATAATGTTCTGCGCGCTCTTTGTTATCCGCCAACAAGTCTGCCGCCAATTCCTCGTCTTCTTTTGGAGTTGCTCCTCGCTTGCGTGTCCCTGCGATGGGCCGCATTTCTACTTTTTCATCCTCTACCCGAACCAATAGCTCGGGAGACGTTCCGACAACTGTCTCACCTTCATACTCGAGGTAGTACATGTAAGGAGAGGGGTTCAGTGTACGCAACAAGCGGTAAACGGCAAATGGATCGACGGACGTTTTTACAGAAAAGCGCTGGGATAGCACTACCTGAAAAATATCTCCGGCCGCAATGTATTCTTTGGCTTGTTCTACCATCCGTTCATATTGTTCCCGGCTCATATTGGGCTCGACGGACAACGGTTCCGGCGACCCGGTCGCTACCTGGATGCGGCTGTCAGCCTGCAGGGGAGCTGTAACTTTTGTCGCCAGCTGCTCGAGTCGTTCACAAACTAGTTTGTATTTTTCGTCGATCCGGGAGGCTGTATCACCTGGCTCTACATGCAGGTTGACAATCAACTGAATTTCTTGTTTCAAATGGTCGAATGCAATCATCTCGTCAACGAAGAGAAACCGCATGTCGGGTACCCGTACTGCTTCTTTTCGATGCACAGGTAAATTTTCAAAATAACGCAGCGTATTATAGCCGAAGAATCCAACCGCTCCGCCACTCAGACGAGGGAAGCGCGGGAGTTTAGGGCTTTTGTAGCGATCCGTTTCTTCGCGCAAAAAATTTACCGGGTTGCCCTTCTGGACGAAACGCTCTCCATTTCGCCTGGAAACTGTTATTACTTCCCCTTTTGCTTCCACAATCTGAAAGGGGTTCATTCCAATGAACGAAAACCGTGCCCAGCGAGCACCGCCTTCGACGCTCTCCAAGAGGAAAGAATCACTCGTTCGAATCTTCTGATACAGACGGATAGGTGTTTCTTGGTCCGCGAGCAAAGTCATGCTTACAGGAATCAAGGAATACGATGCCGAAAGGGACTGCACTTCGGCCAGGGAGGGGAAATACATGGACTCTCATCTCCTTTTTAGAGGGTGTGAAAAGGGAGGAACAAACCCGCCTTTTCTACATCCGCTTCTTAGAGCGAGAGGTAGGGGGAGAAAGAAAATATGAAAAAAAATCCAGTAGGAGACCTGGATTGGGCATGTATATGTACCCAGCCTGCTCTTCTCTCCTCAACCTAACTCATCTCAACTCTGCTCTACTCACTCTGCTCTCAGCCGGTATCTGCTTAAAACCGGAAAACGAGGCGCTCTCGTTTCACTTATGGTAAAAGAGAGCGCCCCGATTGTCAACTGCGATTTGTCAGGTCAGGCCGTAGCTTCACAGCATCACGTAGAAAAACGTGTTGAATTTCTTTGGCTGTCTTGTCTGTATTCACATGCATCATGACGCGGACACAGAGGGGCAGCCCCCCGGGTACAGGAATTTCTTGGGCACACATGAGTGGAACATAGGCCCATGCTTCCCCGTCAATCATACGTGCTGCTTGCGCTGGAAAAGTCGCACACAGATCGGGTGTCGTCGTAATGATAATACTTCCGATATCCTCAGGATTTACCTCGTTACGTCCTACCATCTCTTCCAACAGCCACTTTGTAGAAGAAATAATTTCTTCGCGTGTATCGGCTTCCACCGTTACAGCGCCTCTGATTCCTCGCACTCCCATCGTTATGCCTCCGCTTCTTCTTTCATTACGCTGATGATCAGGTCTTCATCGATGTCTTTTACTACTTCCACTTGTCCGATTGCACGTGGCAAGACTAAAGCAAGCTTGCCGCCGATTGTTTTTTTGTCTCGTCTCATTGCATCCAACACCGCTTCTGGCGACAGGTCACCAGGCCATTTAGTAGGAAGATGGTAGAGGCGAAGGACTCTCTCGGTTCGCGCGTAGACGCCTTTTTCTGCAAAGCCGATACGTTCAGCCACTTTGGCAGCGAGGCACATGCCAATCGCTATTGCTTCACCATGGTTAAGCGTTGAGTAGTGGGACAGCGCTTCAAAAGCATGTCCAAACGTATGGCCTAAATTGAGTAATGCACGTTGTCCCTGCTCCGTCTCGTCCTCTGAGACAATCGCGGCCTTGACTGCACAGCCACGTTGAATCGCTTTCGCTAATAATTCAGAATCCAGATCCCACAGACTCTCTGCGTTTTCCTGGAGCCAATCTACAAAAGACTCATCTGCAATGAGTCCATGCTTGACGACCTCTGCAAATCCCGCTGCTACCTCACACTTCGGCAATGTTTGTAGAGCGGCTGTATCATAAATGACAACGCGAGGCTGATGGAATGCTCCAATCAGATTTTTCCCCAGCGCATGATTGATGGCAACTTTCCCGCCGACGGAGCTATCATGGGCAAGCAGCGTAGTAGGCAGCTGGACAAAATCAATTCCACGCATATACGTGGCCGCCACGAATCCTGCCAGATCTCCCACGACACCGCCACCGAGAGCCAATACAGCAGACCTCCGATCTAGACCAGCCTGAATGGCTTCAGTCATGATCCGTTCATAGACGGCGAGGGACTTCGACTGCTCTCCCGCTGCGATAACACTAGCAGAAGCCTGGTAGCCAGCAGCTCGGAGAACCTCACGCAGAGAATCCAAATAGCCAGCAGCAACATTTTCATCGGTCACGATCAAAAGCTTGCTTGCAGAGGAAATGCTCGCCTCTTGCAGCAGGGTCGGAACTTGCTGCAAGAGGCCATTTCCAATCACAATCGGGTAAGAGCGCTCTCCTAGTTCAACAGTCAGGCTCTTTGCACTCATTAGTATTTCTCCGTATATGCGCGGTATTGGCGCACGTTTTCCACCATATCATCCATCGAGTCACATGGGAACTTGTCACACATGGCGTTTGCGATTTCCCACGCTACCACTGCTTCTGCTACTACACTAGCTGCTGGTACCGCACAGCTGTCAGATCGCTCAATGCTAGCGGAAAACGGCTCTTTGGAATCAATATCTACGCTCATCAGCGGCTTGTACAAGGTCGGAATCGGCTTCATGACACCACGCACAACGACAGGCATTCCTGTTGTCATACCGCCTTCCAGTCCACCGGCACGGTTCGACTTACGGCTGTAGCCAGTCTCTTCGTTCCAAAGAATTTCATCGTGCACTTGGGAGCCTGACAATCCTGCTGCCTCAAAGCCGATGCCGATCTCTACACCCTTGAATGCCTGAATGCTCATGATGGCTTGCGCCAAACGGCCATCCAGCTTGCGGTCCCATTGAACATGGCTTCCAAGGCCAATTGGAACGCCTTCCACAATAACCTCAACGATTCCACCCAGGGAGTCTCCGTCTTCTTTTGCCTTGTCAATCGCAGCCATCATGCGTGGCTCGGCTTCTTTATCCAGGCAGCGAACGGGTGACTCTTCCGTACGTGCAATCAGCTCGTCAAGGCTGACGTCCTGACGTTTTGCTACGACATCGTTAATCTGCAATACTTGGCCACCTAAACGAATGCCGAAAGCAGCCAGCAGTTGACGCGCTACTGCGCCTACTGCCACACGAATAGTCGTCTCACGTGCGCTAGAACGTTCCAGAATATTTCGCATATCCCGCTGATGATACTTAATCGCACCGTTCAAATCGGCATGACCCGGGCGAGGACGAGACACACGTCTTTTTTCTTCCGCGCCTTCGACTGGTTCAGCACACATGATCCCTTGCCAGTGAGTCCAATCTTTATTTTCCACGACCAGTGTGATTGGAGCACCTGTGGTATACCCATGACGGACACCGGATAGCACCTTCACCTGATCTATTTCAATTTGCATTCTTCTTCCACGTCCATGGCCTTTTTGTCGACGTGCCAATTGCTCGTTAATCGCCTCAATGGAAATAGGCAAGTTACTCGGTACGCCTTCGATGATTGCTGTCAATTGAGGCCCGTGAGACTCCCCTGCTGTCAAGTAACGCATCTCTTTCCTTCCTCCATCCTCCAGGCAGCCTTATCCCTAAATTTGATTCAAAAGGGATGCTGTCCTTTATCACTTTTAAGCGCTATAATATCATACCTGTTCCGCGGTGGAAACATAAAAGTGGCAAAACCGTTTGAAATCCTGATCCTTGACAGGAAAAACGCCCCTCCGAATGGAGAAGCGCTGGGGATTTACTTGGCGCTAATTTAGAAGCGGTCCACCACCAAAAACGGATTGGATCCAAGTGGTTGTCGGAGGTGGTCCACACGCATCAGATCGTCTAATTGCGTCTTTTCCGTACCCAGTATTTGTCCACACTCCTGAAGTGTAATCAGACCTCGACGATATGCTTCGATGACCTTTTGCTTATCCATCTGCTGCCTCCCCTGCACGTAGGTATTCCTAGTCTAGGGATAAAAGAACACAGATATACTAGAGCGCAGGTGAATTATCCCATTTTTCGATAAAAAAACGTATCTTCCGCTTCAAGCTGGTACTGCTGAGGCTGAAAGATCTGTTCTGTACTGCCAACGAACAGGACTCCCCCCGGCTTCAGAGCTCGACTGAACTTGTGATAGAGCTCATGCTTTGCTTCTTCTGTGAAGTAAATCATCACGTTGCGGCAAATGATCAAGTCGAAATGAGAATCAAACGTATCTGCAAGCAGGTTGTGCTTTTTGAAAGTAACGCGTTTTTTTACTTCCTCTGAAATCCGGTAGCTGAGCGTATCTTTTAAAAAATACTTGGCGACCAAATCTTTCGGACAGTCCTGCAGTGAACGGTCCGTATACACCCCTTGCTTTGCTTTAGACAAAGCGCCTTCATCAATGTCTGACGCGAGAATGGTTGCTTCTACTCTCTTGCGCAGCAGAATCAAGGAAAGCGTGTATGGCTCCTCCCCAGTCGAGCAAGCTGCACTCCAGCATTTGACAGGGCCCGATTGCTTTGCAAGTCGAGGCAGTATCTTGTTTTCGAGGACATCCCATCTACCCGGATTGCGGAAAAATTCCGATACGTTGATCGTCATCCTGTCCAGGAACTCATAGAACATTTCCTTGTCCTTTGCGATAGCATCAAAATAATGGGTAAACGTGGCATATCCCCGCTTCACTCGAAGTGAGGTGAGGCGACGCTTCATTTGCGCTTCTTTGTAGAGGGCAAGATCAATACCGGTCATTTTTTTAACATTTGCTATAAATTGGAGAAAGTCCTTATCTTCCATTGAGAACGGTGCCCCCTTTAACAGTTACCTCTCTCTTCATTCGCCATTATTTGAGTAAAATCCTATCAGGACAGACGCATATTTTGACGAAAAAAAGAAAAAAACCCCCACGAAAGGGGTTTTTTTGCAGAAAATCATTAGATCCAGCGTTGGATTGTTTTCTCGAAGGAGAGAACTTCATCCGCGGAGAACCACAGGCCGATTTCGCGCTCAGCACTTTCAGGAGAATCGGAGCCGTGGATGATGTTCATGCCAACGGAAGTAGCGAAATCACCACGGATTGTTCCGGAAGCCGCGTCAACCGGGTTTGTTTTACCCATCATTGCACGAGCAGTTGTGATTACGTTGTTGCCTTGCCATACCATAGCAAATACTGGTCCAGAAGTGATGAAGTCTACCAGTTCACCAAAGAAAGGACGCTCTTTGTGTTCAGCATAATGCTCTTCAGCCAGCTCGCGGCTAACAGTCATCAGCTTTGCGCCTACCAATTGGTATCCTTTTTTCTCAAAACGGGAAACGATTTCCCCGATCAGATTACGTTGTACGCCATCAGGTTTTACCATAAGGAATGTTTTTTCCATTGTAAGTATGCCTCCATTAGAGCTATGTATTGGTGTAGTTGACACCACCAACAGAAATTTTATCAAAAGTATGGTGGTCAAGCAACAGGCTGACCGTCAAAATATCATTAAAATTTGCGGTCAATGATAAAATTTGCAATTCCTGTCAGGGACGTTTTTGCTTGATTATCAGGCAAATCTGCCAAAATGGCATGCGCACGGGCAATGTAACGCTCGGCTAACTGTTGCGAAAACGCTATTCCCTCGCCTGCACGTACCAAACGAATCGCTTCGTCAATGTGATCCCAAAACGTATTTTCCGCAATCCAAGCCTGGAACTGCTGCGCGGATTTCCCGTGATGAGCCGTATATAGCGCAGGCAATGTGATATTTCCGTGAACCAGATCGCTTCCAGCCGGTTTCCCTAGCTGTTTCTCTGTTCCTGTGAAATCAAGAATGTCATCGGTAATCTGGAATGCCATACCCACGTTATACCCGTACCAGTACATTTTGCGCACGAGTTCTTCGGTGGCCCCGCTGGCAACAGCACCGAGCTGACAGCTTATCGCGATCAGCAAGGCCGTTTTGCGTTTAATGCGCCGCAAATACGTCCGGAAGTTTTGTTCCCAGTTGTTCAGATCTTTCACTTGCTCTATCTCGCCTTTGCAGACTTCGACAATAGCATTGGACAAAATTTGATGCAATTGCGGTATCGGCAGTGCTGAGGCAATCGCCAGCGCACGAGCAAAAATGTAATCACCCGCATACATTGCCACCTTGTTGTCCCACTTCATCCGTACGGTGTCCTTGCCACGCCGCTTATCCGCATCGTCAATGACGTCATCGTGCACAAGCGAGGCCATATGAATCAGCTCGAGTGGAACAGCTACGTGTTTCAGACGTTTTACATCATACTTCCCCCATTTTCCCCCGAGCAGCACAAATACCGGACGAATCCGTTTTCCTCCTGCTTTGAGAAGGTGGGTCGAAGATTGATAAAGCTCGCGTACTTCTGTATCAATGGACTTTTCCAGTTCATCTTCAATGTACTGGACGTCCTTTTTCATCTTGAAGTAAATATCGACTAGGTTCATCCGTTCCACCTATCTCGTCAACGTAGTTTTGGTCTGTCGGCCCCCAGCCTGCCACAGGTCGACAGTGGTTGGTGCCGCTAGAAGTCCCAGCTCCGCCGCGCATCGGTAGTAATACTCCAATCCAATCCGCTGTACGTCGCCGAAATCGTGCTGTAATCCCTGAAAATAGCGGGCCCACTCCTCTTTCTCTCCTCCGTAATGGGTGTGAACGTAATCAATCAAGGGAGCTGAATTTTCGAGCGTCTTCCTTTTGCTAGCCAAAAAAGAAGCATGCACTTCTGCAATCAAGTCATGATGTTCGGCAATCACCGCTTTGCGCAGTGCCCAGATCGCGAACGTCATGGAATAGCCCGTAAACTGATGCCACAGTTCTCCCAAATCATAGACGTGCAAGTCCCTGCCATTGCGCTTCGCCTGAATGGCGTCATCACCAATTAACAACGCAGCGTCCGCTCCGCGCAGCATTTCATCCAGTAAAGGCTCTTGTGTAACGTAGGAAATCTCATAATCGTAAAACTTACGGAGAATGATTTTTAACAGATTGACTGTGGTTGCCGACGTATTCGTGAGAGCAATACGAGCTCCATTCAATTGCTCAATCGGCTTCTTGCTGAACAAGAAAAGGGAGCCTACTCTCCCTTTGGCACTGACGGAAAGATCCGCCAACGCCACATATTGGGAAGCATGCTCAGCATAGCTAAAGGAAGAAATGGGACCCATATCTATTTCGCCCGAAGCCATCGCCTGGTTCAACTGAGCAGGCACTTGACGAATAAACTCGATACGGTCCTCAAATTTTGCCTGGTCAAAATAAAAGTAAACAGGGAGTACGTTCGTGTATAAGATTTGTCCAATTCGCAAGGATTTTTGCATGCTTCTTATTCCCCCCAACGCCGAAACAGCGAGTGTGGTACATCGAGTGCATCCAAAGCTTTCCCTACAACAAAATTGATGAGATCATCCATCGTTTGCGGTTTTTGATAATAGCCTGGCATCGCCGGCAATATTTTTACGCCCAAGCGACTCAGCTTCAGCATGTTTTCTAGTTGAATGGCATTCAGTGGAGTCTCACGCGGGACAATGACCAAGCGGCGCCCTTCCTTGAGCATGACATCCGCTACCCTCTCTAAGAGGCTGCCTGATGCCCCGTGTGCAATACCGGAGAGAGTTCCCATCGAGCATGGAACCACGATCATCCCGTCACAACGGTACGAACCACTTGCCGCCGGACAATTGAAGTCGCGCAGACCCCAATAATGCAGCTCACCAGAAAAATCCTGTTGCAACTTCTCCTGCAGCAAGCCTTCTCTGTTGCTGGTCTCCCAATCCAATTCATCTTGGAAAACTTGCCATCCCGCTTCAGTAATCATCAAATGGACAATGTGTCCGGCACGCAGCAGTTCTTGAACTAACCGTACGCCATAGATGGCACCACTTGCTCCCGTTATCCCAACAGCCCATTTTTGCTGATTCATGAGATCACTAAATCAATCATGGTAAACGTAAACATGACAACACTCAAGATGCCGTTCATATTGAAGAAAGCGACATCCAGTTTAGAAAGATCGGTTGGCTTCACAAGACTGTGCTCATAAATGAGGATCGCACCGGATATCAAGACACCAATCAAAAACCAAATGGACAAGTCAGCTACAACATACAAAGACATCAATCCTGCAAAAGTAAGAATGTGGCATATTCTTGCAGTCAAGAGCGCATTTGCAATCCCGAAACGGCTAGGCATGGAGAACAAGCCTTCTTTTCTGTCAAAATCAGCGTCCTGACAAGCATAAATAATATCAAAACCCGCTGTCCAAAACATAACAGACGCAAACAAAAGCAATCCAATGGCATCTACCTGACCTGTAGTCGCTACCCAGCCGCCTAATGGCCCAAAGCCGATAGCCACACCAAGAATGAAGTGGCACAGCCACGTAAAACGCTTGGTATAGGAATATAGCACTAGGACAAATACAGCAAGCGGCAAAAGCTTCACTGCCAGTTCATTCAACTGGAATGCTGCAATGAAAAGCACAGCAAACGACACAACGATAAACAAGATCACTTCTATTATCGAGATGAGTCCAGCCGGAATGGCGCGTGTGGCAGTCCGCGGATTTTTCGCATCAATAATTCGGTCGATTACCCGATTCAATGACATCGCTGCGCTTCTTGCCCCAACCATCGCTACTGTAACCCAAAAGATTTCCATCCAAGTGGGCCAAGCCTTTTCTATGACAATGCTACCCAAAACAGCTCCCATAAAAGCAAACGGCAATGCAAAGAGGGAGTGCTCGAATTTTATCATTTCCAAAATAATTTTCAATTTACGAAGACCCATGTCGTACACTTCCTATCCACTAAAGAAATACTGGTGAGCCCTCTCATGCTGAATCGGGAACCAGTAAAAGACATCCTACGATTTTGTACCGATGTGCAGGGCAGAAACTCCACCCATAAATAATTTGACCTGAACCGGATCCAACCCCGCTTGCTGGAACATGCGTGCCAACTCGCGACTGTCAGGGAATTTCGTCAGGGATTCAGGTAACCAGGCGTACTCTTCATACTTGTCCACAGTCCATTTCGCAACCAACGGCAATATCTTATAGAAATAGAGATAAAATAGCTTACGATAAGGAATAAAGGGGGGCTTGGACACTTCCAAGGAAACGACTTTACCTCCAGGCTTAACGACACGAGCCATTTCATTCAACACTTTCTGTACATCGGGAACATTGCGCAGGGCAAATCCGATTGTCGCAAAATCAAAAGTGTTGTCCTCATATGGCAAATTCATCGCATCCGCATTGACTAGCTTGACTGTATTGCCCACACCTGCATTAGAGACCTTGTAAGCGCCGACATCCAACATATTCTGGCTGAAGTCCAGTCCTACGACGCTTCCTGTACTGCCCACAGCATGGGCCAAAGCGATGGTCCAATCACCTGTACCACATGCTACGTCCAAGGCAGTGTGCCCAGGCTGGATGTTCATCTGCTTCATGGTATAGTTGCGCCACATGACATGGCTTCCAAAACTAATGATGTTGTTCATTTTGTCATAGTCTTTTGCAATGCTTTCAAAAACGGAATGGACGTACTCTGCCTTCTCTTTCATCTGCATCTGGTTCACTAGGCTTACATCTCCTCAATTACCCGTTTCAATCGATTAATCCGATGAGAGTAGCGAGCCGTAATCGTTGAAAGCATATTCCGCTTTTCAGCGGGATGCAGCGTACGCACCATTTGCTCGCACATGCTGATCATTTCCATGGCTTTCATCTCGACACCGGACATAACCTGCGCGAGCGTAGCCCCTGGTTTTTGCAGCAAAAAACGGGCAAAACCAAAGGGAACTTGTTCTTGCCATTTTATTTGCTCCCACTCCCCGATTACACTCTCTACCTTAGCTGTTTCCTTCATGAGATCAATCCAAAAGCGTCGATTATCTTCAGAATCAGCATACTCTTCCACGATCGCTACATACAAGCCTGTATCAATCGTATTACGCAGCTCCCAGTACTCTTCGTCAGATGGGATCTTGCCATCTCGACCAGCGACATACAATTTCATCTTGGCTTCATTTACTCGTTGTACGGCACCGGACAATACTTGAATCGCTTTAATCTCACTTGCCTGTGCAAGCAAATGATAGTAGCGGCTACTGTAATAATCGCCGGCCAGCACTGTGAGCTGTCTGCTTCGCTCGGCCGTCTGTGACTCTTCATACTCATTTTTCACATGTTCGTGCATGTCCAGTCCAAGCTGGACCAGTCCCGTCGCTGTGCAGAAAATCACTGCCCGTTCCTTGGTCATACCTTGCTCCCGCAAAAACAGGTACAAAAGCTCAAGACGATTTTCCGCCATGGAAGGAACATCAACGTAATATTCTACATAAGGGTGGGTACTTCGCTTGTAGATCTGTTCGATGATCAACCGAACTTCTTCTACATAGGGGGTGTGTTCTTTGCTCATGCGTCCTCCTCCACAAGCTGCGCAACCTAAAGATGTCTGCCTGCTTTCGTACACTTCCGTAATACTTTGCCATCCGGTCAAAAGGCCGTTCCTGCTATCATACCATACTTCTTTCGTCAGGGACTAATTCTCTCATAAAAATAGGGATCGATTCGAACAGGAAAAGTATCTCTCACATATGATTCCACATCGGACAGTTCTGTCAATGGCGTGGCGTGTGCAGCCTGGTTTTCACTGTTAGATTGGATCGCCACCAGGAGTCTTGACTCTTTTGGTGTATCGGTCACTTCTAGCAGCCGAAAATAGACTTGCTTCACATTGTCTGTAAGGGTAAACAAATCATGTGTCAAGCCATAAAAATCTTGATAAACATGAGGGAGTTCTACCTTTTGATCGGATTTCACCGCTAAATCGACATAAATTGACGAGTTTTCCCATTTTATACGCTTAATATTATAATGTGTTTCCACCATTGTAAACAAATCAAGCGCATTTTGCTCGCTTAGGTGGATCGGGTGGGCAGCATGGAATGTCGGAACATCAGCACCCTTCCAGCCAGAGCTGGGGACAAGAGACAGCATCAATGCCAAGAATGTGGATACAGCGATAGCCATAAATAGATTGCGGGGCATGGGCATCCCTCCTCTCCACCATTCTACAAATAAAAAAAGCAGGCTATGCCTGCTTTTACCCAAAACCACAAGATCATTCCGTTGTATCAATTGTCCCATGCTGGGAGTAAATGAGGGCTTTCCCCCGGACTTTTATCGCTGAAGTATGCTCTGTAAATTGAAAAATCATGACTTCGCCCTTGTCGAGCTTTTCTGTGTGATGGAAACGGGTATCGGTGCCTCTCGTTAGCCCGATCACATGCACACCATTTTCTTTTGCCTTGACCACAAAATAATCCTGATTAAAAGCAGATGGTTGTGACACGCTTTTTCCTCCTGACAATTGCGTTATCGCTAATGCCCTAGTATGTTGTCCCTTTTGGCTCTAGTCGGTTCATGATTTTTTCCACGTAGCGCTGTGTTTCTAGCGGCAGCTGGTCATATTTCGCTTCGAGATCCGCGTCAGTGTCAATGCCCAGGCGACCAACTCTCCCTGGCCCCGCATTATAAGCTGCTAAGGCTACTTTCACGTTGCCGTCATAACGGTCGAGGAGCGTTTTTAGATACTTGGTTCCTCCCGCCAAATTTTCGTCAGGATTATAGACGTTGCGCACATGCATCGCTTTCGCTGTTTGATCCATCAATTGCATCAAGCCTTTTGCTCCCGCATGGGAAACAACATTCGGATCGAAATTAGACTCGGCTCTCACAACTTCCCGCACCAAATCTTTGTCTACACCTACCCGATTGGCCATTCGGTCGATTTTTTCTAAAATGTCTTTCGAAGGCATAGCGGCTGTTCGCCCTGCAGAACCTGACTCAGAAGCCTCTGCATAACGATCGGGGGCTCCATTTGCAAAGTTCCATTCGGGTGACCCGTCAAGCTCGGCCAAAATTTCCTGCGATGTGATTACCCGTTGCCCATTAGCCAATTTTTCTTGCAAAAGGTCAGAAAACAGCTGGTCGTGACCGTTTGAAAGAGTAGACTGCCCTGTGCCGGTATCATAGGTTTGCGGCATCTGATTCGAATATGGCTGAAGTGATACTGGAACCCTCATGGTTACGAACAATCCTTCCTAGCTTGTCTTCCTCCTCATTATAGAAAAGAAATATCAGGAAGCCAATAGCGAATATGGAATCAGCAAAAGGAGACAAAAAAAGAAGCCTGATCCTCAGGCTTCTGGTCTGATCATGTAGATGGTCGGAATGCAGGGATTCGAACCCTGGACCTCACCCACCCCAAGGGTGCGCGCTACCGGGCTGCGCCACATCCCGACTGTACATGTACACTATACTATTTTTTACCTCTATTGTCAATAGTATTATCGTATTTTTCTGCTATTTGCACCTTGATATTACGTACGAATCAGGCTGAATACTTCTGCACGAGCTGCAGGATCTTTTTCAAATACTCCGCGTACGGCAGATGTTATGGTTTTGGAACCAGGCTTCTTCACACCGCGCATGGTCATGCACATATGCTCTGCTTCCACGACGACCACTACTCCATGTGGGTCCAGCTTGCGGACGAGGGAGTCTGCAACGGTTGTCGTGATTCTTTCCTGCAGTTGAGGTCGACGTGCTACAGTGTCAACAGCGCGTGCCAATTTGCTTAGTCCCACTACACGGCCACCGCGCGGGATATAGGCCACATGCGCCTTTCCAAAAAAAGGAACCAGGTGATGCTCACACATTGAGTAGAACGGGATGTCTTTTACAAGCACCATCTCTTCATGATCTTCACTAAATACCGTTTCGAAGTATTTCTCTTCGTCTATGTGCATGCCTTCAAATACTTCGGCGTACATTTTCGCTACACGTTTAGGGGTATCTAGCAATCCTTCCCGGTCCGGGTTATCACCGATTGCTTCTAAAATCATCCGAACCGCTTGCTGAATTTTATCCAAATCAACGTTCATTTTTGTACCTCCTAACTTGATGACATACCACTGCGTAACCACCTATGACATGTCCATTCCTCACGCCTTCTTGACACGACGATCAATAGGCGAAACAAGCCAATCTTATCACACCGGCTACAAAAAAACAAAAAGATCTTCCAAAATTTTCTTCTAAAAGTGCAGATGCGCAGAAAAAAACCCACATCGACTCAATGTGGGTTTTTTATGTAAGTGCTTCGTTTACAAAGATAACGACTACTTGATGGAGTCTTTGAGTTGCTTCCCTGGTTTGAAAGCAGGTACTTTGCTGGAAGCGATTTCGATCTCTTCACCAGTTTGCGGGTTACGACCTTTACGAGCCGCGCGCTCACGAACCTCGAAGTTACCAAAGCCGATCAGTTGGACTTTATCACCTGTTTTCAATGCGTCAGCAATCGCGTCGAGAACCGCGTCAACTGCTTTGGTTGCATCTTTCTTGGTGAGTTCAGTGGTTTCAGCCACTTTTGCAATCAGTTCTGTTTTGTTCATCTTGTTCACCTCCCCTCAAAGAACACCAAGTCCTAGCTATTATTTTTCTTAACCGAAACGAAGCATTTTATACACGATTGGTTGTTTTTACCGATCTGACAAGCTTATAGTAATACACCGTTTTCTTAAATTCAAGCCCCTCCTGTCGAAATAAAGCGAAATACAAGAAAAAAAGGCATCCCGTCACGCCGGGTGCCCCTTGTTTATTCCGTATTCATAGGACTATCATCCTGGTTCTTAGAGTATAATCGCAATCAGTCCGCCCGAACCTTCGTTGATGATACGACCCAAGGTTTCTTGCAGTTTATAACGTGCATTATCCGGCATCATCGTGATTTTTGCCTGGATGCCTTCCCTTACGATAGAATGGAGCGACCGACCGAAAATGTCTGAGTTCCAGATGGAAAGCGGATCTTTGTCAAAGTCTTGCATGAGATAACGGACCAGCTCTTCGCTTTGTTTTTCCGTGCCGATGATAGGCGCGAATTCTGATTCCACATCCACGCGAATCATGTGGATAGACGGCGCTGTCGCCTTGAGTCTTACACCGAAACGCGGCCCTTGGCGGATCAGCTCAGGTTCGTCCAAGGTCATCTCATGCAACGACGGAGCAGCTATGCCGTAGCCTGTACTCCGAACCATGTGCAAGGCCTCCGCTACTTGGTCATACTCCCTCTTGGCATGAGCGAACTCTTGCATAATTTTCAGCAAGTGATCTTTGCCGTTGATTTCCACACCCACAATTTCCATCAGGATGCGATCATATAACTCGTCTGGAGCATAGAGATCGATCTCTGCAATCCCTTGCCCCATATGCATTCCGGCGAGAGACGCGCGCTCCACGAAGTCATAATCATTGAAGAAACCGACGACACGGTCCACGTCGCGTAACCGGCGGATGTCCTGCACGGTCTCACGTACAGCTTCTTCATAATTCTGACGGAGCCAATGTCCGTTCTCCAGAACCATAACCCAGCTCGGCAGATTTACGTTTACTTCATGAACTGGGAACTCAAACAGTACTTCTCTCATGAGCAGAAGCACTTCTTGTTCCGTCATCTGATCGACTGACAAAGCGACAACTGGTACGTCGTATTTTTCCTGAAGCTGCACGCGCAAATTTTGTGCTTCGTCTGAACGAGGACGTGTAGAGTTGACGATGATGACGAACGGCTTGCCTACTTCCTTCAGCTCATTTACAACGCGCTCTTCCGCATCAATGTATCCCACACGCGGTATTTCAGCGATGCTGCCATCCGTCGTAACCACGATCCCAATGGTGGAGTGCTCCTGAATCACCTTGCGTGTTCCTACTTCCGCCGCTTCCTCAAAAGGAACGGGCTCCTCATACCAAGGAGTATTCACCATGCGAGGGCCGTTATCGTCTTCGAACCCTTTTGCACCCTGTACCGTATAGCCGACGCAGTCAACGAGGCGAACGTTGATACTGAGCCCTTCTGTAACGTGTACATTGACGGCCTGGTTAGGAACAAATTTGGGTTCTGTCGTCATGATTGTTCGGCCAGATGCACTTTGCGGCAATTCGTCCGTGGCGCGGATCCGCTCAGCCTCTGACTGGATATTCGGGATGACGACCTGCTCCATAAACCGCTTGATAAAGGTCGATTTTCCCGTACGAACCGGGCCTACCACACCTAGGTAGATGTCTCCGCCCGTCCGTTCGGCAATGTCTTTAAAGATATCGACTCGTTCCACCATCGATGACCTCCTTCTATTTGTCTATTTTTACACTATGACCGATTTTCCGAATTATCCCTGACCTCCAGTATTTTCGTAGGGAATCTCGTACTAGTTTCGTGGACAGTACAAATATATGTATTTTTGGGATAACTAGAACAAAAAAAACGACTCCAGCTTAAGAGTCGTCTTTCTTCCTTACAATTTCATCAGTCTTGGTTCCCCATCCACCAGTTCATACGGAAAGGACTTCGCCGGGACAAACATGGTTTCTCGCGCCAGTACATACCGAGGATCAGTTTTCGGTTGTACCGTCACCTTGTTCTCACGCAGCATATTGGCAATATCGGCTCCGTAATCAATCCCTACCTTCCCCTCCGCGTTCATCACAAGAGGAAGCAGGTAATTGCCCATCGTGGATGGTACTTGCCACACTTTTACACCAATCTCGGAGTGGTCAATGGAATAGTATCCGTTGCCCAGATCAGACTGAACTGGCAATTTATTGAAGTAGTTGCGATAGCGATCAACAGCGCTCTGAACATCCGCCACTGTACTAACGGCACCCAAATGGATCAGCCTTGCCGTCGGCTTCGTCTCTACATCGATCAAGACATATTTATATGTACCGCCCTTTTCAAAGGCATTGCCAGGCACATCCGGCATGTATTTGGGGATCATTTTACGGAAATCAATCTCGTATTTTTCGAAAATGGGAGTCTCCATCGGTTTTGTAACAATAGGCAAAACCTGGGTATCCTTTTGAAATTGCTCAATTGCTTTTTGTGTTGCTTCTAGAAAAAACGTACTGGGAACTTGATTTTCCGCTTTTCTCTCATCAGGGTACAAGCATCCTGATAAGACGACAGACAGGATCGTCAAACTCGCGACCAGTTTAAACGTTTTACGCCATGATTTCCACATGCTGTTTCCACACCTCTTAGACTCATTCTTCATTTTCCTTGCGCTGCTTCTCTAATGCAGCCTGTACAACGGACTTCAAGCGACTCTCGGGGATCCGCACCGTGCAATCCTTCTGTGTCGCTTTTGCCTGGCATCCCAGACGGATTCCTTTGGCTATATCCTGCTCGGGCAGCTTGCGTACCTCCAAGGCCGTCGGGCTTGTCAGCTCCCCACTCTCAATGACTACCCGGCACATGAGGCAGGACGCATGTCCACCACAGCGCTGAGGGATCACCACGCGTGCTGCGGCGGCTGCACTTACAATTGTTTGTCCGGGCCTAGCCTTGATGCTTTTGCCGCCTGGTAAAAAGGTGATTTTTCCCATTTCTGTCACTCCCCATCAATAAGGTCGATGGGCGAGTTTTACATCTCCTTCTTTGACGATCTGAATCTGACAGCCAAGTCGATACCCTTCTGCCCGTTCTGCTTTGCGAAGACGCAATTTTTCTTCTTTCGTTACTTCGTTCAAGTATTCTGCGCCCTCCAGTACCTGCGTACGACACTGGGCGCAGACGCCACGCTGGCATGTATGCCCCCAAACCACCTTGTTTTTTTTAGCAATCGCCACGATCGTTTGGTTCGTCTCCAGAGGCACTTCATAACTTCCGGAGCGAGTATGTAAGGTTAATTGTGCCATTTTTCTCTCTCCTTATACAAAAATCACAATAAGAATCATAACAAATACCGCCAATAGCAGTAAAAAGGCGCATGTTTTTACTAGAAAGCGAAACAGTGTATTTGTCATTTTTCTAGCAAAGATCATAAGCAAATTGCAGACAAACATCAGGCCAATAGCTAGCAAGGAGATGTTCATCTTCGTCATAGGATCAATATACATCTGGATTGCAGCATCCTTTGCATTTTTTGCTTCATTATACCATACTTCGTAAGCCTGTCGTCTGACACCCTACGAACCTCCATCTGGACATTCGCATAGACTATGGGTGATGAAGAACGCCCATTGGAGGGATGGAAGTTGAGCAGCAAAGGAAACAATCGGAAATGGCGAAACCCTTATGCTCCCATACCCAGCAAAAAACTAAGCGAGCAGGTGACAGATGTATCTCTTGCTATCACACCCAAGAAAATTATTCCAGCAGTTGACCTACGTACATCCGTATCCAAAATGCGCAATAACATTAAAGGGATAAGCACGACCATAAGGCAAGTAGAAGAAACCATGGATACGCTATACGGAGCCATGGAGATATTCGAAAATCTTGGAAAGAAAGTTCCGGAGCCAGAAGCTGCGTCGGAAAAAGACGTCTCCAAGACCAAGAAGAAGGCAAATGCGAAAGAAGTTGCAGAAAAGACGGTCGAAGAGCCATCAGAGGCCGAAACCGGGGGCAGCAATCCATTAGCCAATATAGATATCGGGCAACTTTTGGGACTGTTACAATCTCCGTTGGTTCAAAATCTGATTAGTCAAACTGTCGGCAGCAGCAGTTCCAAGCAACGAAAAAAAGAGGGATGAGATCCCTCTTTTTTTCTTGTTTCTGTAGGTCAGCCATGTCCCTGTAGAGCCATGATTGTTCCTAGTCTTACTGTATGATCGATTTCTCAGCAGGTAACGGGCATAATCGCCCATTTCTCCTACTTTAAGAGCTTAGTCAAGGATGACATATCATGAAGGTTGATTTCCTGATTACGAAACATTTCAATGATCTTGTCTTCCTTTTCCGCAGTGAGTTGTTTTCCACTGAGATTGGCAAGCGTTTGGATAATTTGACGCAGCTTTGCCTCGTCCTCAAAATCACTGCGCTTTACTTGACCCGCCAGCGAACGCAGTTTGGCTTCATCAACCTGCGCACTTCCTTTTCCTTGTAGCTTCTTCAAAAAAAAGTTGTTCATAACCTCTCTCCTCCTGCTACCTAGGTTTTCTCCCTATGGTATGTGCAGGGGCCTGAATGTGTGAGGCATTCGATTATGCACCATTCGGATCAAGATACCCCATCTCGTAGGTTTTCCCTCTCCTCATCAGCTCCTCAACACCCTGGCGAGGTTCTTTTTCTTCAAACAAAATTCCGTATAGGACGGAAGCGATCGGCATATCGACATCCTCACGACGAGAAAGGGCATAAGCAGCGTGTGTCGTTCTGACCCCTTCCACTACCATTCCCATCTGCTCCAATACATCCTCGAGCTTTTTGCCTTGACCGAGCATGTAGCCTGCCCGCCAATTTCGGCTGTGCTTACTGGTGCATGTCACAATCAAATCACCAACACCTGCGAGGCCAGCAAATGTCGGCGGCATTGCACCTAGCTTAATCCCAAGACGACTGATCTCAGCCAGCCCTCTCGTCAACAGAGCGGCTTTGGCATTGTCACCGTAGCCGAGCCCATCTGACATACCTGCCCCGAGTGCTATGATGTTTTTTAACGCTCCGGCGATTTCGGCACCAATCAGATCCGGGTTGGTGTAGACGCGGAAATTGGCATTCATCAATAAATCCTGCGACCGCAGCATGCTTTCTTCTGATTCGGAAGCTACCACAACGGTAGTCGGTTGGCGAAGAACCACTTCTTCCGCGTGGCTAGGCCCCGACAATACCGCCAATCTGGATGAGATGGATGTCGGTACTTCTTCCATAATTACCTCTGACATTCGCTTCAGACTCTCCAGTTCAAAGCCTTTGGTTGCATGAATCAAAAGAACTTGCGGATCGAGAAATGGTGCCATTTGCCGGCAAATTTGTCGCATCGCGTGCGATGGAACAGCCAACAGTACAATTGGCTTTCTGGTAACCGCTTCTTGCAAATCAACACTCGCGACGATATTGGCAGAGAGCTTCACATCCGGCAAATATTTACCATTCACATGTTTCGTATTAATCTCTTCCGCCAGTTTAGGATCTCGTACCCAAATCGTCACATGATGCCCATTGTCCGCCAATACGGAAGCGAGTGCCGTTCCCCAGCTACCTGCACCTATCACGGTAACGTTTTTTATCAATAGGTCCCCCTCCACTTTTCTAGATCCATTTCACAGAACGTTCGCTACGTAGTACTACCCCAACTTATGCTGGGATTTATCACCTAGTTTACGCTCATTTCCTGCAAGAAGATTTCGGATATTATTATAATGACGAATATAAGCAAATACGGTGATTATGAGGCTCGCCCAAAAAAAGGAAATCGGCTTGTCCAGAAAATAAATCACAATGGGAATTACGGTTACCATTACTAATGAACCAAGAGACACAAAGCGGGTAATTGCAATAACGAGGACCGCGATTATTGCTCCAATTAAAAATGCCAGGGGAGAAAAGCCCAGCACCACACCTAATGTGGTCGCTATGCCTTTTCCCCCGCGAAATCCGAAAAAAATGGGCCAATTGTGTCCTGCGATTGCAAATAACCCGGCTATGGCATAGGCAACGGGATCTCCGGTAATGAGATGGGCGATCCCCATTGCCGCTAATCCTTTTAACGCATCTAGGATGAGAACAGCGACCCCAGGTCCTTTCCCCAGAACCCGAAGCGTGTTGGTGGCACCCGCATTACCGCTGCCATGTGAGCGAATGTCGATTCCTGCAACTTTTTTGGCGACGAGATAGCTAAAGCTGATGGACCCGATCAGATAGCTGATCACCCAAGACAATAACACCATGGCGGTTTTTCCTCCCTACGTTTTCTTCCGAGTCCAGATTCTAACAGGCGTTCCTTCAAAGACAAACGCCTCGCGTATTTTGTTCTCTATGTATCGCTCATAAGAGAAGTGCATAAGCTCTGGATCGTTAACAAACAAAATAAACGTCGGAGGTTTGACGGTTGCTTGTGTAACATAATTGATTTTCAGGCGTTTTCCTCTATCAGACGGCGGTGGTGTCCGGACGGTTGCATCCGTTACCAGATCGTTTAATACAGAGGTCGGTACACGCATCGCATGCGCCTGGGACACTTCATCTACTTTTGGCAGGATCGTGTGTACCCGCTGTTTGGATTTGGCTGAAACGTACAAAATTGGCGCGTAATCCAGGTATTTGAATTCTTCCCGAATCAATTCAGTGAAGCGCTGCATCGTCTTGTCGTCTTTTTCAACGGCATCCCATTTATTTACGACAATGATGACACCACGACCTGCTTCATGCGCATAGCCGGCAATCTTTTTATCCTGCTCAATAATGCCCTCTTCGCCATTAATGACTACTAAGACAACATCCGAGTCTTCAATGGAGCGCATCGCACGCATTACACTATACTTCTCCGTATTCTCGTATACCTTCCCGCGCTTGCGCATCCCTGCTGTGTCGACAAGAACATAACTTTGTCCGTCGCGTTCAAAAGGGGTGTCAATCGCATCCCGAGTAGTTCCCGCGACCTCACTGACGATTACGCGCTCTTCACCCAAAATGGCGTTGGTCAAGGATGACTTGCCCACATTTGGTCTGCCAATAATAGATACGCGAATGATATCTTCTTTGTTTTCGTCATCTTCTTCGGAAGGAAAATGCAGAACGACTTCCTCAAGCATGTCCCCTAGCCCTAAACCGTGACTTCCCGAGATAGGAAACGGTTCGCCCAATCCCAAGGAGTAAAAGTCATAAATATCTGTGCGCATTTCAGGATTGTCCGCTTTGTTGACGGCGAGTACAATCGGTTTTCCCGTACGGTTGAGCATCCGTGCCAGCTCCATATCCGCGTCGGTTACTCCTGTACGACTATCAGCAATCATGATGATGACAGTTGCTTCATCAATTGCCAGCTCGGCCTGGTAACGCATTTGCGTAAGTATTTCGTCGGTCTCGCCAAATTCAATCCCGCCCGTATCAATCACATGAAAGGTATGGGTTAACCATTCCCCTTTTCCGTAAAGGCGGTCACGGGTTACTCCCGGCATGTCCTCCACGATTGCGATACGTTCACCGATCAATCTGTTAAAAATCGTGGACTTGCCCACGTTGGGTCTCCCCACAATGGCTACCACAGGTAATCCCATAATCAACAACACTCTCTCTCATTTTACGTTTTGACTTGCTAATCATACCATACACTACTTATGGCGAACAATGATAAGGGTATCCTCGCTTATCTCATGGACCATCGCATCCAAGATTTTCTCTAATGTGAAAGCTGTTTGTTGCAGGCGTTCTTTGCTTGGTTCGATGAATATCGGAGCACCGCCCGCGATATTCTCTTTTTTCATCGTGATCACGGCCAAGATTTGACTAGGCACGATCTCCACCTCCTACCCACGGGCTTTCGTCTTCCCAGGCATCCGGAACACACTCTCTAATATAGGCACCGCTTCAATGACTGCTATCGCACGCTCAAGGTCTTTTACTTGCGGCAACAAAAAGACACCGAGTCTCCCTGTCGGCAGATCGCGTTTTACCAACGGAGTGAGGGACGGCTCTCCTGTATCCGTAAACACCCCAAGCTGTGTGGCTACATCATGTAAAATAGCTTGTCGCTGTCCAGGATGCGCAATCGTCACTTTGGCATTGGCGTCTTTTGGCGCTAATATTAACGCCATTCCTTGCTCTGCGATGATCTTACGTGCTTCTTTCAATCCAACATTCATGATATAGATATCCCCGGCGTACAAGTCTTTACCTTCCACGCGGAGCTCTGCAGGCTCAACATCGACAATAAGCGACAGCGTTTTTCCAGAACGGAGCTTGCGGGAAATGATCAATGCTATGATCCCTGCGATGACTCCACCCCACCATTGAAAGAAAATGGTCGCAGTTGTCGTCACCAAAGAAGTAAAGATCACCATGTAATTACGCCCTTCAAACACCATCGCAATGCCTTCGATGTAGGGACCTCCTCGCGGGACTAGTTCCTGTTTATCAATCTCTGACAGTGTTGTCCTCTCCATATTGCGAACATCGCGAAATTGCTGTGCAGCTACTGTCAGGAAAGTAACAGCTGTATAGTTTTCTTTTAACAAAGCAGGTACGGCCAAAGCGCCTAGTGCTGAAGCAATCACTCCTAAAGAGACATGAATGATTTTCCCATGTGGGTAGGTAGGATATTGACGGTAATCCGTTCGCAGCAGATGGATCCGACACAAGATCCCGAACAAGAATCCGAGTGTCAGCGGAAAGACATATTCATTTGCGAGAAGCTGTTTTAACACCAAAAATCACCTTCCTGCATCTGAATGGGAAGACTCCGGCTCCCTCCAGCCAAGAACTCGCCGGATCATAGACCAAATCAAACGGATGACACACATGAACGAAATACCACTCCACAGAAGATCCTGTGCATAATCAGTACCGAACATACACGAGCCTGAAAGCTTCCAAAAATAAAGGGAGTGCAGAATATCGGCCAAGGTCAGGGCAAATAGGAGCTGAAACAACTGTGCCCTGCTTTGCCTGCTCATGATCAATGTGGCGACAACTCCAACCGCAGGTATAATTACACGTTCTTCCCAAAATAACAAGATGGGGTCCTTAAAAAATATCCAGCGTAACCAAACCAGTAGAACAGCGGTAGCCATTGCCCCTACTAGATGAATTCTGCGCCTTTCTTTTCCCAACCGGGTGTATAAAGCAACACTTCCAAGCAGTGGTAAGATCGTTCCGCTGAGACTTACTTGAATAGGAGCAAAATAGAATTTCCAGCTTACAAACGAACAGACCAGAAAAGCGGCTATTACAGCCAGCATTCTTCTGCGCGACATCCTCCATTCTCGCAGCTGCGAATCAAAGCTCCCCATCCATACCAGGCAAAGCAGAGACCACTGAAAGAGAATCGCAATAGTTCCCTCGTTCATGTTCATCTCCTCAAATTGTGGTTGTCTCCCCAAAGTATGCCTCAAGTGTTAGCCTTTCATGAATCTATTGATTGTCCAAAATCTCGTTGTGCAAGGTTTTCCAGATTGATTCCACGCAATCGGGCTCGTTGTGCCGTTGTGCCAGTGATCATGACCGGGATTCGCCTGCAGTCTTTGATTTTCCGTACACCAAGTGCAGTCATGCCTACTCGCAATTGATTATGCCACTCATCAACCGCGTTCAAGCAATCATCCAAGGTGCTGGTGCGGACCAAGCGGAGCATAGCCCCTGCAATGCCCACTGCAGAAGCTCCTAATGCCAACGCTCTTACTGCATCCAAGCCATGTCGAATACCGCCAGTTGCCATAATAGAAACACCATCATGCGGGAAACTCTGCGCCTCCAGCAAGCTTTCCACGGTAGTAAAGCCCCAATCTTCAAACATGGGCAGCGGCTGAACGTTTCGCATGTTCTCGACCTTGGCAAAGTTCGTTCCCCCCTTCCCACCCACATCAATGAGAGAGATACCTGCCTCCACCAGTTGTTGAATCGTTTCCTTTGCCATACCGAACCCGACTTCCTTCACCATTACGGGTACTTCCAGGCTCTCCTTGATGGCGCGAATGTTCTCTATGTAGCCGCGAAAATCTCTGTCTCCTTCTGGCATCAAGAGCTCCTGCATGACATTCAAATGAATCTGCAGTCCGTCAGCTTCGAGCATGTCCACCGCAGTACGTGCCTGCTCAATCGTTGCTTCCGCTCCTACATTGGCAAATACGATACCATTCGGGTATTCTTTCCGCACGATGCGATAGCTATTTTCGACAGCAGGATCACGAATAGCAGCCATTTGAGAACCAACTGCCATCGCCAAGTTCCGCTCACGTGCGATTATCGCCAGCTTCTGGTTGATCTCGGTTGTAGCACTGGCTCCTCCCGTCATCGCATTGATGACAATCGGTGAACCGAGCCGGAAAGAATCGATATCTGTATCAAGTGTCACTTCGTTGTAGCCCGTATTTGGCAGACTGTTGGGTACAAAGCTAACGTCATCAAAACTGTTGCGGTCTTGTTCATTTGTAGTTAGAGCATGCCTAATATGATCCAATTTCCTTGTGGAACGATCCATGTCTCTTCCTCCTGCATGAAGTCGATATTCTTGCGATTCATCCTTTCAACTTGCGCATAAAAAGGGATACGCAAAAGAGCGTATCCCCTAGAATTTCGACGTCCTATTACTTGAACTTGTCTTTCAGATCTCCGAACAGTTCTCCCAACGTTACACCCATTGGTTGGTTGTTTTCTTGTTGGAATTGCTGTTGTTCACGTTTGCTCGCGCGCTCTGCTTGCTCGACACGATCTTCTTCTACGGCGCGAATGCTCAAGCTGATGCGCTGTTCTTGTGGAGCGACATCCAGGATTTTGACTTGGACTTCCTGGCCTTCCTTCAGCACCTCACCCGGAGTATTCACACGACGATTAGCGATCTGAGAAATATGCACCAGACCTTCGATTCCAGGAGCCACTTCAACAAAAGCACCAAACGATACTAGACGTTTTACAGTTCCTGTAGTGATGGAGCCTGCTTTAAACTCTTCCGCTACCTTCGCCCATGGACCAGCCTGGGTTTCCTTGATACTCAGCCCGATGCGCTCATTTTCGCGGTCCACTTTCAATACTTTTACCTGAACCTTATCGCCTTCTTTTACTACGTCAGAAGGTTTATCTACGCGGTTCCACGCCAGCTCGGAAACGTGCACCAGACCATCTACTCCACCGATGTCAACAAATACACCGAAGTCAGTCATGCGCTGTACAGTTCCTTCCAGAACTTGACCTGGCTGGATTTTATCCAAAATGGATTGTTTTTTTACTTTCACTTCGTCATCCAGGACTGCTTTGTGGGAGAGGATTACTTTGTTTTTTTCCTTATCCATCTCTACCACTTTCAAAGCCAGTGCTTTCCCTTTGTAGTCGGAGAAATCTTCTACAAAGTGACGCTCAACCATGGAAGCTGGAATGAAGCCACGCACGCCTACGTCAACTACCAGGCCACCTTTGACAACTTCCTTGACAGTCGCTTCAATGATTTCCCCAGCCTGCATTTTTTGCTCCAAATCAGCCCACGATGATTCCATCGCAACCGCTTTCTTGGATACAACCAGCTCTTCTTTTTCATCGTTCAGCTTGATTATCTTTACTTCAAAAGTATCGCCAACAGCTACTTCATCGGATACTTTCTCTACGTGCAGAGGAGAAAGCTCACTAATTGGAATAAGTCCGTCGTATTTGTAACCCACATCAACAAGCGCTTGTTTGTCCTCTACTTTTGTAACCGTCGCTTTTACTACATCCCCTACGGAAACAGTTGTTGCATCGGTTAAGCTTACGTTCGTTTCATCCATCATCCAAAAGACCTCCTTAATACCATCCAGTCCCAGTCCATCTATGTAGAGGTTATGATCAACCACATTACACGAAGCGGGAGCAAGTATATTTTTAACTGTTGCCCAAGGGCTGACAGTTAGCCTTGACGAAGCCAGTAAGTTCCAGCAAAGTTAGTATTCTTCCCTTTGGCAATTCTATACCAAATGCTACGGGAGATGCTGGTCACGCAACTCCTTGATATGCGACATAATAAGGTCGCTGGTTGCCTTCAATGTATCGGAGCCAGTTTTGGTCTCACGTAGATGGGTGAGATCAATCGGTTTCCCGTATACGATTTTAACAGGACGAAACATTCGATAAGGTCCAATGATTGCCACCGGAATCACCATTGCCTGTGACTTAAGAGCAAACATCGCAACCCCCGGCATTCCCTCACCCAATTCGCTTGTTTTACTGCGGGTTCCCTCGGGGAAAATTCCAAAGATTTTTCCTTCTTCCAGCAGTTTTAGTGTAGCGCGAATAGCTGCACGATCGCCAGCTCCCCGTTTAACCGGAAATGCACCGAATTTTACGAGTAAAAAATTCAAGCCTGGAATCCGAAAAAGCTCTTCTTTGGCCATGAAGTTAACCTGGCGCTCAATTCCGGAACCAAGAAGGGGTGGATCCCAGAGGGAGATGTGATTGGCGCAAAGAATCACTGGGCCTTCCTTAGGTATATGTTCACGCCCGATCACTTGCCATCGAAAGACAAGTGAAAATATAATGCGAAAAAATCCTCGAAAGATACGATAGTAGCTCACTGGGTTGACTCTCCCGTTCGCTCGCAGATTTGTAAGATTCGATCTACAACCTGATCAATGGTAATTCCCGTTGTATCCACCAAAACGGCATCGTCCGCCTGGCGCAAAGGAGCTACCTCACGATTCATGTCCCGCAGATCTCGCTCTTCAATCTCTTTCTCCAGTTCCGCCAGGTCTGTCTGGATACCCTTTGCGAGCAATTCTTTCCATCTTCTCTCGGCCCGCTCCCGACTGGAGGCGGTCAGAAAAATTTTCACTTCTGCGTCCGGCAGCACATGCGTACCGATATCTCTGCCATCCATGACTACATTGCCTTGTTTGGCCAGATTTCTTTGCAGAACGAGCATTTGCTCACGGACGGAACCATAGCTGGCTACAATCGATGCATACTGGCTGACTTCGGGTGAACGGATCAAGCTCGTCACATCCATATCATTCCAGTAAACATACTGCTGCCCGTTTTCACGAACCAGGCGAATCTCATTATTTTGCAATAGTTCGGAAACGGAAAGTTCTTCGTCGATGGAAAGTTGATTGTGGTGAACCGCCCAAGCCAATGCCCGATACATGGAACCCGTGTCAATGTACACGTACTCCAGATGACCGGCTACTCTTTGGGCAACAGTGCTTTTACCTGCTCCCGCTGGTCCATCAATTGCAATGTTCATTCATTCTCACCTGCTATGTACAGTAGTTCTGAAAGGGAATAAAACAAGAAAAGCTTCTATCGAAGCCCTTTCCCATTCATGTGATGCGTTTCTATGTTATCTATAATAGTACCATAGTATGGAAGCATTCGCAAACCCTTAGGGCAGTCTCGATACTCCTTCCAAGCGCTCTGTTTCGATCAAAAGCAGTCGCACTGGAGCATACTGAATCAAGAATTCCCCTGCTACCAGCATGATTGCGCAAGCGACAATTCCGATCAAGATTCCCTTTTCGATCTGTTTTGAAAATCGCCGAAAACGTTCATTGTACTGACTGGTCATAGGGGTCACTTCTTTCTGTCAGTCGTCAGTCCTCGATGCCTTTTTTGCGCAGTTCAAGCTGTCTTTCATAGCAAGCCCTAACGACTTTAGCCCGATCCATTTCACTCATCTTAATGAATTTGCCAGAAATCCACTGATGCAATCCTTTTTCTTCGGCTGGTTTTCGTCTGACAATTTCCATCTCAGCATATGCGTGATGAACCTGCCCATTTTTGCTTGGCAATGAAATCCAGACTTTCAGCAAATCTTTATCCTCTAAGTGAAAAGATTCGTCACAGGTAAAAGACAACCCGCCGCCACTAACATCCATCGTACGCGCAAGAAAATGATACTGACGAATCGGATCGCTCAGCTTTACCGCGATTTCCAGTGCCGTTTCGATCCGCAAATAGTTGCGCCGCTGCGTCCGTTGTATGAATTCCTTTGCCGGTAATTGGATCAAAAGCACAGGAATGTGTTCGCTTTTTCTCCCCACGATGGACGATCGAAATTCGTAACGAGAGCCATCCTCACCGACGTACCAAACTGTACAATCCGTGCCGGGCCCGAACAATCCTGTTCTTCCTGTATCTTCACTCGTGGGCAGTTCGATGAATGCCACATCGTCTTTCATGTCCGTCACTCGGCTCTTGAAGGTGTGAACCTGTGTCTCTTCAGAGGAACTAATAAAGTCAAGTCGTATCGTTTGTCCTATTCTTGGAAGCATCATAAAGTCTATGTTCCTCCTTTTCCCTCTCACGCTTCCATTATATACCCTTTCATTTGGAATCAGCAAATAGGGAAAGCCGTTATATCTGGCTTTCCCTCGTCTTATGCCAACGATTTCTACCGTTCTGCTTTTTGATCTCCACTGGTATCCATTTTGACTACTTCTTCCTCATCACCATTTAATGCATTGATATAGATCAAGTAGGCGTTCCCTTCAAAGCTTCCACTGAGCTCCCAGGTAAGTACCTCCTGCCCATCATTTTTGCCTTCGATCAAAGCCAGCCTCTGATTGGTGACCTTCACGCTCGGATTTACTTTTTTCCTCGCCTCTTCTTTCGTAATTCGAGGCTTGGAAAGCATGCGCTGTTTATGATTAAACAGGTATTCAGTGGAATTAATCGCAGTAACCTCCCCATTATCCAAAGCTACCTCGACGATGATGGAATCCGGATAGATCCGAATGTCATCTTGCACAGGTACGAAAGTGAATAAAGCACTGCGCCCATAGCTGTCTATTTCGCTGACGGCCATGTTGTCAAAGCCGTGTTTGGTGAGAAACTTTCTGCCGTGGTCTTCTGCCTGTTTCATGCTGAGCTTTTCATCGCCGATAGCTCGCTCATTCATCATCCAGACAACTTTTCCGCTCCGTTTGGTGACGTCCATATTGATGGCTGATTTCTTGTCTTTAGGAATAACGCGTACGCTAAACGCAGTGTATTCTTGCCCCTTGCCGTTTTCGTTCACTTCTACATGTGCCGCATCCGCCTTGATTCCCAAGAAATCGAGTGCAGCTCGCTTCGCCTCTTCAGCGCTGACCGGCTTACCGTCAATACCCTTGATCCGTTGCTGTTTCTTTTTATCCAGACTCTGGATTCCAACTCCCCAATCCAGGTCAGGGTACTCTTGGACTTTTTTCTCAATCGTATGGAACCCGTCAATGATCGTGTTGTCCGACTTTTTGTCATCAGAGGCAAGTGCCGTTTCCACGTCCATCCAGCGGAGCTGCTTGTCAATCACATTCGTCTGTACGTTGCGCAATTGATCCTGAATATCTTGCGATTGCTTATGCAAGCTCTTCAGCGTAGCATACTCTTTTTCGTTTAAGGGCTCCTTGGTCAAATCTCGTACGGCGACGCGATAGGAAAAGTCAGCGACCCTGGAGAGCATCTCCTCTGTCTTATTAAATGGCATCAACGTCAGAGGCAGTTGTCCAACATCTGATTGAGCAGCATATGAAAGGCGCCACACATTTGTGAGTGTCGGAGTCATTTGACGGCGGGAATTGACTACCAGTGACTTGCCCAGTTCATCATGCAGCTTATCCACGTGATAAGTGAGATCGTGGAAAGCCCTCTGATACGAGTTTTCCGCTTTGATTAACACCGAGTTTTTTTCATTATGCTCTTGATAACCCCACATGCCTGCCCCTACCAACGCGACTAAGGCTACTGGAAACAAAATACGTGCTGTTGCTCCGTAAACCATCTCTTTTCACTCCTCCTATCGGCATTGATGCCATCACCGGCAAAAGATATGTTTTCCGATTTTCTTAACCTGTGGTCTACTCCAGATCCATTGGGAGGTAGCCGTTGCGGGATTAAAATAATAGGTACATCCGCCTGAGGGATCCCAGCCACTCAGCGCATTCTTCACCGCCTTGCGAGCACTGTCGTTTGGTTCTAGCCAGATTTGACCGTCTGCTACAGCAGTGAACGCCCGGGGTTCAAATATGACTGCGGAAGGCGTATTCGGAAACGACGGGCTTTTCACCCGATTGAGAATGACCGCTGCAATCGCTACTTGTCCTTCGTACGGTTCTCCCCTCGCTTCTCCGTATACGGCGTTTGCCATCAGCTTCAAATCGTTCGCAGAGATTCGGGAAGGATGAAAGCTCTGTTTCGTTTTGGTCTTCTCTTTTGCAGGTGCAGCCATTTCAGTTTGCCGTGCCCAAGCAACGCTCTTTTCTGTAGACAAGAGTTGATTTCCTATAAAGACCGCTGCAACCAGCAGCACTAACATCCCTGTAATCCACAATGAACGCACGGCTGAAACCTCCTTGGCACGTTTTGAAATCTTTGCATAGTGTTGGTGGAGGAAGAATGGTTTATGCATGGAATCTCGGAGACTAAAAAAAGACCGATGCAAGGTGCACCGGCCTTTGGGAATCATTTACTTGAAATCTCAGGACTCGTTAATACTAAAATGTTGATCGTTGTCACACAAGCACTGCTTAAAGCCTGTTTCGACCTGCCCTTCCGGTTCTCGACGACCGCGTAGGGTAAAAGTTTCTCCACATACATTGCATCGAATAGTCACTTTTGCTCGTTCCGTTTTTAACACGTTTCGTCTCCTCCTTGTCCTCTATTGTGGACGGGAAGAAAGCTTTTTAGAACCATAATCATGTGCTCGCTGCACCTTTTTCAGACCTTGCCACCACAACAGCAGCATGAAAGGCACGATAACGACAAGCCAGTTTTGAATAGAAAGGAAGATAGCATTGTACAGTGCATGAAGTCCAATCGGCAAAACAATCGACACCCACAAGAATGCGCGCTCCTGTTTTCGCGTTTTCGAAAACTTCGCTCGTCCGAGATAATATCCCATCCACACCGCAAACAACGCATGACTGGAAACAGGCAACAACGCTCGCCAAAAGGCGATGTTCAAACCGTTGATAATCAGATAAAAAAGATTTTCCAGCGTTGCAAACCCAAGAGATACAGCTACAGCGTACACGATACCGTCATATGGCTCGTCAAATTCAACGTGTCTGTAAGCGGTGAAAAAAATAACCATCCATTTGAAAAATTCTTCCACGACAGCGGACTGGACCACGTCCGCGACAATGCCTCCCCGCCATTCCCACTCATTCTGCATGATATACTGGAGAACCATAATCGGGATGACCAGCAGCATTCCAAAAATAAACGACCGGATGACCATCGAAATGGGCTCTGGTTCAAGGCTGTCACGCAGGTAAAAATAGCTTAAGATGGCGATACCGGGGGCAATTGCCGCTCCGATCATAGCAATCATCTGTTTATTGCTCCTTTACACAAGGCTGTTAATCATCGTACCATGAATACTGGTTCATGAAAACCCGCTACAGGAGAGAGATCATGTTGAAAAAAATTTTGGTATTAAATACAGGTGGCACGATTGCCATGTCTGTCGATGCTTCAGAAGGTGTAAAACCGTTGGATGATCAGGCAGTCAACAAAATTCTTCCTTTTTTAGAGCGCTATGCGGACGTCACGATGAAAAATGTCCTCAATCTGCCAAGCCCCCACATAACTCCTTCTATCATGAATCAATTGCGGCAACACATCGAGGAGGAGCTATCTCTTGCTCATTATGATGGGGTGGTCATTACACATGGGACAGACACGCTCGAGGAAACTGCGTATTTTCTTGATTTAACCTTATCCCTCAGCGTTCCTATCGTGGTTACCGGGGCGATGCGCAGCAGCAATGAATTAGGGGCAGATGGACCTGTCAACCTGATTTCTTCTGTTCGCACTGCTGCTGATCCTGGCAGTAGAGATAAAGGAGTCCTCGTCGTTTTTAACGATGAAATTCACGCTGCCTGCCATGTAACCAAAACGCACACAAGCAACGTCGCTACCTTCCAATCACCGCAATATGGCCCGATTGGAACGATTGCAAAGAAAAATGTACAATACCACCATGCTTCCTTGGACCGTGAGCATTATTTTATCTCACATGCGAATGCCAATGTGCCTCTTATCAAGGCCGTAGCTGGCATGGATCCAGCATGGCTCCAATTTTTACTGAATCAATCCATTGATGGTTTGGTTATTGAAGCGTTCGGCCTGGGAAATCTCCCGCCTGCGATTATCCCTACGCTTAAACAACTTTTGGACAAAGGCATTCCGATCGTACTTGTTTCCCGTTGTTATAACGGTCAAGTCCAAGACGTCTACGACTACGAAGGCGGCGGACACCAGTTAAAGCAAATGGGAATCGTATTTTCAAACGGTCTAAATGGACAAAAAGCTCGCCTGAAGCTGATTGTCACCCTTGAGCAAACACGAGATTTTGAACAACTCCAGCATTTGTTCGAACAATAACCATCAATTGTATGAAAGACAAAAAACCCTCCTTGAATCCAAGGAGGGTTTGTCTTGTATATGGTGTTGATTAAAAAACTTTTATACCCAGCCACGGAAGCGAGAAGCTTCAGCCATTTTACGCGCACCCACCATATATGCAGAGAGGCGCATGTCAATACGACGAGTTTGAGACAGGGAGTAAACATTTTCAAACGAACGTACCATTACTTTTTCCAGCTTTTCTTCTACTTCTTCTTCGGACCAGTAGTAGCCTTGGTTGTTTTGTACCCACTCGAAGTAGGAAACAGTTACACCGCCGGCACTTGCCAGTACATCTGGAACAAGAAGAATTCCACGTTCAGTCAGGATTTTAGTCGCTTCCAGTGTAGTAGGGCCGTTTGCCGCTTCTACAACGATTTGCGCTTTGATATTGTGTGCATTCGCTGCAGTAATTTGGTTCTCGATTGCTGCAGGCACGATAATATCACAATCCAGTTCAAACAGTTCTTTGTTTGTAATCGTGTTGGTGAACAGTTTGGTTACGGTACCGAAGGAATCACGACGATCCAACAGATAGTCAATATCCAAACCGTTTGGATCATGCAGGGCACCGTACGCATCAGAGATACCAACTACTTTAGCACCTGCATCATGCATGAATTTCGCCAGGTAGCTACCTGCGTTACCAAAACCTTGAATAACTACGCGAGCGCCTTTGATTTCGATGTTACGACGTTTTGCAGCTTCACGGATGCAAATGGTTACACCTTTTGCAGTTGCTGTTTCACGACCATGCGAACCACCCAAAGCGATTGGTTTGCCGGTAATGAAACCAGGAGAGTCAAACTCGCGAATGCGGCTGTACTCGTCCATCATCCACGCCATGATTTGTGAGTTAGTGAAGACGTCCGGAGCCGGAATGTCTTTTGTTGGTCCCACAAGTTGGCTGATAGCGCGAACGTAACCGCGGCTCAGTCGCTCCAGTTCACGGAAAGACATTTCACGCGGGTCACAAATGATACCGCCCTTACCACCGCCGTACGGAAGGTCAACGATACCGGCTTTGAGGCTCATCCAGATGGAAAGCGCTTTAACTTCATCCTCTGTAACTTCCGGGTGGAAACGAATGCCCCCCTTGGTCGGACCAACTGCATCGTTGTGCTGTGCACGATAGCCCGTAAACACCTTTACTTCGCCGTTATCCATGCGAACCGGAATGCGTACGGTCAAAACGCGTAGCGGCTCCTTCAAGAGTTCAAACATCGATTCTTGGTAACCTAGTTTCTCCAGTGCTTCCTTGATCACCGTTTGAGTCGAAGTCAGCAAGTTTAGACTTTCTTGCTTTTCTTTCCCTTCGGTGCTTTCGGTTACCACGTCTTGATTACCCATTACTTACCACCTCAAAAATGTTTTCGGTAAATGCAGCCTTTAGTATACACGCTTGTATCAGGTATGAGAAGCGTAAAAAAGTTTTTTGCGATTTTGCTCCGCTTTTTTACTTTTCCCTTTTGGATAATAATACAATTTATCACCGTCACGTAAAAACCAATCTCAATTTTCCAAACAATGACTTACAAGCGACACGGCGCACTTTTGCAGTGAGAATAGCATCCCCAACCGTGACAGTTTCATTACAGAAAAAGTGAATTTATGCCATAATAAAAAAGATCACAATGGAAGTTTATTCATGGAGGTGTTTTTATGAAAAAAAACAACATCCTGTTTATTTTCGCTCATCCAGACGATGAGACGTTCGCAAGTGGGATCACGATTAGTAAATATGCCCAGGACCAAACTGTCAGCTCGCATCTTCTTTGCGCTACTCGGGGACAGGCTGGAAAAGCAGGAGACCCACCCATCTGTTCAATGGAGGAGCTCCCCCGCTATCGGGAAATGGAGCTTCGCGAAGCTGCTTCTATCCTAGGCCTTGTCTCTGTTGATGTATTGGATTATGAAGACAAGCACCTGAGCGAGGTGCCCGTCGATGAGTTAGTCAATCGGATCCATGCCTCGATTGCGCAGCTGCAGCCGGAAATTGTCGTCACTTTCGCTCCACATGGCATTTCCGGTCATCCGGATCATCGAGCGATCTCGGCTGCGACCACCCAAGCTGTCCATTCCTTACCCAAGGATACTAGTGTTCGCAAGCTCTACTATGCAACACGTGCGTCGAACAGTTCGTTTGGAGCCGTGCAGCCGCCCTTTTCTGATCCAATCGAAAGCATTACCACTGTGATTAACGGCCCTGAATATAAGCCACAGGTAGCGGCCGCCCTACGCGCCCACAAAACACAGCACTTGTCTGTAGAGCGTGTTTTTCCAGGAGTAACAGCCGGAGAATCAACTTCTGTTCCTCCCCTAAACCAATATATAATGGCGTGGACGAAGATTCCCAATTACATTATTGAAGGACAGGAAGACGATTTCTTTTGCGGATTGTAGTTCAATAAAACAGCAAAAGCACCTAGTTCATGACTAGGTGCTGTTTTATCTCCCCAGACATCCCCCAATAACTTAGGTAAAATGCCTGCATATTTCTTTTACTGCATCGTCAGCAACGACAACCTTTCCATACTCTTCCAAAACATAGATTGTTGTCGGCGTCGCTTCCCCATATTCAGAGAGGATCGCAATCAATTTGTGATAACGCTCCTGATCCAAATCGACTTCTTCCAAGACCAGGTGGTATTTTCCCTGATAGAAGTAGGCTGAGCCTCCGTTGGTCAAAAGAGCGTTTACACGATGCGCAGCTTCAACCATATGCTCAAAATCTCGGAAGGCGTACATGATCAGGTCGCTTTCTTCCAAGGTGACCTCTAGTTCATAGACGTCTTCGTCGTCTTCGTATTCTCCCTCTTCCTTCCCATCCTTTGAGCCGGTTTTGCCGCGCGTGACGATCACGACCATTCCCTGAGCTGGCAAGGCGAACACTTCAACTGCAACAGGCCCTGAAACTTCAAAACCGAGCTCGTGATAAGCCTGCTCCATCATGTCGTTGAACAGTTCATGAACTTTAGGAATGTCACGCCACATGTCTTCTTTCTCTATCCCGCGCTCTGACAGGTCGTCAAACGTTAAAAAGATTCGTATTTTGTCTTGACCAAGGCGTTCAACACGCATGACTGTCCCTCCTCGCCATCCAGTCGTACTATAAAATATGATGGTAAGCCTGTAAGAGTTCTCCGCATTTTCCGGCGAATACCTGATAGCATTCAACCATTTTTTAGCACTTTGGAAAATCCGGGATAGTCCTATCATATCACATTTAGTAACCGGAACATAGCCACGTGACACCTCGCGCCTTTCTTCGTGCATTTTCGAACGAGTATGTCGATTAGGCAGGAGTGATATAAGAGTTTGTTGTAACCTGTCAATTTCTGCGCTTTCCCAGGAAAAGATTCCTTCTTGAAGCTATGGAATACAAGACACAGACAATAGTCATGGTCATCGTCGCTATAGGCATTTTTAAAAATTGAATTCCGAGAACAAACGTTGAGAATATGCCTAAGAGAACATGGAGCCACACTGTCTGAGATGATTTTTGATAAAAATATTGGCTGATGTGAAAGTGCAGTAACCCAAATAAAAGGAGGGTTGCTAAGACGAATAAGAAGAGGGAAAGAAATATTTCTAAGGGTGAAAACAGAAACATAGATAGCCAATCCCCGACCCGATCCAGATGCAGACTTCTTACAGGAAATACGAGCAGTGCCCCATTCCCCAAAATCCACGCAAGTAGTCCTACTAACAGGCTTCTTCCTACAACCACCATCGTTACTGGTGCCTCCTAGAACCGTTTCTCCTCCTCATTTATATTGATTCCTGCTAGTTCGAGTTCCACAAAAAATGAAAAAACGCCGTTATCCGGCGTTCGAGGTATTATTTTTTATCCATTTCACGCAGGCGCTTTTGAATCCAGATAGCTGCCTGCGCTCCGTCCCCCATCGCAATTGCCACTTGCTGCGAGTGTTCATTAATATCTCCTACTGCCCATATGTTGGGATGGTCGGTTTCTTTCGTTCGCGGATTCGTACGCACATGTCCCTTCTCGTTCAAATAGACGTCAAATCCCTCTAGCAAACCCGTCTGCACTTCGGCTCCTGGAAAAGCGAGAAAAGCCCTCGTCATGTTCACTTGTTCTCCCGAAGAAAGTTCCACCCCTTGCAGTTTTCCGCTCTCATGAAATAACCGCTGGACGCTTTGATTGAAAAAAGCAAAACCTTGCTCTTTCATTTGGTTGATCGCATCTGCCTCGGTTAAAGCCCCGGCATGATTGATGACTGCAAGTTGCTTCGTAAAGTGGGATAACTCGTTTGCCATTGCTATTGCCTGTGGTCCAGCTCCAATCACCGCTGTCTTCTCTCCGACACTTTCATAGCCATCACAGTCCGGGCATAGAAATATAGAATTCCCTATACATTCTAAAATTCCCGGTATCTCCGGGAACGGATCGCAAATCCCCGTCGCCATCACCAATGTTCGGGCCACGAGTGGAGCTGCTCCGCTTTTCGTTTTCACGGCAAAAGCTCTTGAAATATCCGTATGCAGTGACACTACCTCATCCTCGATGATTATGGCGCCATATTGAATAGCTTGCTCCCGCCCCAACCGGCGCAGCGAATCCCCACTGACGCCCTTCGGATAGCCAAGGATATTTCGATATGTCCGAGCGACTGAAGACCGTCCTCCAGGCATATCGACAACGGCTACACACCGCAAGCTTCTAGCCAGTTGAATGGCCGTTTGCATTCCTGCAATGCCACCGCCGATAACAACCGTATCATAGATCACGTCCACTCCACCTGTCTTAGGCCATTTCCCCATAGCATACCCAAGGGGTGCCCAGCCATTACCGGGAGATTGGTACCATGACAACTCTGCCCGCTGTAAGCTGCGTTTCCGCGTGAAAGCCATTGTACTTGGCAATCCGAACTACATTGTTGTTGTTGCCGTAATATTTGCGCGATAGCATGTATAAGGTTTCCCCTTTTTGAACCACATGCCTGATTGCTTTCGGCTTCTCTGCTGGTGACTTGGCAGGAGTTACCACCGGTGCACTCGCAGGTTTTGCGAGGGGGGTTACAGCTGTACCAGGCGTCTGTTTGCTACTCGGGCTAGGGTCCGATACAGACTGGGCAGAAGGAGTCACAGGCTCACTACTCTGAGATGGTGCAGGCACCTCTGGTTTCAACTCGGGCGCTTGCTTCCCTTCCTGTGCGGCCGTCTCCTTTTGCTCCTTATCCTCGCCCCCTTGCACCTGACCGTCTGTTTGGGAAGTTACAGAGGGAGGCTGCTCCACTGTCAGGACAGCAGCACTGGGTTTCGCTGATTCGCGAGATACTTGTGCCTGATACAATTCAATAACGATTACCCCAAAAAAGAGTGCTCCAAATATAACCAGTCCCGATTGAAACCATTTTTTCAGGGAAACATTGACTTTCCGTTGCGTATGACGGGAGCGTCGAGGTGGTAATTCATTCGGCTCTATGTTCACTCTTTCTCCCCCCTTTCCTTCTTCAAAATGGCTTGCAAATAAAAAGCCAGCAATAGGTCGATTCCGATATGCGCCATAATTGGTGACCACAGTGAGTTGGCATGAATAAACAGCATTCCCAATAGCCAACTCGTTCCAAATACACTTGCCACGAGCAATGGTTTTGCCAGATAACGGACATGCACGACTGTAAAAACGACACTTGTCCAAAAATTCCCGGCAAATGTCTGAATAACGCCCCGAAACAGCCATTCTTCCCCCACACCAACGGAAACACAGACCAGTAGAGTCATCCAAGGGGACATGCTGCCAAAAATCCGCTGGTTCACACTGCCATCATCCTGCCATCGCTTGGGTAAATACTTTTCCATCGCTATGCTTGCTAGAACAATCATAGCTACTACGCATCCGGCCCAGCCCATACTGGACCAACCAGGATAAGCAAACAAGCCGAGGGTAGCCCCCAGACCATGCACCCATAAGCTGCTGCACGCTGCCACTGTTAAAACCAATCCTTGTGTTAGCCAGAGATTCAGCTGTAGAGTAGCTTCATCCATCTCTTGCCCACCATGCTTCACTGAGAAAATCGCTCCTTTATCTTTTCGGCAAAAGTGTCAGTAACGCCTGCCGTAAATTCCATGGTTTTTCAGCATTGTTTTCCTCTAACGCGGTTCGCTCGCCAATATATGCACTTCGATCCAGTCCACACCGTGAACAGCACTGCAGTGTATACGTGTACTTCTCTTCATCAAAATACTGATTTAAGCTTTTTCGCAAACATCGTTCACTTTGCACATAACCCAGCATGCCAGACAGCTTTTTTATTTTGAGTCGCTTGCGTTTCTGGGTTTCCTGCCAGATTTTATCGGCTTTCTCCTGATCAAAAAGAGTATCAGCCCCACTCTTTGTACAAACACTCACTTTTTCTGCATAAAAAGACAACAAGCTCGCCATTTCTTCTGTCATTTCTATGGCAGCCAAAACCTCACTGTTAAGGGAAATCCCTGATGAGAGCAACTGACAATATTTTTGCACTTGTGAAAGTGTGGGGTATTCTCGCTCTAACATGTGCTGATGAATATGTACATCATCAGGGCTATGGAAAAGTACCGCGTATCCAGGCTGACCATCTCGTCCTACACGACCTATTTCCTGGGCATATGCTTCCAAGCTCGCGGGCAGTTGATAATGAATGACAAACCGAATATCGGACTTGTCAATCCCCAATCCAAAAGCATTCGTAGCCACGATGACGTCCAGTTCGCCTGAGAGGAACTGAGATTGTATCATCATTCGTTCCATGCTGTTCATACCGCCATGGTATCCATGCACACGCTTTTTCCCTTCGAGCTGATAGGAAGCTGACAATACATCAACAGCCTGCCTGGTACTACAGTAAACAATACCAGGTCCTTGCAAACTGTCCATCAGCTCCAGCACTGCCTGACGCCGCTCCCCCTCTCCATTTGCAAAAACGAGATCCATGGCGATATTTGCCCGGTTTAGCGGCTGAACGATCACATCTTCCTGTGCGATGCCAAAAAGCTCGCATATCTCCTCCTGAACCGTTTTGGTTGCCGTCGCTGTTACCGCCAGAACAGGCGGATTTCCTAATTGCGTCACCACTTCGGGCAGCCGTAAGTAATCGGTCCGAAAATCATGTCCCCATTGCGAGATGCAGTGGGCCTCGTCAATCGCTACCATAGAAACTTTTGCTCGCTTCAGTATCTCCTGGACATACGGCTGCTGGAGCTTTTCTGGTGAGACATAGAGGAGCTTGTACGTTCCGTCTACAATTTCCCGCAGAGTTTCCCGGCTCTCTGCCGGGTCTTGTGAACTATTCAAGTATGCAGCAGGAATTCTTCTGCGAGCCCGCAATTGCTGTACCTGATCAACCATCAAGGAAATGAGCGGGGAAACAACTACCGTGATACCCGGTAAAAGCAGAGCAGGAAGCTGGTACGTTATCGATTTTCCTCCGCCTGTTGCAAGCAACCCCAGGACATTGCGCCCTGACATAACTCGTCTTATCAGTATTTCCTGCCCAGGTCGAAAAGAAGGGTGTCCGAAATGCTTGTTCAGCGTGCCATGCAACCTATCGTTCACGTTACCTTCTCCCCCTGTCTTCGAGCTAAAGCCAGACGGATTTGCAAATAAGAAACAGACGCTTCCAGATGATCTTTGATTATACGTAATCGGCTGGTCATTAGCTGCTCGCTTGTTTGAATAATGAGCGCCCCCATCTCCTCAGACAAATACGCCGAGTAATCCCATTCGGGGCAACGGAGGGCCATTTCAACGAGATGATCTTCTACCGTACTTTCTTTGATCCCTCTTTTGATCGCAATCTCTGCTTTCGGTAATCCTTGTTGGATCAGCGCATATGTTCTCGCGGCACTTTCGGTCAACCGAGGGTCTACCTTATTGTTTTGCTCAACTAATCGGGACAACAAGGGAAACTGTTCACTTTCCTGCAGCAGGCGCTGGATGGAGACAGCCAACCCGTATCGGAGTAGAAGATTCAAATATACAGGGGCCTCCTTCCTTTGCTTTGCGATTTGTCCAAGAGTTTTCCCAACCTGAGAGGCTCCTGACAATTGCGCGACAATCAACTCCGCTACTTCTTTTGGCAATGGTTGCAACAGATGGAAAAGCTCATCTCCCAATTGAGTTTGCCACGCTGTTCTGGCGGCTTTCTCACTGAGCTCGGCCCGTACCCATTTTTGTGTACGCTTGTCAGATACGACAGGAAGAAATCCCAAATCTCCTGCAAGCATTTGCGAGATTGTCTGTACCACTAAATGCAGTCGCTGCCAAAAAGATTCAAGCAGCTCTGCCAAATCAGATTGTGTGAACGGCTTTAGCCAAACATCAAGGCGATAGCGTAGAGCCTCATTTTGAGCATACTCCTTGCCCCTTTGCGTAATCAAAAAGGTTGGTTTATTTGCCGGGACCTCTCGCGTCACATGCTGAATATAGCCCTCTTGAAACAAAGTTGAAACAATTTTATCCCAATCCTCTTTTGTAAAACGAGGAAACATCCGATAATACGGATAAAGGCTGTACAAATGCACGTCCTGCAGAGTTTGATTGGCCCTTCGGCCTCGCAATATGTAATAGGCTGCCTGAAGCGTTCGTTCGTTTGCTAGAGGGAGCAAGACATTCAAAGCGACAGCGCAAAGAAATTCCTGTTCCTCACAAGCACTGTTCCGACTGTTCATTGGTACTCCTTTAGCTCTCTTTCTATTATCTATCTTTTTATCTTTGCGATTACGTTTGCTTTATTTCGTACGAACTACGAATCGCTGCCATTTTACCTGGAGGATCTCATGACAAAACGATTGAAAAAGTCAGAATTTATGATGGCGTATATGATCATCATAACACTTGCTTGCACGGTTGGTGGATTTTTTTTCGGTGCGCATTATATGAAGACAAAATTGGAGACCGAGCAAACCGCCGCCTTGGAAGCAAAACAAAAAGAAGCCGAAAAGGAACGGCTTTTACGTGAACAAAAGCTGTACAGTGAACAGGACTTTATCCGTTTTTATTATGCCGTTTACGCCCCGGTTGCTGGATCTGAAGCACGCTCATTTCAACACGATGCAGAAATGGGGGCAGATGGACAAAAAAGAACAAGCTGAATCATTGAAGCATTTAAACAAATTAGCGCAGCAAACGAAAAAAGAATTGGAAAAGAGTGTCCCCCTGCCGACCTCTCCCTTGTTAATACAGGCACATCAGCTTTTTACAGAAAGCCTACGGGCGTATTTGGATAGTATGGAGCACGTTCGTAGCGACCAGAATAGTAATGCATTAACCCCTGCTACCATTGCAAACAGTATGACGCTGTTCCATAACAATTGGCTGATGGCGCAGGAAAAGGTATATCACTCCTTTGCCGCTTGGGAATCAGCTTATGTAACGAAGCAGCCAATGCCTAAGGAAACGCCAACGAGGGTCAGCACAGACCAGTGGAAGCAGTATCCTTTTCATTACCGTACCTATCTTGCTGCAGCCTCCATGGCATCGGGCAATCAATGGCAGAACTATAACCCGGAGGATCTCACTGCACGCCTCGACATGCTGGTTGCTTCTACGGATGCCGGGACACTAGGCATCAATGATTTTGCTGCCGCAGTAAAATTATTACATGCGACAGATGCTGTTCATGCCGGTGACTTTAAAGACTTAAATTCCAGGCTCTATACCGGGTTGAAGACCCCTGAAATCCCTCTTTACAAGTAGTCGTACATTTTTAGACTGATTCAATCTTGAAATCTTGTCAGCAAGAGCATACAATGGTCTATGATAGTGGACGTACCACTTCGTAATGGGAGGTGAAACCACGATGACAACATGGGTAGATAAAGATACTTGTATCGCGTGCGGTGCTTGTGGCGCGACGGCTCCTGACGTCTTTGATTACGACGATGAGGGCCTTGCATTCAACAAGCTGGATGACAATGCGAATAGCGTTGAAATCCCAGATATCCTTCACGACGACGTCCGTGACGCTGCAGAAGGATGCCCAACCGATTCTATTAAAGTGGAATAGGATTCCTTCTCCAATGACAAAAACCTCTCCGTACTTTTTGTGCGCGAGGGGTTTTTCATTTTTTCATTTTCAATTATTCCCCCGCCTCACTGAACATATGATCAGCATTTTCCCATTTCAACTTTTCAAATGATTAGGTAAGATGAAAGTGCCAGGAAAACCCGAACATTAATCAGCTTTTTTTCCTTTTTTTGTGAGATGAATATCCTAACGTTCGGTTTTTATTGATTTATTATTGTATCTCCTTATTAAAAACACTATTATTCACGAACTATAAAGGATATTTTTTTAGTAATGTTCATTTTTTCTGTTTTTTGTGCTTGACGGTACCTATTTTGGCGTGATATCGTAAGTACAAATCTTACGAAACACAAATAGGTAACAACGATGACGAAGAAATGCTGTGTACATGGAAACCCTCAGAGAGCCGATGGTAGCTGCGAATCGGCGGTTCCACTCACAGATAAGCACTTCCGAGTTGTTGCGTCGAACCGATGATCCTTTATCCAGTAGACGCGAACGGTAGATCCGTTATCTCTTCAGGTCATGTACCTGCCAAGGCTCTTCTTTGAGAAAAGAAGGGCGAATGAGGGTGGCACCGCGAAGCAAGCCTCTCGTCCCTCACTGTTCCGTAATAGGAGCAGTGTGGGAACGGGAGGTTTTTTTATTATTGCAAGCTGCTGTATTTACTAAGGAGGAGAGAGAACATGTTTACTGACAAAATGATTTTGAGAATTCCAGGGCCAACCCCAATTCCCCCTCGCGTGCAACTCGCAATGAGCCAACCGATGATCGGGCATCGCAGCGGAAAGTTTTCTGCTCTGTTCGCAAAAACTGCCGAGCGACTGAAGCCCTACTTCGGTACCACCCAAGATGTTTATATCCTCGCCGGTAGTGGTACGAGCGCGCTGGAGATGGGGGTAGTAAACACTCTGCAGCCTGGTGATGAAGCAGCGATTCTCGTTAGCGGTGCATTCGGTGAACGGTTTGCCAAAATTTGCGAGCGTTATGGCATCGTAGCTCATCGACTGGAAGTTGCTTGGGGCCAAGCTGTAACTCCTGAGCTATTGGAAGCTTTCCTCAAGGAAAAGCCACAAGTCAAAGCCGTATTTGCCACCTATTGCGAAACATCTACCGGTGTTCAAAATCCGATTGCAGAATTGGCAGAGGTCATTCGTCAGCATTCTGACGCTCTCTTCATTGTTGACGCTGTGAGCTGCCTCGGTGCAGTTGCCTGCGAAATGGACGCTTGGGGTGTTGACATCGTCGTAACAGGCTCGCAAAAGGCCTTCATGCTCCCTACTGGCCTCGCTTTCCTCGCTGCAAGTGAACGCGCCTGGAAAGTGATCGAGCAAAATAAAACAATCGCTTTCTACCTTGATCTCAAGGCCTATCGGAAAAGCCTGGCGGATCAAACGACTCCATATACGCCTGCTGTCTCGCTCATCTTTGGACTCGCAGAGGTCTTGGATATGTTAGACGAGGAAGGATTGCCAGCTATCATCAAACGCCACGAGCTGATGCGTGACATGACACGTGCCGCTATGAGAGCCTTGAATGTTCCCTTGATGGCCGATGATGCCTATGGCGCAGCTACCGTGACTTCTTGCGACCCTCAAGGCGCATTTGATGCCGAGGCGCTCCGCAAAGTCCTGACGAAGCAGTACAACATCACCATCGCTGGCGGACAGCAGCATCTCAAAGGAAAAATCTTCCGCATCGGTCACATGGGCTATTGCGAACCGCTCGATGCTTTGCAAGTGATTTCTGCTATTGAAATGTCGCTCCACCAAATTGGTGCCCCGGTTGAACTGGGTGCCGGTGTAAAAGCTGCTCAGGAGGTGCTCATCGCACATGTATAAAGTACTGATTACCGATCCACTAAGCGAATTTGGAATTCAACAACTATTGGATGCATCTGATGTAGAAGTCGTCCGCCAAACCAACCTCTCCCCAGCTGAGCTTCTCGAAGTCATCGGTGACTACGATGCCCTGCTCGTGCGCAGCCAGACACAAGTAACGGCAGAAGTACTTGCCGCTGGTAAAAAACTGAAAGCAGTAGGACGTGCCGGTGTTGGTGTCGACAATATTGATGTTAACGCTGCAACCCAAGCAGGTGTCCCAGTCATTAACGCTCCAGATGGAAACACGATCTCTACCGCAGAGCATTCGTTCGCAATGCTGATGGCTGTTGCCCGCAACATCCCTCAGGCTCATAAAAAGCTTGTAGACGGAACATGGGATCGCAAAAGCTTTCAAGGTGTCGAGCTGAACAACAAAGTGCTGGGTATCATCGGCATGGGCCGCATTGGTTCTGAAGTGGCCAAGCGAGCCAAAGCATTCGGGATGACAGTCCTGGGATACGACCCATTCATGACGGAAGAACGCGCACAAAAAATGGGCGTTACCAACGCAACCGTTGATGAAATTTCCCGCAAAGCTGACTTCATCACTGTGCATACTCCATTGACCAAAGAAACCCGCTATATTATCAGCACAAAAGAATTCGCTAAAATGAAAGATGGCGTTCGCCTGATCAACTGCGCACGCGGGGGAATCATTGATGAAAAGGCGCTGTTTGAAGCCATTACTTCCGGCAAAGTGGCTGGTGCGGCCTTGGATGTATACGAAGTGGAACCGCCGGTAGATAATCCGCTGGTGGGTCTGCCTCAGGTCGTAACCACTCCTCACTTGGGAGCTTCTACTATCGAGGCACAAGAGAATGTTGCGGTTGACGTATCGGAAGAAATTTTGAAGGTTCTGCGTGGCGAGCCTTTCAAAAATGCAGTAAACCTGCCTTCGATCCCTGCACATGTAATGGAAAAAGTACAACCGTACTTTACCCTGGGGGAAAAGCTTGGCCATTTCCTTGCACAGGTGACTGTTGGCTCGATCTCGGAGGTTGAGATCAAGTACAGTGGGGAATTGACCGAAGTAGATACTGCTCCCCTTACTCGTACCGTTCTGAAGGGTGTTCTTTCTTTCCGCTTGGGTGAGGAAGTAAACTTCGTAAATGCGCCTCTGTTGGCAAAAGTACGTGATATTACGGTTACAGAGCAAAAGGCTGCGCAAAACAAAGGCTTTACCAACCTCTTGACCGTCACGCTTAAGACTACGCAAGAAACACGCATGGTTGCGGGTACTCGTTTGAACGGTTATGGTGCTCGCATCGTGAAGATTGATGATTTCGCAATTGACGTTGCTCCCGAAGGCTACTTGCTCTACATTCACCACAATGACCGCCCTGGTGTTATCGGACGCGTCGGTTCAATCTTGGGTGAAAACAGCGTGAACATCGCAACGATGCAGGTAGGACGTCGCGATATTGGCGGCGATGCCATCATGATGCTCTCAGTCGATAAGCCGTTGACTGCAGAACTGTTGGATACAATGGGCGAGCTGGCTGAAGTGAAAAGCGTTACTCAAATCGAGCTATAAAAACGAGATTGCGTTCCGAGACAATTTTCTTTGGAAAAGGCCTGGTATTCACCGGGTCTTTTCCTTTACCATCATTTTTCTTACCGCTATAATAGGACAAGACACTCTCACCATGAGAAAGGAGAACAGTATGACGAACCAGGCTTTATTTGCCATAGGCATTTTTTTAGTTACATACGCATTCATTATTAGTGAAAAATTGCACCGTACCATCGTAGCCATGAGCGGTGGTATCCTAATGGTGCTGTTCGGTATCGTAACCCAAGAGCAAGCGATTCACCACATTGACTTTAATACCCTCGGTCTCCTTATCGGGATGATGATTCTGGTTGCTGTAACTGCCCAGACCGGCGTTTTCAAGTATGTAGCCATCCGTGCGGCTAAAGCTGCAGGGGGTAAGCCTATTCGAATCCTTGTCTACCTAAGTATTATTACAGCCCTCGCCTCTGCTTTTTTAGACAATGTGACCACTGTGTTGCTGATCGTACCCGTGACTTTTAGCATCGCTCGGCAGCTGCAGCTGAACCCGATTCCTTTTTTGATCAGTGAAATTATCGCCTCCAATGCAGGCGGTACGGCAACCTTAATTGGTGATCCACCCAATATCATGATTGGCAGCTCTGTACCTGAGCTGGACTTTATGGCTTTCTTGATAAACCTGAGCCCGATCATTATTGTCATCATGGCTGTGACCATCGTCTGTCTCGTGCTGATTTATCGGAAGCAGCTCGTTACTTCACCTGAGCTTAGCGCCAAGATCATGCAATTGAACGAACGTGACGAGATCACAGACAAGAGCTTGTTAAAAAAATCATTGACTGTGATGGCGCTAACGATTATTGGCTTTATGCTGCATGGTGCCCTTCATTTGGAGTCAGCCACCATTGCTCTTACCGGGGCCTTTCTCTTGCTCTTATTGACAGGTGAGCATTATTTGGAAGACGCCATCAGCAAAGTCGAATGGAACACGATCTTCTTCTTTATCGGCTTGTTCGTCCTTGTTTCAGGACTTGTTGAAACCGGTGTCATCGCCAAATTAGCAGGTGAAGCCATTCACTTGACCGGGGCAGACCCGCTGAAAACATCCCTCTTGATTCTTTGGTTAAGTGCAATCGCTTCTGCTTTTGTGGATAATATTCCATTCGTTGCGACCATGATCCCGATGATCAAGGAAATGGGAGCACTCGGCATCACTAATCTGGAGCCGCTTTGGTGGAGTCTCGCCCTCGGCGCCTGCTTGGGTGGGAACGGTACCTTGATCGGAGCTTCCGCCAACGTCATCGTAGCAGGATTGGCTGCAAAAGAAGGCCATCACATCGGGTTTGTCAGCTTCATGAAGATCGCCTTCCCGCTGATGATCCTGTCCATTGTCATCGCTCATGTTTACGTCTATCTGCGCTATTTTATCTGGTGAGGAGGAATTCGCTTGCTACAATATACTTTTGATGAAACGCTGATCGGCATTAAGGAGATTGTCCAGCTCAATGATGTCGCTTTTCAGATTCAAGTCCGCTCCGATGAAATGCGCAATCGCCTCAAGCAAGTTCGCCAATTTTTTGAAGACAACAAGGACTTTACAGACGTCTTTTTCTACTCTCAAGAAGATGGCACATATGAAGTGATTGTCCGCAGCGACATTGCCTCTTCGTTTTTGATCCACTGTTTTCGCTTTCAATGTTTGACCTCTTTGCGCTGGGCATAGGTGTTTATTTTCATTCCCCTTCTTGCTCGTACAAAAAAAGACTCTGCCGAGTAAAAACTCAGCGGAGTCTTTTTCCATGCTGTTCTTCCATTATTCCAGAATAGACAGGATTCCACGCACATCGTCCAAAATGTAATCGGCCTTCTCTTCCTCAAACTTGGCACGAGCTTCCGCGCCAGACAAGCCAGTCAATGTCGCTGCGAATTTGCAGCCAATCGCACGGGCAGCCAGGAAGTCAGCCAACGAATCACCGACGATCAGTACTTCCTCCCCATTCGCAATCGGAAGCGAGTAGTTGACAATATCACTGTTTGGCGTTGAAAGTCCGAACAGACCTTTTACATATGAATAAGGATGCGGCTTGGACAATGGTGAACTAGATGGATATTCTTCCTCTGCCTCAAGCACATGAGAAGCAGTCACCACACGATTTTGGTCAAACCATTCAAGAATCTTCATTTCATTTAGTGGAACGTGCGTTTCGATCGTTGGACGCCCTGTTCCAATCCCCAACGTATACCCTTTTTCTTTCAACGTACGGAACAGCTCAATCATTTCAGCAGGCGGGACAATCGGAATCTCATCAGTCAGGAAGCCCTTTTTGCCTGGCTGCATGGTTTCACGTCCGATTGAAGCAGCCACCCGCTCGTCTCCCAAATACCACTCCTGGAATGTTTCTTGAACCAACTGCCACAGATCACTGTTACGCGAGAACATTTCTGTTTTGACCCCGCAACGCTCTTCAGCAATTACATTCAAATAGAGCAGCATTTCCGCTTTTTGAGCAGAGCCTTTGGCAAAATCAGCGGTAAAGGCAGCATAATCTACCATAAAATCCGGAGCGAGAGTAGCGCCCCACTCTCTGACTTGGGCCAATTCAGGACGATCGATTTGCCCAACCAGCATGTTGGTTGCTTCGCTGCCCAACTTTGGCTTCAATACTTCCAGCAAGCGAATCAATTGATAGGAAAATGCCAGAAAAACCATGTCCCAGTTGGAGTTGATTCCACGTGATTTAATAAAGTCAAGTACCTCATCTTGTGCAAATACTTCCGTGCGAATACGGCGGATCTCGGACTCGATTGGAGCTGGTGAAAAAGAATCGCTTTTGAGTCCCAAATATTGCGGGCTGTAAAGCAGCTCCCAAACGGTCAAAGCAGATGCATCAAAATAGCGTTCTTCACTTAGCATAACCCCATCAACATCAAAAAGGATCGTTTTGATCATTTCTCTCTACACTCCTATTTGTTTTTCAGTTGCAACATCAAGGCAATGGTAAACGTCGTTCCTTCTCCCAGCTTACTTTGTACACTCATCGTACCGCCATGCGCTTCGACAATATTCTTGGCAATCGCTAGCCCTAAACCTGTTCCGCCTTCCCGACCGCGGGTACGGGCCTTGTCAGCCTTGTAAAAGCGTTCAAATACAAATGGCAGATCTTCCTGAGGTATACCACTGCCCGTATCGCTGATTTCTAGCAGCAATGCTTTTTCTCCGCGAGCCCGGATCGTGACGCTGCCTTGACTCGGAGTATGTCTGAGCGCGTTGTCAATCAGGTTGGTGAGGACTTGTTCCATGCGGTCGGGGTCGATGTACACATAACTGTGCGTTGTAGACATTTCAAGCAGCAGATTGATATCCCGCTCTCTCGCCAAATTCGTAAACTTTCGCTGAATTCGTTCCAAGTAAGGACGCAACTCCATCGTTTCCTGGAATAGCTCTACGTGTCCTGCTTCCATACGGGCAAGGCTCAATAGTTCATTCACTAGCTTGGTCATGCGAACAGACTCGTCATAAATAATCTTCGCTAATTCTTTATGTTCTTCCGGAGTAGTAACAATATCATCTACGATTGCTTCACTATAGCCCTGCAGCATGGATAATGGCGTCCGGAGTTCATGGGAGACATTCGCTACAAAATCATTACGCATCTTGTCCAGCTTGCGCTCTTGTGTAATGTCACGCAGGACCGCAACTGCCCCACGGATTTGGTCACGATCGTTGAGAGGTACCATGACTAGTGCCCAGATGCGTCCCTGCACCGGGATATCTTCCACTACCTCTTCACCGGTCTGAACCTGTTGATAGAAAGAAAATAACGGTACTGGCTCATCTGCATGCTCGTACTCCCAATCTCGGAGGAAGCGTTCAGCAGGCGGATTTTTTACCGCGATCTTGCCGTTTGCGTCAATCATGACTACACCATCAACCATACTTCGTAGAACGCTGGCTAACTGTTCCTTTTCATTGGACAGGGCAACGACTAATTGATTGAGTTTGCTTGCCATCGTATTGAACGACGCAGCTAGCTCCCCTGTCTCGTCCGCAGTTCTGATCGGTATCTCAGCGTGAAAATCCCCTTCCGCAATACGGTGGGCAGTCTCTTTCATCTGCCGTAGCGGAATTGTAATTCGCGATGAAAGGAAAAACGCGAATACGGTCGTAGAGACGAAACCGATCACGCCAACCACAAAAATCAGAAATCTCACTTCGTTCACGGTATCGTCAAAATCTTCAATCGCCTGATACATCACGACCGACCCCAGACGGCCAGCGGAAACTTCCATTGGCACTGCAACAGCCAATAGTTGAACATTCCCTGTCCGATCATTCGTATTCGTAGGGTCGACTTGCAAATATAAACGTTCAGGAGCTGGGTGCTTTCCCGCCAGCGCATCTTTCAGCTTTAATCCGGGAGCCCCTAGCAATTGCTCTACTGGAATGACGGGCAAACCTTTGCCTTCACTTTTGCCAATTACGTTGCCCTTTTCATCTAAAACGACCATGCCCGTGTGGTGCACCAGCCCGAATTTAGATGCCATTTCCAAAGCAGCCTCTTTATCCTCGCTCGCAGCCAGACCTGTCGCTAATCCTTCTGCCAGTTCTTGCAAATTTTTCGTCTGCCGGGCGTTATAAAAGCTGTCAAAGGACTGTACAAGCAAAAGGCTAAAAATCGTTAATACCAGTGCAAACAAAGCAATAATGGTCATCCAGAGCTTTCCAACTACACTGCGAAAAATGACATCCACGTTATTTTGGCACCTCTAGTTTGTATCCCACCCCCCACACAGTGGCAATCATATTGGCCGCCTGAGGTGAGACGCGATTTAATTTTTCGCGCAAGCGCTTGATATGCGTATCCACTGTACGCAGATCTCCAAAAAACTCGTAATGCCATACATCTTTTAACAGTTCTTCGCGTGTAAATACTTTATCTGGTGAAAGCGCCAAGTAGTGGAGCAGCTCATACTCTTTCGGTGTCAGACTCACTTCTTGCCCGCTGGCTATGACCTTGTGAGCATCATGGTCAATTGTCAGCTCGGGAAAAACGAGTACCGAGTGGCTATTGAACGTTTCCGTTTTCAAATATGCCGTAGCGGAAGAACGGCGGAGAATCGCTTTGACCCGATACATGACCTCACGCGGACTGAACGGCTTGACCACGTAGTCATCCACGCCTGCTTCAAAGCCGTGAACGCGATTGGTTTCTTCTCCTTTGGCTGTCAGCATGATGATCGGTGTTGCTTTAAACTCGCGGATTCGTTGGCAAACCTCGATTCCATCCATACCGGGAAGCATCAGGTCGAGCAAAATAATGTCGTAATCACTGCCTACGGCCATCTCTACAGCTTGTTCACCGTTATCGGCCTCATCAATGAGAAAGTTTTCTCTTTCTAGATACATTTTCAGCAGTCGGCGGATGCGCTCTTCGTCATCCACTACGAGAATTCGTGCTATTTTTTCCATGTTCAACACCTCTTACATTATGATTTCTGAATCCGATTGAAGATAGTCCAAAAAGCTGGCAGCAAGACCAGCTTTTTGGGGAGATATAATTACACTCCAGCATAAGAGTGCAAACCGGCAATGACGAGATTCACCACGACCAGCGTAATTAAGATGATGACAAATCCGATTACGGACATCCAGGCTGACTTGGCTCCAATCCATCCACGGGACAGTCGCAGATGCAGGTAAGCACTATAGAAGAGCCACACGATGAGCGCCCAGACTTCTTTTGGATCCCATCCCCAGAATCGTCCCCACGCTTCTTGTGCCCAAATCATTGCAAAGATCAGGGCTCCCAGAGTGAATACAGGGTATCCAATACTGATCGCACGGTAACTAATCTCATCCAGAAGATCCGGCTCGATACCCTCCACAGATGGCTGGATCACTGCCCCTAATCGCTTGCGGAAAATCAAGCGCAACCCACCATATAGAATTACGCCTGTTATGACAGACCATAGCATCGTATTCAGCTTGCGAGCCGCATCTTTTCCTTCCATCCACGATGGAGCGGTAAACAGTGGAGACATAGGTCCCGCCTGGATAATCTTCGAATCTGCCGGAGCAACCAAAGCAGGCATGGTATATTCAGCCTTTACTTTTTCCATTTGCCCCATCGGATTCATTTGCTCCTGGTTCATTTCAAATACGGTTTTTTTGTCCAATCGTGCAAACGTGGATTCCATACCGATGAATCCAACCAGCATCAAAACGACCGAGAGCACAACTTCCAGCCATTTGGTGCTTTTGGTGGAAATATGTTGAGGTACCGTGCGGATCAAATACATCAATCCAGCGGCAAAACCGACTGCAAGAATCCCTTCACCCAAAGCAGCCGTAGTCACGTGAATGTGTAACCAATAGCTCTGCAAAGAAGGAATCAAAGGTGTAACATCTTTTGGAAAAACATAGGAATAGGCTAACATGATGACACCTAACGGAAGGACAAACGCACCAATTACATTTAGTTTGTAAATCCGATAGATGATCAGATAAGCCAAGATAATACAGTAATCCAAAAACGCCATGAACTCGAACATGTTACTAGTCGGGCTGTGTCCTCCACCGATCCAGCGCGCCACAACATAACCTGTTTGAGCGATAAAACCTACGACAGCCAAGCGATAAGCAATCGTACCAAAGCGTGTTTGATGTTGCTCCGGATCACGCCCCGTCCAGTTTTTCCCAGTCGTGGCAATAACGAATACGATGGACGAGATTACGTAAAGCAAAAACGCAATATCCAATAACCAGTCACTCAATTGGATGAGCTGCACGTCGAGTGTACCTCCTTGAAGCCCTAAGCCTTCGATTTTTCTTCAATGGTCACAGGTAATTTCATCTGTTCAACGAGTCCGTCTACTTCCCTACGCATGCCAAACCAGTTTTTGTTTGTATGAGCAGCCAGCAAAATCGTTCCCTCTTGGAACTGTACCCAGATACGGCGATGCTGCCAGAAGAAACCCATGGCGACGCCGATCATAAAGATGAATGATCCAAAGTAAATCAAGGGTACGGCTTTGTCCATGCGTACATTTAAACCTGTGATGTCAATCAGATCAGGCTTCTTGAATTCTAATCCATAACGGGGATCCGAATTCTGCGTAAGTACCGAGCCTTGCAAATAGACCATTTTTTCATTGAGTTTTCCGTTGTCATCCAATATTTCTAAAGCAACCATCGGATTTTTCGGCAGGTTGGTCTGGGTAGCTGGTTTGCCGTCTTTACCCATGATGAAATCCGGGAAATAATCCAGCGTACGAACCTTGATTCCATTTGCGATCACCTGCTCTTGAGCCGGGTTGTACAAATCAACTTTGATCTGGCCAATCTGCTTGTTGCCATTTTTCAGATCAACCAAATTGAAATTAAGTGCCCCTAGCTGCATCTCTTGCATACCGGACTGATACAGATAAAGACTGTCATGCACCATCGGATGGTTAACAACGATCGGACCATTTTTTATTTCGACAAGATCAGGCTTTGCACCTGGCAGATCTGCATTTTTGTTCAAATACAGGATCGCATCCGTCTGATAATTCTTTGCGATGACTCCGCCTTTTAAGTCCAGCTTGGCAGGCATTTCTTCTTCTGTCCAATACTCTGTCTTGTATTCCACATTCTTAACGTAGTAAGGGGTATTGGGAATCGCAACTGTCTCTCCCTCTCGTACCCAGACATACTCGTCCAAGAAAAAGCCCGGAATACTCCGCATCAATACACCGATCAGGAAAAGGATTAATCCAATGTGATTGGTATAGGGACCCCAGCGACTGAAACGGCCTTTTTCAGCCATCAGGGCTCGGTCCGTTTGGAAAACGCGGTACCCTTTCTTTTGCAGCACCCGAGCAGAACCAGCCAGCACTTCGGACTGATCGGTACCTGGGGCTAATGCTCCCTCTGCAAATACCTTTTGTCCTTTTAAAAAGGATTTGTGCTGGTTGAGGCGCGGTTTTTTCAATGCCTTGTACAAAGGAACCACACGGTCAAGACTACAGATCACCAGTGAGGTGCCGAGCATGACCAAGAGCGTCACGAACCACCAGGATGAATAGAGGTTGTGGAATCCCAGCTGGTAGTAGATGGTACCCAGCGTCCCGTACGTATTCGTGTAAAAACGAGCGACATCCGCCTCTGTTGGGACTGGGACAGGTATGTACTGCTGCTGTGGAAAAACTGTTCCTAGCGCCGAAGCGATCAGGATAACAATAATGATACCGATTGCAATTTTGACGGAAGAAAAGTAATTCCAAACCTGATCAACCATATTTTTCGTGTAGGTTTGGGAACGCCGTGCCATGCCTTCATATCGCATGTCAGGAAAATTAGTCTGCTCCAGAATTTCTATGTCTAGCGGCTTGCCGCAAGATTCGCAGAGCAGCGTTCCAACGGGATTGGTATGACCACATTCACATTTTCGCTGATCCATATTGATCCTCACTTACGGCAAAATTTTGGACACTTTGTCCGCAATCATTGCTTCATTTAATTGACCGATGAAAATTTCCTTTACTTCCCCTTCTGGTGAGACGAAAAAGGTAGTAGGAATCGGTCCGATCCGGTATAGCTTGGTGATTTGGGATTGACGGTCTAACAAAATTGGAAAATGAACATTGAACTGCTTGATGAACGGCTCAACGGCTACTGGTGATTCCCCAATATTTACACCAACGACGACAAGACCTTTGTCCTTATACTTGTCATATTGCTCTTGTAAGGCAGGCATTTCTTTCTTACAGGGCTCGCACCAAGTACCCCAGAAGTTAAGCACGACGCCTTTTCCTTTCAAATCACCCAGAGCCATTTCAGATCCATTCAGTTGCTCCAGGCTAAAATTCGGAGCATCACTCCCTACTTTTACAGCGTTCGGATCCTTCACGAAGCTGGAATAAAGAGCAAAGACAAGCGCCACGAGCAAAAGGCCCAAGACGGCGATCCGAACGTATGTGCGATTACTTTTGTTCATGTTGCCCAGACTCCCATCTGCTACTAATAGAAATGCAAGGATTTCCTTTCTATTATAGCGTTCCTAGTTTTTCCGCCAGCGCATAACTTATGAACAGATTTTGAACGATCAGCGCTTGCGACCTCCATCCCGCTTATTTTGAATCAATCCTTGCTTCAATCGATCTACTTCCGCACTTGTCAGCGGGCGGTATTGGCCTGGCGCGAGTCCTTCCAGTGTAAGAAAGTCTAGACGGATTCGCTCAAGTGTTATCACGGGATGCCCGATCGCATCGCACATTCTGCGTACTTGGCGGTTACGCCCTTCGTGAATGGTCAGCTCTACAAGAGCCTTCCCTTTACCCGCGTCAACCTTGATCAATCTAGCCTCTCCCGGTGAGGTCATGCCATCTTCTAGGCGAATGCCCGTCGCGAGCTTTCTCACTTTTTCCGCAGTCGGCACGCCTCTTACCCAGGCACGGTATACCTTGTCAATTTCGTAGCTGGGGTGTGCCAATTTATTCGCCAGCCCCCCATCGTTCGTGAGCAGCAATAAGCCAGAGGTGTCATAATCTAGACGACCTACTGGATAGACGCGTTCTTTGACGCCTTTTAGCAAATCGGTAACGACTCGTCTTCCTTGAGGATCCGTCACACTCGTAATCACACCCGTCGGTTTGTAGAGCAGCAGATGGACATGTTGCTCGAGCTGGATTCTGCGACCATTCACCACGATCTTATCCGTTAATGGATTCACTCTTGTTCCCAGCTCGCGTACCACAGCACCGTTCACCTGTACCTTGCCTTGCACAATCAACTCTTCACAATGGCGACGAGAGGCTACTCCAGCATGTGCCAATATCTTTTGCAAACGTTCCATTGTATGGATCACCTCTACAACATCATACCCATTCTTATCAGTGTGGACAAGAAAAAGGCAAAAACTTCCCCGTGATGAAGGAAGTTTTTTGGTATGCCTTGTCGGTATCCCTTTTATGAAAAAACATAAGAAACAATCATGAGAGAGAAAATGACTCCCGCCAAATCAGACCAGAGCCCTACTTTTAGGGCGTAAGCAGAGTTGCGGATGCCCACTGCCCCGAAGTACACAGTCAGAACGTACAGGGTCGTGTCTGTACTCCCTTGCATAGTTGCAGCCAACCTTCCCAAGAATGAATCAGGGCCGTACTGCGCAATTAAATCTGTCGCGATCGCAAGTGATCCCGTTCCTGTCATCGGTCGCAGCAGTGCGAGAGGAACAATTTCTTCAGGAAAATGAATCGCGTCAAGCGCCGGTCTGATAGCACCCAGGAGCAGCTCCAGTGCCCCGGATTCACGAAACATCGTTACCGCGACCATCATCGCGACCAGATGGGGCAGCACGCGAATCGTTGTCGCAAGTCCCCCTTTTGCACCCTCTACAAACGTCTCATATACCGGGACACGTTTGCTCCATCCATAGAGCAGCACAAAGGCAATCATGACAGGAATGGCCCACAGGGAGGTTAGGGATACCCATTGGTACATGTGCAATCCCCCTTATCCGTGACGTCTCATATGCCGATAGCGGTACCAGCGATCAATGAGCAGGGCAACAATCGTTGCTGCAAAAGAAGACACCAAAGTGGTTCCCACGATTTCTACCGGGTTGACGGAGCCGTATTGCATTCGGATGGCAATCATCGTAGTCGGGATGATCGTAATACTCGCCGTGTTAATGGCAAGTAGTGTGCACATTGCCGGTGATGCGACCTGTTTGTCTGGATTGAGCTTTTGCAATTCCTCCATAGCCTTCAATCCCATCGGTGTTGCAGCATTACCTAACCCCAGCAAATTGGCGCTCATATTAGACAAGATATATCCCATGGCCGGATGACCTTTTGGGATGTCGGGAAACAAGAGCGAGATGATTGGCGAAAGTACGCGAGCCAACAGTTCCAACAGCCCTGCTTTCTCTGCGACCCGCATGATTCCCATCCAAAAAGCAAGGATGCTGAGAAGACCAAAACAAACCGTTACACCTGTTTTCGCGCCTTCGAAAGCCGCCTGATTGATTGCTTCCATTCGTCCTGTTGCTGCAGCTACAACGATACTGATGACGATCAGTGCGAGCCAGATGATATTAAGCACGCCACAGCCCTCCTGCCACCAGGTCCCACATCTTCTGCCAAAAAGTACTCGTTCCTGAATCACCTTGCAGCTGGGTCCATGTCGGTTCATTCACGTCTACCTTCAACGGAACTTGCCCGATCATATCGTCCTTGAGGTAAAACTGCAGAAAACCTACCAATTGACCATTCATCTTGGACGTGACATTCGATTCGCCCATGACCACACGCTTGTGCATGACTGCTTCCTCACTAGATTGCAGCGGGTATTGAAAGGCATTGGTTGTAACCAGATGGGTACCTGCTTCCAAACGAATCGGGGCTTCGGGCTGTACGCTCTCACCCAGACTTGCCAATTTTTTAAGTGGGAAATGAGTAAAGCCAAAGTCCAATAACTTTGCTGAGTCGTTCCAGTCATCCGAAGCATTCAGAGTAATCGTTGCCAGTTGCCTGCCCTCTCTCGTTGCAGAGGAAGCCAAACAACGTTTTGCCAGCTTGGTGTACCCTGTTTTCACACCATCAGCACCGTTGTACAGATGCAGCATTTTGTTTTTGTTCAGCAGTCGTCTATCCCACTCTTCGCCTTCCCATGAGATATCCTTCACTTTTGTCGATACAATTTGACGAAACGTTGGATTGCGCAAGGCATAGGCTGACAGTTTGGCCATATCTTCTGCTGTGGAATAATGCATATTGCTGTCATCCAGCCCGTGAGGATTCGTGAAATTGGTATGATGCATGCCAATTAAGGCAGCCTTTTCATTCATCAAGTAGGTAAAGCCCGGTACCGACCCGCCGATATGGGTAGCAATGGTGACAGCCGCATCATTGCCAGATCTGAGCATCAAACCATACAGCAATTCTTCCAATGTCAGTTTTTCTGACCGTTTCAGATAGATAGATGATCCCTCCACACCTACTGCCTCTGGTGGAACGGTTATCTTTGCATCCAGTTTTCCCATTTCAATGGCAACAATCGCTGTCATCGTCTTGGTTAAGCTGGCAATTCTCATTTTTTTTGTTCCGTTTTTCGAATAAAGGATCCGTCCGCTCGTTACATCTATCAATGCTGCTCCTTCTGCCGATAACCCCGGTGGGGAGCCTGCTGCTTTTACCTCGGCAACAGGTCCAACGAGCAGCTGTATAAACAGAAAAACGACGAGTACGCCGGACAACTGTTTTCGTACATTCATAAACGTCCTCCCCATTACAAAAGTACATCGATACACAGGTTTGTACCATGTATATGGGGACGAGTCGTTTGATAGTACGAAAAACTGTCCGGGAAACTAGTCGTTTGATGGTTCTTCTGTTTTTGCAAAAAGAGCGGACGCCTCCATCCGCGCCTCTTCTATATCGAGATTAATGGGAGGTTCAGGAAGATCTCCTAGTTCCCGCAGACCAAAATGTTCCAAAAAGTCTTTGGTTGTGGCATACAAAATAGGGCGCCCGATTCCTTCTGCCCTGCCAGCCTCACGAATCAGCTGCTTCGACAAAAGGGTATTCAAAGCTTTTTCACATTTTACACCGCGGATTTCTTCGATTTCGGATCGCGTCAAAGGTTGCTTGTAGGCAACGATCGCTAGTGTCTCCAGCGCAGCCTGGGAAAGAGTTGATTGCCCCGGTGATGTCGCCAACCGTTCAAAATAAGGTACATGCTCGGGCAGCGTAGTCAATTGGTAAGCCTTGGCCACTTCCACGATTTGTATGCCGCGACCGGCACGACGGAAATCAGCTTTCATGTCCTCAATCAAGTCCACGACCACTTCTTCGGATACCTCGGTGATTTCACTTATTTCTTTGGCGTCGATTCCTTCATCACCCGAGATGAACAACAAGCCCTCAATGACGCCTTTCAGCTTGTCATAGTCCATCAATTGAGGCTCCTTTCGATGCATTTTCACAAATCATGATATCTTGAAACAATTGATTTTGAATACAGGTAATTTCTTTTGCCTTCATCAGTTCAAGCAAGGCAAGAAAGGTTGTGACAATCTCCGAGCGCGTGGCTCCTCCTGTGAAGAGCTGTGAGAAGCGGACCATCCCGCCCACTCCACGAACCAGATGCCGAATCTCTTTCATCCTGTCTTTAATCGAAACTTCATCACGCGAAACCTTGGTGATCGGCTCTTTTTCCTTTACCTTCTTCACCAGCTTTTCCAATGCGTTAATCAGATCGTAGAGAGTAACATCCTTTACGGTATGATCTTCCTCCCGAACATATGGGGATAAATTTTCCGCAGGTCTGGTAAATACCTGATTGCGGCCAATCTCCATTTCGCGCAGTTGTTCGGCGAGCATCTTATAACGTTTGTACTCCAAAAGACGGGCAACAAGCTCTTCACGAGGGTCGACCTCTTCGACATCCATATCAAGGAACTGCTGAAAGACATGCTCCTCTTTCTTTGGCAACAGCATTTTGCTTTTGATAGAGAGGAGAGTCGCCGCCATGACTACAAATTCACTCGCTACATCCAACTGCAGCTGCTGCATCGTGTCGATCGTCGCAAGATATTGTTCTGTAATCTCGGCGACCGGTATATCGTAGATGTCCACCTCTGCCTTGTCAATCAAATGGAGCAACAGGTCGAGCGGACCCTCAAAGGAATCCAGTTTTATGCTGTATGCCAAAAATAGTCCCTCGTTTCCTTTAGATGAACAGTATTGCGATGCTTTGCGAGATTCCCTCTACCCATGAGAGAACCATCATGAATGGCATTTGGAAAATGACCGCTCGGATTCCCGGAATGAAGATCAAAAGCAATAAGATCCACGGACCATAAATCTCAAAATTGTAAAATACCTTGTCCCATCTGCGAGGAGAAAGGAAACGAAGGATCTTGTAGCCATCCAGTGGAGGGATCGGCAGCAAATTGAACATGAATAACGCTGCGTTAATCTGGACCAGGTAGGACATCGTGTGCTCTATCGCAAATACAGCTTTTTCTCCCATCCCCGTCAGTAGACCATAATAGCTCATGAGTATGAACAAGACGTAGGCAATAATAGAGAGAATCAGGTTGATCAACGGACCGGCTGCGGATACGTAGACGATCCCCAACCGCTTGTTTCCCCGAAAATGTAGCGGATTAATCGGCACCGGCTTCGCCCAACCGAACGGACCAAACAAAATCAGAATTAAACCGAACGGATCAATGTGCGGAATCGGATTCAATGTTAGGCGGCCCTCATCCTTGGCCGTATTATCACCTAGTCTCCAGGCGACAAAGGCATGCGCCCATTCATGCAAAGAGAAAGCGATGACGAATGCGATCAAGCGAAACGGCACCGTTTTCCAGTCAAAGTGAAAAAGATCCATTGGTTCCTCCTCTGAAAAATCGTCTACCTTATAGGATACCAGCAGATAGATAGGCTTACAAGTATTCTGCGATTTGCTTTAGAGCAGACAACAAACACCGGCAAACCTTTCGGCGCCGGTGTTTGTTTGTGCAGCCAATTATTCAGCTACGACTTTTACAGTGCTCATTTTTTCGCCTTGCTTAATCGCATCTACATGCTCCATGCCGGAAGTAATGCGGCCAAACACAGTATGTACGCCATCAAGATGTGGGAAGGAATCGTAGCAGATGAAGAATTGGCTTCCGCCAGTATCTTTTCCTGCATGCGCCATGGAGAGCGCACCACGCAGATGCTTGTGCGGGTTTCCTTGGGTTTCACATTTGATTGTGTAGCCTGGACCGCCAGTTCCTGTTCCGTAAGGGATGATTATACACCAGTATTTAGAGGTGATAATTCAACCTCCAGTCAATGTTAGATACTTCATCTTTTTTAAATGTAATTGATTTTATTGATTTAGCGATCATCATTTTTTTACCGTCCATATCCATTGATTCAAATTTTTCTTTCCAGCCAATTTGCTCTTCAGCCAATGTGGATATGTCTGTACGATTAAGTTTCATATCTTTAATTTCATTTTCTATTTTCGTGACTCTTTTTTTTAGTCTTTCTACTTCCTCCTCTTTCTTTTCAATTAGACTAGAAAGTAGTTCAGGTTTAAATTTACTTTTCCCCATTAAAGAGTTTACAACTTCTCCATTTAATATGTCTATTTCATTTTGCATACTCTTTAGTTTTTTTCCTTCGGTTTTCAGTTCAGCTTCCAAAACTTTTATCTCTTCATTTTGCTTCATTAATAGACTTTCTGCATATTGGTCAGTTTTAAGTTTTTCTAAATGGTCAAAGATGTCTTGTATCGCACTACGTTCAAATTTAATTGCAGAGAAATAGATAGTTTCATGTCCTTCTTTGTTGTTCTTTCCGTGATGACAGCAGTATCTTAGTTGATTGTATTCATACACCCCACCGTTTTTAAGCGGAGTTTTTTTCTTGGAGTAATCTGCTTTGAGTTTGTGACCACAATATCCACAAAAAGCTAAACCAGTAAATAAAAAATTACTCTTTGTTATTACTGGTGCCTTGCTATTTGGCTTGTGATTTAATCTAGCATCAATAATTTGTTGTATTTTTTTAAATTTCTCTTGACCGATAATTTCGTATTCTTCTCTATAACATTGCAATTTCCACTCATCTTTATCTCTTACCTTTGAGTTGTCATCCTCATAGACATTATATCTTCTATATCCCATATAAATTGGATTTCTTAAAATTCTATTTATTGAGTTTTGTCTCCACATCTTTCCCTTGCGAGGTCTATGTCCTAATTCATTGAGATATTGAGTTATCCTATTGGCTCCATACCCCTTATCATATACAAGATCGAAAATCAGTCTGATAATTTTAGCTTCTTCTTCAAATATCCTAAATTCTTTTATCATTTTATCTTTCTTAGGATGTTTTATTTCTGTATCGTATAATTCATAACCATAAGGTACATTTCCACCAGTCCATAAATTCTCTTCCTGCATTTGACTCATTTTCTCTTTAACACGCATCGATATTTTTTCACTTTCACCAGAGGCCATCCAGAAAGTAACATAGTTCATTAGCTTGTCGCCATGATTTTCAATTTTTCTTTGCTGTTCGTTTACACTCCAGCACTCTATTCCCTTTGAGCATAAAAATTGTATGACTAAAGGGGTCTCATCTTCTCGTCTTCCCAATCGGTCAAACATAAATACAAGTAAGACATCAAATTCATTTTTTTCTGCTGCCTTTTTTATCTCATTAAGAGCATCCCTATCATTTGTGGATGTTTTCCAGCCTGAGACACCTTTTTCATAAAATTCTCTTGTGATTTCCCAATTATCTTTGTTATGAACGTATTCTTGACAAGATTTGCGCTGTAATGCAATATCTTCTCCTTCGTCTACTTGGCTTTTTGTTGATACCCTATATAGAGTCCACACTCTCTTCTTCATAATGGTGTATATATACCCCCTTTACTATATTAGTATTATACCCTACTACGTGTACTAAAATAAATAAAAACCCCTAAGAATTTAGAGGTTATTATTTATTTTAGTTATTTATGTATAATTCTTTTAAATCATTAAGTGTTTTTTTATTTTCTTCGGAATCCTTTGAAAAGTACATCGTAGTTTTGAGTCTGTTTTTTCTTGCTGGTATTTTCAAGATAATATGACTTTCGTTCTCAAGTAAATCGCACTCTACATTATTAAATATTACTTTCTTCGTTTAAACTCACCTCTTAATGTCACTTTGTTTATACATGATTTCTCTTTTGTATAACTTGACAAATCAAGTTTAAATTTATGTTTTTTCCTCTTTATTTTTTATATTTAAGGCAATTACTTTGATTAATTTCTTCCTGTTCAAAACCTTCAATTGCCTTCTTTAATATTGAGCATCTTCCCTTTAAATATTTCTTGCAAGAATTACATCTACTTTCAAAGTCTTTAAATGATTCTACATCATCGAATATTCCTACAAAGGGAACAGGTGTGAATAACAGTTCTATTCTTGGATTGTGAGGACTGTACAGTATTCGTTGCGTTCGAGTTAAAACACGACTATCGTTGTCATATACAATTTTCTCCAATGCATCATTGTTGAGCTTATAAATGTTGTTGTCGTCGCGACCTTTTCGATTGAAATAAATTCTTGTGTCCATGTATATGTAATGATCTTTTGTAAAGTCATAGTCCCAATCTTGATCTTTCATTTGATTCCATGCATCGATTTGTATTCGTTCCTTTAGTTCTGCTCCTTCGGGACTGAGAATGCGTTTGCCTGTTGGAACCATTCTTTTAAGTGCTGGATTAAACCTTCCTTGATTTATGTATAGCTTATTGATTGAGACTGGTAGTGGAAGTGTCAAATTTAATTTCAATTGCTCACTCTCCCAAAATGTAACTGCGTTTTTCGGTGGTTATCTTTTGATGTAATACATTTTCTAACTCTGTTATTTTATTTAATTGTTCTACACTAATAATCCCCTCATTCTTATAAACGTTCAATCTATCAATTATATAATTGTGAAACTTAGCAATTAGTGCTAACTCATGTTCAATGATGGCACGATTTCTCATATTATTTACTCCCCCATCCCTCTCATAAAACATACATTTCATTGTGTTTTTGTATCACACTACTCAATTTGATTTCATACAAGTCTTGCTCGATGATTGACTATCTCTACATTTCCATCTATAATTAGCATCCTTGTCAACTTAACAAAAGAGCTATTTTCTTAACCTTTTTACCATCTGACAAACACTGTTCGCTGTTAAGTTTGACTAAGGCAGTTCTTTTTATCTAAAAGGACTTGTGATACAGATCATTTATTCAAAATTTGATCTGTATCACTTCAAATCAATTACAAATTGCTACCTCTTTTTGCTGATAGAAATCCTCGAACCCTTCATGTTTGCGCATGTATTCTAAAACTTTATTTACATATTTTTTATATTTTTGATTATTAATATCAACTCCCTTCCTCATGTAAGAGTATTGATCTCGCTTGTCTTTAAAGTAGTTTGTTTCGAGGAAATACCTATCCCCATATTTGTCTCTTCCTAGAGTACGGACAAGAAGTCTTGTCTGCCTCTTACCCTCATCTAACCAGACATAATGCCATAGATGTAATGATCCATCTTTTTCTAAATATGGCTTTTTAAATTGGTAGATAACCCCATCATCGTATTGGTAATCAACTTGACCGTTCCACATAAGCCCACGAGGAATTTCAATTACTTCCCCATTATGATTGAAGGTTTCTAATTCAGATTGCTCTCTTTGTTCGACTGTCCAGAGTTCTGAGTTGAGCTGCTTAATTTCTTTTGATATGCCTGATCGAGCCAATCGCTTGCTTCTATCATCAATGTCCATCTGTTCTAAGCTTTCACGTACTCTTTTAAGATCCTCAATCTGTTTCTGTAGTGATTCCTTCAATATAACATCTCCTATTCTTTATCTACCCACTTAAGTACTTTTACTTCTTTTAATTCGACTTCCACGCATTCAATTTCATCTTCATACTCCCAAGGAGATTCATCTTGCTGTTCTGTTGCACCTACACTGTAATGAGTTCGATAGAATTTGCCCCGATATTCAAAAATGATCTTATGATGCATACTCCATCGAGAGGTGTCAGTGATTTCGTCAAGAATTGCAGAACTCGGCAAATCCAATTCTTTAATTAGAAAATCTTTATGCAGTTTCATTGTCGTCCTCCTTTAAAATAACTCCATAGCCCTTGCAATGTACACATTCAGTATATGGTCTGTTAATTTCATTTATCAACTCAGAAAGATAGTTATCGATGTTATTTTGTAGATCTTTTTCGTTCTCACCTTTAAATTCCTGAACAATTGGATAGGATTGATATGCCTTTGGTGCGACTTCGAAAATCGTTACATCGCGTGTTTTACGATAGCGTGTTTCGTATTTTGGTTTCTTGCGAGTGTTCTGATTTACATCAACCTGATAAGACTCTTGTTTATATAATTCAATTCGCTTTTTCACAGTAAAGCAAAAATCATAATCGCTAGATACATATGCATACCGAGAATCTATGTTATGTTTAATGTAATCACGAATAATTTTATAACTCTCTTCTTTTGTAAGTTTGCATGGTCTTGTTGGTAACAAAACTGGATGATAGTTCAATGTATCGAGAAAATTAAATCTAAGATCATATTGCTGCTGTGTGATTTCAAACTGATCCAACTCTTCGATTACATTTATTTCAAACTGCAATTCTTCGTATGTTTCTTCACTTAGTTCAAATTTCTTTTCGTATAGCCCAATTACCTCTGCATACTGACTGTCTTCATCTATGTATCTTTCGTAAATTACCTTTGGAGTTAACTCACTTTCTGGATATCCTGCTTTAAGTTCATAACGCTCATTAATTCGTTCAGGTGCTACTTTTCGCTCCGCTTTTGTCGGGACTGTTTTTACTTCGTACCATGATTTCCGATAAGTTTCTTTCGGTATCTCTCCATCAAACAAGTAATTCTTAATGGATGAGTGATAATAACTATCGTTTTTGATGTTGTCAGAGATAAATACCTTTGCTTTAGTTTTAATTGCTATTAGTCTTAATTGACTTGACGCTTTCACTTAATCCTCTCCTTTTTTGTATAAATGTTAGATTTTATTTGGATCATATTTAGTGATTCGCAGATGTATATTCTTTTTCAAATCCTCCATCGTTTCTGACAGATTCTTTAAGGTGTCAATCTTCCCAGTTAAATAAGAGATACGCTGTTGAGTTGGTATATCTTTATCATTTTCGTTTGGAATACCGTTAATGGTATCAAATAGTAATCCTGAAACTTCTTCACTTAGTTTATCTTGTGTTTGTCTAATTTCATCACTCAGTTCACGTAACGTTACTTTAAAGTCATACTCTACATCGCTTGCAAGTTGATGCATTTGTTTTCCTCCTTTGAATAAAAAAGATAAAATTTATTAAATCATCATATACCAGATAACGCATCCTGCGAACAATACGCATATCATCATAAAAATCAGGCTTACGATTTTGGCACCACGACTTTGTGCGTTCATCCAGTCATTGTATGCCCCATACGCAAGTAATAACGGCAATGCAACAAACAATATGAGTCTGATAAGCAAATCTAATAAGCCTCCACTGATTCAAAAATTGTTTTTCATCCACTTTTTAATTTTAGATGACATTCTTTCTTTATACTTCTTACAACCGCCATCTTCTAATGGAATGTATTTGCATTCATATGCTGCTCTAAATGTGTTCTCGCACCATTTACAATTAAGACAAACACTGTCTTCTAGTTCATCAAATTCTTGTTCATCCATCAACAAACCACTAATCTTATATACAGACTTGTAATTTGATAAATACACTAACTGTTCGGATAACTCTTCAATTAGATAAACTCCTCCTTTATATCTTTGACCTAATTCGTAGCATTTCACTGGTGTGTTGTTCTTAACATGTTGTTGAAGCTCATCTAAATTTTCTACATCATTGATCAGAACCTTATCATATCCACTGCGGCAAACAATTAACAAGCCCCCACCTCCTTGATAAAAGTTCATATCATTAGATTACTTCTAGCCGAACACTCTTGCCATCAAATCCTTCAATGGGAACACCATCTATTTCGTAACCGTTAAAATATCCCTCATCGTAAACTTTTTTCAACTTCCCCTCTATGCTCGTGAGTACGTATTGGTAAAATTCCTTTATAAATTCATCTTTATCTTTGTTGTATGGATGGAAATAAGTGTGTCGTTCCTCTCCGCTTACTTCAAAGGTAAACTCATAACTTTCCTCATCTGAAGAATATCCTTCTGAATGACGGGTACATTCAATATTAAATTCTCCGATCTTATTTACTTCATCAATTATGTATTGGGCTATTTCTTGTCTATGTTTGAGTGATTTAATAACGTCCTCAATTGTTTCTAAGTTTTTATCATAAGAGATATGGGGATTTTCATTATTTCCAAGCCGTTCCTCAAAATTCATTAATTTGTTTCGTATTGAAACTTTATAATCACAATACCATCCTTTTCCGTTTTCAATTGTCACCTTGAATTTTGGAAATGCATCTTGAACCTTATTGATTAATTCATCCACTCTGATGTCTCTTACATCTAATTCTGTAACATAGTTTTGTTTAATATAAGAAAGTAACTCCTGATCATCATTGAACGTTGTATTATCGAACTTGAGCAACAATTGTTTGTGCATTAGTACTCCCCCTCTGATTTTCATTCTATCGTTTCACAGCATTAAGTATGTCTTGGGTAAACTCTCGACCATCTTGGAAGAAGCGCCAACTGCCAATCATCTTTTCGTCTTCCCAAGTTTCCATTCGATATGTGTATGTATAAGGTTTTTCTTTGCTGCAAAGTTCCAATGCCTTTTTTGTTACGATGTCGTCGTCAGTGTGTTCGAAGCATACGCTCTCATCATCTTCATCCCAATGACTATATTTATTTAGTTTATAAGTTCTCATATTTTCACCTCGTTATTTTGTTTATTTTCGCTTTGTTTCCTTTTAACTTGATTGCCACTTCATTATACGCAAATGCAGCATCATCTTCTTTCTCAAAAACTCCTATCCGACAGTTTCTTTTGCCATCCCATATTTGGGCAAGATATTTTCCTCGTACTAAAGAAACTCCTCTGTACTTTGATGTTTTTATAACTCTTCTTAATGACTCCCATTCTTCTTTACTCATATATACAACATTGTTCAATTGTGCAAATTCTCCATAATGTAATTTGGCATAGTAATTGTAGCAATTAGCTGCGGATACTTCAGTTTTGAAAGAACCAAGATGATTTACCCATCCATCAATCGACATTTGACATATCCATGTCCCACTTGCATTATGCCATGTAACACCTTTGAATATAGATTTGCATCCTTGTTGTGGTTTTCTATTTCTCATATTTTCAGCATGGGTGCATATTCGAAGGTTCTCTTTTTGATTATTAAGTTTATTACCATCTTTGTGATCAATTACAATATGCCTTCCCTTTACACCTTTATCGATTATTATGTGCTGAACAGGAACACTTGAAAAGCATGTGGTTTTTTCCTATAATTATTATCTTAATATCTATCACCTTTTTCTGTTTATTTCTTTAACGATTTCATTCAGTTATGCATAGGCCAAGTTGTTCTGATTGCTGCTAGTATTAATTGAGTTTCCAAGTAATCGAACAGATAATAGACTAAACTTACTGCGATTAAGGGTGTAAAGCTTGCTCTTCTTCCAGTTTGTATAAACATGTCTAGAGTCAGTATATACAACTGTTTTATTAATTTTATTTTCTAAGAGCCATTCAATCATTTTGTTAAAAGCCATCATTTCAATCTCCGCACTATTTCTTTTGTTATCCAGTAATTCATAGTGCTGGTACTCAATATTATCTTTGCAATCTGTAATGGTAAAGGCCAACGCAGATCTTTTTCCAACTGATTGAGATGTGCCATCAATATATGCTCTATACATTCGACTCCTCCTTCGTCTTAACGTAATGCCGCGTAAACCCATCTTCAGAAATCTCTAGGCAATTCAATTGATATCCGTAGGCAGCTCCTCCATCAATTCCTATCTTTCCTTCAGAGAACCACACATCAGGTTTTCCATGTAAATTCACGCAAGGTGTATGACCGAATACGATTGTCTTATCTGTTTGAACTTTACCATGATGAAACTCGTCTCTAATCCAAATCATCTCTTCATGTGGAGTGAGTCTCCAGTTTTCATATAAGGGGTTAAATCCTGCATGGACAAAGATGTACTCATCGGTTTCATGAAAGTAAGGTAGCTCTATTAAGAATTTAATGTGATGTTGATAATTGTCTAAGATGAACTTTTTAGCTTTAAGCGTATCAATACCTGAGTCAATGAAATCAAGTCCACAATATGATTCAACTGTTTGTAGTCCACCATTACGAAAGAAATTAAACTCATTCATACCGTCATTTGTGAGTAGCCAGTCTAAGAACATCTTGTCATGATTTCCAATTAGTGCGATTGCATCATATGTATTTACAAGTTCCATAACCTTATCTAAGACCTGCTTACTTTTACGTCCACGATCTACATAATCTCCAAGCAGAATAAGCTTGTCTTGTGTTGGGTTGAAATTAACTTTATCTAATAACCTGATAAAATGGTCATACATCCCGTGTAAATCACTAATCACAAGAATCCTCTTTTGATCATCTTTCAATTTATATTCACCTCCTTATTTACAAACGTAGGTTGGAGTATTGTCATATCTATAATGACTTACTTTGTCTTCCCATCCTTTACCATAGCCTATCGTGTAACCCTCATGGAAACCTTCTTCCTGCTCCTTGTAAAATTGATCATCTGCATTTTTAAAATGTAACATATCTAGTAACAATTCTAACTCATCAGATGTCAGACCATCTTGTCCATTATTTCGATCAAACAGAAACCAACCAATTTTCTTCAAGTTGTCTGATTCAGAGTTAATTAGATCATTAATTTTATTTTGCATTGAGTCCTCCTTTTTGGATTTATTCAGCTTATTTTATTGAATTATCTTTCGGTGTCCATTGCCACCACTGTACAACTCGCAGATACCTTCTTGTTCCATTCGTCCAACAATGTGTGCAGAAGAATACCAATTCAGACCGAATACTCTTGATACCCAAGTCACACCAACGCTACCATTCTTTTTTGCTTGTTCAACTACTTTGTCGTAAAATTCATTTCCTTTTGAAATTGATTCATCGATATACTCTTGTGTAAATTTCATGCAACTCTTCCCTTCACTATAAACTTAGATTTTATTGAATTACATCAACTTTATATGTCGCAATGACTTCGATGCCACCATGAAAAGATTCAAAATTAACTTTGTCTGAGATGAACTTTGACTCATATGTGTTGATGTACAATTCTGGATCGTCTTCGACTATTCTTACCACATATACGTAGTTACCTACGCATGTTTTGTCATGATATTCATTAAGAATATGCACTTTAACACCTTTCTTGTATTTATTCGTATCTTGATTCAACACCCCATACACAGTAATTCCCCCTTAATAATTTTCCTATTGAAATAATCATTTGAGCGTATTATTTTAGTTTCTTAAATGTAATTTTCTTTTCATTAATCTGTAATTGCACAGTATCATTTGCACGAACTCGATATGTATGACTAAACCTCTGCGGAAATCTAATTTGGTTTCCTCTCAACTGCATCCCACGTCTATCATCAGTCTTCACAAGTGCAAAGTACCCTTGTCCAACTCGTAACTTTACCCAGTCTCCATTTTCAAGATACATCTCATCCATCATACATGTGGGAATTTTCATAAACACGTTATAATCATCTCCCTTTAATGTTTGTTTGGTTACATCCAAATACGTTGCTTGCCTCCTGTACTTACCTTTTTATGTAGATCATAAAACATATCAAGATACTCGTTTCTCACGTCTATCATTGGGCGTTCAGATACATCGATGAATGGATAATCAGGAACTTTAATATTAGTGGAATCATTTTTCATGTTGTGCTTCTTTTCAATTGCTAGAATTAGTTGATCAATCGGCTTAATGATTCTCATATACATCGATTCACTCATTGGTACAAAATTGAATTTCTTGTAGATTGCAGTCTTCATAGTTGTCTCAAGATTTTTATATTCGGGCAAAAGTTTTTTAAGCACTGGATGAAGATCATGCAATAGGTATTCATCTGTATCGTGCGTTGCCAATTCGAATAAAACGTAATCATCATATCCGAAATGTTTTCCCATTTTTACGCAGTTGATTAGGTGCTGAAGAACACTGTAGAAGTAATCACTATGACCATTTGAGCGACAAACTTTACTTAGAGAGTGGACGATATCTGTAATACTAATTTGATTAGGCTCTGGATTTTGAATGTCAACCATTCGTCCAGAATATGTAACAATACAATACTCACTCATATGCATACTCCTACTAAATTTTATGTATTATTCTACGTTTCCTTCTTTGTTTATCTTCCCATAAACTGCACCGAATTTTTCAATGCATAACTTCCTAAAACAGTCATTATAATCACACACTATGTATTCATCTAGTTGGAATACTTTTTCTCCTTCATGTAGTAGTTCTTTACAGATGCATTTTGCAACAGGTTTCCCTTCATTCTCTATGTATTGGAATCGATCCATTAGTCATCCTCCTTCAATGGAGGTCTATGATAATGTTTACGACAAGTTGATTTATAGACATCCTCTAATCCTAATTCGATTTGTTCTCCTGAATATACAGGTATTCCACTCTTGAATTTAAGGATGTGTGTGGCCTTTCTGTTACAGTAATAGCATACTGTTTTGATTTCCTCAACCTTATCTGCCACGCACAATAATACTTGGCTACCATGGAAGAGTTGATTACGGAAATCTTTCAGTAGACCATAGCAGATTACAGGAATGTTTAACCAATCTACAACTTCTGCTAATTCATTGATGTGTTTAGCAGACACAAACTGCACCTCATCCACAAGCACACAATCTGGCTTACTCTTCGCTACCAGTGTATAAATATCTGTATCATTATGTATCGGAATAGCATCACGCTTTATGCCAATTCTTGATTTAACTATGTTTACACCAAATCTTGTATCTAATGCTGGAGTAAACACCATCACACTCTTGCCAGTAGACTCATAGTTATGAGCTGTCATTAACAACTGCGCAGTTTTACTTGCACTCATTTGTCCATACTTGAAGTATAGTTTAGATATGTTATTCACCACCATTATTTTTGTTTAATATATTGATATTTTACACTGCCAATAGTCAATAAGATGTTTGACAGTGTTTATAAACAACGTCTATAATTTGTTTCAGATAGGTAAGATGGGGTCTTACCTATCCATTGGTTTCAACTCTTTTAGTTTTGGGCTTGTCTTTATGACAGGTCTTTTTCTTTTAGTAGTTCGTAGCCTGATTCTCCTTCTTCCTCTTCTTGTCTCCAGAGAACCAGTCCATCATATGTATTTAGGAATCCATAAAACACTTCTCCGTAGTCTGTGTAGTATTCGACCAGTTCCAGTTTGTGTGCCAATCTATAATCAGAATCATGGTACTTTGCTAGATCCTCACTATCTGTCAGTTCATATTCATCTGAATCTTGAGACTTGAAATGATAAATGTTTCTAACATCGAATGACATCAGGATTCCCCCTATTTGTTTGTGGACTGGTGTGTTGCGTTCTGAATCTACATGATGGAACACCTCCTTAAATCTTTCCATGGAACATTTCATTTCTGTAACTCATTATTATATCTAAACAAAATTTCAACCTGCTCAGTGCTTCTATCTCTTCTATCGTGTACTTTTCTGAATCAAGAAGCATAGAGTTAATCAGTAAAATAATATTAGACAACTCAATCTCTTTGGCGATTAAATTTAACGATTTGGAAATATGGGACATTTTTGCGCTCGGAGCCATAACATTAAACAAATCTAAATCATCAGATATTACTTTGTGTACAGATGAGTTTACCAATTGTTTCTGATAGGATTTTTTCAGCTCTTTTTCTCTTTCTTGTTCTAAAAACACATCAAGATTTGGTAATTCAATCATATGGAAATCTTGATGTAATTTAGTTGTGGGAAAGAATCTCTTATCCCTTCGATCTTGCCCACCTTTAATCACATACTCGGGATATAACAGATCAAGATTCCATAAAGCTGACCTATACTTCCCCTTTTTTTCTGTGTCATATTCTATATAAGATCCCAATTCTTTCTCTGCATACATTTTCAATGTACTGAACTGTAATCCATCAGAATGTTGTCCTAAGATTTTTAGAGCTACTTTTCTTATAATTTCGGAAGCAGAAATTCTTTTTGTCATTTTGTTTTCCACCAGTCTTAGAATTCTAAGATTATTATATATTTGGGGAAGACTGGTAGTCAATAGCTTAATCTAAGAATGCTAAGATTTTTTAGAGTTTACATTGTTGTAGTATATCCAAGCTGATTTTCAGTTTTATCAGTTCATGAGAGCTATCCTTATTGCAAGCATCTGAATCTAAAAACCGTCTTATTTTATCTGTAATTCTTGATTCATTTATTAAAGATGATAAATCACCAAGTAAATGTTTGATGTCAGCGTATTCGTCATTCCCGCTAAATTTGTATTGATCTATATTGGGAATTACAATAGAAGTCCAATCCCTTAATAGTTTGATTGTTGGTTTAAAAATTGCCATTTTTGGCTTTGGGACTTCTTTAACTACAAGCTCTGGATATCTCTTTTCCAAATCCCACAATGCAGATCGGAAATTGCCATTGTTATAGTCATCTTTTGGTATGTATTCACAAAGTGACGCCTCTGTAAAATTTCTTAGTGTTGTCACCCTCAAACCATCTTGATGTATCGCTAGAACAGTTAACCCAACCCTTCTTATTGTCTCAGAAAGTGGAATCAGTTCAGTAACTTGCATTGACAGTTTTCGACCATTATCAATTAATTCTTTAATTAATTTTTGTTTGTCAAGATCAATTTTATTATTATTCATAGTCAATCACCCCAACCAATCTCCTTCTCAATCGCATAATTTGTTGTGTCTTGTGCATGCATTTCCGTTTCTGACCTTCATAATTCTTATAGCGCACTATTCATGACTTTATTATTGTCAATGTCAAACCTGATATCGTGAATATCATCGCATTTCTTTTAAATCAAATAGGACTTTTATCTAGAGTTTAAAAAATTCCTTTCGCTTAATTTCCCAGCATCCACACCTACAATTATTGTCGTCAGTGCATCTTCTTAGCTTAATTCCAGCACTTGGTTTGCTATATGGACGATTGGCAAATTGAAGTCTTCCTTCTTGATAGTCAATTTCGTTTAGTATTTCCACAAGTTGCAATTTTAGATCCAATCGCCGAAACCATGACAATAAACCATGAGTAGAATCAAGTTCTTTTTTAAGTTCATATGCCTTTTCTTTTAAGCGTGAAACACTGAAGTGCATATAGTTCAAGAAAATCACTCCTCCATCATAAAAGATTGGTTTATTCCAATCTGCATAAGCAGATATATTTATTTAAAAATGAGTTGTCACTCTCATGTCAATGTATTACCATAGTTTAACAGCCAATTTTAAGGGAGGTCTTTTAAATGGCAACTAAAACTTTGCATAAAGAAGTTAGGCTTGAAAAAATCTCAGAAGATAAATTGCATAATTATCTGGTTAACAGAACAAAGCAAACTGCTATAAAAATACCTAATGAGGTGGAAAAAACCTTAACAAAATTCCGTAATCCAAATCATCCCGCCAGCATTCTAGCTTCAGATATTCTCACATTTGCTATTTATGGAGACAGAAAAGGGATAAAAGGCGCCAGAAAATTAGTTCTATCTTCTCTTACTAATCCTTTACTTGATAATTACTTTGAAGGTACAGAAGTTAGAGAACTACTTAATTTCTTGTTGGATTGCCCAGAGGGTTATGAATTTACCTATAAACCTGTATTTGCACATATAGAAATTGAAGAATTGAAGCGCCTTTAATGGCGTTTTTTCTATTAAAAAGATAATTTTATTTACTTTTATAAATCTTAGACATTGTATCAATTAGGTAGGCAGCATCCTGAGCCGACTTAAAACTTCCATCATACTTATTCAAAGCATTTATGGCCTTTTGAGTCTTTTCGTCTAACACTCTTCTGCTTTCATTTAGGTAACTCTGTCCCCATGGTATGATTTCGTCCCATTCATCATGGTGTTTTACTGCGTCTACTTTCTTGATTGTTTTAAATTCGAAAAACCATTGTGTAAATGTAGCAAAGATCCCTGTTAGTGGTATTAATAGGCAGCATACTAGCAAGATATGTTCGAACATATTATGGTTCATCAGTCGTGCTAACAAGATTCCAAACAAGCTTAGACAAAGAATACCGATGAATCTTGGATAGTAAAAGTCTCTCTTGTCATAAACAAATGTTACAAACTGTTTAAACATTTTTCACTCACTCTTTCCTAATGAAATCAATCTTATATGGCGATTTCAATTACATCATCATTTGACTTCAAATTCTTTCTTTAATTCAAGGTATTGGTTATATCTCTGTATTTTGAGAAGTTTAAGTCGTTCAACTTCTTTCATTTCTTCTATTTTCTCAACCTCTTCAGATAACCCATCTGGGTCATTTATTAAGCCATTTACCTTAAAGGAATAATCATGTGGATTAGACATAATAAATTCCACGATATCATTAAACTCTAATGGATATATCTGGCATCTTGGAAATTCATCATTCCCCATTGAATCAGAAAACCATTCTAATTTATAACCACTCATCTCATTGTCTTCAGTCACAATGAACGAGAAATTATCATATTGATTTGTAAAAACATCTTTAATAACTTTACCTTTTAATTCGCTTAACTCAATAAATTTAAAATTTATGTATTTATCAACGTCAATCAAGCAATCCATAACCACTCTCCCCTTTCCGATAAAACTCTTGATTAGATTTTCTCCATTTCTTTTATTTTTCGATTAAGATTCTCATATTTAGCTACTGCTTCTTGATATTGACCAGCTTCTTTAACTAACTGCTTAGACAATTCTTCAATTTCTAATGCCTCAATCCAAGGATTGTTTTTGTAATCCTCTTGATGCTTAAAAGCTCGATCTAATGGATGACTTCTCTTCAACAGAAAGTGAATGCTTTCACGAATGTTAGTCATTGCTCTGTATTTTTCATGCCTTTCTCCCATCGTTTTATCTAAACCACTTTTTAATTGAACGTATTCGTCCGTATTGTTTGACTTTACCACTGATAAAGGTATATTCACCTGAACGCCTCGTTTCCTAATAAAATTGATGATTTATCGCTTCTTTTGAATCTCTTTGTTATAGTCACTCATGATCTCATTGAACTTTTCGTCTCCAACATGTTTACGAACGATCTTCTTTAGTACTCTATGTTTGTTCTTATGTCTTCTAAGTAACATCCTAAACTGATTGAAAAAATACTCCATCTTATTATCAGTATTTTTATATGTTAAATTAATATGATCTCTCTCGTATTCCATAAATATCTCCTATGACCAATGATTACAAGTAGTAGTTGGCAATGTCATACTTTGATTTTCCATCTTTAGTCCAAAACTCACTGTTGCGTTTATGGAATTTGCAGTGATCATTTTTTGAAAAGTCCTCTTGATGCTTCAGGCATCTACCCCAACTAGTTCCCCAAAGAATAAAATGCTTACATGTTTCACAACGTTTCTTCTTACTTGTGTCAGTCCAACCAGTTAAATGAATATACACGTTAATATTCCACCTTTCAATAAATGTACCATTTACTTTGGGTTTACCTTGTCATTACCTTCTTTCGCCTTTCTTTATATTGAAAGTTAAAGTCAAACTTGTGTGGCAATACTGCATATGTATTTGCGTTGTTTTGTTTATTATTTTTGATTTCTTTTCTTGAAGCACACACTCTGATTTTCTTAGCCTGATCTAATGTAATTACATTTTCCTTAATTCTTGATAGTTTATCAGCCTCCTTGTTGTTTTTACGACTAATCCAGTTGAATGTAATCTGCTTGAATTTTTCACCATATTTCCATATAATCCGATGCAATTCCTTATTTCGCTCTTTTTTCGAAAGACCATTGGCTATTGCTATCACGCTTTGATTGTCTCCATAAATCGCTACCTCGTTAATCTGGAATCTTCGAAGTGTTTTAAGCAATTGGTTCAAAGCAAACCATTCAGCGTAATTGTTGTCATATTTATTGATGTTATTTCCGATATTTTTAGCTTCTTGATATAACACATTGCCATTTCGATCATATATAATGAATGCAGTGGTAATTTGTTTCTTTGCCCAATCAACTGAAGCATCAAAATATGCCTTATGCATCTATATTCCCTCCTCTTTTATGAGGAACGCTGCGTGCTACATTATGTATTCAATATGCCACGCTCCACTTTTCCAAATGTAACGAACTGGCTTGGTGAAATAATCTTTGCTTTCGTCAATGTAGTAAATTTCACCCTCCCTTGCCTTAATTGGTAGATCTCTTAAATACGCAACTGCATTCACCTGTTCACTCATTTGATACTCCTTCTCCTATAAAAAAGAATCTAGCAAGTTTTACCTTGTAGATTCATTATATTACGTATTTTTATTTAATACAATACCTTTTATTTGATTTTTTTAGTTATTATTTCACCACATTGTTTTCTGTGACCCATACATCTTTCGTAGCAAGAGATCAAGTTTAGTATCATTAGCAATCTCGTTATGAAGAACCATGTTTGAAGCAGCAGAAATGAATTGTTCAATAGTGAGACCAGTTTTGCGGAGTTGTTTCTGCACCAACTTCCACTCAACTACATGTTCCCCATGATACTCATATACTGCACCCCATAACGCTTGATCTACATGATGTACAAGATCCCACATACCTTTTACAACCTTCACAGTATTGCCTTGTGCACCCTTTTCCCAAAGACGTTGAGGGAAGACGGATTGCATTAATGAAACAAAGTTAAATTGGTACACAAATGGATTAAGTTTTGCTGCAATAGGCATTGCAGAGCGTGCAACTTGCTTTGTTTCGCCATTTTCAAGTAACTGTTTGTAATTCCACATTGAATTATCGATCGCTTCATTTACAGTCTGAGGATCTTTTACCTTATCACTCGGCATTGCAAAGTCATCTGATGATAGAGCGCGATTACCTCCAGCCACACGCATATTACGAGTTGTGTAAGTGATCAAGTGATCATACACTTCTTTGGTGACATCAATGAATTCAAACTCTGCATATTCTCCCCTCATTACTTCAGGTACGTGTCCCATCTTAATAATGCTTAATGGTCTTCGAATATTATCACGATCCGACTTTCCTAGATAGATAGCTGCATTACGAGCCATATTCAAGCGTTGTGGGTCTGAATAGCGATGTAAGACAATTTGAAATGTATCTCCTTGATATGTAAGACTACCTGTTGCATTTGTTGTAATCATAATAGTTCCTCCCTAGATAAGTTGAGACTGTAGACCTCCCATCTACAGTCTCGTTATGTATTATTTTGATTTTAAGCTGTTCTGTAATATTTCTTTCTCATTTCTTCAGCAAATTTTACTGCTTCTTCCAAATTAGAGAATTTTCCAAGTCTTGTGTTTTTCTTATTGATACTCAATTGTACTATGTATGCTTGTTCCCATTTGCTCCAAGCTACATTTCTATGGCCTGTTTTTGAGTTTTTATTTGCTCCAAGTCGATTTTTTGTATTTCTAGATGCGTCCGTTACAACTAAATTACATTTGCGATTGTCTAGTAAGTTATGATTTTTATGATCAACATGAGAACCCTTTGGCGCATTGGTAATGACTCTATGTAAATAATGTGTTTCTGATCTATGCTTTCCATCAGGCAGACTAATATATTTTGTGGCTCGTGCGTAGTATCCTTCCATCTCATTATCCCAAGAAACATGCCAAGATAAATTTAAATCCAAGAGTAGTGGTAAATCCTCCGTATCAATTAACGTTATAAAAGTTTGTCCTGTTCTTCTTTTTAAAAGAATTTCTACATAGTCGCCTTTTATTTCATAATAGTTCATTCCTTTTTTCTTAGCGATGATTTATACCAACTTTCTATATGAAATACAATTTTTACTTAAATACCAGTGTGTAAAAAGCAAGGCAGAAGTAAAACAAGTGGAATGCATTGATTACAGTTCCTGTAAAAGTTCTATTCTTCAACGTGTACAATTGCTTCTTTAGATGTTCTAGTTTTGCTTCTTCGGTATTGGCTGGTTTCTTTTTCGCAAAGTTTTTAACAAAGGTAACTATCGTATAACCCAACATTACAAGCGTAAGAATCTTTAATTGCTCAATATCCAAAGCATAAATATAGAACGCGATTGTCAATACAACCCATAGAATTGCAAACAAGTAAGGGAAAAGCAGTCTTGCTCCTTGTTTAGTATACTCACTGTCACTAATCGCGCCTTCCAATTGCTTAATTTGCAGTTCTATTCCTAGTTTTGTTGTGTTGTAGAATAAACTCCCCTTTATCATCGCTGCAAGATAAAGTGAAATGAAAAGTAGTGACAAAAATACCATATATGCGTTCCTCCTATTATTTTATTTATCTATTAGAAATAACATCACCACTAGCTTTTACACTACCATTTACATGACCACAATTAATATCTCCACTTGCTCTAACATCTCCACCGACATCACCACATTTTACGTCACCACTTGCTGAGACATCCCCATTGATATTCCCTTGGATGGAAGCATCACCTGAAGTTTGTAAGGATGCCAGATCCCCTGTAAATTCAACTTTGACGATTCCTGAAAGCCCTGATTGAACAACAACTCCATCAACAATTACACTATTGTTTACAATGCTGATATTTCGTCCTGAAACCTGAATGGACTGACCATTAATAGTGATTGTGTTCATTTGATCCTCCTTTAGACGATTTCTGAATTGCCGTATGTAAGTTCCTAACGAACTCTTCGGGATTGTTCGTTTGTATTTTATCGATGGTTACATTTGTTACTGTCTCAGATTTACTTGAGATTAACTCTTTATGTATCGTGCAAATACCATCAACAATTGCAGCCAGAAGGATAATTGGTAGTGCAATGAACAAAGGATAGTTTTCGTATACCATGAGTATAAAGGTAACTAAAGTAAACATGACCATCGAAACTGAATTTAACAATAACTTACCGTAAACTTTAATCCAGTACAATTAAACAACCTCCCTTATTAATTTTACTTGTTTGGTACTTCGCTTGTATTGCAGTGGATCTTACTATACTCTAATGGATTCGTAACAACAGCGTTAGTTGATACTGCATTTGTTGTAAAATAAGTAGTCGGATTCGTCAAATAAGCATATCCATATTTATTTGGCTTGTCGATGCTTTCATACTCTCTCACAAGTCTTAGATATGTATCTGCAAGCTTGCTATAATCGTGAAAATTTCCCTTGTTTAGTTGTTCATCCATTTTTTCCGAAAGTGCATCAATTTTCTTTTTCAGGTCTTCCTTAATATTCATAAGAACAACTCCCTTTCTGAATCAAATATAGTATTTATTTAATTATTTAATTCTAATACTTTCACCCTGATGAATCTGAATGGAATCGCCAAAATCTTTTCCAGCCTTCAATGCTTCCAGCAAACCTTTTTTGTCAATCTTAGGTTCTTGAGGAATCTTAAACTCTTCTGGTACTGCTTTTTCATTATGTATTACGACACTTGGGGGATTATTTTGTAGTCGGACATCAAACAATCCTGCTTTCAGTTTCTTAATATTGGCTTGTTTTAGTGAATCCTCCAAATACTGTTTAAGTCGATCATGTCTATTCTCAAGTGACTTAGCTTTCTCCGTAAGGCGTTTTGATTCTTCTTTAAGTGCCTTTGATTCAGCTTCAATATTCTTCATATACTTGATTAAGTTCTCCGCTTTAACTTCAATGGCATCATTCAATACATCTAATGTTTCCTTTAGTGAATCATCTTCCTCCAGCATATCGAGAATGGAGATGTACGCTTGTGAAAGTTCGTATAGGTTCATATAATCTCTCCTTAAAATTTTTTATTCATTTAACATATTTTCAATCTCTCCAAGTTCAAGTTCTACTTTCTTTTCATTTGAAAGAAGTTGGTCAAGTTTGGCTTCCATCACTTTAAGTTTCTGCTCTTCCTCTTTACGGCTCAGATTATCTAACTTGGCCTTAAGGTCGCTGATCCAATCCATTACATTGTAGCCAGTAATCTTGTATTCGCTGAGTAGATCCAAATCCTTTGCAGCAATAACGTATGTATTAAGTTTCACCAATAATGTGATGATTTGTTCTTTTTGTAGGACTTGGATATTGTATCTAACGCCATCTACTTCAATTGAGCAATTTGTTACTGGAGCAAATTTTTGTGATTTACTTAACTTGCTTTTCTTCTCCTCAATTTGTTTCTTAAGTTCTAAGATTTTCTGATCGTTGTTATTTACCATTATTTACTCTCCTTTTTGATATAGTTTTCCATTTACTAAGTATTTGTCTCTGAACATTGGTTTATAATGCGTATAGATTTCTGTCAGAGTTCCTTCGAAGATAGTTTTGTCACGATTGTGATAATGCACGCTCCCCCAATATCCATTATCCTTGATACGCTCTTGAACTATGATTACATATTTACCATCATCATTATTGCTCTTCTTGATTCTCGCAGTGCCATTTTCGCTCCTCTCTAAATATACACTCCATCCCCAATATTTTTCTGATTGGACTTTATTGATTAATGTTTCAAGAGTATATTGAACATACTCATCTTTCGTTTTATCGTATGGAGAATACTCAGTCATGCACTCTAATAGCTCAAACATTGCAGCGTAATTTTCTACTGGATCAGTAGATACAATATCAATGAATTTATCCCCAAGTGATTTCAATTTTAGCAGTTGTAAATATGCTTTACCTTCGTAGTTCTTTGATTCCTTTGCAAAGAAATAGTGCTTCCCCTTGTTGACATCAGTGTAATATCCACTTTCGCCCTGCTTTTCTGATCTATTCCATTTTGTTGTGTGATAATCGAACCTACCCATATAAATCCATTCGTCATTATCTTTTGTTTTATATGTCCCACCAAACACCAAGTCTTTTGATTTAACATGTTTTTTCTCATGAATCAGTTTGTTAAACTGTGACAACTCTATGTAATCAGGAGAGGATGTTGGAATCAGAACCAGCTCTTTACCATCCCAACCATAGATGAAATCACCTTCCAATCCCTTACCTTTAATTGAGTTAGTATTTTCTAAGATAAAAAGCAGGTTTTCAACCGTAATTTCAAATTCAAAATCCCTTGGATCATAAACTCTTACATATGCCTGTCGATGATTCCAGTGGGAAACATAGTCTCCCACCTTTTTATTCAGCACAAAACCTGATGTTGGCTGATTGGCGAAATCTAAATCTTGAATGCTCTTGTCTCTCCAGCCATTCCATGAGGTTTCTTTTCTGAGTTTTCCTTTTTGGTCAAAATAAATTACATACGCCAACTTTTTTGTATATGTATTATCTCTTTTTTGGAATCCTACTTTAATCTTCTCTGGAATGAATATATTTGTTTTAATGCGCAATCCCTCCCTTAAGTTGAATGAAATCATTGTTTTATAGCTTAATTGGAGTTGAGGCAAGAATATCTTCCATGCTATTCAAATTATCTATCGCTTGTATCCAGTGATAATACTCCTTATACCTTTTATTACAAAAAGACTCTTTTGCTAGTTTATTAACTTCCTTAAGTTCATAATTTACAACATCAAGTGTTAAGCATCTAAATCCTTCATCAGAGCTAAAGTCATATGCACCAAGATCAATTAATTTCACCAGTGCATCTAACACTGTTTTGTACTCTAAGACTTCCTTGTGTAATCGAATATCTTCAATATTTTTTGTAATCATTACGATTTGCTGCTTAAAGACACTGCTCATTTTCATTCTCCTTTGGTTTTTGGCTGCCACACTACGTTTTCTAATCTAATCTCTGTTTTATTAGGAGTGGTTCCCCACTCCATTACTTACTTTCATCTTTCCAATTTGCACTAATGGCTCCTGTAGATCGATACATGGAAACTGCATCTGTAACAGCACTATATGTATTGGTGATACCCTTTCCAGTAGCAGCAAAATTCATAGCAAAGTTCCCATTGATGCCAATTGAATTGGCCTCTTTAATAGCATCTTGATTCGCTGCTAAGAATAGGAATTGCCAACCCTCTTCTTGTTTTGACTTGATTTTATCCATGATTTGAGTACGTTTGTACTCACGACTTGCATTCTCATCGCCATCCGTCAAAATAACAGAAATCACTTTCTCAGGCCTTTCATCTTCAGGAGTATTTGCAATTCTACCTGATACTTCATCAATTGCACGACCAATGGCATCTAAAAGTGCAGTCATTCCACTAGGTACATACGTTTTGTCATTCAGAGGTTGCACCAACTTAATTCGTTCACCTGATGTAAGTTGGTTGTAATTACTGTCAAAAAGAACAATCGTTAGATTTGCATCACCCTCTGTATTCTTCTGCGATTCTAAGAAGGTATTAAACCCTCCAATCGCATCACTTTTAATCGAATCCATTGAGCCACTCTTATCGATAATTGCAATGATTTCGGTTAATCCTTGTTTTGGCATGTTTCATATCTCCCTTATTTATGTTTTTGAATTGATTTCTGTTTTATTAAACTACAGTCCAATCTTCTGCCAGCAAGTCTGATTGTGATGCAAGCCAGCCTACAACAATAGAACCGTCTGCTGCTTTCATATCAATGTGTGAATTGACTTTGACATGTGAGTATGGAGGCAAGTTTTCCCCAACATGTGTTTCTGCTTCATTTCGCAGTTCAAAGGCTTCTAAAACTGTTCCTCTAACCAAGTAGATAAACATACCCTTTCCGTTCCAACCATGACGTGCTACCTTTTTACCTGTTTTAAGTGCTTCCAATGCTTGACCAAAATTCATCCCTAGATCATCTCCCATGTTTTTTCATTCCAATAAAAGACATCTTTCATTGGATGTTTTATACTTTATATAGTTGTGTTTTGCTTTCTAACCACTATATGTAGTGGTTATTTTTGGGTTTTTATGCATCCTATAATCAAAACGATCAACACTACTAACTCCATCAAATGAAAACAAAGAGTTTCAATTCCCATATGTATTTTCAACTTAAAGTTAGGGAGAGGAAGACTCCCCCTATTTCGCTCCAGTGGAGCCGTAACCTCCACGGTTTTTGTTACCCAGAACCTCAACTACATCAAATTCAACATCAGGCATCTTTTCTTGAATCCGAAATTGACAAATGCGATCTCCTTTATTGATGACAGTATCTCTTAATGCATATGCTGGGAAGAACCATTGATCATCATCGCCTGAATAAGAGTTGTCAATAATACCTTTTCCGTTGGTTTGAATGATGCCAAAATGCTTGAATGTAGAAGATCGAGGCACAACATGTGCCTCATATCCTTCTGGTAGCTCCATCGCTACTCCAAGTGGAATTGCTTCGGATTCACCGTACTTCATAATAATTGTCTCTGCTGCACGAAGATCAAGCCAATCTCCTTGTTTAATCTTCTCAATGCGTGGTAATTCCTTATCAAAATATTTAATTCTAATTTTCATTTTGTAACTCCATTCATTTGTTTATTAAGTGCTACATACCACTCTTCTTTTGTCTTATCATCAAAGTATTCAATTATAGAATATAACTCAAGAAGGTCATTGTGATTAAAGTTAGATAGTACATTATCTTTGCTTTTTATTTTTGATATCATCTGAATAAACGTTGCCTTACTCATTACTTAGCGAATTGGGCAGGCGCCTGTTGAACAATCATCTTGGCTTAATTCTGCCTCTGTCTCAGCTTTCTCAATTTTATGCAGTAAGGACACATCAAACGGTTTCATTTGTGCCTTCATTTCATCATATTGCTCCTTGGTGATTGCTTCATATGGGGCAAGCTGATAGGTGCCACCATCAAGCTGTAAGAATGACACCCCAACAAAGTTGTCCCAATTGTCCCAAACAATACTCTCGCACTTACTCCATTCATTTGGACGAACAGTGATAGTGTTAGAAGAATTATGTTCTGTATAATGATCTTGAAAACGGAAATATGTATCAAATTGACGTTCAACTGAAACATCGTCTTTCGTTTCTTTAGCTCCTGAAGCAATTGGGAAGTCAATTACAAGTGTCCTAGCATTGTTCATTCTCGCTTCATGTGTTTCCCCACGGGTGCCAACTTCAGGATTAACATTCCATCCAAGTTGTTGCGCTACTTTGACGAGAGGATCTGTTGAATTGATTCGGATGCGACGAATATAGTATGGACTATGTGACCAGTGCAAGCCACTAGAAACCCCACCTGCCATTTGTGACAGCGTACCTTCAGGTTTAACAGTTGTCACGAGAAGTGGTGAGTTAACACGAAGTTCTTTCGCGTAATTATCTGCTTCATCTCTTGCAACCTTACCAAGTCGTTCCAGCAATTCTTTTTCTTGTTCATCTGTATATTCCAATTTAGCCATAGCATCTTTAACACCTGTTAGAGACGTACCCAACAAACGATCACGCTGTTGAATCTTATTCCAATGAGGAAGTTCTAATGTAGCAAGTGTCATTCGCAAACCAGCCCTTGCTGACAGTCTTTGAGCCTCAAACAGATCTTCAAGATCAAGCTCATGACCCAACTCTGTTTTCTTAACAAATTGCACAAGGTTCACCGTAGTTAGATTGCACACCCCATATGAATCAAGCAAAATCTCTGCGCAGGGATTCAAACCTTCTGCATTTGGTCTACGTCGGTTTGCTTCCTCAAGATTAATAAATCCCGGCTCACCTTCAAGCTTCATAACATTGAATACAAAGTTAAGAAAGTCTCTTGTAGGTTTCTTCGTGAAGGCGATCGAATTATTGGACATTCTTCGATGATCCAATCCCCATCGACCATCACCAATTTTATTAATTTCATCAAACCAGACTGGCTTAATTCCCAACTTATCCAGATATGCTCCAACTGCTTTATGCTGCTCTAGCTGCTCATCTGTCCAGATACCATTAATACCATACTTGGCAAACATACTTTCATAATCATCTGCATCTAACAAGAAAATCTCTGCTGTTCTACGAACCCCACCAACTACAACATTTGCTCCAATCAGATTACCAATGTCAAGGATGTGAATTGGTCTTACACTCCCAAATCCTTTTTCAGCAAATTGTATTGGGCTTAAAGTTGGATCAATCTGATTCTTAAGTACTTTGTTAATACCCTCAAACATTTCTTTCAATGGCTCATATCCACTTGCAGTTCCACCGAATGTTTTAAGTCGTTCACCTTTCGGTCGCACTGAATTATAACTAATTTTGACAGTGTGTACTTGTTCATAATTTGGATCTGTCAGCAGTCTCAGGTAAGTTCGTAATGCTTCGACCCAGCCCTCTTTTGAGTCTCCTACATAAATTTTTGCAAATCCATTTTCAAAGAGTGTAAGCTGAGTCTGCTCTAACCTCTGTGAAACTTGAACGGGTTTGTAATCTGAGTGTAGAAGGGATGTATTTACACGAATTTTCTTCAAGCCTGCTGCCATCTTCTTCGTGCATTTAAATCCAACACCTGTACCAACCATTAGGAGATAAAATAAGTCGCCTAAGTCATCCCAACTTGAGATATTAATGAAGGAACAATTGAAGTTCCCAAGAACGAACTTATTATTAAGAATGTCGCTTGCTCCACCAACCCAAAGAGTCCTACCCGAAAGAAATTGCTTTGTCTCATACTGATTCTTAAACAATTTTTGGGCTTCATTCTTCATTTCTTCGACATTTGGCTTATAACCCATTTCTCTAAGATGGTGATATGCTAGTCCAACGTTGTAATTTACTGCACGCTTACCAGTTTCTTGCCAAAGTTCTCGTCTTTGTGCTTCTGGCAACCACCGAGAATAAGTTCTGTTAAATACAAACTCTCCTAATTCTGTAAGTGGATTTGGATTGTTTGCCACCACTTCCTCAACGTATTCATTTGTAATAAAATCAATAGACAAGTATGTTTCCTCCTAATATGTAAATAGATAAGTTGATATGTATTTAATTTATTCAATATGTGATTTTGTTGTGTGATTCCAACTTCAAATGTGCTTCTTCTTCCAATTGAAATTCTTCATGTGCAATTTTCAAATTGAGTTCAGCCATCTCTTGATATCCCTGTTCCATCAATCGTCTAAACTGTTCCATGGATGATTCTGAGTTATTTGCCTTTGTGTAAGTCTGTTCAAAGTCTGACCTCTTACATCCTTTTTGTTTTCCATTTTCAAGAATGATGTAATCACCTGATGATCCTTGAAATGTTCCATCTTCATTCTTTAACTCGAAGTCTTGTGTCATCTGTTCTGCCTTAATAGTCAAATTGTTGACTATATAAGTCTCCATGTTGGGCACCAACTCCTTTAATTTAAATTGTGCCTTTCAACTTTCATCTCGCTATATGCCTTGTCCAAGTTTTTTAGGGCCTTTCTTAGTTCAACGCCCTCATATCCACGCTCGAAATCTCTAACGGCTAAATTAAAGCTAGTAAACAAGTCAATATCTTTGATACACTTCATTATATTTTGAATCCATTCTCTACAGTCATCTATGTTTGGCACGTCTCGTGTAGCCATGTCGTATTACCGTTGATAAGCATTCATGACTGAAAGCTCTTCACCCATTGACGCAAATTCCATTTCAAAGTAGCATCGTGCTTGAATTGGAGTATTAGCTGCATAATCCAGTACTTGATTGTTCGTACCAATACCATAGTATTCAATTGGATTACGTTTCAATTCAGCGGTTTTTGCAAAGACAGTTTGGTTTTTTAGATTGGAAAAGTTCATTATGTATCATCCTTATTATTTATTATTTTTATTTAATATGCGAAATCAATTTAAGTTTAACCCTTTTCCCTCACATTGTTCTCACACCTTTCAAAAGCCGTATTCATAGATTACAACATCAGTTTAAGGTTGTAAACAGTTTTTTATTTATTTTTTTTACTTACATTATTTATATAATAGGGGACGTGCATCCCCTATTATATAAATAATATCTTGTACTTAATCCATTGTTCTTTTGTCATATTTCTCACTTCTCACATCGAGCACTCTATCATTAATCTTAATATGGGTTTCATCAATCCATTCGACTATCTCCTCTGCCTCTTTCCAGCTCCAGTAGATCAGTTTATCACCGAATAAACCTGAGTTTACATCAACTCTCAATCCCCCTTCGGAACCAAAACGATACACTTTCGCTGTGTAAGTATTGTTTGGAGAATTGATTTGTTGAGTAAGATCTCCATGTCGAAGAAATAACGTAGAGTAAAATGCTAGATAGTAGAGTAAGAGTGGAATTACTATTAGTGATACAAAAAAAATGAACCATTTACTCTTGAGAACTTTCTTCATATCACTTCCCCTTTTTTTAGGAGAAAAAATTAGAAATCACCAGTTTCGTACCAAGTGATACCTCTAGCAATAGCAGCTTGATCTGTTGGATCATCAAAATATGAATCAAACCATTCCAATCTTGCTGTACCAACTAAAATTTGAACCATACCTGCGGCACTTAGAAGTGTTTTTTTGCTAAAATGATCTCTTCCTACGAAGCCATAGTGAATGTTTCCAATATCTTCTCCTGTTAAATAGTATTTTGTTCCATTTACTTTGACTGTTCTTAAGTTATTCCATCCAATTTCTCTTTTGTAGTCCCAAGGCCCACCTGGTCTCACTTGTACAGCGAAAAATGTGGCAGTTGATAGCCATGGATTAATAGTTGGATTTAACTTTGCAGCCTGTTCAAATCCTCTTTCTTTGGTCTGTAGCTCTTCTAGATTGGTATATACTCGATTCTCTAATGAAAAACTTCTAGGTTCATCTGGATCAGCCATAGGCATAATCCGATTAGAAAATTCCAGCTCAGATGACTCAGATCTTTCTGACAGTTCTATTAGCTCTTCTTCTGTTGCCACAACAACTTCAAAATCTGCGGTGAACTTTACAATTCCGTTTTCTACTTCTTCATTGACAGAAATAACTACTTCCTCATATTCATTCACCAAACGTGGGTCAATTCCTTCAAAATTTACCTTAGAAATATCCAAAGTACCATCTGATCTTAGTTTTAAATCTTCTTTCTGGTCGGTAATGGTGTACTTGTGCAAATCCGTAACGTTGTTGATTTCTGGAATAACTACTTCAGCGGCTCTCACTTGAGAGAATCCGCTAAATAACAAAAATGCTGCGAATGATACTGCGACTAATTTCTTCATCTTGACACCCTTTCAGAATTGTATTTTATCGGTAACACAATTCTAAATTACCATATTAACAAATATATGTAAATAAATTTCCGCATTCTAACAATTTTCCCAAAATGAATAATAAAGCGCATGACCCCATCTGTTAATAGACTGTTAAATTTTTATAAACTCCTGATTTTATTTGAACTGCTCACCTATAATGTAGCTAAGAAATAAAAGGAAGAATCCTGCCGATACTCCAATAATATTGTTGACTGGAAAGCTAAAGATCCAAGACAAAATTAATGTCCCTAAAGATATTAGCCCCCAAATGAAAAGACAAATGACAATGAGACATAACAAACCAATTCCGATTCTTTGAATCATAACATATAGGCTTTGAATCAAGAATGCGCCTCCTTATAAAAGCGTTGTATTATTGAACATCTCCCCACTCTGGAACTTCATCGTCCCAAATGTATTGTGAGATATACCCTACTGTTTCATTACTCTCGTCTTCAAGAGATACATCTTCATCTTCGCGTGTTACATCGACAACATAAACTTGAATTACTTCACCATCGTACATTTGATATAGACCTATCATGTCGAGTGCAACACTCTCTGACGGCAGGAGATTGTTAGAGCATAGCCCATCTCCCCATGTATTTAGCTCAAAATCATAGTAATTGTCACATACGTCACGATTTGCGATTGCGTAAAACTTCATTTGCTAAACCTCCTATTTCTCATTAAAAGAGTAATTTTATTTAGTTATATGGATTAACAAACGTCAGTTGCCAAACATCTTTTGCAATCTTTCTCCATGCGTGTGCGTAATATCCAGCAGAAATGTTAAAACTCTCAAACGCATAGGCATCTATAATTCCGCTGATATCTCCAAATGTGTTGGTGTAAATATAGCCATCTATTACCTTAAAACTAAACTTTTTTGCTTTTGATAGCGGTCTGTTTGTCAGCAATAGTCTTTTTCCATTACATTTCAGATCATCTATCAGTTCTGGTCTCGCAATTTTCATACTTAATCACCTTTCTTAATCAAACTTGCATTTTATTCACCTTTCTTGCAGCCACATGCTACCTTATAATCCCAATATCCTTTACAATCAGCGCTATTTGGTTTCATCTTAAAATCAGCAAGACTTTCTGAAACACAAATCGCAGAATCATCATTGTTTAGATACTCATATTTCGGATTCCACATGTTCCAGTAGCACTCTTTCATGCTACATTTACCTCCAGCCCATTCACCTTGAACTTCTTCAATCTTAGCCATCATTTCATCTATCTCAGGTATTTGACGTAAGTTCATTGTTTTCACTTCCTAATTAAGTTTTGATGCTCTGATAATTTTTATTTCCTTCACCTTCTAGTTCAACGACAATATCAGAGTAGCAATGCTTCAGTGCTTGAATTGCTTCATTTGCTATGAAACTGTTTTCTACTATGACAAAACCTTTTGAATTCACCTGTTCATATATTTGAGTCAACTCATTATGAATATGGATCATAAATATACCACTCCTCTTTATTTTTAAATCAAACTAACTTTTTATCATATTCCTAGCTTATATCGTATGATATTTGAAAGCAGTGGAACACCAAATAGAACAAGTATTGCCCATCCATCATGTCCACCAACCAACAATGCAGCCATGACAAGATAGCCAATAACCTCAATGAAACTGTAAGCCTTCGCAAACACACTATCTATAATTGATTTAACAATTTTCATATACTTTATCACCTTTCCAATATAATCTCGATTTTATTTTAAATATTCTAGTTCAGTCAGCTCATCTGGAATGTATATGTCAAAAATTGTTTCATTCCAATACTTTGAAGACGCAATATATTTATTTACATCAATTATTGTATTTGTTATTGCTGCTCGTTCAATGTCACTAATTTCTTTACCTCTACTTTCTTCTATCGTCGTTTTTATTACTTTATATCTTTCAATACTAGCAAGCTCAGAGAAATAGGAAATAGGCAGTGCAATAATTGCAACCAATAACAGCACACCTGAAATTATACTCGTAACGAATCCAATTTCTTCGATCCCTTTGTACAATAAGTACATTCCAAGTCCTAGCAATAAACTTAGAGATATCAAAATGATCATATTTGTGATCCTCCTATTATTCTTCTAATCAAATGACTGTTTTATCTAAATGATTTCATGACAAATTCCTAGTTTTAAGGCATCTTCAGTAGGAATATACCATTCTGCTTTACGTTCTTTGATAGCATCTAATTTATCTTGCATGATATTTGTATTTTCTTTAATGATTGCATCGTACATGTCTTGTAATCTTTGCATTTCTTTAACTTCTTGTTTCAATCCCTCAAGTTTATCCCAGACAAAACTTGATACCTCGTGATACATAAATGTGCAATTCTTACCAGCGAATCTACTTGCTCCTGCAAGATAAATCCAAAGTCCCATGCTCATGGCACTTCCAAAGCAATATGTGTGTACGGGTGTTTTGCTATTTCTAATTGTATCAACCAAAGCTAAACCATCATAACAACTACCACCAAATGAGTTGATGTATAATTCAATCGGGTTACGCTCGAAATCTTTATATTCATTTTCTTTAAGGTCATCATCATAATTAATTTCAAAAATCTCTTTAATCACACCATTAACAGAACCACTTGAAATAAAATCAGATAGTAATACTTTTCGAATTTTTAATTGTTTATCCATTTATTTCGTTTCCTTTCCTAATCAAAGTTATTTTTTATTGTATCCTAACCCCAATGTGATATTGTTGCTCAACCCATCCAGAAACAAAAGTCCAACCTCCTGATTCATATTTATTTTTTAAATTTGAGATAGCTTTCTTGAAAATTTTATCTTCTAACCGCTTAACATCATAGGTAACACCATAGTACATGCCAAGATACGAATTTAAAAATTCATTTTCTTTTATTTTTTTATCTAGTATTTCTTCCATCTCCTGTGAGCATTTATTTACTAAGTCATTTTTATATTTTTCTTGGGCATTTTTATAGTCATCAAATCTAATCATGATAATACCTCCAATATTATTACTCATCCATATGAGTTTGATTTAAACTAACTCCTCCATCCCACGCCACAAAACATAATCATCTGAGACTAGCTCGAAGAAATCTTGACTATTCGCATGCTGCTTATCATTAAGGGAATCTACAATGCGCTTTCCCCAGTATTCGTTTACGTTCTCTGCGATCAGCTTTTCAGCAACACTTTCTCTAGCGAAGTTGTCTACTGCAATAATTTTCATTTTAACGCCACCTCATTCAGACTTATCTAACTCATCCATTTTGTTTAGCACTTTCTCAATGGCATCAAGCTGGTCATAAAAACCACCTGCATTTGCACCTTCAGCCCATCCAGTTAATATGTCTCGTAATTTTTCCCATTTATTCATATACATCACCTCATTTTCTTATAAAGTTGCACTTTTAATTGAAGATTGATCTATACCCTAACCAATCTTTCTTGAACTGTAATTGTTAATGTATAAGATTTACTAGGATCTGATGCCATTTGATCAGCAATCCATTTTGTTACAACTTCAGGATCATCATTCCACCCAACTTCAAAGCTCTTTGTTGTTTTTACAGAAGGAGCAGGGAAATACAATACTCCGTCCTCGTCTTTTTCCACATAGCCTATTTTCTCATCTCCATGACGAACTTTTTTAGCATCAGCAATTGTTGTAAATAATTGAGCATGTCCTAGATCGTCTGTGTAGGCATCTTTCGAAGTCCACCCATCTCTTAAATACTCATATTCACCCTTCTTGTTTAAAGTTACTAATGCGTACATGCCTTACTCCTTTCTAGATGAAACCATTATTTTATTTGGTTAACCTAATTATATTCAGGATTACTAAGCTCAAGTTCGCAGTCTTTTTCATCAATTATTAGATTGGCTTTACGGGCATAAATTTTAAATAGAGTTTCTTCAAGGCCGTAGAAACCTCCCATGATTGCTCTTGTGTCAAACTCTTTAAAATCTTTTTTGCTGCGGTAACTGTCATCACGAATACGGACAGTATCAACTTGTCCAGTCTTAGCATCAACATTGATATTGTATTTACAGTCATATTTCTCTTTATTTGATTCTGAGTCAAAATAAATGCGTATTAACCAAGACCATTCACGATCAATAATTAAAGTCATTTCATGTGTTTCTTCATATCCAAGATCTCCTAAGTCATCAACCTCTTCTGCAAGCTCCTTAATGAGTTCAGAAAGTTTGTAATCATCTTTAGAAGTAAGCAATAATTTATCTAGCTGTTCTTTCATACGACTAACACCTTGATCATGAACTACTGCGTTAAGATGGTCTTTAATGGTTGCTAAAATCAATTGATTATATGAAGGGATGTCTAAGTTTTTAAGATTGATTTGCAACAGTTCTTCAACCTGTTTTGAAAGAGATTTCCCAAAATCACTATAACTCCGTAGTGTATCGTTGATGACACTTTCAATAGTTTTTTCTAGATGAGATTTCACAACCTTCTCAAGAAAACCCTCTTCTTTCAATTTAGATAGCGATTCATTGATAATCAAATTCAGATCCATATTCATTCCTCCACAATATTTTATATTCAAATCAATATTAGATTTTATTAGATTCTAAAACCCAATGCCAATTGCCAGAACCCAAGGTGTAGTAACAAGTAATACTCACGATACTCACCTAAATGTTCACTCGCTACATTTGCGCCTAAAGCGAAATTCTTGAATTTCCAGTTGTTAAAGAAACTGCAAACTATAAAATTGTTGTTTAAATCCCAATGCACTTCTTTCATCTCCTTATCAAATTAGGTTTTTATTTTGATTTCTTTGCTATTTCTAAAGCCTTTTTCAGAAACTCTTCATATGCAATTTCACCTTTTACAACAGTAAGCAGTAATTCATCCTCTTCTTGTGTGAACCTATATCCTTCAATCTCAAGAGACACTTTAGCGTTTTTTAATACTATTTCACCACATGTAGACATAATATTCATTACACCTTTTCAGAAAATCTTTCTCATTCTCACTTCTAATTGCGACTCTTCCATAGTAACTCTGATCTGATTGGTAGATATCAACCTCTTCATCATTTACTTTTACAAATTTAATTCCGCAAATATTAGTTTCCAATAAACTCCCTCCTAATTATCCAATTAACCGATATATGTATTGTGAAATTTGCTCTGATGTCATCAACTCTGTATTGATGTATAAAATGGGAACATGGGATTTCTTTAGAACGTGAGTGTATTTATCGTTAATTGATTCCAGCCTATCTTCATGCACATACTCATCCCCACGTTTATTCAATCTATCCTTTAATACCTCTACATCACTATACAGATACACAATCAGCGCTTGGTTTTTAAGAAGCCGATCCTCTAGGTCTAGTTTTTGTGGAGTGCTTATGATTGAATAGTCCTCGTACAATGAAGCGTAAACCAAGTTTGAATATATGTATCGATCAATTATCATGTCTTGCAACGTACTCATAGAAGCAAATCTATTGAACAACTCTTCGTTGGATGATTTTGACATCTCGAATGATGAACCTTTAATAATTGGATATCCAGTTAATTTATTTAATTTATTGGCTACCGTTGTTTTGAAGCAGCACTCATTTCCTTCAAGAATGACTAACAGTAATCTCACCGCTTTCTAATTTGTGTTTGTATTCAAGAACCACACGAACATATCCATTGTTTAGATTCTTGCGTTTTGACTTACCTATACCGTACCTGTATGCTGTCAAAACACGTTTTGTTAAGTTCTCGCCTTTATACCCTTCATCACGGTATTTATCTGTCAGTCTCTTTACATGACTGACTGCCGTTAGACTAGAATGATAAGGATTAAATGGATTAGGGTTAACAATCTTGTTCAGAGCAACTTCTTCTGGGAAGGTGTTGCTGGTGTTCATTTGGAATAAGCCCCTACTGCTATTGTCATACGAAGTTAGACTTGGATTAAATCGTGATTCATTGAACGCAATGCCTAGCATCAATTCAAATTCAACCTCAAACTCTACACATAGTTCCCATATGTATTTCTGAATATCTGTGTCAAGATCAATTTGATAAGGGATAAATTTATCTTCTTCTAGACTCGCAGCCTGTACAGTTAGCTTTTCTTGCATCACCTGAATAGATTCAGTGATTTGATAAGAAGGCTGATTAACTTGCAAGAAGAATGCAAGTAGGGCAAACTGTAACATACATACCTCCTTGTGTTTCCATAATAACACTACGACATTTGTTTGTATACTATTTATTTTTATTTAATTTAAGGTATTTATTTAACTCTCCTGCTTTACCAACCATGCCAAACAAATAGTTCTTATTGTTAGATGTGATGATTTTCATTTTACACGGCCCCTTCCACAATATCAGTTAATAGTGTTTGAATCCTCGTGTAAACATCTACTACCTCCCAGTCAAACTCTCCAGTAATTTGAATGCTATGTGTATCTTTCTGCTCCTTAATTGAGATCTGAATCTCTCCAGTTGATTCATCATCAAACATAAAAGCAAATCCATTATCGATTGGTGTGATTTCATAATCCTTCAGTAAATATTCTTTCTTGATTGTCTCTTTAATTTTATTTATAATGTCATCTGCAAAACTGCTGTGAATCCATGTAGTTAATTTATTTTCCATACTGAACATCCTCTCTCTACGTTAGAGTAATAAGTACTTTGTCCTTTTTTAATTCCAATCAGTGCTTCATCTTCACTATTAAGATTCATGACATCGACTCTTTTTCCAATAAGCAAGTTGAAAACATCAAGCAATCTTAGGTTGATCCAAATGTCCATACTACAGTCCACCTCTTTTTGATAAAACTACAATTTGATTAGGTATTGATACCGTGTACTTTTAATTTAAGAATATCCAATGTCATTTTAATTGCTTGACAATAATTATAATAAGCTGGATTTCTTGTCTTGTAATATTCCTGTTCATAATCCAAGTAAGTGAGAGTCAATTTTTCTTCTGGCGTCTGTTCAACTTCATGTCCTTCAACAAGTGCTTTCATGTATTCCATGGGATTTTCTAATGCATAATCTTGAAGTATTCCTTTTTGCTTAGTAAATGCTTGATCTAAATGTGACCAATTAGTCAAAACTAAATGTTTAATTGATCCTCTATCACACTTGCCCCAAATATAATCAATAGATTCAGCCACTTCTTTTGGTAATTTAACTTTCTCCATATGTATCTCCTTTCCTAAAATTCAATTTTGCTTTATTCCCTTTTATCTCATAAGCCTTAATATCATACGCAATGGCTGCATCTTCTTCATTTTCAAACTCGCCAATTCTAATGTTTTTCTTGCCATCCCAGCATTGTGCTAAATACCTTCCGGTAGCATTATTCAAGCTAACTCCTCGATATTTTGAAGTCTTCATATTTTTAGTTGAGTATGATTCCCATTCATCTTTTGGCATATATTTCACATCATTTAGGTTGGCAAATTCTCCAAAGTGCTCTTTGGCATGGAAGTTGTAACAATTTGCAGCGGCAACCTCATCTGTGAATGTTCCTAAGAAATCGGTCTTCCCTCCACGTTCCAAGTTGATATAAACTTCATAACTGCCACACTTATGAAGCCTTACACCTTTTAATTCTTTGATGTGGCTTTTTCTGTTCCGCATATTGTCACTGTGACTACAAACGCGAAGATTGCTCTTCTGATTATTTAATCCATTCCCATCAATATGATCTACGGGAACATTTCGCCCCATTCTTTCAGGATTCATTAACAACTTATGTAAAGATAAACTCGACCAAAGTCCCATTTTCGAATGGCGGTATTTTTTCTTAATCCGGCATTGAACATATTCATCTTTAGATATGTATAGATCATAGCATTCACTTAAATATTCATAGTCCTCATCATCTACTAAAACAACTCCTTCTTCCAAGTGGATTTCTTTCATTAAACCCCTCCTTATTTTTGAATAAAGTCGACGTTTCAACGTATTTAACAAAGATCTACTGTCTTACGTTTATCATCCATGTACGATTCACCATCGTATTTCATCATTGTGCCTCCGTAATCAAACCATACTTCATAATCAGGGTTAACCTCTTTCAGTTTTTCAATAAACTCTTTAACTTTCATCAATATCACTTCCTTTCTGAATTAAAACGTTATTGCATTAAAATTAGGTTTCAAACCCCATACACTCACTTAATTCACATTCATCATAAAACCTCTCAGTGATATCACTATTTGGGTGACTGCAATACTCAGAACATCCGAAATCATCTTCACCCATAGTTACATAACAGTCATGTTCAAAGTATTTACAGTTAGCACAAATACCGTGGATCTTCATTTATCCAACCCCTTTATATATCAAAAGCTTTATAAGGTGCTTCGTCTAACCAAGTTTTACTGACCGTGTAACATAGGTCCCCAACCTCTGGAATGGACTCTGCTTCATCAGAATCACTATCTACCCACTCAAGATATTTGTTGTACAATTCATCTTGTTGTATTTTTAACGTGTCAACCATTTGATTTACTTTATCTTCGGATACGTAAGCACTATGTATGCGTGAACTCTCTCCTAGACTACTGTATTCTTCAATAACATAAATCCACATGCTAACCTCCATGTTCAAAATGTTATTTTATTCAACTACAAACCCTTTCTCGTCTTCATATGTACCAATTCCGTATGTAATAGCACCAAGAGCTAAGAGATCTACCATTTCTCCATCAGTTACATTGACAATATCAGAACTTCCTATTCTCAAGCCTCTACAAATAGCTCTAAACTCGTCATTATCTTCTACTAAGACATATGGTGAATGTTTATCTCCAACTTCAACTACTTCTAAGGTATTAAACAGTTTTGTAACGAAATTCTTACTAACTTCAGTGTACATGTTATATCCTCCTATTTATGTTCCAATATTTTTATAATCAAACTCCTTCATATCAGTGCTATTCTTAGAAGTGAAGGAGTGTATCTTATGTTAAATACACCTATCAAACCAATGCTGCTTCACAAGTCAGACAGTCCACCTTCGGGTGATCTAATTCACCAGTTGAAGTTTGATGGATTCCGTTGTCTTCTACATTATGACCAAGGTCAAGTTAGACTGTTCACTCGTCATCAGAATGAATGTACTACTCAATTTCCTGAGATCATTCCTAACCTTAACTGTTCAAATGCTATTATTGATGGTGAAATGATTGTTATGGATGGCATAAAGCCATGCTGGGAATCAGTAATGAAGAGATTCAATACCACTAAGCCAATTTCAATCAAACATCTAATGTCCAATATGCCAGCGCATTTTGTTGCTTTTGATATAATCTATATAAACAATCAGAATGTTGTATCGATACCACTGATTGATCGCTTGAATTTACTTGATTCCATCGTAGAACCATCTAATTCGATTTCTGTCTGTCCTTCATCATCAGATGGTCAGCAGCTCTTCAATCGAGTTAAAGAATTAGGACTTGAAGGGATCTGCTCTAAGAAACTCAATAGCCGTTATCTACTTGACACAAGAAGTGATCATTGGTTAAAAACGAAAGCATATATGTATGAAACAGTTAACATTACTGGCATTAGAAAGAATGAATTTGCTTGCTCCTTATCCAAGGATGGTGAGTATGTTGGCACATTGGAATTTGCTAACAAGGATGCTAGATCAAAATTGTACAAACGGTCTAAGACTCTTATGGTAAGTGAAACTGATGAGTGGAAATATATACGACCTGAGATCAAGTGCAAGGTAAAGTTTCAGTGCTACACTAAGTCTGGCTTGATGAGGTCTCCTAGTTTTGTTGAGTTTGTAAGCTAACTCCTCCTTAGTGAGGAGTCTTTATTTTATGCAAAATCCAATAACAAAACCTAAAAATGCCATTAGCAATCCATAAAATCTCATGTCACTGTCTGTCCATTTCAGAAGAATCACTTCTAATAAAAGTCTAGATTTATTGGAATTTACTTATGTAATGTTGTGTTAAATAAACTCCAAATTTTCGTTGTTCTCGACGCAAATTTTCATTCCCTCGATCAAATCCAAGGCTCTGATTTTGTCCATGTCCGTATCGTTCCAATGCTGTATAAGCTGCTCCAATCTAGGATAAACCAAGCTGCACTCTACTGCCGTCAAAATGCCGTCACAATCTGAGTGATTCAAAAACGGAACAATCGGATCTTCTATTTCATCCCATGACCTTTCTCCGCCGAATCCCTTCATGGACTCAAGATCAAATCCGATCATTTCAGCGAGCCGTCTTCTGAAACGGTGAAACCCGCTATACGCCCAACGCGCCTCGCAATGACTGAAATCCAACCCCATCGCTACCCCTCCATTTAACAAATCGATTGTTTAGTTAAATAAATGGCCAACCCGACTTTTCTTCTCTACACGTTCTAGGCACTTTTCGCAAAAGAATCGATCGTAGTACACGTAGTAGTTGCGCCCCTCCGAATTTTCCCTTTTTTCTTTACGCTCGCCCATGTATTTAAAAACATGCTCACATTTCATTTCATCGCCATCTTTTCGACCATCATTACCCTGACCTCTACCAGTTGTCTTATAACCACATCGATACTTTCTACCTTATCGAATGTCATCCTTACTGGCGTATCTCTTGCTTCAAGTTCATGACCTGGACCATATTCGCCTTTCGTTCCAATCTCCCGCGGCGCTTGCTGTTGAAATGTGACAACGCCCACTGTTTCATCCATTGCCAACAGACCGCCACCGGCACTAATATCACCCGAACCGAAATGTAATTGTCTTGAACCGTACTCATCTACGATTGGCATGCCAATTCCTCCTATTTATCAAATCGTGTATTGTGTTAAGATACTACGAGCCAATCCTCTGCCAACATGTCGGTCTGAGAAGCCAGCCATGGAACGAATTTTTCATCAGCAGTTTTCATGCAAATGAACGGTTGCATCCCCGTAAAGAACGTATTACGTCCGCCGTTGATTGGAACGTCCAGCGACAACTGACTTACAAGAAACAGCCACATACCTTTGCCGTTCCAGCCTGTTCGTGCGACTTTTTCACCTTGTTTCAACGCCTCGATTGCCTGTCCGAAATTCATCATGTCATATCTCTCCTTTTCATAATTACCGTTGTGTTAAATTGGTCTTGTCTGATGAAATCCAACCCATTACTTTAATGTACATATTTTTAATGGGATTATTTTTAGTTTTATATGTATTAGACTCTACTTGTTGCTTTCGTCTTCTTGCCTCACCCATTTGATTACCTCCCTGTTCACTCTCTAAAACTGAATACAATTTGAGTTTTATTCAAACAAACCAATCAGGTCTTCTCCATAGTCTCTAGGTACACTACAATAGGAAAGTTCTGTACGGTTTGGTCGCTCTAATTTCCCTGCTTCGTGTAATTTCTTTGCCGTTTCAATGGATATGATTTTGTGTTTGAATTCCTTATTTCGAATTTTGTATCCGAATTTTTGATGATTTAAACTATCATTTATGTATACATCATTTACAATCGTCCATTCCTCATTTACTGGTCTAATCACTTTGATTCTTCCTTTCGTTATAATGTTGGTTTCGTTCGGTTTACAAATTTTAAACTGTATCATCTAAATATTGATCGATATCTACACCTTTTGATTTCAGGTATACTAGAGCAACCCCTGATGGCAACTTATTCGTTTGAATCGTTGTCATTTCCTCATATACACCAATACAAACCCGTTTGTGAGCCGACACTTCGTAAAAATCTAATTTAGGAGTAATCCGAATTGAAATCCCTTGATCATTGGCTTTTTCAATTAGGCGTAACATTTCATCTCCAGTTGTAGAGTATCGTGGGATTAGCCACCATCCCGCATCTGATGTTTTCAAATACTCTATATACTCCTTATCCCACCCTTTTGTAAACTCAGTAATTGTTGCATCGATCTCACGATGTTTCATAAAAAATCCCCCCCAATTAATTTATTTTATTCTTCATCCTCCTCTTCCTCATTAAACATTTGCATTGCTTCACTATATCCACCCCAGTTATCTACACCGCATGCCTCCAGGCAACTCAACATATAACTGTCATTCTGTAGCTGCTGATACTCCTCAACTGAAATTGTCACAAACTCCATTTTTTCATTCATTATGTATACCTCCATTATTTTAATCTTTTTTTTATGAACTTTTCAGAACATCTGCATACACATAATACTGGTCGCCTTCTTCAAATTCACCTAAGCGGTCTTCACCATGTTTTTCTGGATCATATGATTCTTCAACTAACAAACCATGTTTCACAGCCATCTCCTGAATCTCACCACCATCTAAGCTGCCACCATCAAACGCTACTTGAATAACTTCTTTCGCAAAGTGGAACAGATTTTGTTTTCCCTCAATGTCTTGTGTCAAATAATTTGGCATCATCTATCCTCCCTTTCTTTGATCATTTTACTAAACCCACTAAAACATCTCATTTATTGAGTTATTTATTGTTGTATTGAAACCTATTAATTTCATTCAGAGGCCATGTGAACAAGTCGTGCGTTCTTGATTTTTTCACTACATAAGCAATTCCATTGTCTGATTCACGATGATCAATCTGAGAAACAAACTCCCATCCATCTGCTGCAACAAAATTCAATGCATTGATAAAATCTCTTGCTGCAAAATTTCCACCACTGATTGGTTCATCAGTTACAATTCCCCAATCTCCACCAATTAGATAAACAAGACCGTATTTCATTTGATCACCTCAATTTGAACTATCTTTCGACCTTTTCCTTCACTTGGATATCCTAATGATGCATTTACAAACCTGCATCCATAAGCGTCATAGTCATATCGTTGGTGAGTATGTCCAAAACACCAAACCTTATCTTCAAGTTTTGAAAAATGATTACTACCGTCAAAATAGTAGAAAGACGTCACTGAGTCGAATTTGTAATTACCAATCACTCGACTCCAATCTCCACCTACGTGCGTGATAATAACGTCTGATTCATCAACAATTGAATCAAGCTTCTTCTTTTCTTCATCAGCAAATGTAAATGACTTATCTAATAGTCCTTTGATTAATCGTGAATCATTCATTACTTCCCACCATTTTGAATACAGCGCTTCCTTTGTATATCCAAGTTCCTTCATTCCATATGAGAAGTCGTACCATATTCCGACTCCACCAAATTTAACCCCATCAATTTCAATAATGTTCCCATCTAAATAGTGGACATTCATAACTTCCTTGCACAGTTCTTTCATCTCAAGAACACGCTTTGTTGATTTCCCTTGATATTGCTTTTCTTGATTTGTACTGACTAAGTAGAAGTCATGATTTCCTGCAACTAATAAAATGTGCTCATATACTTGCTTCAGTTCTTTAATGAGTAATTGATTTTGCCAATTGTAATGTCCTAAATCACCAGCAATAACCAGTACATTCTGAGGATTATCAGGCAGAATGGAATTGATAAAGTCCTCAATCTGAGGAAGCATCTTGTGCTTGGGATTCTCTACTTTCACCCAAAAATCTAAATGAATATCCGATATTAAATCGAAACCTTTGCTCATTCAAACACTGCCATCCAATCATAATTTTCTTTTAATTATACCGCTTGGGACACTTTTTCCTTTTCAGCCTCACTCTGTTCCTTCATATACTTAACCCTATACTTCTCTTTTCTCTTATATGAAACTAAGAATGGCTCTGTAGTTTTATCCCGCCAAATTGTCATTACTTCTTTTCCGTCTGTTAGAATGTTCAAGTGATAGTAACGTTTAATCTTGCATCCGTTTTTGTATGTATAAACCGTCTTCCCTAAAGCAACTGCTCTCTGAATCTTAAAATGCAACTCTTTCTCGTCTCCATTACACTTGCCCCAACTCGACGGACATAATTGTTTATACTGTCCTTTTGCTACTCCACTAATTTTCATTAGACCACTTCCCTGTTTTAATTTTATTTCTAATAAGCAATACTCCTGTTACTACCAGCACAATCAATGTGAATCCACCAATAACCACAGTAATTGAGTCGTCAAAGCTCCATCCAGTACAATGTGAAATAGTGTATGACAATATCATTGTAGCTAGATACAAGAACCAAAACCAAGGATCTCGTAGATGATTTATGTACTCCTTTGCGTTTTGTTTCATGCCTTTCCAAATTGACAATTAATCACCTTCTTTGCATTCCTATTCACTCTATATCTAACTTACTTTCTCCAATTCAAACCAAACACCAAAGCTTGATTCTCGATTGACTTTTTCAGCAACCATATACGCCTCTGAATGGTCTTTGAATAGTACTGGGTCATTTGATTTTGGTTGAGTGAGATACCCGACGAATTCTTGACCTGCATACGCTTTAATTTTATACATTATATACAACCCATTTATTATTTTTAAATAATATATCCATTTGATTTGGATTCATCTACACTTTTCCAATTCTTATTGCAATTCTGTAAACGAACAATCCTTTCTTGCTAATCCATATCGGGATAATCCTTTGTTTGCCTTTTGTGTACCAGTTTTTATGACTGAGCGACATCAAAATTCTGAATTTGCCTATATCTATGTATGTCGATTTTACGATTCCTTCTTCGATTTTCGTATCATACTTCACCACAAACATGTCACTCATCACCTACCTCATTTTCTAAATGAAATACCTTTTTCGTTGGGTTTTATCGTGCAATCAATCTGTGATTTCGTGAGATATTCTGCATTGCTGCTAACAGTGTATCTTTAAAATCTGACTGCTGGTCTCGCTTCTTTGTATTTGTGTAATATGTATTGGCTTTTCGCTCATGCGAGTGTTCATAGGTGGTAACTTTCATAATCTAGTTCCCCTTTCAGGTTTATTTGTTGATTTTAATTTATCATATATTTTTGGTTATTACAACCTATTTTTTCATTTTATTTTAGACTTCTTTCGTTTTTCCATTGCAACAACGTCTTCATCTGATCTGTTCTAAACTGACCACCGTTTTTCGTAGCTAGTATTATAACATTACTCCCCTTTTCAATAATGTCTTGATATTGTACAAGTTGACTGTTAAAGATTACACCCTCAATAATGCCCTCTACAGGTGTTAGCAGCTCAATGTATGCATATGGTTTACCATTCTTTTGTTTCTTTCTTTTTACTGACGTTATAGTACCGACAACAACACACTTCTTATCATCTTCATAATAAGAAAATGGCCTGAAGTTATCCTTCACGTCATCAAATGGGTTTCCATTAATGAAAATCGAGAGAGTTTCATATTCGTACATTTCTGGTGATCCCATATACTTTTCTTTAAACTCACTTATGTACTTCTGCTGTCTATCTTTCAACTTCAGTTCAAACTCTCTTTGTTTAAATAAATTATACTTTTCAAGACATGTAAGTTTGTCTTTGAAATCTTCGTCTGAACTGATTATGTTTAATTCAAAAAGTTTTTGTCTTGTAGGTAGACTCTTTACAGGTTTAAAAGTTCCATCAGGCATGCCAATGCTTGCATATTCCAGAAGCAATTCGTCTTTATTCATTCCAAATGCTCCGCTCTTGATCAACGCAATTACAGTCGAAGAGTCTACATGACAACGTTGAATGAAATCATTTAATCCATTAAAGAAGCCGTTTCCCCTTTCATTCAAGATAAGTAATGTGGCATTCCCACCTACACCCTTAATTGATTCAAATCCAAACAAGATTTGTTCATCAACCTTAGAGTAATATTGTCCTGACTTATTGATATCAGGTGCAAGAACGTTAATACCCATCCTGTGGCATTCATTTATGTATTTTGATGTTTGCTCATAATCTCCAATCTCGGATTTTAGAAGTGCTGTCATAAACGCTATGGGGTGATAATGTTTTAACCAAGCTGTAACATACGATAACAACCCATATGCTGTACTGTGACCCAAGTTAAAACTATACTCGGCTTGTGCTGCAATAAGTTTCCACATCTCATCAATCTGACCTTGTAGCCAGTTTCTTAATTCAAGACCATTCTTAAACTTGTCGAATTGTTTAGCCATTACATCAGCTTTTTTCTTACCAATTGCACGTCTAGCATTATCCTGTTCATCCTCTTCAAAACCTGCGAGACCAAAGACTTTCAAGGCTTGCTCTTGGTAGAGCATTACACCATATGTGCCTTGCATGATAGGTTTTAAATCATCATGAATGTATTCAACCAATTCTTGGTTTAACTTGTTTCTAATATAGTCCTTGTCCATTCCTACAGACAATACTGCTGGTCGGTTCATAGCATTAACTGCGAAAATGTCATATATTGTATCAGCCTTCATGCCCTTAAACATTTCTTGAGCTACATATGCTTCCATTTGAAAGACGCCCAAAGTATTACCCTTCTGATAAATCTCCCTATATACTTTTTCATCATCTAAATTTAATTTACCTAAATCAATATCGTCCCATTTTAGGCCTGATAAATTTAGAGTATCATCAACTACATCCAATGTGTTTAGCCCTAAAAAATCCATCTTAACTAACCCTAAGTCGTCCATGGCATTATACATATCTAACTGCAACATAAGGTTGTCATTTTGGTTGTACATTACTGGAGCATAATCTGTAATTGGCGTAGGTGAAATGATTACTGCTGCTGCATGACATCCCACAGACTTAGGAAGGTTTTGTAGGAATTTAGTATACTCAAACAACAATGGATACTCTTCAGCATACTTCTGAAGCTCTGTAGATGCCTCTAATGAACGTTCAATTGTCATTTTCTTATTAGGGTCATCTGGAATTAGTTTTGCAATCTTGTCTCGTGTTGAATAAGGCAGAACGTAGATCCCTTGTTCGTCAAAAATCTTACCTAAATCTTTAATGCAAACCTTTGGTGATAGTGAATTAAAAGTAGCGACCTGTGCTACATTTTCACTACCAAATAATTCAATAGCAATGTCCAAAGCTTCTTGTCTGCGTGCTTTTGAAATATCAATGTCATAATCGGCAGGAGATCCTTTGCGACCCTTATTCGCAAAACGTGCAAAGTCCAGATTCCATCTGATACTGTCTACTTCAGTTACTCCTAATGTATAGAGGGTTAGACTATTTGCTCCTGATCCACGACTATACCCCAAAGGGATGCTTCGGTCTCGAATCTTTCCGATAAGTTGTTTCAGCATAATGAAATAACTGCAATACCCAAGATAATCGAGTACCTCAAACTCATTCAGTAGTCGATCCCTATATTGCTTCTTTAGCTCTGGAGGTAATTTATCAAACCCCCTTTGTTTCCAACCTTTTTTTATGAGTTGTTTTAAATAATTTTGTTCACTATCATATCCTTTAGGAATGTTTATTTGTGGCATTAAATCCTGATGTAATTTAATCTCAATATTGCACTGGTCAGCAATATCATCTGTGCATTTAATTCCAACATCAACTGCATCATGTCCAATCTGTTTATCCATTACAGCGTGTATAGTCTCAATATCAGTTTGCCAACATCCTTCGTAGGTCTCGCCTACCTCACGATCCTGACCAATTTGAATAAACTTACGGTGAACATCCTTTTGCAGATCGCTACTATCGCGCAGATGTGTATCAAACGTGATAGTATACTTTGTTTCGGTTTCATACGCCAATTGCAGCAAACGTTTATTTGCCTCTGCCTGATCTTTAGTATCATGGCTTTGCAATTCAATGTAGTAGTTATCTCCGAACACATTCTTATACTTCTCAATCCAACTCTTTGCTTCCGTCCATTTTGGCTCAAAATTCTCACATTCGTTACCACCACAACATTTACACCAAGACTGATACAACAAACGTGAGATACGTCCTCCGAGGCATGCACTCATTGCTATAATATCCTTAGAATATTTCGCTATTGTTTCTAGGTCTACTCGTGGCTTTCCATAAAAACCTCTTGTATTTCCCTCAGAAACAATTTTAAAGAGGTTTTTCAACCCCTCTTCAGACTTAGCAAGTAATATTAGATGAAATCGATCAGAGTCTTTTTCTTTATAGTCCATGTCTGTAGTTTCATAAACTTCACAACCCAAAATTGTTTTTACGCCCAATTCTTTTCCTGCTTTGTAAAACTCCAAATAAGAGTACATTGAACCATGTTCAGTAATAGCTATTGCTTTGAAATTAAGTCGTTTGGCCTGTTCGACTAGTTCACGAGGAGACATAACAGCATCTAACAGTGAATAATAACTATGGTTATGAAGACTAGAGAATCTTTTGGTCATATTAAGCCTACCTCCGCATATTTAATGGTAAGCAATTCTGTGTATGTGTTTTTCTCTTCATCTGTCATGTATTCAAATCCGAAAAGATTGTATTTAACATCTAAATATCTTAAAGCTGCATCTTCCAGTTTTTTAAAGTAACCTAAACTAAACTTTTTATTATCTATATTAATTGCAGCGTTGTAAGTTCCATCTAAGTGTCTTGATACGCCTTTGAATCCAGTTTTACTCTTTCTTTTTTTCTCTACGTTGTGTCTATTTAAACTTTTTGTGCCTACTCTCAGATTTTCAGGCATATTTTTTTTCTTATTTTTATCTTTATGGTCAACCTCAAGGTCGCCAATTGCGCAACCAACTACCAAATCATGCAGTTTTACTTTGGTGCCGCATATTCTGCCTGTTAAATACCCACTATTAATCTCATTCCAACTAACATCAGTAACAACTTCTTTTAGATACTTGGGTAACACGAAAATATTTTTCGTGTTGTTTGCCACAACCCCAATTCTCTCGTTATCAATATCAAATACCAATGAGTGTTTGTTCTTCTTGTACCCCTCTAGTTTTTCGATTATCCTGTCATCGTTTGATTTTTTTAATACTTCATATACCCTTCCACTCGAAATATTGTGTTTCAATGCAATGCTCCTAATCGTTGCCCCCTGTCCTAAGTAATCATTGTATAACTGATTAACATCAACTCTTGATATCCTTGCCATCAAGGCACCCCTTTCTTGTTGATTTTATTTATATTCATTGTTTTTTTCGAAGGTTTTATTGTCTGGAGACCACAAAAGATAATAATCGCACAATCCACCTGTGTACCAAGGATTACTTTCGTTATGTCCTGAAAACTCACACCACCAACATAAAGGTGTTGCTTTAGGCTTCCATTCATTTAATGCCTTACACCACTCAATTTCATCTAATACTTTATGTATTTTTTTAATTCCCCTTTCAATAAACCCTTTTGTTCCAGCTTGTTGTTTCTCTCCAAGAAGGATGAGATCATACATGTACTCCACTGGGATCTTTCCAAACAAGGCCTCGCATGCAAGAGCGTAGATAACCATCTGTAATGGAGTTGTAAGATCCTTCTGTTCAAAGACCTTATCCGATGATTTATAGTCAACAACTCTCAGTTCACCTTTGCTGTTTTGATCTATTCTATCTATATACCCTTCAATTATAACCCTTTTTTCAAAACTAAAAGTGAATGGCAACTCTACGTGAATTGGCATCCAATCGTCTATAGTGTCTTCTTCAAGGTAATCATAGAAGGTGCCCATTTTCTCTTCATATGTCAATCCACTTTTCTTACTCACCTCAGAGAATGTTGACTCCCCATATGTCTCCTTGATTTGCTTGACCCCTTTTAAGAACCTTCCGTTGTCCTTATCAGTCTCTTCAGATATTCCATTCTCAATGAAACTCTTAATGTATGAATGATCAACTGTCCTTTTATTAATTTTATCCCTATATTTTATTTCTAGTGCTTTATGTAAGATGTTACCTAGCTCTAAGTGAAGTTGCGACTCCTCAGTATAGTTGCCTTTATTGTATTTCAAATCATACTTCATAGGACACTGAATGAATGTATTGAGCCTACTGTAACTATATTTATCTAATTCTGTTTTTGTTATCATATAACAACTCCCATTTATTTGGACTATCCATAGGACTTTCTTTCTTGTTTAAGAGAGTTCCACTTTTATCGTAAATACAATACAGTTCTTGCTGGGGTAAAAATTTGGCAAATTCCCTTTTGTAGAAACCCTTATCAACTTTTCCTTCTTTATCTAATTCGGCACCTTGATCATATGCAATAACAATAGGCACATTAAGGTGGGTCAGTTTTTGCACCTGAGTTCTACTAAGGATGTGACCAGATATTGCAACAGCATTTTGAATTCCCATGCTCCACAATTGAAGTACTCCTTTTTCACTTTCGCACACAATTACTTCATTTTTTTCTTTTATGTATGGCATGGTTTTGTTAAGGCCATATAACACTTTTGACTTAGAACATGGATGAATGTAAAAATACTTGTTTTCATATTCAGCAACAACTTCTTTATATATTCTCCCTTTAATGCCTACTAGAGAATTTAATTCATCATAAATCGGAATTGTAATCAGGTGATAAGCGAGATCATAACCCAATTGGAACTCCCATTGAGCTTCGTAACTAATACCATCCTTATAAAATAATGGATTCGCATATCGACCGAAGTAGTTCAAGATGTTTAGGTCAATTGGTTCGAGAGGCTTATCATCGTCATCTTGCAATTCTGAAGATGCTTTCCACATATCACGAACCCATCTGGCTAATTTGGACTGTTCTTGCTGTGAGCCATAATAATCAAAACCGCATACATCACAAAGCCACTTAACGCTCTCACTAAAATAGGTGCCTCTGATATAAGTAACTAGGGATATGATATCCGATACTCCATATTGATCTGTTATGCTTCTTGTGTGTGCATCTACATACAAGTTATTTTTATATACAACAGTACTCTTTTTATTGTCACCACTTGGCATGCCACAAGTAAAGTAATCGGTGTGAGGCCTGATGCTGTGCATCCCCAACTCTTCCAAAATTGTTTCTATCTTCTCTTCAATGATAATCCGTTCTTTTAATTCTTGGATGTCCACTTAAAACACCACCTATGACTTTCGCTTTTTCTCCCTAGGCTTTCTAATCAGATAGCCAACCTCCTTCCATATGTTCCTGTCGAGGTCAACTTCCGTTACTAATGTCATACCCTTCCCACCACCACGGTTTTTATCTACCTTCTGTCCGTAGTAAGTCTTATTGACATCTAAGGGCGTTTCTCCCCATTGATTTTTAATGAGATAATTGTCATATTTTGATTTGTCGATTCGCTTCTCAAGAATAAGATGGTCAACAACGTGCTTGAGTTGCTTTGCATTTGCAATGTTCATAGATGATAGATCTTCCACGTCTGTAAGTACGGTTTCATCTGTCAACTGGATTGTTGCGTATGCACCAATATTTAGTTCGCTAGCCAGATCCTTCAATTTGGTTGTTGTCTGTTTAATTGACTCCCAATTATCAGTTTTATAGCCCTTTAAAGTGTCATAGAAAATATACTGCACACCAAGTCCTAGTACATGTTTTTTGATTTCACGTTCAAGATCGTCATCAGAGTATTGGTTTAGCTCAAGAAAGTAAATCTTGTGATTTTCTTCAATCCAACTACCAATAGTCTCGCTTATGTATTCAAACTCTTCTTCGTTCTTGTAATTACCAAGAACAATATCGTACTCCCGTATGTCATAACTAAATCCAAACTCAGGATTGTTACTGATGGTTGAAGCTTGCATTGCATACCATTCATCTTCATCTTGTTCATTTACCAAAACCAAAACGGGTACTTTTTTAAGTACACCTAAGAAGTTGACAATTTTAGCCATCCTTCTTGACTTACCTTCGTTACTTAACATCCCATCGATAACAAGCTTCTTCTTCCGAAATCCTCTGAATAATTCTGTCCAGATTGGGAATGGGAACTCTACTCCCATATCTGGCGCTTCACGCCACTTTGCTAACTTCTTCTTAATGTCTTTTCCTAATGAAGATGCAGACTTACCTCCACCAATTACGGTATTGATATTGTCTACATTAAACCGCATGAATCGTACAATATCTTCTGCCTTCATCTTGGTGAAAGCTTTGTGCTGCATTAACTTTTCTACAGGAAACCCTTTCCTACTAAACTCTCTTATAAGTGAGTATTTTTTAATGATATCAAAGTAATTCTTTATATCATCAGGATCAGCAAGCTCTATCTGCTTCTCAATTGTTTTCCATCCACCAATTTTCCTGTACTGCTTACTTCTGTCAGGATCTTGATTCATAAAGATGTTTAATTTTGTTTCGCTAATCTCTTGTGAGAATGTTTTGTAGTACAACTCGAATGAGTCATATAGAAATTTGGTATCTGTATCTTCAAAATCATACTTTGACTTAATCAGTTCTGCATAATCAACAAACATGATAGGCTTAGAATACATACTACCAACAAATAATGCCTCACTTGTTAGGTCGTACATTTCAACTGCATTACTAATGCTTCTCACTCCTTTTACAGCAGTAACTCATCCATAACATCTGTAATATCGAATTCATTTGCACTCTTGTTTTTCTCTCTTCTCTGTTTGTGAATCTCCTGCACAACTTTACTGTCTTCCAATCTGTTTTCAATCTCCATTGCCTCAACATTAGCAGTTATCTGCTTTGCCTTGTACCGTCTATAATCGCCCAAATTTCCAATAACAACTGCCAAGTCATAGTTCATTCTCGACGAAACAGACATCTGCTTTTTAGCCGCAAGCTTATTAAGGTAACTTTCCATATGTTGATATATATCTAATAGGGTTTCATAATCAATTGGCTCCTTAACAAGTTCATGCTCTCCAGTTCTTACAGACTGTACTTTCATGTAGAAATAGGATGGTAACGAAGTGTCATAGTAATTCATTAGCCATTGAAAGAAGTTATCTCGATCAATCTTTTCTCTCATCTCTTGCTCTCTGAAAGAAATTCGTTCTGCTACATGGGACTCTATCTCTTCATCTGTAAGTCGTTTACGTATCTTAAGGTGAAGTTTAAAACAATCCGTGTGATAATACTTTTTGGTGTCATTATCTCTAATGAAATCATCAGTTTCAGAGTCAATTGACTTTACATGTTTCGGATCACAATAGTTACACTTTAACTTCATGATTCACCTCTGGATTAAAGCAATAGGGGAGAAATTAATCTCCCCTATTCTCTTTTTTATTCTGTTACAAGTGTATAGAACTTCTGCAATTGTTCAATGTCTTCGATTTTATTAAAATCAACTGGTAAGCCAGACTTTTTGACCTTCGGCAGCAGCGCCTTTTTCTTAGGGTCACTCAGTGCTTTGATTTGCTTATCAATTGCATCTCGGTACTCGCTAACCGTCTCAGGCTGCTTGTCAACTTCTTGTTTTTCAGATGATTCCTCTACTTTACTAAATCCTTTTGCGATAACTTCTTCATCTTTTTCAACACTTGACTCCAATGATTCCCTGACAACGTTTGACTGTTTGCCGCGATTGCCATCAATAACTGATTGCCAATATAGTGGAGTTGGATTGTCAATAATCTCGTTCTGTTCAAACACTCGTGTACGATCTTTACGCATGATTTGAGACTTGATAGTTCCATCTTCATCTTCAAAATTCCGGAGTACTGTAAAGAACTCATATTCAGCGCCATCCCATGTATCTGGTACCTTACCCACTTCTACAAGTTCCATTTTGTCTCCCACTTTTTGCATTACCTTTTTAGTCTTCTCTCTGGATGTAACAACTACGTATTTATCCGTTCCAGTGATAAGGCTACGCAGAAGGTTTTTGCCCTTCATTTTGATCTTGTCATGGTCTTTAAACTCAAGTCCTGCTGTTGCTTCTGCTACGGCCTGTTCAGTAGCATTCTTCTCTTGAGCTTTTGCTTTAAGACGTGCACGTTTTTCAGAGACTCCAATTGCCGCGAACTTTACATTATCACTAATTACCGTGATACCATCAACTACGATTACATCTGCTCTAAATGGATTTCCATCTGCATCGAGTGCGACTACTTCGTTACCGTCCTCATCTTCAATATAAAGATCTTCATTGTACATTGCCTTGGTAGCCCACTCTTCTACCTCTGTGTATGAAGTTGTATATACAAGTAAGATGTTGTTAAGGTCAATTCCTTCAGACTCAAGATCTTCAAGATAGTTATCAACGCTACCTGTTTCACAATCGATATATAGAACTCGCAATGGCTTACCAAGTTCCGATTTCATCTTTGCCATTCCAAGTGCGAATGAAGATTTCCATGTCCCCTGTTCTCCATACAAGAAGAACTTAAGACCCTTTTTAACCACACTACCGCTTTTTGCTTTTGCCAAGAATAATTCCTCCCTAAATTTCAATCATATATATGTATTATTTTATTTATTTGAAATTACCAAGGTAGTCCATCATCTTCTGATTCTTGATTATCGTTATTGTCAGGTTTTTGTCCCCAGCTCGTGCTATTGCCATTATTGTCTGCACCGAACTCTTTAAAGACCTTCAATGCTTCTTCAATGATTGCTTCGCTATAGGTCTCTTTATCAATTGATTCAGGATCAGCACCAGTCAAAACCAATTCTCGAATATAGTTATTTTTTACTTGCTTAAACGTATCTTGTTGTCCCCAAACTGACTTTGCAGCTTCTTTAACTTCATCAGTATCGATTTTATTGTAGATATTACCCCAAACATCAATCGCTGTATATGGCTTCAACTCTTTTCGCAAGATGTTAGCAAGACCTGTATCGCGTACAATAAATTCTGTATCTTCAACAGTTTTGTATGTTACAATTTTTGCTGATACTTCAAATCGCGGATCATTTTTGTCATCAACTTTTGCTATGCCCATGTAGATAATTCGTTGTCTAAAATCATTCAATTCTTTAAAGTCTTCTGATTCAAAGTCAACACTGTCTGCCAAGTAGAGTTGTTTTACATTAAACTTTTTATTGCGCTTAACCTCGTCATTAACTTTGTTCGAAGAGAATTCCAACTCACCTCGAATGAAAACACCTTGTCCGTCAGTTAACTTATCATATACAGCCTCTGCTGCATCATACTCAACAAGTGTCTTGGTAATGTTTTTGCCCTCAAGATCTTTTTCAAGTCCAATTCGCAAACCATAGAGATTAAATCCTTCTGATTGCGGATCGTGCCGCTTCTTCCACGGAACTTTAATTGTTTCACCCTTTTGACCTTTTTCTTCTGATCTCTTTCCAAAATAAACTTCATCTCGTTCCACGCCTTGAATGGTTACGTACACAGTAGACTCTGGTGCGGTATCAACACCGAAGTTAAGAATGTGCATCCCTTTTTTACTCTTTGTCTCAATGACCTTGAATGCATTATCTCGCATTAGGCCAGTTGCAAGACCTCGAAGTTTAAATTCACCTTTAGTTTGCGGTAGACCAAGACCTTTGTTTTCTGCCATTATGTATATCCTCCCTTTATTTTAACAATATAACTTTATTTATTATAGCGCTCTTATATTGTCGTAGGTGGACTTTTGTTAAGTTTGCTCAACTGATCACCTCGCTCTTGTATTCTTAATATAACACGGAGTTCGAATGCGTTCAATACTTTTATTTGATATTTTTATTTAATATTTTCTGATGAAATGACACTTTTATTGTACTACCCACCCCCTTCTTAAATGACATATATACTGCTACATGGTGCTACATGTTACTATTTGATTTGTTTTACTTCTCCAGTTACCGCATTAACAGTAAACTCATAACTCTTCTCTGAATAGGAATTAAACACTTGAATTATCCACTCTGATTTACTGGTTGTCACATTCTGCACAATTAATATTGCAGCAGTATCAGAAATGCTCTTTGCATGACTTAGAGCAGCTTGAATGGCCTTTTTTTGCAACATAGGAGAGTCAGGGTGTTTTACATCATCTGCAACTACAAGTTTACTTAGGTCTGTTTTTGAAGGATACGATTCAAATGAACGTGAAGTAGACCATGTTTCTACTTCTGACCCTACTTCAATATCTGTTAACAAAACCGTATTATTCTTGCTATCATGCAGAATGGCGTCGTCATTTAACGAATACCATTCAGCATCATAGTTGCCAACCTTTGCTGTTTTGTCACTTTCAGCAACCAGCAGTGCTTTTTTTTCATAGTTTGCCTCAATGACATATCCTGTCAAACCCTTATGTTCGCTTTTAGGCTCGTCATCCGAGCAGCCTGCTGTCAGAAGCACAATTGCAGATAAGGAAATGTACGATAGAAGTTTATTCATGATACCTCCTCCTTATTTGAGGGAGAGTACCCTCCCTCAAATAAGTATATAATATCTCTTTTAGTTTCCAATAAAAATGTCATCAATATCAAAATAATTGATCACTCTTGTTATATGACTATAAATACCACCAGAAGAGCTATGAACACCGATCGCAGTTCCTCCTAAAAATATTGGTGCACCACTATCGCCTTTCGCACTTTCATAAGATGCTTGTCTCATGCCCGATAAATATGTTTGATCACTATAGCCACTCCAATTCTTAGTTTGTAATGTACCACATTTAACTACTTGAGTTTTGGCTCCTGAGATACAAACAGCATCTCCTACTGTTTCATTTTTAGTTTTTTGAACCTCATCAATTGCATATAGTTTTGATTTACTATTACCAAATAGATAATAAGTGGCATCATCAGAACCATCGTCTAATTTAATGATTGCAGCATCAACATTTCCACCAAAATTATAATCTGTGGAACGACCAAATCTAGAACCACCTTGTGACCATCTATCTGTATTAGTTCCAATACAATGGCCAGCAGTAAGTACGTAGAATTTCGTCCCAATTTGAGCAGAGAATGCAGATGTGCAGTAGCCACCATCATCCATATCATCTATCCTTAATCCTGCTTGAATCGGTCTAAATTTATCAGATACACTAGCTTGTGCTTCACGCACATCTTCTTCAAATATATTTACTAGGTTGCTATCAATGTCTAGATCTAAATCACTAACACTGTCTGTGTCTAATAGGAGACTTCTGGCAACATCTTTCTTTTTCGCTACTCCAATATCAATTTTCTGTTCTGGGATATTAACACTTACAGAAGAAAGATCCAATCCCTTCTCTGCTAATTCATCCCTTTTTTCTGATACAGACTCTGCAATTTTATCAAGTTGTTCTTCAGTATAATCTGTGTAGTATATTTCAACCATGCCTTTAGAATAGAGTTTCTTCAAATCCTTTTCAAACTTTTTGACACTCTCTTCAGAGCCAGTCTTAAATCCAATATTGACTACTCCACCTGACTTTTGGTCAATGTAAATGGCAGCAAATTCATCTTTTAGATGTTTCTCAATATAATCTTTGATTTTGGGAATATGAATTTTTTGCTCTTCCAGTCTTTTATCAAGTTCTTTCTCTTCTTTTTTAGTGAGGAAAATTCCATATTTCTCAGAAAAGTTCGTTGGGTCATCAGATAGTGACTTTAGATTTTTTAAGGATAGACCCATTTCCTCTCTAAATTTTTCACTTTCTTGGACAACATCTTTGGACAAAATGTAATCCTCTAACTCAAGATTCTGCTTTTGTGCTGCCAATGTTGACGTTGCTGGAATTGAGAATGTAACTACAGTTGTAGCTAACAGTGCTGCTACTAAAAGTGATGTTCCTAGTTTCTTCACTAGTTCTTACCTCCTTTACATGATAATAGAAAATTATCACATTTTTTGGAAATTAGAAACGTGTTTATCACTTTGTTAACAAATTTGACACAAAATTCCATATTCAGTCATTTGGCCAGGTGACGTCACTCTTCATGAAATATTGCTCTTTTTCATTCAAACGGATCTTTCATTCAGTTTCTTACTGACTCAATACAATGCTGCATAATCTCTTCTAATTGCTCATATGTAAAATCCTGATTCATGTAACTGTCTCGCAAAGGATATTTATACCATTGAATCTGATATCCCGTTGGCTTATACAGAAAGTTAGGCTGGATTGACCTGCAATTTTTCTCGTGTCCTTTGGCATTTGTCCAATCTACGTAACTCTCATGGACACCACAATCACAATAGCTACCTGATCCAGACCAACCATGCACCCATCCATTTTCTCTTGCCCAAGTGTCAATCAAACTTATGTATTTTTCGCCTAACCATTCGATATTTTTATTCTTTAGTTCATTTTCATACAACTTTCTACGATTTAAAAAACAATCTTCAGTATGTTTATTTACGTTCCACCACTCATATTCCAAGTCATCGAATCCACAATCACAATCAGCATCCCAATCATAAGGGTTTACTAGGAAAATATCATTTTCGAATCCACCGCGATTTGTTTGATATTGATCATCTACGTCATAATACCCTCGCCCATCAAGACCGCACTTTCTCAAGAAATCACAAAAGTCTTTTTGCCAATCTCGATTAACTGGATATTCCCCTCTTGAATTACCAAAGATCATGTTTCCGAGTTCCATGTAACACCTCTCTGCTATAATATAATCAACTTTTTTAATCAGTTTCATCAACTGGTGCATACTTGGATAATTCCTGCCAACGCTTAATTACATTAGGATGTGCATACATATTGTCCTCCTCAAGCTTCTTCTTAGCAATCTTACCTAGTTCTGGTTTCCACTCTTCAATCCATTTACTGATATCTGAATGAATGTCGTATTGAGGGTAAAGTAATTTCGATCCGTCAATAATTCCAAAGGGTCCTTCTATTTCTCTTGTAGTTCGTAGAAAATTTAATCCTGCCCAGCTTGCTTGAAATCCAGTCATCCCATGTTTACAAGCAAAATAGTTAAACATAGCTACAGTTGCTTTAGAAAGCGACTCCGCAATCGAATTATAATCATGAGCCTGAGACTCTAACTCATTCACATATTTAGCTAACGCTTCCCAAGAATTAGGCCATGCACCATATTTTGTTTCATTCATTTTAATTTCCCCCATTGTTTTTATATAAAATAGATTTTTCATTTAGTTTTGAACAAATCGATAAAATCCTTACCGTCTTCGATTACTTTGCTACGTCCCTGCTTTATGTATTTGCGGATTGAATCAGCTTGACAATTGATGCTTTTGCCCTTAAATATGTCGTTGAAATCATCAAACGTTGCAGCATACTCCAATAATTCTGGATGAACGTCTAAATATTTAACCCAGAGTAAGTCATACCACATTGACATGTATTTGAGATCAAATGATTTTCCCTTCACCTCAAAATGAGTTGGTGTCTTACCTTTTGCATCTTTCCATGTTGATGGAACAAAATCACCAAAGCGTTTAGATAACTGATAGTGATTTTCAATTGAATCAAACTTACCAAAGATAGTTACTTTTGCGTAAAATGCTGAGAATCGCTTGTCTCCTTTTGATGAACATTCTAATATTTTAATTTGTATCACCCTTTACAAATACCAATCAGGTTTTCCTCTTGCATATCCTTCTTGAACCTTATCTATATATTCAAGACATTTTTCACAAAAGAAGGTGTCAATTCTCTTGAAGTGATCATTATACCCTGCATTCTCTCGCAACCTCTTTGTATCTAAGTAAACAAATTTATGTTCACATTTTTCCATCTTATCACCACCCGATAAAAGCAAGTTTTTATTCATTATTTTTTAACTGTCCCACTCCAGTAATTTTTAGCTACAATTACATGATATTCATCCTCTTTATTTTCCTTTTTGGTAACACACACCCATGTATTACCTGAAGAGCATGACATCTCAACTACTTCATCACTAACAGCCAATTCTTCAATTAATCCGTTGATCCACTGATTAATTTTTGTTTCACTAATATCGGTGTTACTTCCATCATTAAATTGAATAGTTTTATAATGATACAAATCGCTGGGATAATGATTCATATGTAAATTCACCCTTATTAATAATTTTTATATGTATTGATTCGACTTAATGCTTCTTTAAGAGTTCCCTCAATCTCATTTACACAATGTAGCATCTTAGCGTCAGCATCATCCACGCCAACACTTGCTTTAACCCAACCATCCATTTTGTCACCAATCCTAATAGTTGTGCTATTTTCACCTTCTCCAGATCCCTTGATATAGATATTTGTAATTCGAACAACATCAGCACCAAATTCCTCGCGCCACTCCTCAATCTTCTCTGGTGACAATAACTTCATGAGTTGTCTGAGACTCGTAAATTTAGATGTTACCCAATCACCTTCCTCTTCCTGCATTCCAAACTCCTTAAAGTAGGAAGTATACTCTACATGGCCTTCAATCTCTGTCAGCGCCTTACCTGTTTTGATTTGTTCCATCAGAAATTCCTCCATCAATCGAGACATCTTCTGTATTGCATACATTGAACCATCGTGGTTGATAACCATATTTCTCTATCCAAGCACCAAGTGCCTCATTTAGTTTTTCTTCCAACTCATTTTGGTGTTCACTCTTCACATCATACAGATATTCCCCTGCCCACTCTCCACATTCGTCATAAGCCCTTTCCCCAATATCATCAATAACACTCTCTACGTTGATGTGGGGTGCATACTTTTGTATTTGTCCAACTTGAAAATGAGTGCCACCTGTTTCATCTTCAAATTCTTCCGGGTCTTCCTCTTTCCATTGCTTGAAGAATGCTCGTGCTGCTTCAATTGCTTCTTCTTTCGTATCATACTCGTCCTCGCATAAATCCCAGTTTTCTTCATCACATTTTTCATAAATCCACTTACCATGACTTTTCATTCGTTTTCCTCGCCTTTTCAATTAAAGTAGTTCTTTATTCAGTTACCAGCAAATCTTCATCAATACATTATCTTCGTAATCAATTTTCAATAGCTTTCTTACCTCTGCATGATACCCATTAATTTCTTTATCTGTGCCCTCACCGAAATACATATCCATGTACATATCATTTGCAATTGTAGGATAGCTTGCCAAAACGTATTCTCTCCAGTATCTATTCTTACTCATAAAACCTTTACTTTCCATGCATTCCATCAATTCAAATAGATCGTATGTATCTCTCGTTTCTTTACTGAGCACAACACCATCTCCTTTTCGATAAATACATCAACTTATTCGGTTTCAATAACTATGTTTAATTTCACTTTATTTCCTCGTAACTTTAATGCAACATCATTCCATGCTAGAGCTGCTTCTTCTTCGGTGTAAAACTCACCAATCTTAATATTTCTTCTTGTATCCCATATTTGTGCTAAATACATTCCTGTAGCACGATTTAAAGATACTCCTCTGTATTTTGAAGTTTTATTTGCTCCAGATTTGAATTTAATCCACTCTTTTTTTGGCATATACTCAACAACATTCAATAACGAAAATTCACCATAACTCTTATTGGCGTGATAATTATAAGCATTAGCTGCGGCAATTTCATTGGTGAAGTATCCAATGTGACCTCTTTTACTGTTTTCATAATTACTTAGTTGAACCATCCACTTACCTACTGTGTTGCTTCAGCACACACCTTTGTATTCTGATGTCAGTTCTTTATTTGCATATGTAATATGTGGCTTACGATTCATCATATTTTCTTGATGAGTGCAAACTCTTAAATTTTCTTTTTTATTGTTGAGCTTATTTCCATCTATGTGGTCAACCACAATATTTCTACCAAGTTTTTCAGGGTTCATTAAAACCTTATGAAGAGATAATGATGTAAACAGCCCCATCTTTTTATATATCTTCTTTGGCTTACACATAACATATCCATTTCTATTAACATGCAGATCATAAAGATTAATATAATCAAAATCTTCATTATCTACTTCCACAACATACCCATCAATAGTATTTATTTCTTTACTCAATAAAGCACCTCCCCAAATTTACATTGTACTTATCATTTGTCACCCTTTTCTTTCTTCAATTCTTCTAAGTATTTCTCCTCGTACTCGATCTCTGAAATAGGTGCGACCATTCCATTAGAACGATTTTCAAGGTCAAAATCAGCCTTAAAGTAAATTCCTCCTTCACTTGTGAAAAAGCTCTCTAGTTTTTGACCTTGTAATCTCATAACCCCATAGCAAAAGTTAATCAACCTTACATCTTGAAAATCCGATAATCCTTCATCTGCAATAATTTGTTTATATTGTTTGTTTAGTTCCTTCGCTCGATTTGAATTACTCTTCACCTTGCCATCTTTATTAAATAGCTTCTTAATGTCTTCTTTGGTTAACTGTTCAATATTGATCCACAGTTTGTCCACTGACAATACAATTTGAGTCAGCTTTTCTTCCTCAAGTAATTCAGCCATTCTCTTGATGACATTTGCCCATTTCGGCCTTTGTTCGATATATTTCTTTACTGCCCTATCATATTTAGTTCCATGTTTAATCTTGAAGCATTGAATCATAATTTTTACTCCTCTCTTTTTTTGGATAAAGTCATCCTTTTAACTGGTTTTTGGTACATACTCAACTATTTCAAACCTGCTAAATTCCTCATCGAAAGCTGCCTTATACTCGTCAGATCTTTGTGGAGCACAATAATCTAAATGAAACACTTTGTCATTTGCGTAATCGTTGCACTCTGAAGTAATAACACCTTTGGCAGCTCCGACTTTCAGATAAGCAATCTTTCGTCCTTTCATATCCCAACGCTTACCGTCTTTGTGTATAACGTAAATGCAATCTATTTATTTTTCCTCCCTTTTACTCACTCTTTGATTTTTTGTAATCAAACGTCTCTTTCGGCATATAAGGATTAGCCCATTCTTTAATAATCCTCAATTGCTCACGCAGTCTATCTCGCTCCTCCCACATTTCATTTCGGCTATTCTGCAATGATTCACATCTTTGCTTCCATACTTTTGCTTCATGCTCCCAATTCACTTGTGTGGCATCGGGCACATCTCTCAGTGGAATTGGTGCGCCTAATGTCACATGAGCCACTTCGTCTAATTGCTTTTGTCTTTTGTATATGGTCTCTTTCCATTGTGCAATATCTTCAAAGGAGTACAGGTGAGTCTTTTGGACGTTCTCTTCTAAGTTTGAAATGTGCCATTTTCGTGCAGCATCCAATGCCTGATTGAATACTTTTTCATTCCTTGTGTTTCTAGTCAAACCCTCTTTTGACTTTTCAAGCATCTCATCAATTGCCATGTTTGGATGTTCATCAGTCTCTGTGATTTTTAGGCCTTCCACGTTATTTGGAAAACTGTAATCAACTGGCCTGTATAAATCCCGAAAGTAATAAATGCTGTGAGTCATGTAAACTGTTTTCAATACATCAATTGGAGATTCCTCAACTATTCCAATCAAGTGACAAGGATCTCCCATACCACTTCCACCAGACCACGTTTGAAATTCGACTTTAGTCGCCAACTACATCTCTCCTCATATTTTTATGTTTTTTAATTTAAAATCTAATTGGCTCATCTCCGCCGTTATACCATGAGTAACTAAGTAACCTACAATCCTCTTTTTTCACACTGAACTTCTGAACCAGCAAATCAATATACCTTTCAAGTTCAGACAGTGAGATATCTAATGTATTGTAGTCATATCCATCACTGTGCATCAGAACATAATCGATTCCCCATTTATACTTGCCTTCAAGACTCTCCACTGGACAATACGTATTCGGCTTATCATCATATGTGAACCATTCGACAACTCCATCCCACTCATCAAGATGCTTGGGTTCACCTACCTTTTCTTTAAAGAATGGAAGCGCCTGATTGTGATCAAGGCCTTCAAGCTCTGGAAGGGCTACGCGAATGACGGTTTTATACTCCATATGACTCAAATAATTTACCTCCTATTTTTGTTTAAAATCCTTCTATTATTGAAACTTAAATTTTAATCAATTACTTCAATTCTTACTTTCTTTCCTCTTCGATTCAAAGCCGTAAGGATATCATCAATCTTCTTACCGTTAAGAGTCCAATAATGATAACTTGAATATGGATTAGGATCATAATTAAACTTTAAATATCCTTCAAATTTTTTGCGTCTTGGCATAATAAATTCTTTCTCAAAATCGTAAACCATATCATTAAGATCCTTCATATGCCAATCCCATCTACCATCACCAACTGGATCGCTTTCTCGGTAGTATTTCTTTTCTTTACCGTTAATAGTGAAAGTAAAACCAAGATGTCTCCAATGAACCATACGATCATTTATATAATTTTCAAGTTTATCATAGATATTCAAGGACTCACGGCAAACTGTCAATTTAAATTTCTTTTCAATCATGTCTACAAACTGATATACAAGTTCGATAAATTTCATGTTCTCATCACCATGTATGTATTCACTCTCTTGACATTCCAAAGCGTTATCAAAGATTTTACCTGTATATTCACATTTAAATAATTGCTCCATTTACATTTCTCCTTGTAAGTTATTTACAATTCTCTATGTGGGTATGCGTAATCTTCTACATACTCTTTTCCGTAATCATCTGGATGGCAAAACACATGTCTATAATAGTAATTCCAATCTTCCATATTTTTAATTTTATCTTTTGGTAAAACAACTACACTGGTCAAAACAGGTATAGTTCCATTCAATTCACTACGCAGCTCAACAGCACACATCCTCACATAACTTGTATACTCAAAGGCATTCATTCTTCCACCTCAATTCCAACGAAATCGTAATTTTATTCTATTCGACCAAAAACACACTTATATAATATGATAATTTTAGTTAATAAATCTAAAACTGATAGACCAGCCTATCAGTTATTCTTCTAAGTTCAAAGCTATATAGTCCTTTAGATAGTCAGTTATATCAACAGAACCCATCAAATTGTGAGCATCTTTTTCATTCATAAAAATATGATATACAAAATTATATAACTTTTTCATTGATCTTAATACGTGAAGATTCTCTTCTGTTATGGGGAAACAAATGAAAATGTTCATGCTTTCGAAAAACGTTCCATCAAAATCTCTAAATGAACCTAAAGCCTTTTTTAAGTAAAGATTGTTGTCAGTCAAGGTTGTATTATCAGCATACCAATCTATAACCTTTTGTTCTTCAAGGTTGAAATCATGCTCCCACTTCAGAATTCTAATTGTACTCTTGTCTTCTATTTTTGCTATTTGTTTATTTACCCAATACCCCAAGTTCTCAGAAGAACAAATAAATATATTGTCTCTATACACATTTGTGTCCGTATAATTTAATGACATAGCTCTAAGTTTCTTTATGACTTCAAGCTTCATCTCTTCAATATCCGATCTTTGCGTGTCATTTGGGTGTGTTTCTATTAATATCAAATGTGGGTCATCATATGTAATATTGTCATTGTCTTCATCCTCTTCGCCGTCTTCATCGCTTTGACTCTCTAATGAAAATCCTATATGACCGTCTTGATAAAGGGTTAAGTTAGTGTATATACTCCCCTTTTCATTTTTCGATAAAATCCCAAAGTAAACTTCCATATTTGCCATTGACAGTTTGTTCTTCAATGCAAGGAAGGCCGCTCTGTAATAATCATCTGTTTCTTCCACTTCAAACAAGTCATTTGGAGTGATTTTTAAGTATGAACAAATATTTGCAATCAATGAGCCTGTAATACGATTATTATCTAAATCCTCTTTGTTAATAAGGTCATTGATTGTCGATCTCCTATGACTAATTGCTGTTGATAACTGTGCTGCTGATATACCACGTTCTTTGAGGATGACACCAAGGTTGCTCTTCAATTTTGCCATACTAAACACCGCCTATCATTTCATTGTTGACCGTTTAACGTTCATGTGATAAATTACCATTATACAAGATGCCTGAACGTTTAACGTTCATTTTGAGAGGAGATGCTTTGGTGTCAGTTTCAATCTACATATGTCGCTACAACGTCGATGACCAAAAGTGCCAGTGGCAACTTACGGAGGACAAGCTTTTTGCCCAAAGTCTTGACCCTAGTTATCAGATTGCAAGTATTGCAGACTTGCATGATTGGGTAGCAGCCACTGGCGAAACATTCAATGGTATTTTATCAGTTAGAGAAGGGTTATGCAAATGGATTGAGCGAGAGTTTATTGATGAGTTTGGTGAAATGGATGTTGAATATGGCTATGTAATAATTTCTAATTGTTGTTGACCTGATTGTATCATTCAGGTCTTTTTCCCTCTACAATCATAGTATCAATTTTAGTTTCATTTTACAACATATTTTTATTTATTATTTTGTTAGGGTATTACTTCACCCTGACAATACACAGATCAACACCATATTTCTTACATTCCGATTTTAGATATTGAGTTCTAGGCTCGCAATTGTAATTCATAACTACTTCTTGCCCTGTCTCAAAGTTACAATATGTAGCTTCCCAAATTTGATTGGTGTTATTGATAATCAAACTAGTATTGGTACCGTTCTCTTCAGAAAGAGATCCAAATTTTATTTCCTCTGTAATTGTACGTTCTTTTATGAATTCGCCAAATGGCATCTTATAAACATATTGAATAGCACTAACTATAAATCTAATCTTTTGGCTGCTCATTTTAATATCTTTCACCAGCCTAATTCCGTCTTGTAATTGCTGGGCAATTAACTTAATCTCTGGTTTAGTGTCATTATTCTGTGGCTTATAAAACTGATTGATCGCTGTAAGTAACTTTGCATGTTCATTTCTCTTTATTAATACCATTACCCTCATAATAAATGCTCCTCTAACGTCAATTCTTTCTAATTTTACTCACGTTAGATATTTTTGTAAATAACAACTATTTTAATAAATGAATTATTTCATTTGGTCGTAATGAATATATGTCTTTTTATGAAACCCCCAATTTTTATTGAATAAACTAAATACATATTCTTTTGGGTCACCTTTTTTATTGTCACCAGAATCCCTTTTGTATGTATTAATTTTCAAAGTAAAATGGGCATCCAAGTACTCTTTCATGTGATCAATTGCCTTATCAGTATAGTAAACAGCTACTCCTGAGTTCCCATTATGTGTATTATCCATAATAACGTTGATCAAAGAATCGCAAACCCCGATAACACCTTTATAAAACCCGAGCTTTTTAGCAACTGCATCTACAAAGTTAAAATGCGGTGAGCCATTTTTGGAATACAGCTTTAGCTTGTCTGCTACTACATATGCTGATTTATCTTCTGGTCTAATTGTGTACTTTTGAAAACCATCTCTCAAAGCTTCAACTTTTTGATTAATTACCTTGTCACTTTCTTCAAGGGTGCCAATTCTACCATCGTGTTCTAAAAGTCTTTGATCGTGTTCAACAAGTTGATTAATTGCCATCTGCATAATTTCTAACTGCGACATTGGTTTATTTAATGCCCTTTCCATTTCTTCAAACTTAGTTACATATGAAGCCGTGAATAATACTCCTTTTTCACCAGTCATTTTATTCGCAACCATGTCACAACCTTTGCGAGTGAGGAGATAGCAACGTCTCGTTTCACCCTTAGTGTCCATATACGAACTTTCGATAAAGAAATCTGACGAACGGAATTTTCCGTTGGTTAAATGTGTGACATACACATCGATTTTTTCGAGCAAATCCGAATGTCTCACATTAGTCATATCTGCTACTTCCCTGCTATCAACAAATAATTGACCATTTACCTGAATCACAGTTAATTCTTTAATCATTTCTTCTCTCCTCGCTTTTTTCGATGAATCACGTCTTTTAATTGCTGTCACCTAAAAAATATATAAAAATTTCTATTGTAATTAATTTTGTTTATTTGATCAAAAGAGAGTTTTATACTCCCTTTTGTCCATACAACCCAACTACGAAATAGTGCTTATTGTCTGCGAAAGGCCATCGCCAATATCTCATCAAGAATTTTCCATATTCACTATTAATACGCTTATAAAAGAGTTTATAAGAATTAACTCCTGCTGGAATACCATAAGAGTTGCACATCTTATTTACATAATTGATTCTATCTTTGCCAGTGTACAGTTTTTCTATTTCATCTAACATCGCTACGTTACTGTGATTGATTTCAATGATATCTGTCCATTGAATCATATATCCATCATCTTTTGTGCAATCATAAACCATCGAAATGAAAGATGGGATTACTTGATCACGCACGTATACAAGATCAAGTGTAATATCTTTAATCTCATCAGTAGTCAAATACCCACCACGCTCACTGAGAATAAATACAGCCTCGTTATAAAACAACTGAGTTTGTATTGCAGCAATGACTGTGACATCAAACGCACCTTTATACGCTTCGTGAAACTCCTCGTTCTTCAATTGTATAGATCTTAGATACTTAGATAATTTTTTCTTTGGAAGATTCTCTTCTAACTTCTTCGAAAACTCTTCACGAAAAGTGCTCATATTAACTAAATCAGTTTCAATGATTTCAATTTTCTGTCTGTCGACTTCAGGAAGATAGCTAATCCCTTGTTTTACTGCTTCCTTATCAATATCAATTAAGACCACTTTATCATAGTTTGATGTCATTAGTTCTAATTCCAAGTCATCGCAATTCCCAGCGCCAAATACTGCTATACTCCCCTTGCGAGAAATCAGATCTGTAACTTCTCTGATAAAGTCACTTGTTTGTTCGCGATGTCTTTTCCACTTCTCTCTTCTGTTTGCGTCTCTGTCGGTATTCATACTCTTGTAGAATGCTGTCATTTTATCACCTCACTTTGATAATAGGATAAAAGTACCAATAATGTTAGTCTTGACTTATGATAAAGTCACTATTTTATAGCAATTCTACAGATTCTCCATTTTCTATTGCTTCCTCACATGTAAAACACAGTCCTTTATCCCACTCGTGTGTCCAAGGTTTCACCATGATTGAGTCAGAGCATCTTTTACAGGAAATCGCTTCAAACAAATTACCACATCCATTATTTTTGAATTATTTTACTCCGCAATCCGTGTTAGATTACCTTCAGCATCCATTCGAAATCTCGGTCTCTCATCTTCTGCGTGTAAAATAGCTAACTTCCTTGCGCTATCCATGATTTGAATCAATTCCTTATGCTCTTCAATTGTTTTATCATAATCACATAAATCCACAAATTGAAGGTATTTCGTTAAAAAAGCACCACTAAATCCTTCTAACATAACAACGGGTTCTTGACACAGCATCCACTCATCTGATGAAACAGTCCATATCTTCCCATTGTGATGTTCTGCTTCTCCACATGTATGCATGACAACCGTGTCACCTTTGTTCAACTTTTTTTCCATTTACCTATAACCTCTCTTTCCTGATCAAATTGCCATTTTATCTAGTTTCTTGTCCAATACACATCAAACGCATTATCCCAACATACATTTTTTGTCGTATAGTTAGCACCCTTAAATTCTCTAAAGAACCCATACTTCAAGTCATCTTTCTCAGCATCACCTAATGAAATGTCTTTATCAATTTGCTTATGTATTTCTTCAACCGTATTTCCTATATAACCGCCTTCTCTACCATCGCAGCAGCCCCATTCGATACAATACTTATGCATTGACCTTACTGTGTTGGTAAGCAGTTTTTTAAGCTCGTCAGAGTATCCAAAGCGATTCTGATTTACCTTAATGCTCTTAAAAATGTTACCATCATCATGTTGCTTCGCGGCAGCTAACCAATCACAAAGCATTTCTACAACATCCATGAGATTCATGTCCTTTAGTCCATTTGGATAGAACTCAGGATGATGGCTATTATTTGCGTAATGATGATCAAGCGCAGGTTTAATTAGTCCCAGTTGTGCCATATACTCATTTGATCCATATGTAAGACCCTTAAGTTTTGGAGTGACTTGTTCAAACACATTCATTTCCTCATCACTGAACTTTGAAAAATCATGCTTAACTGCACGTTTAAACAGTTCTGAAGTGAATTTATTTATTTCATTACCAACTTGGATTTTATGATCTAGAACACCGCTAATGTGTTCACTTGTATATTTCATTCAAACACCCTCTCTGTCTATCTCTGTCTATTTCCATTCTTCTGTGTTCTAATTCTTTTAGTAAAATGCGTAGTAAATGTTCATATTGGGCCTGATTAGCATAGCAGGACTCCTCAATAATCAACCCAAAACCCAAAACTCTAAGTAAGCTCTTATGATTTTCGTACATCATTTCATTTTTGGTCGTACTCAGTGCATTTAGGCAATGTATTGCAATGTTCACTTCATGTTTATTCATTCCGTTTATTTTACCTTTTATTGATCTATTAACCACCATCTTCCCTCACTCATCTCTTCTTATCAAATTTACTTATTATTTATCTTCTGGCATGTACTCAACTTCAACCTTTACTCGTATTGAATCATTAACGTACCAACCGCATTCACTTCCGCACTTTTCTACTAGTTTCTCTACTTCATCAAGTAAATTGTCAATGTGCCACCCAGTTGTTTTTTAATCCAATCCATATTCTTTATTGATCATCTCAATCTTCTCGTCAGTTTGAATTGGAATTGAATAATCCAAATTAAACTTTTTCAATTTGTATTCTCCTAATCAAATTCGTGTTTTATCGGCATTCCTTCAATATTTCTATGTATCTTTCTATCTTCTCTTTTTCCTTTTGATTTTCATACCATCCATAATTTAGTTCAAGCTCAAGATTAGCTATTACTCCCTCAATGCTATCTACATACTCCGCTATGTATTCAGGATTTTGGAATACCATTTTTATTTCAAAATAAGACGTTCCGCGTTCCATTGCTTCTTTCACTTCGTCATTCCATTTACTGACTTTATATAAGTAACTATCGGGATAACTCCTCATAAATATGTAGTACATGATGACCCCCTACAATACTTCTAAATACCGCTTTTTAGGTAACACGCTAAACCAACTTACGCCTTCAATAAATTCATAAAGTGGCTTGTAAATCTCATGCAGATGTCCGTCATCGTCCCATACTGTGACACATCCGCATTCTTTTTCAAGTTCAGGATCAACAATGTCCTCATTATCCTCCACTGCATAGAGTTTCCCGATTGTTAAACCCTCGATATGTTCTTGGCTTTCTGCTATAAATTTTACAACCCTTGACATTATATTACCTCCTCTTAAAATATTTTAGATTAAATCCGTATTTTATTGTATTACTTCAATACCCATATCATCTAATTGACGTTTCCATTGGTCGGTAATCTTGCCTCTCAACACTTTTCCATTCTCAATTTCCAAAGGACAGATGAATGCCATGTGTCTCCACCCTTCATCTTTAACTTTTCCCTGAGCCTTCAATTCCTCCAATTCAATTAATGTTTTATAAATATAATCATTTAAACTATCTTCAACTCTACAACCAAAAGGGATGACTTCCCCATCAACACGAATAAAGATATCATTTTCGAGCAAATAACATTCTGATATATTATTATATTCATTAAACAATCTCTTCAATTCTCTTCTGTGTTTGTAAGCATTCCTATCTTCAAAGAACAAAGTGTTTATCTTCTCATCTTTCATTTGCACAGTAAAATATGAATATGCTTCTTCACCAAAGTTACCACCAATTCCACTAATCGCTTTAATGTCTTTGATACTAATGCCTCTCCAATACTTTTTCAAATAATGACTCTCCCTTCCTCTATAAATTACATATATCATTCGGTCTTCAGTTCTGGGAACAAGTCTTCAAACGCTGACACTTTCTTGTCTCCGATGAACATCCCTGACTCCTCATTGTCAAACGTAACTTCAACTCCTAACGTCTTACCAAGTTCTACAGCCCGTTTTCGTTCTTCTTCAGTTAAACTCACTCTTCAGGTTCCCTCCAACTTTTATCATCTGCTGGATCTGGTTTGTAACCCATAATCAAATTCAGTAACGCAGTATTAATGGCGTTAATCTTACCTTTGACTGTATCCTTATCTGGATTGAAATTGTAAGTCAAATCATAAACAGTTTGAAACAACAGATATTTGTCATCGCCCGATAACATTAAGAGTGCATTGTCTAAATGATCCATTGCTTTATCAAGTTCCGCTTTAATTTCTGATGTAATCATACATTCACTTCCAATCAAAGAGAGTTTTTATCCAGAATCGAAAATTTGCTTATTCAGCTTCATATCTACAACAATCACCACGACCAACTTCCCATCCAAATTGACATGTCCAAGAATTGCGCTCCGTTAAGTTTGTGGCACCTTGGGGTACTTTCGATAGTTTTTCGCATGGTACTCCATTTCTAATACAAGTGTTGTAACAGTTGTGCTTCCATGTAATATCGAAATACTTCTCAATTTGAACTTTATCAATTTCCACTTTCTTGTGTCTTATGTAAAAGTACGCTGGAATCTTATTATCATAAAAGTCTTCTGAGTAAATATCTGTGGATTCCCCAGTTTCAATTTTATATTCTTTCTCAAAACCGATCCCAATGTACGGCTCCAATGTTTCAATAATTTCTTGCTTGCATATTCCAGTGGCAAATGTATTCATAACTCCTCCTATTCTAATCAAAGACAGATATTATTTACTTTCTTGGTCTCCAAACAGTTCCCTCAGAACATTAGCCAATCTTTCTGATGATTCATCAATCTGCTTTTTCAAGAACTCATGTAAATGGTCGACGACTTCTTCGCTGGGCTGATTGACTCCTTTCCCTTTAAGAAATGACTTAATATCCTCCTTTAATTCCATTTAAACACCTCCATTAATTCTAGATAAAAGTATCTTTTCATTCTGTAATCTCAACCATCACTTCATAATCATCTACATCTAAAAATACAGATATCCCAAAACAATTCATGCCATCTTCATACCACTCTGGATAAACAAGAACTTCATTTAATTCAGGAATTTCTTTATGAACTCTGAAAACAGATCCTTCTTGGTAGTCACTGTTAAGATGAAGCAATGTTACAATCAATTCATCTTTTCTTGCTCTTCTTCGTTCTGTTAAATACTTTTTGCCATTATGGGTTATCATGCAATTCCTCCTTTTCGATAAAAATTTCATTTAATAGCATAGGTCTAAAATTAGCATTCCGTCTCCCAAAATGAAGTTATTCACTTTAAAGCCAGTCATATAATGATTGTTTAGGCGTACTGTCACAATCATTTCTCCATTAGGGTCATTACATTTTTTTCTTTGATTCATGTAGCCTTTAATATCTTTAATGTTACCTATATGTTGCTGATCAAAAACAGAAGTAGATTCATCAGTGCATGTTAGACTATTCCCAGAAACAATTAATTTCAAAAATTGAATGTCACTATATGCACTTTTGCGATAAGCACCACATATCTGAAGGTTATCATCTAATTGACTTACTGCATCTTCTAAACTTGAAAATGTTATCATACAAACTCCTCCTTTCCCGATAAAATGCACATTGTTTTATGTATTCCAGTTCCGTTCACTCTTGCTCGTCTGTATTCAGAATACAACATAACTTTTAGTTTGTCTATTGTTTATTTTTATTTAATATAAGACTAAATGAACCACCCGTTTTTACGAGTGGTCGTTTGTTCCATTTAGATATTGTTGCATTCGTATTTGCGTTTCAGCTTTGACAAGATCCCATTGCATCCGAAACTGTTGAGAGTATCCAAGACATAAGAAGATACAATCAATGCCTATTTCACTTCTATTCTGTCTAGCTACTTTTAACCCTTTTTGGTGCATCTCTCGCTTCATCTTGCCTAATTGCCTTGTTATTCTATCCATTGCAGTATTGATTGCTGCAACATATGGCAACTTCATCTTTAGCTCTGAATCCTCGATAACTGACTTATCTCTCTCAAAAATCGATAATGCTATGGGCAAGAGTACAAATTCTCTAAGCAACTCCAATTCGCCATCTTGAAATGCTGTTTTCATGATTCAACCTCCAAATCACTCAGAATATACATGCTCCCATTCAATCGAAAAATCATTAACCTTCATAGATCCAATATTCGTATGAATTTCTTGTATGTTTATATTTAGTTCACTGATGGCACAGTTTGCAGCATATAAGGCATCATCTTCATTTATCTCTAATGAATGAGATATATTTAATGTTAGGGTTCCATACCATTTGTCCTCAATTTCTCCGTACCATTTTATGTCCCAATCATGCACGTTAGGAGCATACATTTCACCACTCATGGTATGTAGACAGAAATTTTCAATTTGGAACCATATCTCCTCAACATACACACTAGATTCTAATTGTAATACAATTTTGCCAAAAACTTGTGATTTTACTTTTACTTCTGTTTGATCTAAAATGATGATGGGTGTCATATAAGATACCTCCTATGGGCGTTCCTTCTGTCTTTGGTCGGATGGGGGAACGCTCTTCTCTTTGTTGTAGTATGAGTTACTTGTACAGAACGCTTGTTCTTATTATTCCTTAAATGCTAACATTAGTCAATAACGACCAAAGTATTCTCCATAAAAATTGTAACAAGATATGTAATAATATTCATTATGTACTCGTTAAATCGAAGGTGGATTCATTTTCACGATTCCTCTAAATCAAAAAAAGCCCTTTGCTAAGGGCTTTTCATAACTATTATAAACCGAACAAGTTTTTTATCGGTAACAACATGAATTTGTCCATGGTTCTTTGTTATTAACTTTTTTACAATTGGTAATCCATTTCCACCACCTCCATCCTTCTTGGTTGTGTATCCTACTTCAAATAATCTTGGTAATGCATCTTTTATATCTGCTCTCGAATAATTTTCAACTGTCAATACTTCCTGATTATTTTCCTGTAACCATGTAACTTTGATACTTTCACTGTCATTTTCTACTGAGGCTTGAATTGCGTTATCTAATAAATTACCCAATATGACAATAAGATCTTTCACATTCATATGCTTCAATTGGGCCTTACTTGAGATTTCATAAGAAATTGTTATTCCTTTAGTTTTGGCCTCATGTGCTTTTGAACTTAATAAGTATGCCAATGCAGGGTTAGCTACACTACTAAGAGAACTTTCATGATTTTCATTTAAATCAACAAGTTTACTTAGGTAATTTGATGTTTCTATAACTTGACCGTTTGCCAACAAGTTATTAATTTCATTGAAATGTCTGTTCGATTTAAGCAAAGTTTCATTCGCCATTGTCTCAAGCAAATTTTTAGTGTTGTCATACAGCGCTTGAGTTTTACCTACAGTTTTACCGACTGTAAGCACTAGGTATCTATAGAACAAAACCACCATTAATATAAAGAGGAATAACATTAAAAGATGCAAATTCCATATCGATTCAATTAATTCAAGCTTGAATTCAGTTTTAATAATGCTTCTTATCATCAATACAAACTCTAAGAAACCAACAATATAAAGAAGCATCAAATACACTTTATCTACAGTTTTTGGTATAAATCGCATTAGCCCTCATCTTTCTTTATTTTTATCGTACCCATGTGATTCAGATAGCCATCCGAAAAATTTACACAGAAGTTTTTTTATCTTGTGCTTCATAACATTCACCTCATTATAGGTTATTTACAAAGCTCATTAGATTACCAAATACACCTTGACTACTCCTGTGTTTTTTAATAGATAATTTATTGACCGTTACTCTTCTCACATAACCAATCTTATCTTCACTAATGGGTAATACGTCTCCGTTCATCATGATAATTTCGTTTTCTCTGACATCTTGAACCTTATCTAAGTTAACAAGAAAAGACCTGTGAACATATATAAAGTTGTATCCTTCTAGTAATGAAGCATATACGTTAAGCCTTAGATCAGTTGCATATGGTTTTTTCCTCTCGGTAGTATGGACACTAACCTTACCCTTTTCAGAGCTTACATACATTATTTCTGAAGGAAAAGTTACATGAGACTCGGTTCCACAGATGGGTATACATGAACCATCATTGTCTATAAACCTTTTATATTGGTAATAGCTTTTTAGCTTTTCAAGAGCCATTTTAAATCTTTTAAAGTCAATTGCTTTTGTTACCACATCAGTGATACCAATTGTATACGAATGTGCAGCTAAAAGTTTTTCACCAGTTACCACAATTGCAGGTAAGTCGTAGCCAAATTCTCTACACAAGTTGTAAGCTGTTAACCCATCTAAGGATTCTTTTCCAAGATCTAGGTCAAGAATGAGTGCATTAATCGATTCTTCTTCACTTAATTTTGTAAACATCTCGTCCGAATTTTTTGCTGTATAGACTGTCTTCACAAAAGGAAGGTGGCGTACATAGGTAGCAAGGAGTTTCCGTATTTCAAACTGGTCTTCAACTATTAAAATGTTCAGTTCCATGTTCGTATCCTCTCCCTTCTTGATGTATTTTTATCATATCACCCCAAACATTTCCTTTCTTTACAATTCGAACATTTTCGATTTTTCTTGACAAAATTAGATATGTATGGTTGCAAATAAAAAAGTAACGTGATTAAAACCTCACGTTACTTTTTACGTCGCCGGATATGATTAAGTTTGGAGATATGTACCCTCGCAACATCAGTATACTTAGAATTGCTATCGGGCTGATCTTCAAAGTATACTTTCTGCTTGCTTTCATCAAACACTGTAATTTTCTTCATGTTTACAATATTACCTACATCTAATTTTTCAAAGCCATACTGTTTGAGCACCCTTCTCCAATCCTCTAGTGAGGTAAGCATATAGTAAACATCATCTTTAGTGTGAATTTCTATTTTATTTTTAGAGTGAGAAAGGTGAGTGACTTCTTCTGTCATGTCTATCCAATGAATTCCTTCTTCCTCAAATCCCTTACGGAATAATGGAATTTTCATGGTTCTCACCACGTTTCAGGGCTATGACTACTTCTTTAATAATTCTTTTGGTATTTCAGGCTGATGAACCCAGCCAGCAGAATAGGGGGAAACGATTACTGTAGCCAACACTGACAAGGCTGAAGAGGCCAGAAAAGCAATTTTTTTCGAATTAAACATTGTATTCACCTCCTTTCACAAATAACAAAGTAATTGACTGTATAAAGAAAGTAAGTGCCAATAATTCTGATCCAATCAAAAAGTTTGCTCCGACAATCACTATCGAAATAATTTTGAGTAAAGGAAAATGTTTCTTTTCAAATATACGAGATTGATTCTTACCTCGTGGACTAAACAACAAGAGCAGCAATATGGATATTATCGTTAACAACCAAGAAAAATGTGTGTACTTCGATATTAAAGGTAAAATTACCGAGCCTAATACAGTGGCGGTTATGCAAAGTTCTGCACTCTTAAAATGGAATCCACCCGAGAAAAATCTAAGCAGCGCAAATGTAAATAGAACAGTTATTGTTTCAAATAGAACTCCAAAAAGAAACGCAAGGAACAACGAAGTAGTTAAAGTAACCAAAGTGGAAATTATCATAATCAAAGAAAATTTCATTACTTCAATACTTGCTGTTTCTTCTGGGTTCATTTCTTTTATCTTAGTTGCAATTTTTTGTGCTGACAATTCAATCATTTTCTTTCAGCTCTCTTTTATTTGTTATGTGAAAAAATAGACCAAGCACACTTGCTGAAAGAAGCAACACTACTACGAAAAAGATAATATTTCCCATACCTGACAAATACGCAATACTACCAAACGCTGCTGTTGTACAAACCATGATTAATAAAAATGCTTTATTAGTAGGCTCTGAGTATTTAACGTCCCCTTCACCATCTGGTACAAAAGACCATCCATAACCAAATTTCTTTATGAAAAGGCATATTAGTAAACAGAGAATCACTGAGGCACCCTGTAAAACATATCCGATTAAAGTAACTGAATGATTTTGCTTATCCAAAAAGCTCACTAATTCTATAATTCCCGTAACTTTTAAAATCAAAACACAAAAACCCTGAATTACTAAATAAGTTGAGTAAGAAATTATCGTCATTATCCCTGCATAAAACCATTGAACTTTCCAAACGATGCAAATGCTAGAGATAAAGAACAACATCTGAACTATTATTGCAACGTTTTCAAGATTTAAATCAAAACGCAAAACATATGATAGTAAAGAAAGTCCCATAGAGATGTAGATACTACTACCCAAGTACTCAATGAACTTTCTCCTAAACAGTGTGATTAAAAGATAGAAAATAACCATGTATTCAATTGTTGAAAATAAAAAAAATAAGGCAGTATCCATACCTTCCCCTCCAAAAATGTTCAGATAACTGAGACCATTGTACCATTAAAGGAAGGTACTTCAATAAGCATTACGCTTTGCGTTATATTTTACTACTCAGCGAGTAGTATGATCAAACTAAATTTTCGTTTAGAATTGTGGTAAATATATACACCCTATTCTGGAGTTATATCATGATAAATTCTAAACGAATCAATGTAAATGCAAATAATATAGTCTTTGTCTTAGGAGTTACTTTAAGCGATATGCGTATCTCAATGAATCAATTTTCTATCGAATCAGGAATACGTCCTGCGACTGTAGGCGCATGGTGCAATGGAACTGCCAAGCATATTGACCTAGTTACTCTTCAAACTGCTTTAAATACTTTAAATCGGCTGTCAAAAGACTATAAAATGGATAGAAAGTACAATATAGACGACATATTTTACTATAAACAGTAAATATGTCTTGTTTTATATTGAATAAAATTATAAAATACTATCATGAATATGTGTTATTGCATTATCTTGTATTATTGGAGGTGATTTATTGGACTACTTTAATCAGATTGTAAATCGCTTAAATGCACAAGATCTTGAAATACTTGCTTACCTTTCTAATCAATCAGCCACAATAGCACTCAATGCAAAAAACAAACAAGAAATTACGTCATTCTCTGGGTTCACAGATGGTATATTTAGAAAAGTTATTTCTCGTTTGGAAACGCTTTGTCTAATTGAGTCTATTGGTGAGGGGCGAGCGTATGCTTACTACCTTACTGATTATGGTGTTACAGCATTAAATCGGATGGTTAATGAAATACAAGCAGCGAATATTAAATAAAATAAATGGAGATGATTGAATATGATAGGTGTTGTTGGTTGTGGAGGCGCTGGTGGGAACTTTGCGGACGAGGCAATGAAACATGGATTTTATTCAGTTGCCATTAACTACTCTGAACGAGATTTGAAATCTTTAGAGTATGTCGAAGACATCTTTCAGTTAGATGGTTCTGAAGGAGTAGGCAAAAATCGAGATTTGGCTATTGAACTCTTGGTACGCCAATACGACCAAACAATAAATTGGCTTAAAGATAAGTTTTCATTACCTGAAATCAAAGTAATCGCCTTCTTCTTTGCTAGTTCAGGTGGATCTGGCGCAGGTATTGCCCCACTGCTAATGGATTTGTTGCAAAATGCAATGCCAGAGAAAACTATTGTGGGCTTCCCAATCATTCCTGATGAAACTGAAGATGACACAGCACAAACAAACTGCATCTCAACATTTGAAGAGTTATCTCGCTTAGAAACTGCCTTATATCCAATTGATAACCAACAAGTTAAAAGGTTTAACCCAAACATACCTAAAAATAAACTATATGATATAACTAATACAAATGGTATTCACATCCTGAAAACACTTGTGTCTTACATTGACAAATCAAGTAAAAATGGCAATTTTGACGAACGCGATTTACTTACAGTTCTTCAGACTAAAGGAATTGGACATATCAGTGAGATTAATTTCATACCATCTGAGTCGCAGCAGTCCATTCAATTATCAACGCAAGGTATCTCTACTCTAATTCACGACCAATGGGACAGGTCGATATTTGCTCCAATCGAATTTGATTTTGTAACTCGTGCTGGAGTAATTTTTGATGGTGAAGAACGATTTACGGAACTAATCTCCCATCCACATATCTTCTCCCCTTTTACCAGTGGAATGCCTGTTGGCTTGTATGAAGGATATTATCATGAATCAAACAATAAGATCATAACTATCTTAAGTGGACTACCTTGGATCAATACCAGACTTAAGCGCATTGAAACAATCATTGAACAGAACAAAAATAAGATTGAAATCGTTCTAACTAGCCAATTAGAAACCCAATATGTTTCTTCAGTTTCTAAGATCTCTGACAAACTTCGGATGCCTACAAAATCATCAACTCCAAAACGATCACCAGCAGAAATCCTTGCTAAATATAAACTCAATAAGTAAACAAAAATGGGACACCTTTTATGGTGTCCCATTTTGTTATCTTCTGTATTTCTTTTTCATTAAATACCTTGTTTCAATTCTGATAGTTCACTGTTAAGCCAGTATCAGAATCACTTTCAAATCAAGATAATACCCAAAATCGAAGTAGCTCTTTTTTAATCATGAACAAGCATGATCATGTAAAATGATATAAAATCATCTATAAACTTGTTAGATAATGATTTCTATTTCATTTAATCAAAAGGTGTTTCATTTATACGAAAACCACTTGACTTCATGAAGAAAAAATAAGGAACGAGAGCTAGATATTTTAAAGGTGTAGAAATAATGATTCTAAGGTACTTTTTCGCTATGTTATGTTAATGCAACCTTTCTAGTCATTTTGATTAGTCCATGGGAATGTTCGCTTCTAAGTATACCATTCAGAACTGAGGCAAGTCTAACCCCCGTGATTTTTTCCATTCAAGCGATAGCAAAGGCACTAAAACAAAACATTTTAATTCATCATTACCTAAAATGTTCGTATTTAATAAATCAAACAAAAAGCAGTCTGCCATTACGACAGGCTGCTTTCTCTGTACAACTGTTTGATCATATCTAGATTAATGTACTCCTTCATAGCAAACCAACTGTATACTTCGTAACCGTTGTTTACTGTCTTATTTACTCCAAACTGCTCACAAATCTCAAAGTACTGCTCTTTGTCTTCAAATTTACCATCACGATCTAAGATTTGTTTAGCCATATAAATCATGCCACTGCGTTGTATATTCTTTACCGTAAAGTTCTCTATCTCAAACAATTCACTAATTGTAGACAAACGTCCATAAACAACGTGAGTGTTGACCTGTGATAAATGAACATTCTTGGTGTTAGCTGGTTTAATCAAATATCCAGTTTCAATTAACTTGCTTGTTCCTTTCGTGTTTCTAGAGTTAGGAGCAATATGACCATTGCGCTTATAATACTCTAATTGTTTCGCTGCTTCTTGTAATAATTGAAGTGTTTGGTCTGGTACTTTAACCTGTCTTTGTTCTCCATTTTCATTAGTTAAAGTGACAAGTTTATCTTCAAAATTAACATCTTTATATCTAAGATTTCTCAGCTCAGAGACTTCTTTTCCTCCAACACCATAAAACAACAATGATATGATCACTGAGTCCTGTGCATTTTTACAGTTAGAAATAATATCATCTATCTCATCTTTTGAGAAGAATAGTTTTTTAGTTGTATCTACAAACTGTCTTTCCCATTCCACATCAACAACATCTAGGGGGTTAAGATTATTAGACCTTCGGTGAATAGCCCAATCAATATATGCTTTAATAATTGACACTCCACTTTTAACAGATGCAAGAGAAGATGGGTTCATTGACTTAAGTACTTCCCCTATTTGCTTAAGATTGAACTCATACAGGTCAGCACCATGCATCTCTTCCACAGCAGCACTATAATAAAATACCCTTCTATAGATACTATGTGTTTGATCAGGATACTTTGAAATAAATTCTTCTTTAAGTTTCTCATTGTAAATATCAATCTCATTTAGATAAGCGTTAGACATTTGAATTCACCTCTCTAGAAACCAAATCATTTATTAAAGTCCTTATTTTTCTTTTTGGATTAGTTGTGATATTACCTGCTTCATCCAATACTCCGAGCTGCTTCCAAATTATATTTTGTCTTTCAAAGTTAACTCTGTCTAATATCTCTTTTACATCACTTATGCTCAAACCCAACTCCTGCATTTTCTTAGCTAATAAAATATAACCATCAAACATAAAGTTAGCGTTAATGATTGATACCTTTCTAACCTCTCCAATATTAGAAACAAAGGCTTCAGAATAAGACATGAACAAAACATCAAAAAACTTAGAAAGGTATTGTCCAGTTTGCAAAGCCTCTATGCGATTAGATGGATTAAAGTGCTCATCAATCGCATCAATTAACACTTTAGAACTAACAAGATGGTCTGCTGAAGTAAAGATCTTTTCTGAAGAAGAAATCTTACCATTTAAGAATTCACACTTGTCCTTCAGTTCTTCAAAGGTTACCGTTGCCATGCTACTCAAATTTGTTTCTTTCAGTCTAGATTCAGAAATTGGATTTACTTTATTAATTTGATTGAAGTATTTAATGGCTCTTCGAGTGCTATAATTGAGTATTTTAAGGTCAAAAACAGTATCTAGAGTTTCATCCTCTGTTAAAGCTTTAACAATACCAGAGATACGATGATACCCATCAAGAATATTCAATTGAGTTCCTTTTGTGATGGTCAACGACTTATTTTTATGATTAAAGACAAGTTCCTCGCCACTATCTGAAGTATTAACCAAAGCATTGAATGTGATAGTAGTTGTCTCTAAGTCACCAGTTTTAAGAAGATCTGCAATCTCAGAAACACTTTTCGGATTAGTTTTAGGTTTAAGAACTATTTGATCATCTTTATCTTTCTCAACACGAGCTTCCCTTTGGGTTTCAAAATTGTATGTTAATAAATTTGAATCCATCAACTTCTTAATTTCTTGGGCTGAAATAGTAGTAGAATAATTTGCATCTCTAACAAAAGTTACATTTGATAATGTGTAAGGTAATGAAATTTTGTCTTCACCAACCAACACTTCGAACGATTGGCATTGTTTAATTTCTTGTTGTGTAAAGTAGTTCTCAGGATTTGCTGCCTCAAGCTCGGTCTCGTTAAAAAGTTTAGATGTGATTAAGCACAAAACACTGATTGATAATTCACTAAGGGGAATCCTTCCTGTAATGATATATTGCGTATCCCCTGCTTCAATACCGTGTTCTGATAGTCCTTTTTTTAATTTATTAATTAGTTTTCGATCATTGCTTATACTTTTAATTACTTCTGATAATTTTTCTTCAATTTTTGAACGCTCAATAAGAGGCATAAAGTCAACTCCTCCACCATATTCAATTTACATTTCTTATTATACCAGTATTCTCATTATACACTATATTTATAACTAATTACACCTACTTTTGCACTGATAACGCAAAAACCATGCTTAATGCATGGCTTTTAGATTTTTTTAATTTATTAGACTTAAATAGTGGTTATGTTGTTCTTTTTGCTCTTTAAATTGTGAGCTTAATTGTATAATATAACTCACCAAGCTATTCCATTCTTTAATTGTAACCCTACTTTGCTTTTCCATTTCTTCAATTGTCTCATAAAAGATTTCTAAGCAATCTTTATCTAAAATAACAGCAGGATCTACTTTCTGAAATTCTGCCATAATCACATTTCCCTCAATTGATTTAATTAAGTTCATAGTATTATGTACCTCCTTATTTCCTCACGTCCCTTCTTACAAGGGCTTATTAATTTATATTGTTCCCTTGATACAAATCATACTACATAATATTTTTATTTACAATAACCTTTCTGATTTTTTTATTTTAATTTATATACCCTAATGTTTTATGCAACTCTGGCCTGATGCCAAGTAATATCGCACTCCACACACTCTAATGAAATATACTCATCACTTGTTGTAAGGAATGTAATTACATCCCCTTGATAGCTTGTCAGCTCATGATACGGCTTGTACAACTCGACACTAACACCTATGACCAACTCACCTAAGACCGAGTACGTACCATTGCTCTCATGAGCTTCAGTCCAGTCTAAGGAAAAGGTATTAACATTGAGTTTTCGATTGGATAGGTTGTATTGTATCAGAACATCATTGATATACATATCACATAACATGTACTGTGCTGCCATGACAGCACTTGTTTTGTCATCAGTACCGATATCATGTGTTGCAACCATCACCTTAATAGTTCCATTGGCTAAAGCTCTAGTGCTTACCTCAACTTTTCTACCAGTTTTCTTTTCATGCATCTTTTTGGTTGCTAGTTCTATCATTTCTATAGATCTGGTGAGCTTTTGATTTAAGTTACTCATAACAAAACGCCCCTTGCTCTTTATTTTTACAATTTAATCTTACCATATGTTCACGAGTTTTTTGAAAAGCATAATAACCCGTGAACATATCGCATTTTTCGACATTTTGAACTCAAAAAAAAGAAGGGAGACCCTTCTTTTTTAATTTCCACTCATTAACCTCTTTGTCCATCATTTGCTGAAACTTCATTTGTAGTAACTACATTATACGCAACAAAACCAACAACCAAAACAGCAAAAGTAACAATTGCAACTACGGTCTTTTTCATGTATTTCACCTCCTTTCAAAGACCGCAGCTTATTTAATTTAACTTGTATCAAAAATGAACTTCATAATTTTCACCTCTACATTTCAATTTGTACCACATTATTAAATCTATTTAATTGTTCTTTGGTTGCATGTGATGCGTTATTTGTAAAAGTAAGCCAACATTTTTTCAATCTATTTTCATTTTGCAGCCTGTTTGCCAATTCTATTGCAGACAGCAAATAATCAATAGCTTCTGTAAAGTCATTTTTGTGGAAGCAGAATTCAGCCATGTATTGAGCTGTGAGCAATTTATCTTTCAAACCGAGAGATGTATAATCATTATTAATATCATCTAAACAGTTGTTATTTTTATTTAGAAAATCACTTACTTTATCATAGTCTCCGTTTTTAACACTCGCTTCCAATAGCACTGGGAGAACGACAGCATATTTCTTGTCGTTTGACGTCTGCTCTAAATATAAATCTACATGATTCCATTTACCTTTTAGAATCTCAATTAAGTGCATATTTCCAATAGCATACTTATTGAAATTCTCATTATGATTAGCATAAGAGTCAATCATAATAGTTGCTTCATCATATTTCCCAAGGCCTTTAAAAGCAAAACCTTTATACATCTTTGCTTCGCTTATCAATGTTTTCAAGTAAGATATATCCTGTTTATTACTACGAATATTTTTGATTAAATCTGTGGCAAACTGGATAAGTCTATCTGCATAACGAAGTGTGTTTTGATAGTCTTCTATAAGACAGTAGAACACAACAACTTCAATTAATGCTTCTGCCTTTTCATTTGTTGGTAATAACTCTAAATAATCCTGTAATACAATCAGCAATGCTTTACATTTTTTAACTCCAACATTGTCTTCAGACATGAGTTTTCTTGCAGCCATGAACTGACGAAAATAACTAATTGATAACATTGGGTCAAGTCTGTTGCTGACTACACTTGCTGTCCTTTGATATAAATAAATGGACTGCCTGTACAATTTTTCATTGTACATAGATTCAGCAACATTAAATATCAGTCCAATATTTTTAGTTTCTTCTTCCGTTAGATGATCAAATAATTGATTAAAGGTATTCATGTCGTCGTTACTTAGTAACTCTTTTATAAACTCTGTTGTTTTAACTGGAATAGATCTGCCTTTGATGTCAAAGCATTCTGCGATAAAATCACCATATAGTTCTACTTTATCTATCCCCAACAAGTCTGCAATCATTTGGATTTGTTTGAGTGTGAACTGTCTTGAACCATTCATTAACTGACTAATCGCATTTCGCCCTACTCCCATAGCTAAAGCTAACTTCGCATGCTTCCAATTTTTCTTATGTAACCAATATTGAATTTTGTCCCTCAAATTAGCAGAAGAATAATCGAAATCATGTGGGATCATAAGGCGCAACATTTTTATCCTTCCTCCTTTCATTTCTACCATTTCTTGCTATACCTTTATAATATCACGATGTTTTATTTTATTCAATATTTTTATTTAATATTTTCTATCAAATTTCGATTCCATATACTCTACGGACAAATTACTACATGAATTATAAAAATAACTTGTCCGTAGAATTTTGTGCTAGAACTTTAAAACAAGATGATTTAGGTTTTCAGCCATTCCTGCTAGTTCTTGTACAGATGAAGCTGTTTCTTCTGCACTTGCTGATGATTCTTGTGTGATTGCTGCGATATTTTGTGTCGCATCTACTATATCCAATACCTGTGCATTTTGCTCCTCACAACTTGCTGCAACCTCTGCTACTTTTGTTGATGATTCTTTAATTAGACGAGTGATCTCATCAAATGCATTTTGTGCTTTAGAAATCAGATCATTCCCGTTACTGACAGTTTCAACAGTTTCGACAGTGCTGCTTTGCATTGAACTTATTAAAGCAGTGATTTCTTTTGTTGCATCCCCACTTTGTTTTGCTAACTTGCCAACTTCATTTGCAACAACAGCAAATCCCCTTCCGTGTTCGCCAGCTCTAGCTGCTTCTATGGATGCGTTAAGCGCAAGTAAATTGGTTTGATTAGCAATTTCTTGGATTGTACCAATGATGTTATGAATTTTTTTTGAGTTTGCATACATCTCATTTGTTTTTCCTGTTATTTCCCTCATTCCTTCTATAGCTTCTAACATCACCTGCCCACCATTAGAAGAGACTTCAACAGTTTTATTAACAAACTCACTTGTTTGCTCTACGTTAACTGCAACTTCGTTAATTGCACTACTCATTTGTACCATCATGTCCGAGATACCACTAACAGAAATTGCTTGCTGTTGATTCCCTGTTGCAACTTGTTCTATTGTAACTGCCATCTCCTCTGATGATCCTGCTACTGTTTCTGCTGATTTTTGAATTTCGGATGCTACCTTCTTAATATCCCGAAATATCATGAATGTAATTATGATTCCTATCGCTATCGCTAATATACTAATTATTAGGATCATAAAAAAACTGGATTGATAAATACTAACGGAATCAGATGATACTTCGTTAGAGCCTTTTTCATTCATTTTAATCAATTCATTAAGAATATCCTTAGCTTCTTGCCATTTTGGAAATATAGCTTTTATTTCCTTTGTTGTTTTTGATGAATCACTACCTTTTGCTACACTTAGTACATTTGGTATCATTTTTGTGTACGAATCCCAATTTATTGAAAAGTCTGTGTATAATTGTTTCTCTTGATCTGAAGAAAGCAGAAGTTCATAGCTTTTTCTTTTTTGTTCTACGCTTTTGAGGATTGCATTTAAGTCATTTTCTAACTTATCTATTTCTTTTTGATCAGATTCAAGTCCAATCCTAGCAATTAAGCGAGGAACATCTGTAGTTTCTCCATTTAATCCTCCCAAGATTGTTACGCTAGGCATCCAGTTTTCATTGATGTCATTAATTTTCTCTCCCATTCTTGACATTTGAAACACAGAAACAATTGAAGTCACCAACAGCAAAGCCAATACTAAAATAAATCCAGCAACAACCTTTTTACGAATAGTCATTAGTGATAATCCTCCTCGTGATGTGTGGGTGTATCAATTAAGTTCCACACTTTGCAATTTTTCAAACATTAAATATATGTAAATTCTCCATCTTTTATTTCTGAACTAAGTTAATTGTTTAATTTTATTTATTATATTCTTATGAAATGTTCATTTTAGCGAAATTTCTGTTTTGCTTTGGTCAACAATTGAATTAGCTCGTCAATATCGGAAGCATTAATGTGCAGACGGGAATTTGCATCTTCTTTATGCAATACAATCATCATGTGTTTATAAAAAGACGGATCACAAGTAAACTTATCACTTTCTACAGCTTTTAGCATTTGATATCACCCCCTCATAATCGAATTAATCTTTGTTTTTTCCGCTAGTGTTATTGCACCTTCCACATATCTATTTCTTCTTCAGTAGCAAAAATTCTATGTAACTTGCTACTGAATGGTGCTAAGTCTTCATTTAATGATATAATCGGCTCATCAAGTCTTATCATATATTCGTTGCAGTCATCTTTTTTATAAATTGAAGCAGTTGTTGATGCTTGGATTAAATAATGCTTTGTAAACGATTCCCCATCAGTTGAGTTAGTAGTGTAGCTCTTCTGCACATTATTGATTAGTACTCTTTTCGAATCAAATGTATACCCTTGGTACTCCATTTTCAATAATCACCTTTCCTGATAAAACCAGTCTTTCATTCAAACTTACCACATCTTAATCCCTTTACCTATCGTTAGTTGCCATGCTCTAAAACAAAAGATCTCTTGCTCATTTACACATTCAAAACACTCATTTTTATGCTCACATTCTTCTCGAACCTTCAGCATTGTCTTCTTTGTTACAAGACGTCCAGTACTTCCTTTGTGTATGAATCTATTCTCCGTATCAACCACACAATAGCGAGGGTCTTTGGATAACTCCATAAGTTCTAAATATGACCTTCCGTTTTTCCTCAATCAGCTACCCCCATTTTTCAATAAAAACAGTATATGATTAGTTTATTCTATCTGCTAATTGAAAATAGATTGTGTCACTAATGTAATCGAATACCTTCTTTTTAACCATGTCCCTGCAATCAGTATAAACTCTATTCAAAAAGTCCTTGTCAGACTCTAAACTTAATGTAGCAACATAATCCAAACCTAAGTCCTTAGCGATATCAATTAAATTGTGTTTCATTTCATCCTCAACACGATACTTAAAATCTATATCTTTGAGATATTCCCTAAATGTCATGCTCTCGCTCTTCGAAAAAGTAGAAATAACATCATCTATATACTGGTCAATAAAGTCCTGTGCAAACTTCTCTAAGAACCTCTTGTATGAAATCGAAATGATTTTATCCATAACGTTCCCCTTCTAAGTTAACTTCCAATCATGATATTCTCCTGCCCTGTAATAGTTCCCGTGTGTATCTTGATTAGGAAATCCTTCAGGGTGCGCTGGAGATACTGGCATAACCATTCTACACGAATGGCATTTTATATCGGCAGAACCCTCAAAAATGTAATGAGTTCCTTTGTGATTACAGATAACACAGCTATATCTACACCTATATCTTTTGCGACCATCAGGATCTAATTTAATCCCAGTCCTAACCCACTCTGGCTGATCATCTACAGTTTCATATACTTGTTTTAATTCCTCTGATTGTTGCAATCCTTCAATCATCTGTTCCTTGATATCTACACTTGGATTTACGACTTTATTTTCAATGTCAGCCTCTTCTTTATTCATTTTTTCAAAGAAGTTACTATAAGCCTTACCGATTTTTTCAAACTCATTAACCTGCTCCAAAATATCTTTCTCAATACCAAATAGGTTAAATACATTTTGAATAATAACCAACTTGCTTAAATTATCTGTTTCATTAATTTCTAATTCTGCTTCTTTACCTTTATCGTCTTTAATATTGATTTTTACTGTCAAAGACATTAAATCACCTCATTGGTGATTATACGATAAAGCTCCTTGATAGAATAGATGCTGGAATTACTCCCCATTTTCAATACGTCCTGCTAGGTGTTGTAACTTCTTCGCTGTAATTTGGTTTACGATGCTCATTTTTGTTATCAATTCATTTAGGAAAACTAAAACCTCTTCTGTACTTGCCATATGTGTTACTGCAAAATATATAGAAATGAGTAGCTCTTTATACTCCAAGCCATTTCCAGAATAAATAATTGAAGTACCATCTTTCTCAATGACTTTTCTAAGTTTCTCGACTGACTCATGTGTGGAAATGATTTCAAACGAGTGAGGGTAAGCTTCTCCTATAAAATCTGAACCGATGGTAACCAAAGCTTCTTCAATCTCATGCTCATCTAATGTCTGAAACAAAGATGATTGCTGCTTTAATATATCCATTGATTCACTGTCTTGTAGTAGGTCATTCCAGATAATATGTAAATACATTACATAACCCCTTTAGTGTCTATTCTCAAAGACATTAGTAAACTCAGACCTAATAAAGCTCACATTGTGTCTAATAAATGCTGTCATCGTTTCCTTCATTATTGTTGTATTTCTCAAGGAATTTTACAAAACCCTTTCCATCCCCAATTCCTTGCTCAACCCTGTCAATTAATTGATCGATAACAGTATCATTGTAGCAGTTGTTTTCTTCCATCCAAGATCTAACTTGTTCATTTAATATTGTGGCATCTGCGTACAATTTGGACATTTTCATAATTGAATTCTTTATTTCTGTTGGCACTTGCATACTCTCACCTCTTTCGTTAAAACCCTCATTTTATTCTAAACAGAATTGGTTCAACTAAGTTGTGACTATTTAGTTTTTCTAATGTGGTTTTAAGTTTTTGATACTCAAGTGTCTTTTCAAGAACAATGCGATCTTTAATCATTTTTCGTGCAACTGGTATATCTTCTTCATCTAATAATACTACCTCAAATGAACCAATAATCATTCCTCCATCAAGATTTCCAACCTTATCCTTACTGATACGTTTGCCATTACCAACATACGTTTTCTCTTTCTCTTCCATGTTCTCTAGCACATCGACACGCTCAATATATCCCTCAACTTCTGCTCTGCCTTTCACAATATATATGTTCACACTTTCAACCCTTTCTAATCAAATTAACATTTCATCATAATAAACTATTTGAGCACTTCCACTTGTAAATTGAGATTGTAATGCCTTAATATACTAAATACCTCATTTTCAGCAATTTTTAGGTCTCCTGAACCAGTCACTACAAGTTCTACTACATATTGATTATCAGTTGTTCTGCTGTACATTTCTTTTAATATGGTTAAGTCAGATCTCTTATCATTGAAGACAAACGACATTTGCTTAGAAATGTATCCAATAACTTCGTATGTAGGTTGAAACTTATCAGGGCTATAAAATTCAATGAGAACCTTGTAGCTTTGCACCTTAATCAACTCCTTAATGAAATCCCCATTTCATCTAATTACTCTAATCATATCTTGTTCCTTTAGCATCACAATTCGTTCTACACCATCTAACCTTACTTGATAAATGCTATCTACTTTGCTAATGATTTCTCCACGCTTTAAAAAGTACAAGTGTTCTGAGTTTACAACTTCAATTTTTGTTCCAATCTCCAACTCATTCAACAGCCTTTCCTTCATATTCAGTATCAGGGAAGCCAGAGTTTAAACTTGATGTTACAACCTCTACACCACATGCATGTTCACCAGTCTTACTATAATCTTTAGTCCAGCACTCGCATTTAACACACCACATTGATGGTTTCATATAAGAGCTGCCTCCAGTTAATGATTGCTTTAGTATTTAACATCCATTCTCTCAAGACGTTCTTTTTCTTCATCTTGTACAGTCATCAAGATATGAATGTTTTCAATTGTTTCTTCGATATCACGTTTTCTGTTAGGATATTCCGACTTCATGTAATATTTCTGTAGATCATTCTTATGGTGCTCAATCATCTTTTCCCATGATTCTGAGCTAAGTTGTTTCAATTCATGTTTTGAATACACTCCCATTTCTACTCCCTCCTTTTCCTATCAAATGCCAATTTAAATGTAATTTCAATTTAACTCAAGTTTCATATAACTCTCTTTTCCTTTAATCCAATATTTATTCTTGTCACCGTATTTTTCTTCAACTAACTCTACCGCTTCACGTAAAGTTTCCGCTTTTACTTCTACATAACAATCTAACCAACTTGGCTTTTTACCGTCAGTCCATATGTAACCAGACAAGTAAAGTGTCCTTCATTGTTACTTTTACCATAAACACATTCATTGCAACATTCGCTCCCATTAAAACGATATTTTATTCTAAGTGTTCAACTGCCATCCAGACTCATATCTATTCAAGGTCTTCATAAGACTTTGTACGTTACCATTCATCACTGTTGGTTCGGCAACTCCATTTGTAAAGACTTTGATTTCATAAACGCCTTTTGTTTTTCTTCTAATAGCCACATAACCATCAGAAGTGTCGTTCTTTACCGTTTTGCCGCTGTTAACTGCTTTTATTGCCTCCGCATTTGTAAGCTGCATAAAATCACTCTCCTATCAAATCGCTGTTTTAACGGAACTTAATCTCAGAAGTTAGATCATGATTTATTACTGCTTTTACACTTTTTTGGTAATTTTCTAACTGACCTTGATGATACTTTAAAACCATTTTCTTTATTTTTTCTCTAGCGTCTTGTATGCTTTCTTTATCTAATAAAGCAATTCTATATTCATCATAATGCATGCCCTGCTCTATCAGTCCAATTTTGTTTTTATCTATCCTTTTTCCATTCCCAACATACGACTTAGGCTTTTCTTCCATGTCCTCTAAAACAACAACCTTCTCTTGATACTCATCAATAACAACTGCACCTGATACTAAATAGATAATCATATACACCCACCTATTCAAATTACCTTTTTATCATTAAATCTACTCTTGTAATATTCAAAAAGTCTTCCAGTCTAATTGAGTCGACAATTTTGGTGAAATGTTTGGGTTCTATCACATCATTGACGAGAATGAATCCTTGTTTGTCTGAGGGGTAAATACACTCCAGATAATGACCAACGTACCTTCCATATATAAGGCTCAACTCATCGCTTCTAATGTTACTTGTGGCCCACATTTGCAAATTAGAAAAACTGTGCAGGTCTTGATTGTTTGCCAAGTAGAGTCCTTCTCCTAATGCATATACGCCACTGCTGATTGGTAAAAGCCCGTTAGTCTTAATTGATGTGACATTGTCAGGTGTTGTTAAGTGAACAAACTCAAATGTCCTATTTCTACATACGCAAATAGAAACTTTTCCACCTAAAAATGTTGTGGCAAGGTTGTAAACATTCCGTATCCCACCAACTTCAACCAATTCTTCCTCAGTTAAATTGAGATATTTATAGTTTCCACTTCCAGATTGCACCTTGCCTATAAAACACTCTAAAGAATTTTTCATTGAAATCACCGTTTGATTAAGTCTGCTTTGACTCACTAACACATGTAGAGCAAATCAGTTTCCCTTTAAAATATACAGTATTTTTCGCATTACCGCAGAAAACACAGGAAGGCTGATACTTTTTCAAAATGATTTTTTCATCATCAACATATATCTCCATCGGATCTTTTTCTTTAATATCAAAGATATCTCTGAGTTCCTTTGGAAGTACAATTCGACCTAATTCATCGACTTTTCTTACTACACCTGTGGCTTTCATACTAATTCCTCCTGTTCGTGGTATTATTGAACTAGTTTTTACCCTCACTTTTGTGATTTTCCTCTACATATTGTACATCTATTCCTAATGCATTTAACGTGAACGTCAAATAGGCC